>DATIXL010000075.1:0-2512 GCA_035518615.1 Terriglobales bacterium | reverse complement strand
GAAGTCTATTTCAATTCCGTGCTGCCCGAACAAGCGGCCGAACAGCTCCGCGCTATCGATCCCAATCCATGAGCAGGAAAGCCCACCGTAGTTCGGAACACGGGGGAATCGTGGGCAGCCTCATCGCGCTGCTTTGTCTGGCGCTTTTGTGCGCCATCATTTATCTCGCGCGCCACCCTATCATGCGTTTCGCCGCGGAAACCTGGATCGTCGACGAACCCGCGCCCCACGCGGACGCCATCCTCGTGCTCGGCGACGACAATTTCTATGCGGATCGCGCCACGCGCGCTGCAGAATTGTCACGCGAGCAGATTGCTCCCGTAGTGGTTGCCAGTGGCAGAAGACTTCGCCCCAGCGCCGGCATCGCCGAGCTGATCGAACACGATTTGATCGAACGTGGCGTGCCCAAAGAAAAAATTGTGCGCTTCTCCCACGACGCGGACGGCACCAGGGAAGAGGCGGAATTCCTCGCAAAACTGGCTGCCGAACGTCATTGGAAAAGCGTTGTCATCGTCACATCGAATTATCATGCACGTCGCGCCCGCTACATCTTTGAGCACGTCTTTCCCGGAACCGTCAGCGTAGCCAGCGCCAGAGACGCGGATTTTGATCCGCAGCGGTGGTGGGAAAAACGCAAGTCCACCAAGCTGTTCGTTCGCGAGCTGGCCGGCATGGTGGTGGCGATGTGGGAATTGCACGGGGAGGAGAAGAAGGAACCGCCTTCCAGCGGCAACAATCCGGAGAAGTCCCGCGTAGAACCTCTGTATGGACCCAATGGGCACAAAACGGCAAAAATGTATGCTTGCCCTTTACATCCCTTAAGTGCTCTACTATCATGAAGATTCTTAGTCGCGACGCTCACCAGCCTCGACATGCGGCTTTGAAATTCAACACTTAGCTCGAGGTGTCCCCATATGTGGCGTAAAGAAGATGGGAATCCGCAGCCGTCTCCGGAGGCCTCTTCCGGTTCCGTAAATCCCGCGAATAGCAGGGGTGGGTCAACCGCACCTCCTGTTTCCGGCAAAGCTGCTGCCTGTGTCAGTCAAGGAATCAAAATCAAGGGTGAAGTGACCGGAAGTGAGGATCTCTTCATCGACGGCATCGTCGATGGAAAGATCAATCTTGCTAACTCCGTTCTGACCGTCGGCCCCAACGCCACTGTGAAGGCCGAGATCACCTCGCGTGAGCTGGTTATTCGCGGCAGGACGGAAGGCAAGTTGACTGCAAGCGAGCGGATCCAGATTTGGAATACCGCCCGCGTACAAGGGGACTTGCGAGCCGAGCGCATTTCCATTGAAGAAGGTGCGGAGCTTCACGGTAAACTCGAGGCGGGAAAAGCCTCCAATTCCGCGCCTTTGGCCGATCTGGTTGGTCAAAAAAAGTCCGACTCTAACAAGTCGAAAGACCCCTCTGCCGGTGAGCAGAAAACTGCCTCAGGCGCTGCCACCGCTGGAGCGGATTAATCATGGGGCTACTCAACAAACTGGGGATCGCCATCGGCGCGCAGACGCCCCGCGAGAACAGGACTTCTTTGCCCGAGCCAAAGAATGGAAATCACCGGCACAATGCCAGCCCTGCGACAGGTCCACACCGCGAACCCGCCATGCAGGAAACTACCCGCGTTTCCAATGGGCTGAAAGATTTCCTCTGGAATCTCGACGGGCTTGGCCATGGCACTCTTCTCGATCTTGGTCCGGCCTGGCAAACCACTCTCAGTTTCTTCATCGAGCGCGGATTTCGGGTAACCTCCGATGACCTGCTCCGCTCTTGGGCCAATTTTGTCGCGGAACAAGAAACGCTGCTGAAGACGCAGCCCGGTGTCCCGCAAGACTACGCCTCCCGCACTCCGGAAGCTCTTGCCAAGAAATTTCTCTCCGAGAACATGGAGTACCCACCGAGCAGTTTTGATGCGTTGCTGTTGTGGGATGTGTTGGACTATCTCGAACCCACGCTCGCAAAACAGGCTGTGGCAACATTGACAGAAATGTTGCGCCCGGGTGGCGTCGTGTTCGCCATGTTCCATAGCAAGAAGCCGGAGCTGTTTCACCGTTATCGCGTCATGGATACCACGACTCTCCAAGTGCTAGGTTCGAAGCCCATCGTTCCCGCACAGAAGGTGTACCAGAACCGCGAGATTCAGGAGATGTTCGGTCGCTATCGGACCATGAAGTCCTACGTCGGCCGCGATCAATTGCGCGAATCGCTGTTCATCAAGTAAATCAGATATCCACAGTCTAATTCTCTGACCTCCCAAGAGATACGATACTCGACCGTAACTGTCCCAAAATTCTCTTGCAGTGAGCTTCTCACCGGCGTAGAAGGAAGCTGTGAGCTGCAAGGCTCCGGAGGGGAATGAATGACTCCACCGGGCTTAGAAGCGTTACAACGCTGAACACACCGCGCATGCGGTGCGAGTCTCGGCTGAACAGCAAGCAGTACGCGCTGCTCAACACGCGACCCAGCAAAAAGCAAAAAAGGGCCTCGACTTTGCCGAGGCCCTTTTCTATTTCAC
>DATIXL010000074.1:0-13664 GCA_035518615.1 Terriglobales bacterium | reverse complement strand
CGGACTAGGGTAGAATGGCGCCGCATCGAGGACCGGCAAGGGATCCGAAAGGCAAAGAGGAAAGAGGAGAATGAATATGGAACTGGGCACCGTTTTTCTGATTTTGTTCATCATTATCGGGATTTTCGTGTTGAGCATGGTGCTGGGTTCATTTTTTACGGTGGAGACAGCGCAGGTGGCCATCGTGCAGCGGCTGGGGAAATTCGCGCGAGTGGCCGGCCCGGGATTGAACTGGAAGACGCCGTATCTCGAGACGGTGGTGCGGCGGCTGAGCATGAAGGTGCAGCAGTTCGACGTGCAGGTGGAGACGAAAACGCAGGACAACGTGTTCGTGCAGATACCGGTTTCGATCCAGTACAAAGTGATTCCGGACGCGGTGGAAGCGGCGTTCTATAAGCTGTCGGATCCGGTGAAGCAGATCGAATCCATGGTGTACAACGTGGTGCTGGGGCACGTGCCGAAGATGAAGCTGGACGACACGTTCCTGAACCAGGCGGACATCGCGGCAGATTTGCGGGACAGCCTGGACGCTTCGATGAAAGAGTACGGCTATTCGATCGTGAAGGTGCTCATTTCGGATATCGTGCCGGACCAGAAGGTGAAGGCGGCGATGAACGACATCAACGCGGCGCAGCGGGAACGGGAAGCGACGGTCTCGCGCGCGGAGACGAACAAGCTGCTGCTGGTGAAGCAGGCAGAAGCGGAGGCGGAATCGAAACGGCTGCAGGGGGAAGGCATCGCGAACCAGAGGAAAGCGATCATTTCGGGATTGAAGGATTCGGTGGAGGATTTTGCGAAGACGGTGCCGGGCTCGACGCCTCAGGACGTGATGCAACTGGTGCTGATGACGCAGTACTTCGACACGCTGAAGGACATTGCGGGGAACGACCGGAGCAACACGGTGTTGATCCCGCACACGCCGGACACGCTGACGGATTTGTTCGGGCAGATCCGCAATGCCATCGTCGCGGGGACGGAACTGGCGCGGCATCCAAGCGTTCCTCCGAGCGCAATGCCGGATACGCTGAAGTAAGGGCCGGCACGCCAGTGAAAGACGGCTATTCGATGCGGAGGGCGTCCATGGGGGAAATGGCGGCGGCGCGGGAGGCGGGAATGATGGCCGCGAAAAACGAACAGATGGCGAGTGCGGTAGCGGCGATAAGAAGGGCGGCGGGATCCCAGGAAACGACACCGTAGAGCTGGGCGGAGATGAGCTTGCCTGCGCCGACGGCGAGCGGCAAGCCGAGGATGAGACCGATCAAGACGCGCTTGAAAGCGCCCGCCAAAACGAGGCGGACGACTTTGGGACGGTCGGCGCCGAGAGCCATGCGAATGCCAATTTCGTTGGTGCGCTGCGCGACCGAATAGGCAGTGACGCCGTAAAGCCCGATGGCGGCGAGGACGAGAGCGACGATGCCGAAAAGTCCGGCGAGGCTGGCGGTGGCGCGGTCCTGATCGAAGGAAAGATCAATCTGCTGGCGCATGCTGCGGACACTGTTGATGGTGAGATTGGGATCAATGTCGCCGAGAAGGCGGGTGAGCTGGGCTTCGACTTCGCCGGGAGGCATTTTCGTGACGAGCATGATGCCGCCGATGAAGTGGGAGCGGAGGTCAATTTTCTTCATCAAGTCGTCGTCGTAGGGAGCGGACTGGTCAAGGGGAACGTAGAACATGGGACGCGCGGGACGATTCAATCCCCAGCCCGCAAACTTGGCGTCGCCAATGATGCCGACGATGCGGAACGTGCCGTTGTATTTGGGAAGATCGAGGCCGAAGTGCTGGCCGAGCGGATCCTCCGAACTTTTGAAGAAGCGCTTCACGAAAGCCTGATTGACGATGGCGACAGGCGCGGTGGTTTCATTGTCGGCGGCGTTGAAGTAGCGGCCGCGCAGGATGGGCATGCCCCAGTTCTGAAGATAATCGGTGCTGACGCGGTCCCAGGAAGCGCCGGATTCCTCGCTCATTTTGCCGGGAGGATGACCGGCGACCATGATCATTTCGCCCCAGTTGTCGGTGAGGGGATTGTAAAGAGCGAGGCCGGAGCCCTTAACGCCCGGAAGCTGGTCGAGCCGCGTTTCGATCTGGCGGTAAAGGGCCTGGAGCTGCGGAACGGTGTAGTTCGCAGGGGGGTTGTTGATGTCCACTTCCACGCGGTCTTCCACCTTGTAGCCGAAATCCTGGTTTTCAAGCTTGTTGAGGCTGCGAGCGAGCATGGTGGCGCCCGCGACGAGGACCACGGATAAAGTGGCTTGCACGACGAGAAGCGCTTTGCGAGCGAAGGAAGAATGGTCGCGCGTGCCGCGACCGGAGCCGCGAAGAGCTTCGGCGGGATCGGTGCGCGTGGCGAGCCAGGCGGGAGCCGAGCCGAAAATGATTCCGGTGAGCAGCGAAAGCGTGAAAGTGAACCCCAAGACGAGGAAGGATGGGGCGACGCTGATGGGGAGGAAGTGGGCGTTGTGGAATGCGAGGACAAGAAGAAGCCGTGCCGCAGCGATGGCGACGATGAGACCGACGATGCCGCCACCGATGGAAAGCAGAATACTTTCGGTGAGCGCCTGGCCGATGATCTGGCGGCGTGTGGCACCGATGGCGAGGCGCACGGCGGTCTGCCCGCGGCGCGCAACGCCGCGCGCGAGTAGAAGATTCGCGACGTTGGCGCAGGCGATGAGCAGGACGAGGCCGCAAACGGTAAGCAGGATTTGTAAGCTGCGGCCGTACTCCTCTTTCATCATGGCGACTCCGGCGCCAGCGGGAATCACGCTGATGACTTGCTTAGGAAGCATTTGGATGACGTCGGGCATCCAGTTGGCGGGATAGCCGGAATCGTATTGCATCCACTGGCGGAGGATTCCGGTGAGGCGCGGCGCCATGCCTGCGGTGGTGGCTCCGGGGCGCAAGCGGCCGATCATGCGCAGCCAGGCGGAGACGGATTGGTGGAGTAGGCTGCCGTCGCCGTTGATCATGGGCTCTTGCTGAACGGGGATCCAGATGTCTGGCGGATCGCTTTGGAGCATTTCGCCGAAGAAGCCGGGAGGGGCGATGCCGATGATGGTGAACGGATGGCCTTCGACGACAAAAGTGGACCCTAACACGGAGGGATCGGATGCATAAGTGGTTTGCCAGACGCGGTGGCTGAGCACTGCGACCGGAGGAGCAGAGGGCCGGTCATCATCGGCGGTAAAGAGTCGGCCGGCAAAAGAACGCACACCCAGCGTAGAAAAATAACTGCCCGTGACGTATTCCGAGCGCAAGGGCCTGGCGGATTTTTCGACGCCCTGGCGGCGCACGCTCATGCGGCCACGGCCAGCCTGAAATGCGGTGACTTCCTCGAATTCCGGCGTTTCGGACTTGAGGCGCTCATATAAAGGATAGGAGTACATGCCCCAGCGGTCCTGGGGACCGCCTTCTACGCAGCAATCGTCACCTTCGCCAACGCGGTAGAGGTTGCCAGGATCGGCAACGGGCAGGGAGCGGAGCATGACGGCATGAATCAGAGTGAAGATGGCGGTGGTGCCGCCAATGCCGAGGGCGAGCGTGAGGATGGCCGCAGCGGTAAAGACCGGAGCATGGCGGAATTGCCGGAGTGCATACCGAATGTTGCCAGCCATGGTCTGCATGAAGATCCTCTCGATTCCATACGCAATTCCGGCATTTGCGGTTCCGCGAGCCTTCCAATTCGACGAACGCTTTCGGGAGGTTGCGTCCTGCAACCTGCTGTTATTGACGATAGGAGGATGGATTGGTCACCCCACTTGGAGGGATCACGCAAAAATGGCCGTGCCAAGGATGTAACCTCCTGCAAGATCAGGCCTTTGCAAGCTACAACTTTGGGGAAACAATGGGGTTAGAAGAGTTAGGCGCCCACGAAGGCAAAGCCCAGCCTGATGTGGCGGAATGAGGGCGCCATCCGCAATTGGAAACTAGAGAGGTGAATGCGATGAGACTCTTGAGAATACTTGCACTAGCAGTGGCTGGGATCGCTTTGCTGGCGATGCCGTCCGCGTCGCAGGCGCAGGTAGCCGTGGGCATTTCCGTGCGGATTGGACCGCCTCCGCTTCCCGTGTATGTGCAGCCTCCCTGCCCGGTTGCAGGGTATATGTGGATACCAGGCTACTGGGCTTACGGCCCGGATGGATATTACTGGGTGCCCGGAACATGGGTGCCCGCTCCAGCGCCGGGTTTGCTGTGGACGCCCGGATACTGGGGATGGGGCGGCGGGGTTTATGTATGGCATGCAGGGTATTGGGGACCGCACGTCGGATTTTATGGAGGGATCAACTACGGATTCGGATACACGGGAGTGGGCTTCGTCGGTGGCGCTTGGCGAAGTGGCCATTACTACTACAACCGCTCCGTAACAAACGTAAACGTGACCGTGATTCACAACACCTACAACGAACGCGTAGTCACGCGGGAATCCAGCCGAGTGAGCTTTAACGGCGGGGAGGGCGGAATCGTGGCTCGGCCTACACGCGAGCAGATCACTGCAGAACACGAACGGCGGTTCGGCCCGACGGCGATCCAGACGCAGCACCGGGAAGCCGCCGGCAAGGACCGTGGGATGTGGGCTTCAGAAAACCATGGACGGCCGAGCGTTGCCGCCAGCCCGCGAGCCGGGGAATTCAACGGCCGCGGCGTCGTACGAGCCAACGAGGAGAGGCCGCGTTCCGACAGGCCCCCTTCAGCGAATATGCCGCATGAGTCTAATCGGCCCGTGGCTCATAACGACCGTCCGCCGAACGCGAGAAACGAAGTCCGCAATGAGGCTCAGCCAAATCGAAATTACGCAAATCAGCCCAACCCCGCTCACAACAACGTTCGATATGCGGAACGGCCGAACACCAATCAGCCAAGACCGGAGAACAACGCTCAGCATTCGAACAAGACGTACTCGAATGCCCCGAAGCCGGAACACGAAAACGTGCAGCATGCGGAACACCCGCCCAGCCACGAAAATCAGAACAAGCCCAAGACCGAAAACAAGCCGCCCGAACATGCACAGGACAAGCCGCACCACCGGTAAGGTGCCCTCGGGCCAGGAGAGAATCTAGGGCGACAGATTCTTTTCTAACAATTCCGAGAACCGATCAGCAATGGCGTGCCAGGAAAAAAATCTCTGGTACGCCATTTTGCTTTTGGAGGCAAGCTCGGTGCGAAACGCGGAATCGGAGAGCACGCGCAGCAGAGACTCATTCAGATCCTGCTGGCGCGCTTCGTCGTTTGTGCTGCCGGGCATGTGTTCATGCACGAGAACTAATCCGGCGTCGGTGATAGGCGGCGCAGTTTCCTGTCCTTCGTAAGCAATCACTGGCAAGCCGCAGGCGATCCCGGCGATGGCGCTGCTGCGGCGCGAAGAAATCGGCCCGCGGACAAAGAGCAGAAGATCGCAGTTCGATAATCTCTGCACCACTTCCTCGCCATCCAGTACCGCTTCCACGCTGAGTTCGACCGGGGAGCCTCTGAGCCCTTCGCGTAGCGCGGCTTCGCGCAGTTCGGCGTGGCGGCCGAAAACGGAAAGTCGAAGTTTACCCAGCTTTTGCGCAGCGAATTGCATCGCCGCAATGATTTCGCGGGTCTCGCGCTGACCGGGTTCACCGCCCGTGATACCGAAGACCGCGATCGAGGGCACGAAGTGGGAATCCTCGTTTCGGTGGGCATGACGATTCGAAGCAATCGCCTCGATAGGAAGATTTGGCCCGACAGGGATGAACGCGGCTTTTTCCCGATTGCCCGGACACCAGGAGAGCTTTTCCGGTGGGACAGTGAAGATGGCGAGGTCGGCGAGATCGAGCGCGCGGCGCATGGCGCGGACCTGAGCGAAGCGGCGGAGGCGGTCAATAGGGCGCGTGCCCGCGAATGGTTCCACATCGTGATAGACGATGGCGATGCGGGCGCCGGCGGCAGCCAGGATGCGCAAGGCCTGAATGAAACGAAACGGGAAGCCGCGCTCGGACCATGCGAGCGCGGTGTACTGCACGAGGGTCCATGTGCCGCGCCAACCGGCGGCCTGCAAACGCAAAGCATGCAGCGACCTCGCCCAACCGTGAATTTCCCAAGGGACACGCCGAAGTTCGAGCTGAAAATCGTGAACCACTAGAGACTCTCCGAGATGGAGGCAGTATTCCTCGACAGCGTCGGTAGGCTCATCGCGGCGGCCAAGAAGGGCAAAGATGCGGCGGGTCATAGGCGGCTTCGCATCAAACGAGGTTTTTTATTCGTGGTGGCGGCGATCCGCTGCGATGAGTAGTCTTTGCGCACAAGGTCGCCGAGCCTGCGGCTGAACTCCTGTCCGCCGGATGCGGAGAGGTGGAGGTTGTCGGCGAAGAGCGAGCCGTCCGTTATCCAATCTGAAGCATCCACGAAGGAAGCGTCGTAGGGCGCGAGAAGCGAGCGAAGATGCGATACATAAGCCGGCCACGACGGTGATGAGTAGAAGGCGCGGCGATGGAAGGGGCTCATGGGCATTTCGATCACCACCACGGGAATTGCGGCAGCGTGGGCCTGGCGCAAGAGCTCCTCGACCGGAGAAGCGAGCCCGGCGGAGAGCGCCGAATCACAATGGTGCGCGAATTCTTGTGAAGAGGCAGCCTCGAGTAATGAAAAATCCGAAGCGCGCCCAAACTGGTTGGTACGCTCGTGGGGAAGACCTTGCTGCGAAAGAAAGCGGCGAAATTCCTCGACTTTGGACCAGACGGCGCCACGCTCGACGAACATGGGAAAGAAGCGCATGACTTCAAATTCCACGACGTCATGCGCAGGAAGCGAATAGAAGCGGCGGGCGTATTCGGGTTCGAGGTAGTAAAGGATAGCGCGATTGCCGATCAAGTCGGCGTTGGTCATGGTGACGGGATCGGTCAGCTGGAAATCATAAAAGCCGTAAAGAAGTAGGCGAGGCCGCATTCCGTGGGCGATGGCATAGCGAAAGAGAAGCAACTGCTCGACGGGAGTGGAAGCGCCGAGGCCCAGGTTGACGGCGGCATGCGCGGGAAGTACGGCGGCGGCGGAGTCGAAAGAAGACTCATGGAAGCCGGCAACCATCAGCGAATTACCGATGGCGAGAACTTCGGCGGAGGGGGAATCCGCAGCGCGGCGCATGATGCGGCGAGGAAGCGTGCGATGGGCGAGCAGGGCAAGGACAACGTTGATAGCTGCAACGACGGCCAGTGTGATGGCGAGCGCGAGAACGAATTGGCGTTTCGAGAGCATGCTACGATGCGGGTACAAACCTCAGAAATCAATGTAAATGAATTTCGAGCTTTGGCCTGAAAAAACAAGAATGACGGCGATCAGCACTCCCCACCACAGTCCCCAGAAGACGGCATTCGAGAGCGTGATGGAAAAACCCGGAGGCGGTTCGTCCTGGGAGCCGCCGAGATACTCAAGAAAGTCCTGAATCCATCGAATTGTTTTCATCATTTCACCCCCAAAGCAGACGCCGGAAGAAGAAGATGGCGGTGTGAATATCCATACAGAAAAAAGCCCACGCCAGGCTGACGCAAACGAACGTGAGAAGCCAAGAAAAGAAACGCGCTGACGGGCGAGGCGAAGGAACATACCCGGGACGCCGCCGCCACCAGCGGTGAACTGCGAGCATGATTCCGTGCAGCAGGCCCCAGACAATGAAGTTATAGCCCGCGCCATGCCACAGACCGCTGATGAACATAGTCACGAGCAGATTGGCGTAAATTCGGGGCACGCTGACACGGGAACCACCCAAAGGAATGTACACGTAGTCCAGAAGCCATTTCGAAAGCGAAATGTGCCAGCAGCGCCAGAAATCGGCAATGTTCGTTTGAAGATAAGGCCAATCGAAATTTTCCGGAACGCGGATGCCGAAGAGCCGCGCAGAACCGATGGCGATATCCGAATAAGCCGAAAAATCGGTATAAATCTTGAAACCGTATGCCAGAAGCCAGAGCGGAAGAATGGCGCGGTTAGCGACGGAAAGATCGGGGATGTTGAGATGGCTGGTGTAGGCGGTGAGAACGTCGGCAATCGCGAATTTCTTCACCAAGCCGGCCAGGATGCGCGTGGTGCCGCGCTGCCAATCCATAAGCCACTCCGCGGTGACGGCGCGAAGCTTGGGAAGGAAATCCTGATAGCGCTTGATCGGGCCCGCGACCATTGTGGGAAAAAATAAGATGAAGGCCATGTACTCGCCGACGGTGCCCGTTTCGGTTTTGGCGCGATAGCGGTCCCAGGCGTAGTGGAGGAATTCAAAAGTGAAAAAGGAGATGCCGAGTGGAAGAAAGGCATTCTTCCAATAGAGAGGATTGTGCGCGGGCTCCGGCCAGACGATGCCGGAAAGAAAGTTGCGGTATTTGAATACGACCAGGAAAAGAATCGTCTGCGTGACGCCAAGCCAGCAAACCCACGATGCCGGCTTGTAGAAACGGCTAACAAAAGACTCCCACAGAAAGATCAAGAGGCAAGCAGCACCGATGGCGCCGCCCAATTGTGTAAAAGAGAAATAGAGAAAGAAACAGCATCCACTGAGAACCACAATCCAGGGCCGGACGACAGGGCCCGCTAGCCGGAAAAATATGGCGGCGGGCAGCAGAAAGAGGATGTAATAGTCCCAAGTATTGAAGATCATGCGTTCAAAAAAGCGATTTCCCGCGACCGGACGACGGACAGAGCGTACAGAATCTCACGAAACGACCGCGAGATTGCATCGGATGCGTGCACGGCGCAAGGATCATTTTTCGACAAGAAAGCTTCCAAGAATAAGTGCGTCCATTCCCGAGCTGAAGAAGGTGCGCAACGCATCGGTGGGAGTGTGCACGATGGCTTCGCCGCGGAGATTGAAAGAAGTGTTCATGACCACCGGAACGCCGGTGGTCTTGCCGAACTCGTCAATCAGCCGGTAGTAGAGCGGATTGACTTCGCGCTCAACGGTCTGCGGCCGCGCGGAACCGTCCACGTGAGTGACGGAAGGAATCACACTGCGCTTTTCCGGCTTGACCTGGGCCGTGAGGATCATGAAGGGAGAATCGAAAGCGGACTCGAGAAATTCGGCAGCGGCTTCTTTTTTAAGAGAGGGCGCGAAGGGACGCCACCATTCGCGGAATTTGACAGCGTTGTTGACCTTGGCGTTCATTTCCGGATCGCGGGGATCGGCGAGGATCGAGCGGGAACCGAGCGCGCGCGGGCCGAACTCCATGCGGCCTTGGAACCAGCCAAGGATATTGCCGTTCGAAAGAAACTGCGCGGCGGCAAGGGCGGGATCACCGAGCTTTGTGAAGCGGATTTTGTACGTGCGAAGAACGGACTCGATCGCATCATCGTCGAATGATGGCCCGAGGTACGCATGGCGCATCGCCTTCATGGGAAGTTTGCCGTTGTTGTCAAGATAAGGAGCGAGCGCCGCGCCGAGCGCGACGCCGTCGTCGGAAGCCGCCGGCTGCACGAAAATCCTGTCCACGAGGCCGGAAGCGAGAATTTTTCCATTGGCCTTGGAATTGAGCGCTACGCCACCCGCGAGGCAGAAGTCGCGGCATTTTGTTTTTTCCAGCGCCAGCCGGACGACGGACATCATCGCGTCCTCGCAAGTGTCCTGCACCGCGAACGCGATGTTCTTGCAGCGATCGTCAATTTCCGATTCCGGAGCGCGCGACGGGCCAAGATGCGAAATGATCTTCGCGTACGGCGAGCCGCTGGAAATCAAATTCTTGACATGAAGCAGATAAGGATCGCCTCCGGATTCGATATACCTGCTGAGGTCAACGCCGGGCTGACCATAAGGCGCCAAGCCCATGACTTTCCATTCGTCGGAATTGGGAACGAAGCCGAGATAGCCGGTGAACTCTGCATAAAAGAGGCCCAGCGAATCAGGCCACTTGATCGTAAGAACATGCTCGAGCCGCCCTGCGTGACCGTGCCAGATCGAAGTTGCTTCCCAGGCTCCGCGGCCATCCATCACGACCACAGCGGCGTCCTCGAATCCCGAATAGGCATAAGCGCTGATCGCGTGAGCAAGATGATGGTCCACGTGGCGGAATTTGTAGCCCGGCTCCCCGAAGATTCGTCGGAAGGGCGCGATGCCCGACTCCTGATGCCACATACTGAGAAAATGGCGCGTGGAATTCAGAAAATTCAGGTAATTCAGCGGCCATCGGCCGGTGGAATAGAGCGCAAGGTCGTGACGATAAACGGGACCAGCCATTTGCCAGCCGAAGCAAACTTCGTCTACCTCATCTGCGCCGAGCTTGCCGAACTCAAGGCACGCCTGAATCGCCAGCTGTGGAAAGCGGGCGTCGTGCTTGACGCGTGAGAGCCGCTCCTCGGCGACGGCAAACAGCAGCTCGCCGTCGCGAACCAGGCAAGCGGATGAATCGTGCATCTGGGAATAGTTAATCCCGAGCGTGAGCATGAACCATATTGAAACATATTCCGGCTAATGGACGATGCGCCTCGCTTCGCGCAGGTTTCTAGCCAAAGCTTTCCCGAGCAGTGCGGCACCCTGCACGGCTTCCTGCAAGGCGCCCTTGACAATGGCACGATATTGCCGCCATGCGTAGCGCGGCAGGGCGTAACCTGCGAAGAAATCAAGATAGGCGAAGCGCACGCGCGAATCCGGCCATTGCCGCGCAGGCGCTGGAAAGGAGTTTCCAGCTCGCGCGAGCTGGCGGAGGATCGTGGCCACTCGCGAGTCATACGTGTGGAAGCGGCGCGTAAACTCGCGTCCCGCTTCCGCGATCCGCAACCGAATTGATTCGTCCGCCAGCAGCCGCTGCACGAGCGTCATTACCTCGGCCTCTTCGCGATAGCCTACAAAATGAACGCCATCCTGAAACCCGAATGCCGTGAGCTGCGTGGGCAACGAAGTGATGAGCAGCGCACCGGAAGCAAGCACCTCGAACACGCGCATGTTGGCATCTTCCGCGAAATCGTCCCGGCTGAAATTCACGACGATTTTCGAGGAACTGTAAATCTCGCCCACCTCTTTCAAAGTGTACGGCTTGCGCCAGTCGTTCATGCGAAAAGTGGATGCGAGCCGCGGAATCCACGCGCGCCGCCGGGCGTAGAACGGCCCCTCCAGCGCCCCTACCCAGCCGAGCTCGAATACGCGTTCATGGTGATCGCTGAAAAAATCGGGACGCGCGGCGTGACCCAGGAGAAACGCGCCGGGGTGCCTACTTTCCTGAAAAATCCTTTCATATCCTGCATGGCAGACGGAGACAAGATCGAACAGTGATGCCCACCGTATTCTTCGGCTCGTGTACGTATGCGAATCCACGTCGAACCGCATGGTCGGGATGGGACATCTCGCGAGCCCGCTCGGGAGAAGGGGAAGCCCGGAATCGAAATGCATGATCAGATCGGGAGCCGCGGAACACCTGGCCAGCACTTCCGAGATTGGCGCGTCAAACGCGAAATCTGCGTCGAGATAATGAAACTCGCAGCCGTGGCGGCGGAAAGCATCTGCGTAGGAAGGCAGCAGCTTCCAGTTGTGCAGCTCGCGGCACAGGCAAAGTATTTGCATCAACGACTCGTCTAAGCTTCCTCGGCCCCTTCACTTGGCGGGAAAGAGGTAACTCTCCGCCGATGACGCGGAAGTCTCGGGAACTCTTTCTCTTTCCAGAGGCACATCCGCGCCCGCTCGTCTTTTACGCAGGCCGAGTGCGTGGCGAGTAGGCCGAGTCCAATCCAGCATCGCCAGCCGCGCGGTTTGCCAAAAATTGCGAATAAAACGGCGTAACGCCTGAGCGTTGCTGCGGGGGTTGCGGCGTACCCCGGTGGCGCCCAGCAAATGCGTGGCGTCATCCATCGTCGCGAGATGCCAATGGCTGCCCGCAAGAGCACGATTTCGCTGTGCCAGGTCGTCGCTCCAAACTCCCCCGGCGCCACCCGGGTGATAGCCATAATCGTGATTTTGATGGATCGCAATCACCCCCTCCGACGCGTCAACGACCGGAAGTCCGCTCGCGCGCGCCTTCCAAACCAGCCAGTGGTCCCAGACGACCCTTCCGATCACGAAGGCGGGCAACTTTCCGAGGTAGAATCCCTTCGGAAAAACAAAATAGTCAATCCACGTCCCCGCGCATGGATGGTTGGCCTCCAGCGCCTGTTTCCGGACTTCGGCGGCCCAATCATTCTGTTCGAACGGGAGCGGCGCACCAATGTCGGTGTCCCAGCGCCGCCCGATCATCAAAAACCGGTCGAGGGTCTTCCGCAGCGTCGCAACCGCGGCAAAGAAATCTGGAGTCAGAACAATGTCGCAATTCGCGTAGCACAGAATATCGTGGCGCGCGATGCGTTGCGCCGCGTCAAAGAAGGAACGCAGCACTTTGGGCCCTTGAGGAACTCGCTCGACTTCCGGCACGTGCCGGATGCCTAGTTCCCGCGCCGTTTCCGCTGCGCCTGGATCGTCGCCGAACAGAATGACCTCAATCTCCGGATGCAGCAGCGTCCAGCTCTTCAGTGCATTCCGCTGGATGATGGCGCTGTGCCCTTCGAACGGCTTTGCGGTGCTGAACAGGGTGAGCATGGCAAATTCCTCAGTCTCGAAATATCTCGCGTCGAAGAACAAAGCATCCTAGGGCATAGGAGCAGAGCGCTGCGGACTTCGCATGTGCTGTGGGACTGAAGGACAGCGCCGTATCCCGGCCACAGGGGCGCCACCGGTTATCCCGCTGCTTCACCCAATAGGCTTGCTCTTCGATGCGAAATCCCGCGAGCAGCCTGGGCAACCGCTCTTCGCCATAAACGCGGTGCCAGGGAATGATCGTCGCGTCGCGTCCGCACGGAATCGTCATCAGCATGGTTCCGCCAGGCTTCAGCAGCTGGAGGATCTTGCGCATCGCGGCAAGATCGCCGTCGGTTTCCTCTTGGGCTACGCCGTAGCGCCCCTTCAAACCTACGTGCTCCACGCTCGAGCAATTCAGCACCAAATCGAATGATTCGAACGGCAGATCGGTCTCTAGGAAATCCGCTTGAAGGAATTCCACTTCCGGATGTTTCCAGGGGAAGCGCTCCGGCCCCAGATCCACGGCAAGAACCTGGAAGCCTCGCTGGGCGGCAAGCATGCTCAGCTCGCCCGAGCTGGCGCCGAAATCCAGCGAGCGTCCTGGGCCAGCAGGCATACGTGAGGCCATGAACGACCATTCAATCTCCCGGTCCCCATAAAGATTCAGCGCCGGGACGCGTACCGCCGCCGCTTTTCGTTCGATGGCGCGCAGCATCCCGTAGGCCCAGGAGGGCACATAAACCGGAAATGTAATTCTCTCCATCGTTACCTATGACGTTCACAGAAAGTGCCCGACTTGTATACACTTTTTATTTGCTTGATGCAAGTACGATGGGAGTAAACACATCAACCGGCGAAAGGAAGCTCATTGCACGCCACGGGGCGCATCTCTCTACTACGCGGCTCAGATCTTTGTCGAGGTTTTATACGAGGATCGAAAAGCGGAACTCCCGTACCGGAGCCACGCGCGGAGCAGCAGCCAGGCGCCTGCGAAGGTCTCTCGAAATCCGCGCCCGGCGATGCGCCGATATTGGCGGAACGCGCAGGGTAGAACTGCGTGCGAGGCGAAAAAGTCCAGAGCCATCAGCCGCGCACGCCTTTCGGGCCACTGGCTGGCTGGCGCCCGATGCTTGCCCTTAGTTATCTCCAGGTGCTGCAAAAGTTGCACCGCCCGGCAATCGTAAGTGTGCTCCTC
>DATIXL010000073.1:0-6378 GCA_035518615.1 Terriglobales bacterium | reverse complement strand
CTGCCCAACGCTTACTTTATCTCGCTTGGCATTCCGCCGTTGACTGCGCGCCCGTAGCTCAACCTACCGAATCGCCGTATACGGACCCGTACGTACGGTGATGTGACAGGGACAGCGGGTGACCGCTTACCTATGTCGATTCTCCCAACTCGTTCCTCACCCACAAACCGGCCGTCTCGCGCGCCGTGACTCGCCACGCACCCAAAATGCCTGTCATCCCCGCCTCCAGTGAAACCTTGGCGCCCTCCCCTTCGCCTACGCCCTAAACTCCCGGTACAATTGCCTCTCATGTATCTCACCATCTCCACCACCCACGCTTCCGCCACCGACCTCGGCTATCTTCTCCACAAACGCCCCGGCAAACTCCACACCGTCGATCTCTCCTTCGGCAAAGCCCACGTTTTTTATCCCGAAGCTTCCGAAAACCGCTGCACTGCGGCCCTTCTCCTCGAAGTCGACCCCATCGAACTCGTTCGCAAACCCGGCGGGCCCTCTGGCGAAGGCGGTCTTCTCGACCAATACGTCAACGATCGCCCCTACGTTTCCTCTTCATTCACCAGTGTCGCTCTAGCCCGAGCATTTGGTACGGCGCTGGGCGGCCGCAGTAAAACAAAACAGCATCTCGCCGATTCCGAGCTCCCTCTCGAGATCCGCATCGCCGTTCTTCCGTGCCGCGGCGGCGAAGCCTTTCTTCACCGCCTCTTCGAAACCCTCGGCTACACGGTCACCGCGAACCGGCATTCTCTCGACGAAAAATTTCCCGAATGGGGCGAAAGCCGCTATTGGAGCGTTACTCTCTCCACACAGAAGCGCCTGCAAGACGTCTTGCAACATCTCTACGTCTTGCTTCCCGTCCTCGACGACGACAAACACTATTGGGTTGGCAAGGACGAAATCGAAAAGCTTCTCCGTCGCGGCGCTGGCTGGCTTTCCTCGCATCCCGAGCGTGAGGAAATCACCCGTCGTTATTTGAAGCACCAGCATCGCCTCACGCGCGAAGCCCTGGCGCGCCTCACGGAAGAGGATGAGGATCCCGACGAAGTCGCGGAACAACGCGCCACCGAAGAAATCGCCCTGGAAGAGCGCATTAGCCTCAATCAACAGCGCATGGGCGCGGTCCTTGCCGCTCTTCGTCAATCCGGCGCAAAACGCGTCCTCGACCTTGGCTGCGGAGAAGGCCGCCTGCTTTCTCTGCTCTTGGCCGATCCTTCTTTCACCGAAATCCTGGGAATCGATGTCTCGCCCCGCGTCCTCGAGCGCGCCAGCGAACGCCTCCGCCTTGATTCTCTTCCTGCCCGCAAGCGCCAACGCGTCAAGCTTCTTCAAGGCTCGTTGATGTATAAAGACGCCCGCCTCGCCGGCTATGACGCCGCTGCCGTCGTCGAAGTGATCGAGCATCTCGATCCCCCACGCCTCGCCGCGTTCGAGCGCGTCCTGTTCGAACAAGCCCGCCCTACTACGATTGTCGTGACCACGCCGAATCGCGAATACAACGTCAAATTCGAGACCATGCCCGCAGGCACGTTCCGTCACAAGGACCATCGCTTCGAATGGACCCGCGCCGAATTCCAGGGATGGGCGAGCGCTGTGGCCTCTCGCTACGCTTACGATGTTTCTTTCCTGCCCATCGGCGACCAAGACCTCGTTCTCGGTCCTCCCACACAAATGGCTATCTTCCGCATCGGCAAAGCAACCGCATGAAAGAAAAATTCTCCTTCCCCGATTTGTCCCTCGTCGTTCTCATCGGAGCCTCCGGTTCCGGCAAGAGCACCTTTGCCCGCAAACACTTTCTGACCACCGAAGTCATCTCTTCCGATTATTGTCGGGCGCTCGTCTCCGATGACGAAAACAACCTCGCCGCCACCAACGATGCCTTCGAGCTTCTCCACTACATCGCCGCAAAGCGCCTCGCCGCCGGCCGTCTCACCGTTGCCGACGCTACCAACGTCAAGCCCGAAGACCGCAAGCCGCTCGTCGAACTCGCTCGTCAATATCACTGTCTTCCCGTCGCCATCGTCTTGAACATGCCGGAAAGAATCTGCCAGGATCGCAATCGCGTCCGCACGGATCGCCGTCTCGGCGACCACGTCGCCCACAAGCAGCTTCAAAACTTGCGTCGCTCCCTTCGCGGCCTCGAACGGGAAGGCTTTCGCCACGTCCTGACTCTTTCCTCCGCCGAGGAAGCCGATTCCGTCGTTCTCGAGCGCGTCCCGCTTTACAACAACAAGAAAACCGAGCCCGGCCCCTTCGACATCATCGGAGACATTCACGGCTGCTACGATGAACTTGTCGCCCTCCTTTCCAAGCTCGGCTATTCCTCCGCTCCCAACAGCGAGTCCGCCCTGGGAGCGCTCTTTGTTCCGCCGGCCGGCCGCAAAACCGTTTTTCTCGGTGATTTCGTGGACCGCGGCCCCAACACTTCCGCCGTGCTTCGCTTGGTCATGCAAATGGTCACTGCTGGTCACGCCTTTTGTGTTCCTGGCAACCACGACATCAAGCTTCTTCGCAAATTGCGCGGCAAAGACGTCCAGCTTACCCACGGCATCGTCGAAACTCTCCACCAGCTCGAAAAAGAGCCGCCCGAGTTTCGCCAGCAAGTCGTCAAATTTCTGGATTCGCTCATCAGTCATTACGTATTTGACGCCGGACGCCTCGTCGTTGCCCACGCGGGCATGAAGGAAGAAATGCAGGGGCGCGGTTCCGGAGCGGTTCGGGATTTTGCTCTCTTTGGCGAAACCACCGGCGAGGTCGACGAATTCGGCCTGCCCGTTCGCTACAACTGGGCCGCTGACTATCGTGGCCCGGCCACCGTGGTCTACGGCCACACGCCCGTTCCCGAACCCGAATGGCTCAACCGCACCATCAACATTGACACCGGCTGTGTCTTCGGCGGCAAACTCACTGCTCTACGCTATCCCGAAAAAGAACTCGTGTCGGTCCCTGCGGCTCGCACTTACTACGAGCCTGTTAAGCCTCTTCTCCCGCAATCCGCCGCCCCTGCGCTAAGCGCACAGCAAGCCCACGACGACCTTCTCGACCTCGAAGACGTCATCGGCAAACGTTTCATCACCACGCGCCTGCATTCCAATGTAACGATTCCCGAAGAAAACGCCATGGCCGCTCTCGAAGTCATGAGCCGCTTCGCCGCCCATCCCAAATGGCTCATCTATCTTCCGCCCACCATGTCTCCCACCGAGACCAGCCATGAGCCGGGCTTGCTCGAACATCCTGCCGAAGCTTTCGCTTACTATCGCCACGAAGGCGTGCCCACGGTCATCTGTGAAGAAAAGCACATGGGCTCTCGCGCTGTTGTGATTCTGTGCCGCGATGAAAATGTAGCGCGTAAACGCTTCGGTGTCGTCAGTGAGGGTATTGGTGTTTGCTATACGCGCACGGGCCGCCGTTTCTTCGATTCCACCTACCTTGAAACCCAGTTTCTCCAACGCATTCGCGAGGCCGCAGACCAGGCAAATCTCTGGAGTGCGCTCCAAACCGACTGGATTTGTCTCGATGCGGAATTGATGCCTTGGTCCGCCAAAGCGCAGGAACTTCTTCGCCGCCAATACGCCGCTGTTGGCTCATCCGCCGGTGCCGCTTATCGCCAAGCCCTCAGCGGTCTGGATCAGGCCGCGTCGCAAGACTCCGAAATCACGGCTTTGCGCGATCGCGTGCGTGAGCGCGCTTCGCTCTCGGCGCGGTTCGTCGATTCCTACCGCCGTTACTGTTGGCCCGTCCAGGCGCTCAGTGATCTGAAACTCGCGCCTTTTCATCTGTTAGCTTCTGAGGGCCACGTCCACATGGACCGTGACCATCAATGGCACATGGAAACGCTCGCACACCTCTGCGCTGCCGCTCCGGATCTGCTGCTCGCCACAACGAATCGCAAAGTCGACCTCGTAGATAACGATAGTCAAAAACAAGCAATGGATTGGTGGACCGAGCACACCGAACGAGGTGGCGAAGGCATGGTCATCAAACCCCTCCGCTTCGTTGAAAAAGGCCGCCGCGGCATCGTCCAGCCCGCCGTCAAATGCCGCGGCCGCGAATATCTCCGCATCATCTATGGACCGGAATACACGCTCCCCGAAAATCTCGATCGTTTGCGCTCCCGTGGTCTGGGGCGCAAACGTTCTCTCGCTATGCGCGAATTTGCCCTAGGCGTCGAGTCTCTCGAACGCTTCGTTCGCCACGAGCCCCTCCGCCGCGTCCACGAATGCGTCTTCGGCGTCCTCGCCCTCGAAACCGAACCCGTCGACCCCCGCCTCTAATATCTTCTCGGGCCCGCGCTGCAACCCTCTACGCTTCCCCTCTTTCCTCCGTCGCCCTCTGCACCACCAAGCTAATCTTCCCAATCCTCACCTTCGCCTTCACCTCCGGCCTCGTCGCCCTTCCATCCACCACAATCCCCAACGGCACAAACGTCAGCGGCAAGCGCTCCTGATTCGCCTTCATCGCCGCCTCCACTGCGCGCTTCAACGCATACACAAAATGCGCCGGCTTGAACTCGTGGTGCTTCTCGCTTCGTATGCCCACGCCGAACAGCGACAGCGAACCCAGGTAATAAGGACTGTCCACTCCCGCCTCCGTCCCCGCTGGCAGTCCCGCGTACACTGCCCAGCCCACTCCCGGCGGCTCGTCCGCTTCCACGCCGTCCAGATCCAGCAGCAGCGTATCCTTCTTGCTTTCCAGCACCGGCCGGATCTTCCCCACCAGCTCTTTCAATTCGATCGGCACCGTCACCGCCTCGCCTCCCAGCTCCACCGGCGGTCCCGGCAACACAAACAGGGTCTCGTTCACAAATTCCCACCACGGAAACGGCGGCCTCCTTCGGCAAAACGACAGCACCTGCGGGGGCTCGCCCTCGTACACATAGTTGAGCTGCTGCGCCGCGCGCAAAATCTCGCACGCGTTCATGTTCACCGCCGCGCCCGCTTCGTCAAAAAACGTATACGTCTTGCTCGTCCACGCGCTGTTCAGCACCGGGTCGCTGCGTCCTCCGCCCTGTGCCAGCCACAAATCCCACAGCCGGTCCACATTCGAGTGGTGTACGTAAAACACGGGATCCTGTGCTGCCGTTGGCACCGACGCCATCCACCCGCCCGTTCCCGTGTGCACGCTTCCATGCGGCCCCTGAATATTGAGATTCGTCGAGAAAAAATCCGTCAACCCGAACGAGCCCGTCGTGGAGTTGCCCACGCTCACCAGCGCTGCATTCAGCGCACCCGCCCCGCTGTTCATCGCCGCGTTGCGATTCACCGTGTACAGCTCGCTCGCCGGGTCGCGAAATGGCGCCGGCAGATGCAAATCGCTTCCCGGCGCCCAATTCCAGTACGGCAGCGCCCAGCACTCGTCTCCGCACATCTTTCGCACAATGCGCTCGAACCAGTACAAATACATGCGGTGCCATGACCAGAAAAACTCCGTCCCGTGCTCGCAATTGTCCCAGGACGTCAGCAGCGGCGTCAGCGTCGTCCAGTGAATCGCTCCCTGATATGTCCAGCTCAGCGGATTGCTCTGCGCCAGCGCCTGCATCGCCGCGATCGCTTTCCGATACGACAGCAGCACCGGATCGCTCGCGTCCATCCCCGCCAGGTTCCTCCGCACATACGTCGTCGCCCCCAACGCCAGCTTCGCGTTGAACAACACGGATCCCAGCACCGTTGCGGACGCGGCTTTCCCCGTCTCCACCAAAAAACTTCGGCGGCTACTTTTTTTCATGACGTACCTCCAGGCAGGAACGCCCAGTGGCTCCTCCCTCCGAGGCGGCCATGGATGTCGTTGTCCAGGTAGTGCTCCTACTCCGTGATTCGTTTCATCGTTTCATCCTCCGGGGCCCCGGGACCTTTCTCCCACCACGAAATGAGCGCCGCGAATTCGCTTTTGCCTCTCAGTCTCCACAGAGAGCGCACCCCTCCTCTGTTTCGCCACTCGCCACTCCCCCCAAACCACTTTTCCACGGATTTCCACAGCCCGTAACCACCTGCTTACCCCTCCAGCAACTCCCGCAAATTCCGTCACTTCCGCCACCCTCCTTCGCACCAGCCCCTCCGCGATTCGAATCACCATGCAGCATACTAAAAGAGTATAGAAAAAATAGTAACTGGCTGGCATGCTAGCATGCCTCGTGAATTCGTCCCCCTGGCCCTTTCCGACGACCCCGCCGCCTCAGCACGACCTCCGCGCCCGCACTGTATTTCCCTAAGTCCTTTACAATCCGCACTTACAAGATTTTCCTCGGTAACTCATTTAGAATGCGCACTTACAAAAATGCAGCACTTAAAGTCCTTTAGAATCCGCACTTACAAAAAAAAGGTGGGGGGAGGGGGGCGCTACTTTGCGGCTAGCCGCTTCCTTTGACTCCGCTTCCCCTCCAACATA
>DATIXL010000072.1:0-53910 GCA_035518615.1 Terriglobales bacterium | reverse complement strand
CATCGCAAGATTCAAAGAGCGAGCCTTGGTCAAGAAAAAGGAAAGAGAAAAGATTCCATCAGGTGAAGAGAAAAACGGGCCCTCGCCGCTCGTGCAGTCGAGGTGTCCCTTGACAGAGCCGACAACGTCATAGAGGGTGCCCCGCTCTTCGCGAAGCGAAGCGTGGGAAATGCTTCACCCCGCTCCCAGGGCGATCTGCACGGCGTCAGTCCTCCCTCTTTACGCGGAAGGGCCCCAGGTGTATAAGCGTCCCTTATCTGGGTGGTCAAGACGGAAACCCGGATTTCCTAGACCTGCCCAGCACTCGCATCCTTGAACAACATTGAGAAGATCGAACACCGATGTTGCCTCAATACGCTGGCGAGCGAAAGGTCCGATTCCGACCATAGGAGGGAAATCCGATGATTCGAAGACTTGGCACATTTTTGCTTGTTGTCGGTCAGTTGTTGGCCCTCAGTATCGTCGGCCAGGCACAGTCGCTGCCCCCCATGACCCGTCATGTGCGAAAGGCGGTTCAGAATGGGCAAGCGCGGTTTGTCGGACGCCTGTCCGCAACTCAGTCCATCCGCATTGTTCTTGTTCTGCCGCTTCGCAATCAGGAAGAGTTAGACAGCTTCCTCAAGGAACTCTACGATCCGAAAAGCCCCTCATACCGCCATTTTCTCACGGTGGATGAGTTCACAGCGAAGTTTGGTCCGACCCAGCAGGATTATGACGCCGTAATTGGCTTCGCGGAAGCGCACGGCCTCACCGTGGTCGGCACCTCGCGCAACCGTGTGAACCTTGATGTCACGGGGTCCGTTGCGAACATTGAAGCAGCCTTCCATCTGAAAATGGGCATGTACATGCACCCCACGGAAAACCGCATGTTCTATGCTCCGGACCGGGAGCCCACACCAGATTTAACTGTCCGTCTTTGGCATATCGCGGGTCTTGACAACTACTCGATTCCCCAGCCTCTTCTTGTTCATAAGAACGTGACCGCGCTCAATAATCAGGCTGCGCAGCCGATCGCCACGACCGGTTCCGGCCCGAGTGCCTCCTTTCTCGGCAGCGATATGCGGGCGGCCTATTATGGCGGCACGGCTCTCACCGGAAGCGGCCAGTCTCTTGGACTGCTGGAGTTTTACGGTACAAATCTTTCTGACTTGAACACATACTTCACGAACACAGGTCAGACGAACTCTGTAACCGTAAATCTCGTTTCGACCGACGGGACGAGCAAAACTTGCAATTATCCCCGCTGTGATGACACTGAGCAGACCATTGACATGACTCAGGCGCTCGGAATGGCTCCTGGCCTTTCCAGCCTGGTCATGTACATTGGCTCGACCGACCCCGCCATCTTCAACGCCATGGCAACGGCTAGTCCGCTCAACGCCCAGCTCAGTTCTTCCTGGGCATGGAGACCGGCCGATCCTTCGACGGATGACCCGTATTTTAAGGAGTTCGCGGCGCAGGGCCAGAGCTTGTTTCAGGCATCCGGCGACAGTGGAGCCTGGACATCCACTTCTGCGGTTTACCCCGCAGATGACGTTTATCTTACCTCCGTCGGCGGGACGTCCGTGCAGACCAGCAGCGCGGCCGGTCCTTGGAGCTCGGAATCCGCGTGGGCCGACGGTGGTGGCGGCATCTCGCCGAACGGGTTCGCCATTCCCGCCTGGCAGACGGCCACAGCCAGTCAGTGTTCGAACTGTTCCCAGACCATTCGCAACGCCCCCGATGTTTCGGCCAACGCCGATTTCACTTTTTATGTCTGCGCCGATCAGAGTGCCTGCACCTCAAATTATTATGGCGGCACGAGTTTCGCGGCACCCATCTGGGCCGGCTACATGGCTCTCGCCAATCAGCAAGCGGTCGCCAATGGCCAGGCCACGATCGGCTTCGTCAATCCGACCCTTTACACCATCGGCCTGAGTTCAAACTACAACGCGGATTTCCATGACGTCCTGAGCGGCAGCAACGGCGATCCGGCAACCACCGGATACGATCTGGCGACCGGCTGGGGCAGTCCGAACGGGCAAGCCCTGATTGACGCGCTTATCGGCACCGCGCCGGCTCCCGGATTCAGCCTTTCCGCCTCGCCGGCTTCGGTGTCGGTGGCGCAAGGTGCATCAGGAAACTCCACCATTACCAGCGCGGTCACCGGCGGCTTTGACTCGTCCATTTCTCTGTCCGCCACAGGCCAGCCAACAGGTGTGAACGTGAGCTTTAGCCCCACTTCCGTTACCGGAGCCGGAACTTCAATCATGGCCATGATGGTCGCCTCAACCACAGTCCCCGGGACCTATCCCATAACCGTCACGGGATCTTCTGGCAGCAACATGGCAACCACCGTGGTCACCCTGATCGTTACTTCGACGGGCGGGGGAGGCTCTGGCAACTTCACGGTCAGCGCATCTCCTTCATTGCACGCTGTATTTTCCGGTGGCTCAGCCTCTTACACGATCACGACCACTGCGTCTGGCGGCTTCAACTCGGCAATAACCCTGTCCGCTTCAGGAGGGGGAACCGGCAGCACCTTTACCTTCAGCCCCAACCCGATTGCGGCGCCGGGCTCCGGCACCTCGACCATGACTGTCAGGACGAGCCGGAGTGCAGCAACTAATTTCTATACGATCACCATAACCGCGAAGGGCGGCGGTCAAACGCAGACAACCACCGTCACCCTGGGTATCCTTCACTACTAGCGCTGGAACGTTGCGAAGCTGTAGGACACGGGCCACTCCGGCCAAAATGGATGGCGGCCGCGGGATTCTTGCGGGCCTGCGGACGGAGTACAGGTCCGGTCCTTTGCTCGGGATGTTACAGTTCGCTATGTGACGCGGGTTTGAAAAGAACTGTAGTCAGCAACATCCGATTGCTTCTTGGGAAGCCAACTGCGAGCGGAACGTGGCCGAGTCACGGGCAACTCGGAGGTAGTTCGACCTTCCCGGCCCGCCGACTTGACGCGACAATTTCTTCTTTGTACTGCAACGCCACACGCGGGAGGTTCCCGCTGCGGACTAGAACCGTCCCGCGTCAATCCACTTCTGAACTTCATCCGCCACTGAAAAACGTCTCGTCGGTTGTGCCGAAAAGCGCTCATCCAGTTCGTACGCGTTTTTTTCCAGCAGGATCGCCTCGTAGCAATCCCCTGTCAGGAAGCCGTCCACATACTTTGCTGCGAAGCCCTCGAGTCCGAGCTTCTGGTATTGCACCGTGTGGACGAGTTCACGGAACAAGAGCCTGTCGGTAAACTTTTCGTGGGATACCACGGTGTCAACGAGCGTAATCGCTGCCATGAGCGAGAAATTCGGCAAATCCGCCAGCGCGAATCCCATCGGAACGAGTTGCTCGTAAAAAGCCGGGTTCCCAACGCGCTCGCCCTGCAGCACCAACACTCGCACTGAATCCAAATTGCTTGCCGGGAAAAAGGGCTGCATTGCTTTTCTTTGTCTTGCGTCAAGGGGAATCGCGCGGCCTCGAAAGGTCTCGCGCTGCAGGGAGATGTAGCCGGCAACCTGCTGCTTGATCCATTCAACTTGCGCGCTCCCCAGGTTAGGCCGCGGCACCGCGAACCTCTTGTCCTTTAGCCCCGTCCCTCTCACGCGGCGCCCCGACACGTTCGAACCGCGCCATAATATCGATTGACATACGTGTTATAATATTATATGTTCAATTTGGGTAGGCTTATTGGTCCCTTCGCGCGCTCCAACGGCGTTCCCGATCTCGCTGCGCCGCGCCCGTATCCCCCACTTCATCAATCCTAACTGGCTTTAGAATGAACACTTGTACATTTCACGCCCCTAAGTCTCCTGGAATGAACACTTGCAGAATCACTGTTTCTAAGCGCCTTTGGAATGAACACTTACAAAAAAAGGGGGGAGGGGGTACCTCATTCTCCCATTGGGAATCTCTTCCAGGTCTTTCCCTACGGGCATCCCTCGGATTTCAGCTTCCCCAAGAGCCTCTTCGCTTCGGGGCTCCCCTTCTTCACCGCCGCCTCAAGCAGGATCCTCGCTTGCCCGCAGTCCTGTGGCACTCCGTCGCCCCGCGCGTACAAATCCCCCAGCGTTACTTCCGCCCGCACATTGCCGCGCGACACCGCTGCCAACAACAGTTCAACGGCATTTTCTAGCTCGCGGCTTCGGGAATTCCCGTGCAGAATTTTTCGTGCCTCCTCGAATTCCTTCTGCCCGGTGGCGGAAATCACCATCCCCGGCGCCGTTCCCCCGGAGGAATTCACATCCCGGCTTCCGCCCCTGTTCGGCGAACTCGTTGCGGTATTCCCCGCGTTGCCGGACTCCGAATTATCCGGTTGTTTCGGGGCCTGTTCCTGTTGTGTGGCCGGCCGTTGCTCCGCCGCCGAACTTGGGTTCGCCGGTGAGTTGTTTGCCGGCTGCTGCGGAGAGTCGGAAGGCGCTGCGGAAGTTTGCCTCGACCCATCCGGCGGCGAGCTCCGCGAAGTGGGAACTTGCTCGCCCGCGATCTTCTGCCCCAGCCGGATCATCTCTTCGCCAATCTGTTTGCGGAATCCCATTGCCAACAACGCGAGAGCCCAGCCGACGCAAATCCATACAAATGCCATCGCGGCCGTGCGGCCCCAGTGCCGCCTTATATCAGCCGGCCTTTGCCGGACGCTTTCCACTTCCGGAAAAGGCTCGAGGCGCGGGAACTCCCGGGCATGCGGAGACTCTGCCGGAGCCACGCTCGGCGTCGCCACAACTGGAATGATGGGGGCCGCGATTTCAGGTTCCACACCCACCGGCGAAGCAGCAAAAGTCTCCTTCACTGCTTCCGGTTCCTCCGGCGGGGTTTCGACTTCGGGGAGGAGTTCCGCTTGTGGTTCGATGTGCAACGCGAGTGTTTCCGGCCCGCTGGCGATGGGCTCCGCATCGGGAACGACCGGCGTTTCAGCCGGAGTCAGCTTCACTCGGGGAAGTTGGATCGAAGTTTCTTTCTCCGGAGCCAAGGGAGGTTCGACCGCGGGAATAGCGACCTCAAAAAACGCTTCGTTCGCAACGAACTCCGAGCGGAATCCTCGCGACACTTTCTCCATCGTATCCGCGGCGGGCGGTTCGGAAATCTTTGGCGTTTCCTGTTCGGCCGCTCGTTCAGGCAGGCTCGGTTTCTCAGCGGTGTCCGCTGCTACTTCCCGAACCGAAGACGCCGCGGGTGGTTTTTCCAAAATCTGCGCGCCCACATCGGAGGGAACCGCGCTTGGATTTGCATTTTCGACCACTGGCGAAACGAACGCCGAAGGGTCTGCGAGCTTTTCTGGCGCAATTGATTCTGGAGGTGCGGGAGAAGACGAGACATGTGGCGGAACCGCCGTTTGTGGACTGTCCGCGCGCAACGCCGCTTTTTTCAGGGCTCTCTCCAAATCTTCGAGAAGGGGCTCGCTGGAAGCTTCCGCGCGGATTTCTTTTTGCGGAGGCTTCGAAGCGCCTGGAAGAGGGGGCGCAGCTTTCGGGGACGCCGCGAGATTTACATCCGGTTGCGCCGCGGGCGGCATCGGCTTCAATTCGGCAACCGGTTGCGGCAAAGGCGGGCGTTCCGGCCTGGCCTCTACAATTCCTTTCCGGCCTTCCTTGCGGCGCAGCCAGCTTTCAAACTCGCGGCGGAATTGCGGGGTCACTTCGGTGAACAGAATTCCGCCCTTTCGCCCCTCTTCCTCGCTCCAAACCAATTTTCCTTTTCCTTCGAGACGCGTCTTTCCGTCCAGGAGAAATACGAATGCAACGGGTCCGCTCGGGCGAAGGGGAGTGACCGCGCGAAAACAAAATCCATCTTCGGAAGCGCTCAACAACATCCCCCCGTTGGTAGACTCGAGCTCGACGTAGACGAGCTGCGACGGTTTGAAGCGGTTGAAGGAAAGACTTTCATCCATGGGCGCGAGAGGCTCCGGTCCCCCGCGCCATCTTATCCCGATTGAAGGCAAAACGCCGCAAGTCCGCAAAAAACGGCGAGGGAGAGCGTAGGGAACTACCGTATCGCAGTTATATCGTAATCCGATATAGTTCGCGAGTTTGAGCCGATTTTCCGGGACTTCCGCGCCGCCATCTGTTAAAATCGTTTTGAAGATTTGTAAGGGGAAGTGTCGTGCGACTCCAGACAACGTCTTCGCTAGCCTCGCGTGCGCTGGCCCTGGCTGTGATTATTTGGTTTCCCCTGCAGGGCAGCCAGATCCTACATTTTTGAGCCCGACAAGAAGTCGCACGGCGCATCCGTCTTTCAAAGAGCCCCGGAATGCGGACACCATTAAAAATCGCCTTGCCGTTGGCCGTGAGCGTTGCAGCCGTGTCGGTGCTCTTTGCGGCCTACCAGGTGCGCACGGAGCGCCGCAATCTGCGCAACGATTTGGCGCGGCGATCCGAGATTCTTGCGGAAAGCCTGCAGGAAACAATTGAACCGTTGATGGATCGCGAGCGGCCGGCGCCAGACCGGGTGATGCAACGCATCGTGGAGCGATTCGGCCAGAGAGAACATTTGAAAGGTATTGCCGTGTACGAGGCCGATGGAGACCTTCTGGCGATCACTCCAGGGCTGAGCCCGGATTTTCGCACCGTTCCGGACGTGGTAAAGCGGGGCATCGCGCAGGATTCCGGCATCGGTGAATTCATTTATATGAACGACACGCCGATGCACATCTACGCGTTGCCGCTGCACCGTGACTCGAAAGCTGTGGGCGCGCTGGCGGTAATTTACGATGCGAGCTACATCGAATCGCGAATTCTTCTCACATTACGCGACGCGCTGCTCTCCGCACTTCTTGAAACGCTGCTCATCACGCTCCTTGCGTTGATCCTCGTACGCTGGGCATTCACAGACCCGCTGCAGCGGACGGCAAAATGGCTGCGCACGCTGCGCATCGGCGGAGTGAGATCCGGGTCGCCGCTACCACAGGGAGAAATATTCGATCAGATCAAGAAGGAAGTGACGAACCTGGCGCGCGATCTGGATGCCGCACGGGCCGCGGCGGAAGAAGAAGCGCGGTTGCGCGACACGCACGCTTCGGTGTGGACGGCGGAGCGATTGCGCGTGAGTTTGCGGAACAAGCTGCAGGATAAGCCGCTTTTTGTTGTTTCGAACCGCGAGCCGTACATGCATCTGCACGGAGACAAAGGAATCGAGCTGATGGTGCCGGCGAGCGGGCTGGTGACGGCAATCGAGCCGGTGCTCGTGGCCTGCGACGGAACGTGGATCGCGCACGGGTCAGGCAGCGCAGACCGCGAAACCGTGGATGCGCACGACCGGCTGAGGGTTCCGCCGGACCGGCCGAGCTACACATTGAGGCGGGTGTGGCTCACGGATGAAGAAGAAAAGGGCTATTACGAGGGCTTCTCGAACGAAGGGCTCTGGCCGCTCTGCCACGTCGCGCACACGCGACCGACATTCCGTCCCGAAGATTGGCTGAATTATCAGCAAGTGAACCGGAAATTCGCGGATGCGGTTTTACAGGAAATGGAGGGTACGGAATCACCCATTCTGCTGGCCCAGGATTATCACTTCGCGCTTTTGCCGCGAATGGTGAAAGAGGCGCGTCCGGATTCGCGGGTGGCGATCTTTTGGCATATTCCCTGGCCGAATCCGGAGGTTTTTGGAATCTGTCCGTGGCAGCGGGAACTGGTGGACGGACTCCTAGGAGCGGACCTCGTGGGGTTTCACACGCAGACGCATTGCAATAATTTTCTCTCGACCGTGGACCGGGCGCTGGAAGCACGCACGGAGTGGGACCGATTCGCGGTCAACAGGCAAGGGCACGTCACGCGGGTGCGGCCGTATCCGATCAGCGTGGCCTTCTCGGAAAACGGGGTGCCGGCGAGTACGAGGGGCTCCGGCCAACTGCGCGCGGAGATTTGCGACGAGCTGGGGATTGAAGCTTCGCTGCTGGGAGTGGGCGTGGATCGAGTGGATTACACGAAAGGGATCATCGAACGATTTCGCGGCATTGAACATTTTCTTGAACTGAATCCCGCTTATCACCGGCGGTTTGCATTTGTACAGATTGGAGCGCCGAGCCGGACGCAGATTCCGCGATACCAACAATTTCTGGACGAAGTGACGGCGGAGGCGGAGCGGATCAATGCGCGCTTTCAAGCTGGCCGGTGGAAGCCCATCGTGCTGCTGCGCAGGCACCATTCGCACCAGGAGATTTTGCGCTATTACCGGGCCGCTTCCGTCTGCCTGGTGACTTCGCTGCATGACGGAATGAATCTTGTGGCGAAAGAGTTCATTGCTTCGCGGGACGATGAGCAGGGCGTGCTGATTCTGAGCACATTTACGGGGGCGGCGCGGCAGCTTCCCGATGCTTTGCTGGTGAATCCCTACGACGTCGAGCAGCTTGCGGATGCGATCCTGAAATCACTGGAAATGGGCGAAGGGGAACAAGCGGCACGCATGCGGCACATGCGGGAGAACATCCGGGAGCACAACATCTATCGGTGGGCCGCAACTTTACTCTCGGACCTGACGGAGATCCGCATTGACACCGCGGAACGGCCGGAAATCGCGGAGGCTCAGAGCGCTTCCTAAGGAACGAGCAGAATTCAAACGGGCAGCGCGGCGGAAGCGGCGGAATCGCCGAAGCGGGCGGAGTGCTGCTTGAGAAGAAACTGGTCGGTCATTCCGGCGACGTAATCGCAGACAATCAGAATTCTTGGAGATTCCCGCGCGAGTTCCTCGTAACTAGAAGGCATGGAGCCGGGACTGGAGTCGTAAAACCGGAAGAGTTCCTCGAGACAGCGGACGGAGCGATCGCGATCTTCAGTAATTGCGTGATGCGAGTAGATGCGCGAAAACAGAAAATGTTTCAGCTGTGCATTTGCCCCGGCAGCTTTTTCGCTCAAGCCAGCGAGGCGGTGTGACGCGCGGCGAACTTCCTCCGCGGTTCGAGCGGCCGAGACGCGGACAGAATCGCGCGTGGTTTGAATCAGATCGGTAGCGAGAACATTCAGGACGCGCTTCAGGGCTTCATTGAATTTGAGTTTTTCGCGACCCTCCGGATGCATGCGATTGACGGTGGTGTACTCCCGTTCGAACACGGGCACTTCGCGCAAGAGCACCTCCAAATCCAGGACGCCCGCTTCGCGAGCATCATCGAGATCAGCGGTGTTGTAGGCAATTTCATCCACCCAGTCGATCAGTTGAGCTTCGAGAGGAGGAAGCAGGTCGAGGAGATATTCTGCGAGGCCGGGAAAAAGAGATTCGCGGTAGTCCCGGGAGTGCTTGATGATGCCTTCGCGGACCTCGAAAGTGAGATTGAGGCCGGGAAATTCGAGGTAGCGCTGCTCGAACTGTTCGACGATGCGCAGGGCGTGGAGATTGTGGTCGAAGCCGCCGTGAGCGGCCATGAGATCATTGAGCTTGCGTTCTCCAGCATGGCCGAAGGGCGGATGACCGATGTCGTGGACCAGAGCGAGGGCTTCGGCGAGTTCGGCATTGAGATGGAGGGCGCCGGCGACGGTGCGAGCGATCTGCGCGACTTCCAGAGTGTGAGTGAGGCGGTTGCGGAAATGATCGGAATAGCGCGTGGTGAAGACCTGGGTCTTGGCTTCCAGGCGGCGAAAAGCACGGGCGTGAATGATACGGTCGCGATCGCGGGCGTATTCGGAGCGGTAAGGATGGCGAGGCTCGGGATAGCGCCTGCCGCGCGAATCCTCCTCGTGCATGGCCCAGGCAGCCAGATTGAGAATTGGAGTGATGGCCGCTCCGTTCCTCTGCGGCACTTATGCAGTGAGACTATGTTTTTGGCGAAGACGAAAGCAGATTGAGCCCGCGATCCGCGCGGTCCGCGACCGGCGAATTCGGATATTCGTTCTTCACTTGCTGATAAATTCCGGCGGCTTCCGCAGGACTCTTCTGGCGCAGGAGATCGGCCAATTCCAGCAGGGCCAGCGGACGAGGAACCAGGACGGCGTGCATGTCCGCGACCGCGCGGTAAGCTTTGACGGCGTCATCGGTTTTGCCGGTGCGAGCGTAGATGTTGGCCATCTGATATTGGGCCATGGCGGCGAGTTCCTTATCTTTTCCGGGTGCCAGCTTCTTCAATTCCTCGAGCGCTTGATTGAAACGGCCCAGATCCTCGAGACAGAGAGCGGCATAGTAGCGCGACAGGCGGCCCGGATTCGTGTTCGGGTACTTGTTTGCGGCGACCAAAAATTGGCCCGAGGCAGCATCGGCGCGCGCATCTTCACTGGGATAGATGGTTTCACTGGTGTCGCCCGGAGGGGCGGAAGAGCGGAGGGGAGCATTGAAGGTTTTCATGGCAGCGTCCAACGCCGCGGAAGCCTGCAAGTTCTGGCGGCCGGTGTAGAAATTCCAACCGAAGTAAGCGCCAGCGGCAATCAGAGCAACGAGGATGATGACGGTTGCAGTCCTGCTGTGGGAATAGACGGCTTCCGCGCCGTGCTCGATGGACTCACGGATTTTGTCCTGCTTCAATTCCTTGCGCGAAATGTGTTCGGGCACGCCTTTTCTCCTGAATATTCCGGAAGCTCCATCCTAGCATAAAGAGAAGGAAGGAACGCAGCGGGCAAGATCCCGGGCAAAGGAGCAAGCCGAAAGAAACCACAGGCTTCGAGGGTGCGGCGTATGATGCTGGACGGAATGAACGAGAGACTTCCGCTCGCAACGCTGCTGTCGTTCGCGCTCACGGCGTTCACGATCGAGTTCGACAACGAGTTCGAAAAGCAGATGACGCACCGGACGACGATGCAGGGCTTGAAGGGAAACGGACCGCACGCTCCGTGGCTGGTGTCGCTGGTAATGTGGCCAAACTGCATGCAACACATTGGGGAGGAAGGAGTGAGCGTCCGCGAACTTGCAGGGCGAGCGCGGACGAAGACAAATCTCGCGGGAATGGAACGGTGGGGATATATCACGGTGAGTCCGGACCCGAAAGACCCGAGGCTGAAACAGCCGCGATCCGCCTGGATCGCGCGGGCAACGCCAGCGGGCCGCAAAGCACAGGAGGTGTGGAAGCCGCTTTTCGGAACGATCGAGAGACGCTGGCGGGAGAGATTTGGTGAAGAGGAAATTGACCGGGTGCGGGAAACGCTGAGGGAGACGGCAAAGCACACGGAAATCGAATTGCCGGACTGCCTGCCGATTTTGGGATACGGGCTATTCAGCAAAGATGAAAAATATGGGCCATGCGAACCTGGGCGAGGGAGAGAAAAATCAGTGCCAGACCTGCCCCTTTCTGCGCTTCTTTCCAAAGTCTTGCTGGCATTCGCGATCGAATATGAGGACAAGTTCGAACTCTCACTGGCAATCAGCGCGAATCTGCTGAGGGTCCTGAAGGAAGAGGGCGTCCGAGTGCGAGATCTGCCGGAGCTGAGCGGCGTGTCCAAAGAAGGGATCCACATGGGGATGGGGATTCTGTCGAAGAGGGGCGCTTGTGTGCAGAGAGTGAAGCGTGAAGGAGGACCAACAAGGATTGCGCAACTGACGGCAAAGGGCCAAAAGACGCGAGAAGCGTATCGTCGAAGAATTGAGAGTGTTGAGGAGCGCTGGAGGGAGCAATATGGGAAAAAGACGGTCCAAGGTCTTCGCGAAGCGCTTGAAAAGCTGGCCGGGAACGGAACCGCGGCGCAATCGCCGCTGTTTCAGGGATTGGAGCCTCCGCCTGAGGGGTGGCGGGCATCCGTGCGGAGACCGGGAACGCTGCCACACTTTCCGATGGTGCTGCACAGGGGAGGATTTCCTGACGGGAGTTAGGCGTAACGCTAAAAGGATGAGGAGTAGGAGCGTGAAACCATCCGGATGAACCGGGGTCAACCCGAGATCCGGGAGGGAGGAACATAACGTTTGCGGCACGGTAGGGGAGGCGCAGAAGCCGAGGGCGCGGCGGGGTGATATCTTGTAGGGATGCAGGCGGAATGCAGCCATTGTGGCAAAAAGCACCTGCTGAACGACGCAGACGTGGAGAAGCATGGCAAAGTGCAATTCCGGTGCACGAAGTGCGGCGGGTCCACGGTAGTAGAGAGCAAAAAGAAACCGGAAATGACCATGGTGATTTCTCCGCTGCCATCGTTTGCGCGCTCGGAGGGAGGCGGGACGAGCTTGCTCCTGGCCCAGGATGAAGGAGTCCGGCTGCCGACAAACGTAAAGATCGTGCTGGCGATCCTAAGCGGGCCGGACCAGGGAACGGCGCATACGCTGACGAAGCCACGCGTGATTATCGGGCGAAGAGGCGCGGACATTCCCCTAAACGATCCGGAGATCTCCCGCCAACACTGCGTGATCGAAGTGCGCGACAAAAACGTGAATTTGAAGGACCTGGATTCGACGAACGGGACCTTTTACGACGAAGAGCGGACGCGCGCAGCGGTACTGATGGATGGTGCGGAGTTCCGGATCGGATCAAGCCTGATTCGTGTGAGTATCCTGCCGAAGTAATTGACCGCCAAGAGGACGAGCCGGGATCGTGGGGCTGCCGGAGCATTTGTGAGATACTGACGGCGACCCCGGACTGCCTCTGATGAACCGCTTTTCCGCCTGCCTCATCACCCTCAATGAGGAACATAACCTGCCGCGCGCGCTGAAGTCACTCGAAGGGATTGCGGACGAAATCGTGGTGGTGGACTCCGGAAGCACCGATCTGACAGAAGAAATCGCGAAGGAACACGGCGCAATGCTCATTCGCCGCGCATGGACGAATTACGGGGAGCAAAAGAATTTTGCGGCCGCGCAAGCGAGCCACGAGTGGATTTTTTCGATGGATGCAGACGAGGAGCTGAGCAGCAATCTGCAAAGCTCGCTGCTGGACTGGAAAAAACGCGACGCGGAGTTTGCGGTGTACGAAGTATCGAGGCGGACGTGGTATCTGGGCGCTTGGATCCGGCATTCGGGGTGGTATCCGGATTTTCAGCGGAGGTTATACCAAAGGGACGCGGCGCGGTTTTCCGGAAGGATTCACGAAGCGCTGCGGTTTGAAGGCAAACCGGGACGTTTGAGCGGCGACTTGCTGCACTACACGGTGCGGACGTTTGCCGATCACGAAGAAAATGTGGAGAAGTACACGACGCTGGCCGCGCAGCAGATGTTCGAAGAAGGGCGGAGAAACTGGCGGGCGGCGGTGTGGTTCGCGACGCCGTGGAGTTTTTTTCAAAACTATATTCTGCGGGGCGGAGTGCTGGACGGCTACCGGGGAGGGCTGATCTCGAGGATGGCGGCGCGTTCGGTGCGGCTGAAATATTCCAAGCTGGGCAAACTGGTGAAGACGAGGGGCGGAGAGAGGGGAGATGCCGGGTGATTCCGCTGCTGGTGGATCTGGAAACAGAGTGGCGTGGCGGGCAGAACCAGTTTCTGCTGCTGCTGACGGGATTATACGAACACGGCCATGCGGCGGAGCTTCTGGTGTCGGAGGGATCCGTGTTGGGACATCGAGCAGCGAAGGCGGGGTTCTGCGTGCACCACGTCTCGCGAGGGATGCTGCGACTGCCGGCGGCAAAGAAGATCCGCAAATTGATGAGCGACGGGCGATTCGATGTGGTGCACGTGAACGAATCGCATGCGCTGACGGCGGCTTGGCTGGCACGCGCGCACAAGCGCGCGCCCCTGATCATTTCACGAAGGGTGGGTTACCCGCTGGCAAACCGCAAGCTGGCAAGAGCGCGATACTTTGCCGCGAGACGAATCATTGCCAATTCGCACTGGGTGGCCGAACGCGCAGCCGAATCGGGAGCGCCGAAGGAAAAGATCACGGTGGTATACGAGGGAGTGCGCATTCCGCCCATCCCGACGGCGGAGGATCGAGAAAGAGCAAGGGCGCGATGGGGCGTGAGCGCAGAACAAATTTTGACCGGATGCGTCGGAGTGCTCTCCCCGGACAAAGGGCAGGAATGGGTGATCCGGGCGCTGCGGGAGTTGCAAAGGGAATTTCCAGCATGCCGGCTGGTGCTGGCGGGAGAAGGGCCGGACCGGGCGCGGCTGGAGGGGGTAGCGCGCGAGGCGGGAGTGCTGAATAGCGTGTTGTTCGCGGGATTCGTGAAAGATATGGAGGCGATTTATCAGGCACTCGACCTGTTTGTATTTCCAGCGCTGTATGAGGGGCTGGGAACTTCGCTGCTGGCGGCGATGTCGTTTGGAATTCCGAGCATCACTTATTTCGGGTGTGCGCTGGGAGAGATCGTGGAAAACGGAGTGAGCGGAATTCAAGTGGAGGCGCGAAAACCGGAGGAAATTGCAGCGGCGGCGGCGAAAATTCTGCGCGATCCGAAATGGGCGGCGGCGCTGGGCGGAGCGGGACGGAAGCGGATCGAGGGGAAGTTCTCAGCGGAAGCGATGGTCGAGGGGACGATCAAGATTTACCACGAAGCTCTGGCAGAGTGATGGAGAGAAGAGTGAATGTAGGCGTCTGCTTCAGCGGGATCGGAAGGGCAAAAAAGAAGCGCCGGGCGGCTCCTTCTCGATCCGCACGGCGCTTCGGTAAAACATTTGCACCAGTTTTCTGATTCCACTTGTTCCGAGTGTCCCCTCCTTTCCGCTAAGCCGTTGGGCCGAGCTATCTCTCGTTTTGAACAACCCATCGTCCCTTTGGATCGAGGAACTCCACGCCGATGGCAAAGCCGTCGCCTTGCAATGGTTCGCAGTAAGCTACTCGTGCTGAGGAACGAAACTCTCCGGTGCGCGAACTGAGGAGAAGCTTGTCGCCAAGCTCCCAGCGCCGAACGCTAACCACGCGGGCGCCGCGCACGCTGACATTTTCCGTAAAAGTGGACTCCGCGCCGGGGACCTGGCGGTTCCCCTCGAGATAGACGCCGATCTCCATGGGGATACGGCGTTCAGCGCGATGAAAGGGGTAGAGGGAATGGCGCGGCATGCTTTTTGTCACCTTCATAGACACGCCGCGATGCGGGTGAGATTTGGAATGCTCGAGCCGTGATGCTTCATGCGATAGAGGGCGCGATCGGCCGCGGCGAGAAGTTTTTCCGGGGTGTCGCCGTCCTCCGGGTAGGCGGAGACGCCGGCGCTGGCGGAGATGGACGGTGCTTCGGGGTCGGCGGCAAGCTTTTCACGGACGCGTCCGACGATGCGAGCAGCAATCTCTCGTCCGGCTTCGGGAAGCACGAGCGCAAATTCGTCTCCACCGTAGCGGGAGGGCGTATCAATGGCGCGGCAATGCGTGCGAAGAATTTTTCCGAGGCGCACGATGGCGCGACTGCCGGTCAGGTGGCCATACTGATCGTTGATAGCCTTCAGGCCATCCATGTCGAAAAGGACGACGCTGAACGGGCGCTGAGTGCGACGCGAACGATCGAGTTCTGCTTCCATTACGGCGAGGAGGCGGCGGTAGTTGGCGAGGCCGGTGAGCGAGTCGCTGACGGCCATCGTGTTGACCTGGTCGAAGAGGCGCGCCTGGTCGAGCAGAGCGCCGGAAAGCATGACGATATAACTGGCGGTTTTGGAGAGCTCGGCAAGAATGAAGGGGCCGTCGAGAAGGTGCCGCGAAAAAGCAGCAGCGACATGACAAACGACGTTGAGAACGGCGACGATAAAAAGCGCATAGTCGTAGAGGGAGGCAGCGTTCTTGTCCTTCTTGAACCTGTGACGGAAACCGAGCGCGGCGATAAGAAACAGCGTTCCGGGCAGCAAATCCCAGGGTCGCGAGATGAAGGAGTGCGCGCTGGCAAGCGGAGCAGAGGGAGCAGCGAGGAATGCCGCGCTGGTGGCGTAGGCGGCCAAGGCGACGACGAGGAGAGCGCCGGCGATTTCCTTGCTGGGCTGACGAGCCGTGGGCATATAGCGCTCGACCCCAAGCGCCGCAAGAAGCAAAACAGCCAGGAGTGTGCGGCTGACCATCCAGCCCATAGGAATGCGATAGAGGGCGAGCGGACCGCCCTGAAGCAGACCGTTGAAAGCGAAGTAGCCGACGGTCTCGATCATGCCGGAAAGTACAAAGCCAAAGGCGAGAATCAGCGCGGTACGGTCATGGGTGCCACGAAAGCGGACAAGGGCGTTGGCGGCATAGCAGAAGCTGAGAAGCGTGCCACCGACTTCGAGGTAAAGATAGACTTGCGAGTTACCAAAGAAATTCAAATGGCGGAGATAGAGGAGAAGTGCGAAGAAGACGGCCGCTGCGGCGACACCCGCAGAGACCAGAAGCCCAGACGGCTTCCGCCGGAGAATCCCGATGATCTTGCCCCAATCGCCCAAGAAATCCCCCAAATAGCGGCAAAAACCCGTGATTACCTACAACAGCAAGCCAATGACCGTTTTTGTCAAAAACGATGGAGCTCTAAATCACGGCAAAACAAAGACTTATTGACGCATCACTCGGTCGAGACCGGGTAATAGGACTATGCGAGACGCTATCGGCAAATTCAGGTGGGACTTTAAGGCATGCTATCGCGTTTGTTCAGTTAGAGTTACCGGACAAAAGGGCAGTTGGAGTGGTGCAGAGACATCCGTCTCAGGTTGAGACTGTCTCACTTGGTAGACGAGAAGGGGAATTAGAGCTTCGGCTTTGGGGGAGGAAGATCGCGAGCCACAATGGTGTCCACGAAGCCAGTTGTTTTGTGAGAGCCATCGCAGAAAGGCTTGTTAGCGGAATGGCCACAGCGGCAGAGACTGACTCCTGTGCGCCCGCCGAGACCGAAGGGTGTGCCCGAAGGATCGAGAATTTCAAAGTCTCCCTCGACGCGAATCGAACCGTTGCTGTTGATGGTTATCTTGGTAGCTGCCATAGGGTCTCCGTCGGGATTCTCAATCTAAAGGCCAATCAGAAAGTGCATCTTACGCAATCGGCGTTCAAGCTAAGGTGCCTGCACTTCCTTAAGGCGACCTGATTTTACGTCGTAAACGAACCCTCTGACTTCAATTTTCTTGGGCAGAAAGGGATTCTCGCGAATACGGCGAACCTGGGCGCTGACATTCTGATCCACGTCGCGAAATGCATGAAAGACGAGATGAGACGCGTCGCGGCCACATTCGATGGAGAGCCGGCGGCGGAACTCGTCGTCGGTGATGGACATCAAGCCGCAATCGGTGTGCTGGATGACCGCGATCGCGCGCGTGGCGAGAAGATGCGTCGAAAGAATCAGGGAGCGGATCGCATCGTCGGTGGCCAGCCCTCCCGCGTTGCGGATCATGTGGGCATCGCCGACACTCAAGCCCAGGAGTTGCTCGAGATCCATACGAGAATCCATGCAAGTGAGGATAACAATCCTTCGAACGGGCGGCGTCTGCAAATGGCTTAGACTGAAGCTTTCGGCATAGCCCTTGTTGTGCGCCAACATCTCTTCAAACACACCCACTGCGAACACCTCATGGAAAAGTAATCAGGTTTCAATATTTTGGGACGGAATGATCCACTTCGTCCGACCAAGCGAGAATACCACCCTTGAGATTGAGAATCTTGCGGAATCCGGCCTTACGAAGAAAATCCACGGCCTCAGCGGAACGCTTACCGCTGCGGCAGTGAGCGACGATTTCGCGAGACGAATCGAGCTCGTGAACGCGGCGCGGCAATTCCCCGAGCGGAATCAAATGGCCGTTCAGATTACAAATCTGAAACTCATGCGGCTCGCGGACATCCAGAATGTAAAGATCGTCACCGCGGTCGAGGCGCAATTTGAGTTCCCGTGGAGCGATTTCGGGAACCAGCAAGTTCGACACGGGCGCTTCCTCGCCGCGAACGCCACAGAACTCGAAATAGTCAATCAGCTTGTGAATGGAGCGGTTCTTGCCGCACATGGGGCAGTCGGGATTCTTGCGCAGCTTGAGTTCACGGAACTTCATCCCCAGGGCGTCGAACAGAAGGAGACGTCCGATCAAGTTGTCGCCAGTGCCGAGGATGAGCTTGATCGTTTCCATGGCTTGAATGGATCCGACAATGCCCGGCAGGACACCCAAAACGCCGCCTTCGGCGCAGGAGGGAACCAGGCCTGGCGGAGGCGGTTCCGGATACAGGCACCGGTAGCATGGCCCATCGGGCATGCCGAAAACGGTGGCCTGCCCCTCAAAACGGAAAATGGAGCCATAGACATTCGGCTTTCCGAGCAGGATGCAAGCATCGTTGACAAGATAGCGCGTGGGAAAATTGTCCGTGCCATCCACGATGACATCGAAATCCCCGAACAATTCCAAGGCGTTTTCGCTGGTCAGTTTCGTTTCGAACGTTTGAATTTCGATGTCGGGATTGAGGCTGGAAAGACGGGCACGGGCGGCTTCCGTTTTCGGCTTGCCGACATCTTGAGAATCGAAGGTGACTTGACGCTGAAGATTGGTGAAATCCACGACGTCGAAATCCACGAGACCAAGCTTGCCGACCCCGGCAGCAGTCAAATACAGGCCGAGCGGAGCGCCGAGCCCGCCCGTGCCGATCAAGAGAACCTTGGCGTTCTTGAGCTTGAGCTGGCCGTCCATGCCGACTTCGGGCATGATCAGATGCCTGCTGTAGCGCAGGATTTCCTCGTTGGAAAGGACAGTCACAGGCCCTTTATCTAACACTGTTTGCGTGTTCGCCGCCATAAAGAATCCTCAGTCAATTTGAAGCATTACCGGCAACCTCCGGCGATGGACGGAATAATGCTAACGATATCGCCGTCTTTCGTCGGAGTATTTTCCTTCGCAAGATAACGGATGTCTTCGTCGTTCACATAGACGTTGACAAAGCTGCGGAGCTTTCCGTCGTCCGTGAAGAGGTGCTTACGCAGGGCGACGAACTGACCGGTCAAAAGGCTGAGAGCTTCGCCTACTGTTGCTGCGGGGAATTCCGCGGAGTCGCTCTTTCCGGCGAAAGCCCGGAGCGGGGACGGGATGATTACTTTGACTGACATGCCTCTTTCTCCGTTTCCCAAACTTGTCGTTTGACCCTTCAGACAGCGGCGTGCCGACAAATCTCGAGAGGTTCTGGAGCGAATTCCGAGCGATCGTCGCTCAAGCGCCAAGATGTTAACTCTTCCGGAGCGCCCTTCTGCACACTGAGGATGATGTAGCTATACCAGGGCCAAGCGTGATCGTGGTCATACTGACTCGGCCGGGCGGGATGATCAGGATGGGAGTGGTACCACCCCACAACCTCAAGGCCGTGAAGTTGCGAAGCTTTCTCCGCTTCGCGCACATCGAGCGGAGTGACGGAAAAACGGTTTTGCGGAGCATCGTCGCGCCGATTCACGAGTGGGTAGAGGCCCAACACCCGACGAGCAGAAACCACGGCGCCGGTTTCGGGATCGAGGCCGGGCTCCGCAGAAGTGTCACACCCGAAGAGAGCGCCGCAGCATTCGTTGGGATAAGCCTTTGCGCCGTGGTTGCGAATTCGCTCGGCCAATTCCCTGCTGATCCATAAGGTCGCTGTTTCCGGCATGTTCAGGCCTCAGTCCAGAAGCGTTCGCTCAGGTATTTCGATGCATTGTCGGCGAACACGGTGACGATGACGGCGTGTTCGTTGGGCGCGAGCTTCTCCGCCACAGCAAAACATCCCACGAGAGCGCCTGCTGCGCTCGGGCTCGCCAGCAAACCCTCTTCACGCGCCAGCCGTTTGACCATACGGTAGGCATTTTCCGTAGCGACCTCCAGATTTTCGTCCGCCAAAGTTTCTTCATAGATGGAGGGACGCAAGGCAGTAGACATGTGCTTCCAACCCTCGAGACCGTTCCAAGGACTGTCCGGCTGAAGGCTGATGCATCGAATCGCGGGATTCAGCTCACGCAGTCGCCGGGAAGTTCCCATAAAAGTGCCGCTCGTCCCCAAGGCAGCTACGAAATGAGTGATCCGGCCCTGGGTCTGCTCCCAGATTTCGTTGGCGGTGGTGCCGTAGTGCGCCTGCCAGTTTGCCGGATTGCTGTATTGATCGGGGTAAAAATAAGCTTCGGGCTGGGCAGCGGCAAATTCGCGTACACGATGGATCGCGCCATCCGTCCCCTCGTCTCCTGGAGTGAATACCAACTCAGCGCCATAGGCGGCCAGAATTCGTTTGCGCCCCTCCGAGACGTTCTCCGGCAAGAACAATTTCACCGGATAACCGATGGCGGCGCCGATCATAGCGTAGGCTATACCGGTGTTCCCGCTGGTGGCGTCCAAGATGGTTTTTCCAGCACGCAGCTCACCGCTTTGCAGGCCAGCTTGAATCATGCTGAGCGCAGGCCGGTCCTTCACTGAACCACCGGGATTGAGCCACTCCGGTTTGGCGGCAAATTCCACTGTGGGAAATTCGCGCCCGATGCGTTGCAAGGAGAGAAGCGGAGTATTGCCGATGCGATCAAGGAGGCCTTCGCCTAACGGCGGACGAAAGAGTGTGGGATTGCTAAAGGATCGAAATTGCTCGGCCGTTGCCACGCGCTCTGAAAGCTCCCCAGGGAGGGATATGAAAACCCGACTAAAATGCACCTATTTCGATGCAATGGGCGGATTTTCGGGTAGAAGAGAGGTTTGAAGCTCCCTCTACACGCATAGGATACCGCAATTTAGGGAAATCACCCTAATTTTTGTCGAGATTTCCAAGCGTCAGGGTCGGCCGCTCTGCCGATCGCAGTTCCTGTCCTGAATCGGATGATTTCCTAGGTCAAGCACGAGCCTGAAGCACAAAGCGCAGCCAAAACTGCGGAACTCGTGCGAGTCCGCTGGAGCGGTACATCGCTCCGAAGCGGTTTTGGGAGGGAGGGGGAGAGAACGGTGAGCAGCCGCCAACCTCAAGAGGCGGAGCATCTGGATATCGGGCAAGGAACTTTACAGAAGCAAGGCTGTCCGTTAATCTGAGTGAACCATGTGGAACGTCGAAGAACGGTTCGATCCAAAGACCATCGAAAGCCTGGCTGCTTTGGGATTCACGGTCGGCAGTACGCGCGGGGTCGTCCGCGTGGAGAAATACGGGTGCGGAGCAGAATTCCGCAAGGGCACCGATGACCGCTATCAAATGACCATACTTCCCACAATCATGCTGAAGGGCCAATTCACGCGGCTGTGGGACGCGGGTTACCAGAAATTCCTGCTCACGGACGACGGCCTTAAAGTGCCTGCTCTGGCATCGCACCTGGCGAATTTGCGGAAATTCAATGAAGAGCTTCGCACGGCGCTCGGAATACCCACGTTTTACAATGAGGCGCTCGGTTCGGTGAGCCAGATTTCTGTCTATGACCGCGTAAAAGGGCGAGCCGGCGACATTCCGGACAAAACCGTTGGCGCCCACAGCGCAAGCACCGGGCACTGAGCGACCGAAGTTCAGCTGGAGATGACCCTGCGGTCACTTACGGCATCCCACCCACCTGTAGCTGCTGTTTGAGCCGAGCACGGAGGACGTTAATTCATGGCCCGCGTAGTCGCCTACATGGATGATTTATTCTTCCAGATGAAGCTTGCCGAAACCGCCAAGCAGCTGGGCATCGAAGTGAAGGTCGCCACCAATCGCGAATCGCTGCTGGGGTTGATGGACCCGATTCCGAAGCTGGTGATCGTGGATTTGAGTGCGCGCAACGAACCCCTGGCAGCGGTGGAACAGCTTCATTCCGTTTACCCCCAGCTTCATGTTCTAGGCTTCCTATCGCACGTTCAGACTGAGCTTGCGGTTCAGGCCAAGGCTGCGGGATTTCGCGAAGTCATGCCACGATCTCAATTCAGCATGAATCTTCCGCGGATTCTTGCAGCCGCCAGGGACTGAGATGAACTCCTTCCGACGCGTTTCCCTGGGAGTTGCTTCGATGCTGCTGTGCAGTCTCTCTGGGAATGCCGCCGCACAGGAGTCGAGCTCGAGCGGAAGTGCTTCGGTCGCGAGCGGCGATCCGGCCACGGCAATGAAGGAAATTCTTGTTGCGGCGTGTTCGCACGATGAAACAACTTTCCGCCGATTCCTCACCGTGCGGAATGCGCAAGCCTTTTCCCAGATGACTGCCGCGGCGCGCACGGAACTCCTGAAGCGTTTTGTGCTCCTGGAAGACGTAGGGGTTCCAAGCGTCACAAGCGAAAAGAGCGGCCAGCGGGTCATCCAGTGCCAAACTCCGCAAGGCAGCGCCGCAATCCACATCGGAGCTACAGAACTGCATGACAATGTCGCTTTCCTGCCAGTGGACATCAGCGACGCGTCCGACCCGGATCCGGCGGACACTCATCACATTTCCATGAGCCTGGTGCGCGAAGACAGGCAATGGAAAATTCTCTCGATTGGACTCGTATTTCTGGATTTGCCTTCGCTTGCGGCCGAGTGGGATCGCGCCGAATCAGCGCAGAACGAGAAGGCCGCCCTGGCCAACCTGAAGTCGCTCTCGGCCGCGATTGAGGACTACAGGCGTACCTACCTCCGACTACCTGAATCGCTAGCGCAGCTGGGGCCTGTGGACAAGGGCGCGGCCAGCGCCACGGCCGCAGGACTTATTGACGCACAGCTGGCGTCGGGTCGTAAGAACGGGTACTCCTTCCGATATGTTATCGTCGGGGCGAATGATATCGGCGCCCCCGCCAAGTACGAACTCTCGGCTACGCCACAACCCTACGGCCGCGCGGGAAAGACCTCATTCTTCCGGGACTCTTCCGGCGTCTATCACGGGGCCGATCATCAGGGGGCAGTCGGCTCGGACTCAGATCCTAAAATCGAATAGCCCGTCCAATCGGCCAGCGTTACATTTTGGCCGCTATTCCTGTGTTCTGCTTGCGCTGCCCGGCGGTCTCACGGAAAATCAAAGCAGGGTCATTCTTCCACTCGCGAAACTCCGGTGATCCTGGAGTTATACGCGCTTACCTCATTTCCGGCAGGCCAAAGGAGACCTGGCAATGCCGGACGTAATTGCGGAACGGCGAGCGGCGCCGCGCTACGCGCTCATTGTTGTCGCAGATATCATTGAATTGGGCTCCGGCGCGCGCCTGACCGCCCGCACGAGCGACGTCAGCAGAACGGGTTGTTACGTGGATACTCTTAACCCGATTCCCAAGGGGACCTCCGTTCGCATTGTGCTGTCCAAAGGAGAGGAACACTTCGAAGTAAGCGCCAAGATCGTTTACGTGAGTCCCGGACTCGGCATGGGCGTGCACTTCGATAGCCCGGTTCCTGCGACGCAGCTCGCAATTCTGGACCGCTGGCTGCAGTTTGCTGCGCATACCGCACTCTGACACTTTTCGAGTCTCGGAATTTGTCCGGCGACCCTCTTGGCGATACCATCGTTGCTTCCTGTATGCGCCCCGCAGCCCTCACCCGCAGATTCGCTTCGTCTCTTCTTCTCTTGGGGCTTTTGTCCATTCCCGCTAATGGGCAAGAAGTGAGTTCCGTCAATCCGCTTCCGGTGTTCGAATTTCACAGCGGGTTTTGGCTGAACTTGCACCACACGCTTTATCGGGAAGCGCGGCTGCGCCGCGATTCTCCCACGTCAGCAGATAATTCTTTGATCTCCGGGCTCAACTCCGGCGAGAAGCGGATTTGGGAATCGGCGGTGTCATACTATGCGAAAAATTACGCGGGGAAGGATTTGTTCTTCAGCCTGGAGATGGTGCTGATCAAAAACCAACTGGGCGATTTTGAGACGTGTCCCGATCTCGCTGGAATCAAACGGAAAACGTGCGATGCCGGCCTGCCGGACGGACTCACCCAGGCGCTAGACTCGGCCGCGCCCATCTATCGCGCCCATCTCTGGCCCGAGCACGACCGCTTCAATCGCCGTTGGATATTCACGGTGGCTCCGCTGGTGCGCCGGAATGGCCTCGGCCTTTCCCACCGTCTCGCGGAAATCTACCAGACCGACTGGCCCAAGGACCGCATCCGAGTGGACGTCACCGCCATCGCCAACGCGGAGGGCGCCTACACAACTCTGGATCCGCTTCGTGTGACGATCTCGAGCACCGATTCGCGTAATCAGGGCACGGATGGATTGGAAGTCCTTTTTCACGAGGCGTCGCTCGGGATCTCCGATAACGTGCAGGACGCTATCATCCGGGAATGCCACCAGCGCAACATTCCGATTCCCAGGGACCTGTGGCACGCCCTGCTTTTCTATACCGCAGGTGAAGTCATTCGTTCGGCTGTGTCATCTTCCTCAAAAACCACCGGGTTAGTCCCTGACAGATCGACGAATTATATTTCTCGCGCACTTCAGGAGCGTCTGGACAGCCGTGGATGGCAGGATTATTACCGGGTTCTTTCCGATTATTGGCAGCCGTATCTCGACGGAAATGTCGGATTCGAGGATGCTATTGCACACATGGTCTCCGCGCTCTGAAGGCCGTACACGAAAATTGCCCGATCAGGATGCCAGAGATAGGCTGCATGTCTCTTCAGGCCGCACCGCGATGAGCCGATTCTCGCAGACTCTGACGCTCCTCTTGATCTGGATTTGGGGTTCTTCTCTGTTTGGGTTCCATGAGATTCCCCGGCACGTCCACTCACAAGCAGAAGCTGGGGTCGCGCCAAAGAGCGGCACGCCAGAAGAGCTTCATAACATTCTGTCCACGCAGCAACTTGTCCCTGCCCTCCGCAGCGCAAGGGCATATATTCGAATCGCACCAAACGGGAAGTTCCTGCTGGTTCAGGACCCGACAGGCATTTACGTTCTATCGCGCGACCCGCTCAAACTCGAGTCTTACCTGAGGATTCCAGAGGCTGTGCCGGCGCAATTTTCTTTTGACTCCAGAGAGATTGTCGTCGTCACGCAGGAATTCGCGCTCGGCCGATTCCCGCTGGAGAACTTGCAAAGGCCGGAAACAATGCGATTGCCAGTCTCCTCCTCGGGCTGCCTCCAAGCGCAACTTTCTCCGGGCGGCCTTTGGCTGGCGTGCTACACCCCACAACTCGACCTGGAGGTGATCGAGCTTTCCACGGGCAAGGTCGTTTTCCATGAGCCGCTGGAAACCTTTGGAGAAAACTCGGCGCATAACTTTGCAGTTCCTCTGGACATTGACTCCTGCTTCGCCCAGCCGATGGGATTCGAGCTTATGGGAGAACTTCCGCCGATGGTGGGACCGCGGATGTTCCGACTCTCCATGTCTTTCTCGCCGGACGCATCCGAATTCATCGCGGGAAGGAGGGAGACTGGGGGTTTCGCGCTGGACCTGGCAACGAAGAGGCGGTTAAATCCAACCAAGGCGGTGCGGGAGCGTTTTGGCGACTCCATGAGTTTGCTCGAGGGAGGCCGTGTAATCGTCTCCGGCGCGGGCAAAGAACATGGTGGAATCATGGTCCCAGTTGGAGTTGGCGCTCCCTTGCTGCAAGTCCCCTTCGCGGGGAATTTTGTGGTTGCTGCGAGCAATCCTCGCTACCTATTGTTCCGCGATCCGATATGGCGGGGCGAGCATCTCTTCGATGCAAAGGAAAATCGAGTTTTGGCTATTCCAGGCAACCTCTCCGCGGACATGTTTCAAGACGAACTGTTTCTTTACCTGGATACGGGCAAGTTGGTGCGTCTTCGTCTAGGAGATTTAAAAGAGTTGGACTCGGCGTGGTTACCGATTGGGCCTCTTCCCTACTTGCGGGGCGCCGAAGTCTCACCTCAGATTGATTCGCTGATGATCGCCGTGGACGGCGCCGGTGCCCAATACGATCTCAGCAGTGGAAATCGGACTGCGGAGCTGCCACAATTTGCAGGCGCTTATTCGAATGATTCCCGGGTCCTGGCGCTGCTGCCCCGCTCTCAAGTTACTCCGGCAACGATGGTTGCTCTTGGCCAGTCTAGCGAGACGACTGTGCCCGCATGGCCGAGGCCAGCCTCGCAGGGCGATCACTTCTTTCCCGGTGGAAACGTGGTTTGGGAGTACCAGCGCTTACCCATCCCCCTCTACCGCAATTCTTTCTCCCCGATCACCCCGGTTCCGTTTGAGATAAGGGCGCTCGACCCCTCGACCGGAAAACTCCTGTGGCAGCGGGCGTTCGGCGAGGAAGCTCCGGTTCCTTATTTCGATCCGCAAGGTGATCGGCTGGTACTCGGTTGGCTCGCCCAATCCCCGGGCGCAAACCGGATCATCAAAAACCATCAGTTGGCGGTTCTATGGGGAAAAAAGCCGAAGACTCACCCGCAAGATTCCCTGTTCGAGGTTCGAGATGCACAAACAGGAAAATCTCTCGGAGGGGTACTCGTTCAGGAAGGCATTGGTCCGCAAAGTTTCGATTCCGCATTTTCCGAGGGCGATGTCCTCGTGTTGTGGAAGGATTCGGAGCGCGTGTTCTTGTACTCGCTCCGCGACGGAAAATTGAAGGGTCGCATGTACGGCTCGCATCCCGCAGCGAGCGCGACGACAAATCTGGTGGCCGTGGACCGGGGCTCGGGCCTATTGGAAATATTTGATGGCAAGACCGGAGCCAAACTCGACGAAGAGCGCTTCTCTCAGAATATTGCCTACATGCACTTTTCCGCGGACGGGAAGCGGCTCCTGGTTCTGACCGAATATCAGAGAGTTTATATCGTAGATGTGAGTCGCCCAGGAAGTCCAAGAACCAGCTCTGGCCACTAGTTTTTTGAACTTGAATCCACAAGATTTCCAAGGATAAGACACTCACCCTGGAACGGTTTTTTGCGCCTCCGCACATCCGATCTCAACTAAGTCTAATTTGCAGGTTCGATGCTGGCGTTTTTCGCGATTGCTTCCTCGACGGAGAGAAAAGAAGGAATCAATTTCAGCAATCCGGCCACTTCCAGCACAGCTTTGCCCTGTGGCGCCAATTCGGCAAGGTTCAGTTTTTTCTGTTGGCTGCTGCGGTGAACAAACAATTGCACAAGCGCACCGACTCCTGCGGAGTCGAGATAAGTCACGCCCGCCATTTCCAGGACGAGTTGGGGAGCGGGCTCCAGCCGCATCATTTTGAGGAACCGGTTCACAGTCTCCAGGCTCAGCTTGCCGTCCAGGCGCATGACGGTAACCTGATCATTCGAGATGGTTTGCTTGGTAATTTCGAGCCAGACACGTTCCATAGAGTAAAGAGATTATAGTATGGAGTATTTCTTTTGTGTCAAAGAAGGATTACAGAATGTGGAAAGCCCGATTCCAGCCCAGTTGGGGCTTTCGGCTTAGGGTAGGAAGGAACGCTCGAAAGCATGGGAAGTAGAGGTCCTGTTCCAAAATGGAACATTTTAACTAGTTCCCGCGCTCTTTTCGCTCAGCTAGATAACTAGATATAAAACTTATGTTGACGCATACACTGCCCGGGGCTACACTGTGCGCCGTTTAGGCTCCCTCTCAGGACCTGAATTCGATTCGCAGGATTGCTTCGCCGAGCTGCGTTCCGGCGAGGCAAGGAACCTTGGTGACAGAACTGTCCAGTCATTTGCGATTGTGCTACGCCTGGATGGCTGTGATTCTTGCGGCCACGATGGTTCTCACTTGCGAGCCGCTTGGAGCACAAACTACTCAGCAACGAGTTTATGCATCACAGAGCCAGTCCACCACGAACTCATTTCTCTCGGCTTACGACAAGGATAGTCAAACGGCATCTCTCTCCAGCATCGCCGGTTCGCCATTCAATGAGCGATTCGAGGGCGGATACGTCGCCGTAGATGGACAGGGGAAATTTTTGTTCGTGATTAATCCGCAGAGCAACACGATTTCGATGTTTCAAATAGATCAGAGTTCGGGCGCGCTGAGTGAAGTTCCGAATTCGCCTTTTGCCTCGGGCGCAACGATCAATCCGGGCAACGCGCCATCCGATCCCATTTCGATCGCGGCGGAAGCTACGGGAAAGTATCTGTATGTCGGCTACGCGAACGGGAATGTGCCGCCAAACGCGGCCATCACGCCTTTTGCGATCGATTCCGCAAATCTTCAGATCGTGCTGACGCCGCAATTGAGTTTTGACATCACCGGCACGCCGATCCAGATGTTCGCGGATCCGAAGGGCTTGCGCCTGTATGTCGGGCTAGGGCCGAATCCCGCAGCAGGGTATACCGGAGCGGAGACGACGGTGTACTCGATTGACTCGACGACGGGCGCGCTTTATTTGGAAGGAAACGCCGGTGGAGGGACCGATGAAGGCCGTTGTATCGCCATGGATCCTCTAGGGCAGTTTTTTTACGAGGGCAGCGGGCAGTTCAGCGGTTTCATCGAAGGAGGGATGCTTTCTCCCGTTGACGGAACGGGTGCGAACAGCGCGACAGTAGACCTTGGACAGAGCAATTTTCCCACGGCGATGTTGATTGACAGTTCCGGAAAATATCTTTACGTGCAGGAGAATTCGGGGCTATTTGTGTATTCAATTGATCCAACGACGGGTGAACTAGCCCAGGATCTTGGGCCGCTCGCGAATGCAAGCATCAATCGAGGAACTTCCGTAGCCGATCCTATCGGGTCGTTTCTCTACAGTCTCGACCAGCAAGGAATCCACGCATATTCCATTGATGTGAGCAGCGGCAATCTTACAGAAATTGCGGGCTCGCCCTTCAGTATCACACCGGGCTCAGCTCTGGGCGGAGCCGGGTTGGCTGTTACGGGAAACTCGGTGCAAGCCGTAAGCGGCCCGGCAGCGCAGTTATTCCCGACGAGCCAAGACATGGGTCAGGTGACCGTTGGGCAAACGGCGGCGACTCGCGTGATCTCGCTTGTGAATACCGGCGGGCAAGATCTGGCGATCACGGGAATTAGCATCGCAGGGACCAAGGCAGGTGATTTTTCGCAAACGAACACGTGTACCGCCTCCCTTGCGCCGAACGGGAATTGCTCGATCAGCCTTGGATTTACGCCATCGGGTACGGGTCCCGAACAGGCAACGCTTCAGGTTGCCGACGACGCTCCTGGAAGTCCGCAGAGCGCGACGATGACAGGGACGGGAGTACAAGCGCGAGGGGCGGTGACGCTCGTTCCAGGAAGCCTGGATTTCGGAACGGTGGCGCAGGGAGCTCAACCGAGTTCGCAATCCGTTACGCTTACAAATTCCGGCACTGCGGCTCTCACGGTTTCTTCCGTACTGCTCGGCGGGGCGAATCCGGGCGACTTCAGCATGAGCAACAATTGCACGAGCGCGCCAGTGCAGGTTCAGACGAGTTGTTCGATTAACGTGACATTTTCTCCGCAAGCGCAGGGCCAGCGGACCGCGACAATCACTTTGACGGACGATGCGGCCAATTCGCCGCAGACGATTAATGTGATGGGAAACGTGGCTTCCCCATTTCAGATTTCGCCAGGAAGTGCGGGGAACACAAGTGCCACAGTATCAGCCGGGCAGACGGCACAATATGCGCTTCAAATCACGCCTGGACCCGGGTTCACAGGAAACATCAGCCTGACATGCAGCGGCGCTCCGGTTGGCGCGGTATGCACGATTGCGCCCGGGACGATCGCCGTGACGAACTCAAATGTGGTGCCCATCAGCGTTTCCGTCACGACGAGCGGGAGCGCGACTGCGTTGCCCCTCATCGGTAGCGACGGGCCGCTCGTTCGGTTGAAAACGCAGAGCGCTGCGGAACCGGTTTTGTTGATATTTGGCTTGTTTTGGATTTGGCGATTCGGGCGAACGCAGTGGGGACGAGTCCCGATCAGGCATGTGGCGCTTCAGTTGCTTGCCGTGGCGGCATTCTGTTATTTGCTAGGGGGAATCTCTGGATGCGGTGGAGGAAGCGCAACTGTCCAGGTAACTCCCGCGCCTCCACCGACAAATCCGCAGCCCATCGTAACGCCTCCGGGTACAAGTTCGCTGACACTTACGGCCACTTCGGGAAGCCTACCGCCGCAAGTCATTACGTTGACTCTGACAGTGCAGTAGGTTTCGCGCTATTTCGAGTAAGAGATTCTGTAGATGATGCCCATGCCGTCGTCGGCCACGAGGAGCGATCCATCCGGTGCGGTGGTTACCCCGACGGGCCTGCCATAGACCAGCGGCTTGGAGCGGTCCGGCACGAATCCAGTCAAGAATGGAACGGGATCTTCCGAGGGCTCCCCGTCCTTGAAAGCGACAAATGCGACCTGGTAGCCCGCGCGGGTAGAACGATTCCATGAGCCGTGCTCGGCGACGAAAGCGCCGCCCCGATATTTTTCAGGAAATTGTTTGCCGCTATAAAAAGCGAACTGAAGAGGCGCCACGTGCGCGCCGAGCAAAACGTCGGGAATGATCGCGCTAGCAACAAGATCGGGGCGCTGCGGGTGGATACGAGGATCCACGTTCGAACCGATGTAGCTATAAGGCCAACCGTAGAACCCGCCGTCTTTCAAGGAAGTGAAATAATCCGGCGGCAAATTATCGCCCAATTCATCGCGCTCGTTTACAGTAACCCAGGGCTTTCCTGTCACAGGTTGAATGGCGAGGCCGACAGGATTGCGCAATCCGGTCGCGTATTGGCGGCAATTCTTTCCGTCGAGATCACACTCGGTGACCGCAGCACGAATGGGAGGATCGGTGGTCTCAACATTTCCGGCGGAACCGACACCGATCAGAAGATGCTTGCCGTCCGGGGTGAACGCCAGGGAGCGCGTGAAGTGGCCGCCCGTGGGCAGAGGCAAAAGTTTTTCTTCTTCGCCGATACGCTTGGAAGTCTTGGGATCGTACTTGAATCGCACGACGCCGTCGGTGTTGCCGATATAAACGTAGTCGTCATGAAAAGCAATGCCGAAGGGACGGTTGAGACCGTTTACAAAGACCTCGCGCGATTCCGCGCCACCCGTGTGATTCGGATCGCGGAGGATGTCCACCTGATTCGCGCCCGTTTCCGCAACGAAAATATCTCCGTCGGGAGCGACGGTCAGCCAGCGAGGAACCTTGAAATCCTTCGCGAAGACAGTGACATGGAAACCTTCAGGCGCCGTGGGAAGAAATCCGGCGGGGGCGGCAGCACGGTCAGGGCCATTGCCGGCGGAGGGAGTGGCGAAAGGAGGAGGAAGATTTGGTTTTTGGCCGTGAGTGATTTGGGCCGGTGAGACTGCCGGCAGAAAGAACAATGCCGCGGGAAGGAGTATTCGAATGCAAATGCGAGTCATGGCTACCCTCATTTCAAGGATGAGCGAACAGCCTTCATTATGCTGCAGCTTTCGCCGACATTCCAATGCATGAAATCTGGCGGAGTGGTGGGTCTCTCGAGTTTTTTGTTGCGAGGAAGGTTAGGTGAAAGATTTTAATCTTCGACCAAGTGACATGAGTGGGTTTTGAGCACGAGCCAGACGCGCTGGCCCACGGTAAGCTGAAGCGCACGGAGGGCGCCACGGGTTACGTGGACCACGAAGGGAACACCTGCTTGTACCTGACACGCGACGGTGGCACCGCGTTCCTCGATGGCCTGGAGCGATCCTTCGAGGACATTGCGGGCACTGAGTTTTGTCGGGCGTTCCGTGGCAAGCAAAATATCACCGGCACGGACGGCAATGCGGACGCGATCCCCAGGTGATGAATAGCCGAGCGGAACTTCGATTTCGGTGGAGGAATCGCCAAGACCAACACGCATGACGCCATCTTCTCCGCGCAGATCCAATACGCGGGCATCGAGATAATTTTCAAAACCGGCAGCCTGTGCCAGGCGCGCTCTCCGGGGGGCGTCCAGAACCTCATGGGGAATTCCGGCGGAGACTACACGGCCGTGTTCCAGAGCGATGACTCGCTCGCCGAGGGCATCCACCTCCTCGCGGTTATGAGTGACATAGAGGATCGGAATGCGGTTTGCGGCGTTCCACACACGGAGGTCTTCCACAATCGAAAATTTGAGCCCGGACTCGAGGCCGGTGAGAGGCTCGTCCAACAGGAGAACGCGAGGATTGGTCACCAGAGAACGAGCTAAAGCGACGCGCTGTTTTTCTCCGCCGGAAAGTTCTCGCGGTTTGCGAGTGCGCAGCATTTGAACGCGAAATAACCCGAGGATCGCAGCGGTCCGCCGGCTTTTTTCTTCCAAGGGAAGATCGACGATTCCATAGCAGACATTCTGCTCAACGGTGAGATGCGGAAAAAGCGCAAGGGATTGAAAGAGGTAGGCAAAGCGGCGCGCCTGCGGAGGAAAGTTCACACCTGCAGCAGAGTCGAAGAGAGCACATCCGTTGATGGAGATGCGACCCCGGTCGGGTGCGAGGAGTCCCGAAATGCAATCGAGAAGAGTGGATTTCCCCGAACCCGAAGGGCCAAAAAGGATAGTGATGCCAGCGGGGAGATCGAAGGCAACATCGAGGGTGAAAGCAGATGATCCGGGGGCGTGACGTTCGAAACGCACCTGCACCGCAAGAGAAGGAGCGATCAATTCGGCTGCCACGGCCAACCTCCGCGGCGGTTGAGCGCATAGACGGAAGAGAGGACGGCAAAGGAAATCAAGAGAAGAACGAGAGCCATGTGATTAGCGGCGGAATAGTCGAGCGACTGCACGCGGTCATAGATGGCAATGGACACGGTTTGCGTGATGCCGGGGAGATTGCCGCCAACCATGAGCACGACGCCAAATTCCCCGAGGGTGTGAGCAAAGGTGAGGACTAAAGCGGTGATGATTCCGGGGGAGGCGAGCGGAAGCATGATGCGCCAAAAAGTGCGCCAGCGGCCAGCGCCGAGGACGGCGGAAGCGTCCAAGAGTTTTTTGTCCACGCCCTCAAAGGAAGTGAGAAGAGGCTGAACGGTAAAGGGCAGGCTGTAAATGGCCGAAGCGATCACAAGACCCTGAAAAGTAAAGGCCAAGGAGTGGCCGAAAAGCGCTAGCCAGAGTTTCCCCAGCATGCCGCGTGCGCCAAGGGCAACGAGAAGATAGAAGCCGAGAACCGTTGGAGGAAGAACCAGAGGAAGAGCGACGATCGCCTCCAAGAGAAACTTTCCGTGCCACTTGGTGTGCGCCAGCCAATACGCGATGGGCAAGCCAACCACCAGCAAGAGTGTGGCGACGATCGCGGCAAGTTTGAAAGAAAGCCAGAGAGGCGCCATTTTTCGTCTCAGGAATTCCTTATGGACTTCGAATTCATGGGGAACAAAAAGCCGGATTTCTCGGACAGTCCCTGCTTCGCAGGCATGAACCCCCACTTCTCCAGGATGGCCCGGCCTGCGGCGCTCTTGACGAAATCAAGGAAAGCCAGCGCTATATTTTTCTCCTTGGAGGTCTTGAGCAAAACCCCACCTTGCTCCAGGGGCGGATAGAGTTGCTGGGGAATCATCCACTGTTCACCGTTCCGCATGGGTGGAGAGAGCGCAAGCGCCAAGGCCACAATTCCCGCTTGGGCGTCTCCGGATTGAGCGAACTGAGCTGCTTGAGAGACGTTCTCGCCGAAGACTAGTTTGCTTTTCACTTGTTCGTAGATCCCGGCGCCGCGGAGGGCAGCAAGAGCGGCCTTCCCATAAGGAGCGTGAGCGGGATTGGCGACGGCGAGCTTGCGCACGCGCGGATCGAGCAGAGCTTTCCATCCAAGGCTTCGAACCCCGATGCGTAGATCAGCGGGCGCCCAAATGACCAGGCGTCCCGTGGCGTAAGTGAACAGCGTGCCAGGCTCGCAATACCCTGCGCCCGCCAGCTTCCGCGGATATTCAAGATCCGCTGAAAAAAATAAGTCAAACGGCGCGCCATTCTGAATCTGCGAGAAAAAATTACCGCTGGAGCCATAGGAAACGACAACCTTGGCTCCCGTCTGTTCCTCAAATCGCTGAGCCAGCTCGGGCATGGCGAATTGCAAGTCGGCGGCGGCCGCGATGCGGATCTGTCTTTCCTGCGCGCGGGCAGGCACGCGGAAGGGTATGGCCATCAAAAGGAGCGTGAGGGCGATTTCGCGATTGCCGGACGATTGACGCGCGAGACTCACAGGGCACCTTCTCCGGAAAGAGAATCAGACTTTGAGAATCATGACTTCGGTGGACTTGATCAGCGCGGCGGCACGTTCGCCGGGCTTCAAGCGCAGTTCGCGCGCGGCATCGGCGGTAATGATGGAGGTAATGTGTTGCTGGCCGATGGCGAGAGTAACTTGGGCGAGCAGGCCACTGAATTTGACGGCGACCACCCGGCCCAGCAGCTGGTTGCGGCCGCTGATCTTGCGGAACTGGCCTCGGCGGATGGCGATGTCGCCGCGGTCGAGCTTCGTGGGAAGCATGCGGTCAATTTCGCTTTCGGGGACGCGATGATGGCCGCCGGGAGTCTTGGCGGTTTTGATTTTGCCCCGATAGATCCACTGCTTGAGAGTGGGGTAGCTGATGCCAAGGATATTTGCCGCTTCACGGGGAGCGAGGAGTCTTTGCAAGATGCGCCTCCTAAGACTAGCCAGAATGGCGTAACAAGAATCGCACTGTCAATACGTTTTTATACGGTTCCAGCAAAAGCCTGGCCCCTGCGAGCGCGGAGCGAAACAAGGGCGCCGCGGTTTAAGGCGCTAATTGCGGAGGGGTTTGCCCGTTTTCAGAGTGTGGGCGATACGTTCCTGGGTTTTCTTTTCGCCGCAGAGCGAGACGAAGGCTTCTCGCTCCAGATCGAGAACATATTGTTCGGTGACAAGCTGTGGCGAGGAGAGCGGCCCGCCGGCGAGAATGTTGGCGAGCTTGCGCGCAACGTGGGCGTCGTATTCGGAGGCAAAACCGCCGCGAACGAGCATGTGAATGGCGAGTTTAGCTCCCGCGAAGAATTGTTCGCCGAGGACTTTGATTTGCGTGGATTGCGCGCCATCCTGCCACGAGGCAGCGGCAGGAGTCCAACCGGAACGCGCGAGGCCAAGGGCGGTTTCCTTGGCGTCTGCGACGAGGCGGTCGCGATTCATGGAGACGAGATCTTCGCGGCGGAGGAAGCCGAGTTCACGGCATTCTTCAGCACTCATACCAACCCTGGCCATCGCGATAACTTCGAAAACGGGTTTGAGGGTATGAAAAAGATCGAGATCGTCGCCACCTGCGGCGCGTTCATTGGCGCGGATAAGCATTTCCTTCGTGCCGCCGCCGCCGGGAATGAGTCCGACGCCAGATTCGACGAGGCCGATATAAGATTCGGCAGCTGCGTGGATTCTCGCGGCATGGAGGCAGACTTCGCAGCCACCGCCGAGCCCCATGCCGTGCGGCGCAGCTACAACCGGCTTTTTCGCATATTTAATTGCGAGATTGACGTTCTGAAACTGCTTGACGGCCATATGGAGTTCGTCCCACTCCTGCTCCTGGGCCCCAACCAGGATGAGCATAAGATTGGCGCCGACGGAGAAATTGACAGCCTGATTGGCGATGACCATGGCATCGAAGCCGGATTCGAGACGTTTGAGCCCTTTATGGATCATGGCGATCAGATCGGCACCAATGGCGTTCATCTTGGCATGGAACTCGCAACACACCACGCCATCGCCAAGATCAATGAGGCTGGCACCCGCGTTCTTTTCGATTTCGCGGCCAACTTCCTTGAGCGATTTGAGAATGAGAATGCCCGCGGGCTCTTCGACTTTCTTAGTGGATGAGGAAGCGAGATCGAAGACCGTAATGGTTCCCTTTTCAGATTCATAGAAAGAGCTGCGGCCGCTGGCAAGAATTTTTTCGATATTAGGAGCGAGGGCTCTGTCTTCCTTTCGGAGTTGAGCAACGAAATTCCTGAGACCAAGAGTGTCCATCACTTCGAAGGGGCCGAGTTCCCAGCCGAAGCCCCAGCGCATCGCGCGGTCAATGTCCACTACGCTGTCGGCAATTTCCGGGACGCGGCGCGCGGCATAAAGACAGGTTTCAGAGATTCCTGACCACAGGAATTGTTGGGCTTTGTCGCCTTTTTGACCCTCGAAGATAGGACCAATGAGCGCGCGAAGACGGTCGCGCGTATCGTCAATGGTTTTGCCCATTTCAAGCGAGGCAAATCTGGCTTTCTGCCGTGGACGGTAGTCCATGATGGCGGGATCGAGGGTAAGGATCTCCCGTTCGCCCTCGCCCTTCACGCGTTTGTAGAAGCCCTGCCCCGCCTTGTCTCCGAGCCAGCCGCGGCGAGCCATTTCTTCAACGAGAGCGGGAACCTTATAGAGCTCGCGGGATTCATCGTGGGGAATGTTCTCGTAAATGTTCTTGACGACGTGAATCAAGACGTCGAGGCCAACGATATCCGCGGTGCGGAAGGTAGCGGACTTGGGCCAGCCAATGGCGGGACCGGTGCAGGCGTCAACTTCCTCTATGGTCATGCCGAGGGAGGACATCAGGCGAAGAGCATTCAGCATGGAGAAGGTGCCGATGCGGTTGGCGATGAAATTCGGAGTGTCCTTGGCGATGACGACGCCCTTACCGAGGCGACGATCGCAGAATTCTCGCAGAGATTCCATGACATCCGGCGAAGTAGCGGGACCGGGGATAATTTCGACTAACTTCAGGTAGCGCGGCGGGTTAAAGAAGTGCGTGCCTGCCCAGTGTTGCTGGAACTCGGCTGGCATCCCTTCGGCAATGAGATGGACGGGCAGTCCAGACGTGTTGGTGGTAACGATAGCGCCGGGTTTGCGGAATTGGGCCACGCGCAAAAGGAGATTGCGTTTGATTTCGAGATTTTCAGCGACGACTTCGATGATCCAGTCGGCTTCCGCGCAGCGAGCGAGGTCGTCGTCGAAATTGCCGATGGAAATCCTATCGGCGAGAGATGAAGTGAAGAATGCGGGGGGGCGGGATTTCTTGGCCGCTTCCAGGCCAGCGCGGACGATCCGATTGCGATCTGTTGGAGGGTCGCCGGGCTTGACGTCGGGGGGAACAATATCGAGGAGGATGCAGGGGAAACCAGCGTTGGCAAAATGCGCAGCGATGCGCGCACCCATGGTTCCCGCACCAAGAACCACGGCTTTTTCGATCGTACGTGTCATGCTGTGCCTTTGGAGAAGACCGTGAGCGAAACCACAGGGTACATAACCAGCATACCCGGGTCAAACCTTAGCAGCGCGAAATGGAGATACGGCACTAGAATGGAACTGAAATGGGAGAACGCAAAACGAGCAACGCACTGGAATGGCTGAAGAACGCCAAGGACAAGTTTCGGGCGTTTGCATACGGAGACCAACCGAGAAAGAGCGAGAGGCCTCGCGTGGGGCTGGCACTCGCCGGAGGATTTGCGCGCGGAATCGCACACATTGGGGTGCTTCAGGTGCTCCAAGAAGCGCGTGTACCCATTGATTGCGTGGCGGGAACGAGCGTGGGCGCGCTGATTGGTGTGGGTTACTGCGCGGGAGCGACGGCAGCGGAAATGCAAGAGTTGGGGGCGATAACGAGCTTTGCGGATTTTGGGAGATGGACACCGTCCTGGCTTGGGCTAGCAACGAACCAAAGATTGGAGAAATACTTGGCCCGGCTTACGCCTCTGAAGACCTTTGAAGAGCTGAGGGTGCCGATGGCGATCAGCACCACAGACATCACTGCGGGAATTACGGTCTATTACTCGAGTGGACCGATTGCTCCGGCGCTGCGCGCCTCGTGCGCTTATCCCGGACTGTTTGTGCCGATCCAGTACGATGGGAGAACTCTGGTAGACGGGTTTTTGACTTCGCCAGTACCTGTTGAGGGCGCACTGCTTCTTGGCGCAGACGTGGTGATCGCTGTTTTCTTGGAGACGGGCGGAGTGGACAATCCACGGACCGCCGTGGACATCATCAGCCGGTCGTTCAGTATCCTCCAGCGGCATGCAGATATCACCTGGCGGCAGCAGACGGACGTAATCATCGAACCAGACGTGCATCCATTTGGCTGGGATGACTTTACACGGACCCCGGAGATGGTAGCGGCGGGACGGGAAGCGGCATTGAAAGCGCTGCCGGAGATTCGGGCGGCCTTGCGCGGTGAGAAGCGTGAAACGGAGCAGGAAGACACCACTCAGCCAAGCAATACCTCGACTTGAATCGCCTGGCCCTCGCCTTTCCCGCGCTGGTTGAGCCACGCGGCAAGGCCTTCAGAAAAACGCTCGGGAGTGAGACGGAAGCTGGCTTCCACGAGACCGTCGGAAAGGGGCAGAGTGTCGTCAAAGTCTGCCGAGTTGGTAAAATTCCGCATGCAGAACTGGTCAAGCCACTCGAGCGGGCAGGGCCTGGAAACGCCACGGATTATGGCGTTTACGCGGAATTTTTGCGCGTACATGAATTGAGTGTAGCATCGGTTCGTAGAACACGCCGAGGGCGAGGAGAAATCGATGAAATGGCGAAAGGCGTATGTCGCACTGGCGTTCACGGCGTGTGTGACGGGATGGGGGCGAGGAGCGGGGGCGCAAACAGGAACCCAGGAATTTGCCCCGGTAGAGCATTGGAGAAAGGTCGTTCTTACGGGAGACCAAAGGGAATTGGCAGCGCTCTATGTGACGAACCCGCGGATTCTTGGACCGGGGGACAAACCGCAAACGGTGGCGGAGGAAACAGCCTATTGGTCGAATTGGAAAGACGAGGGCCTTGTTGGGCTAAGTGCAAAGATTGAAGAAGAGCAGGAACCGCAACCCGGCCTGCACGTGGTGCTGATGGAAGTGACTCTTACAGCGAGATCAGGGGGAAGTACAAGGAAATCGTATCTGGCGATGGCGCAGGGATGGATCCAGCAGAGCGGAGAATGGAAGATTGTGCTCGTGCAAAGGCACGATGCGGCGCGATTGCCCCAGCCGATTGAAAACAAGGACATCTATCCAACGGATGCAAACGCCGTGCAAGAGATCTCCGAGGCGCTGAAGACCGCTGCAAAGAGCCGCAGGCGAGTGCTGTTGGTGTTCGGGGGAAACTGGTGCTACGACTGCCACGTTCTGGACGAGGCGTTTCACAGCCCGGAAATTGCGCCGACCTTGAACCAGAATTATGTCGTGGTGCATGTAGATATCGGGGAGTACAACAAGAATCTGGACCTGGCGAAGAAATACGAGGTGCCGCTGAACAAGGGAGTACCGGCGATCGCTGTGATGGAGGCCGACGGAAAATTATTGTTCAGCCAGAAACGAGGCGAGTTTGAAGCGGCGCGGTCCATGGCCCCGGAGGACATTTTGGCATTTCTTAGAAAATGGAAGCCGGAGCGGAAGGGTGGATAACCCCTCGGCCTTATCACTCTGTGGCTTTAAAGGAGAGATCGAATCTCGGAGTCGAGAGAGATGTGCGTGGCGGGGATGCCATTGATGGAGAGGGGGATCCCATTCTCTTCGGAGAAGTGGAGGAAGCGGCTGATGTGGTAGTCCTCGTCGAAGGCGGAGAAGACGCGCTGCGTCTCGGCAAGACCGAGGCCAAAAGAAGAGAGAGGAACCGGCGTTCCGAACTCAACGGCCTGGTAGATGTAACGATCAACGAGCTGGGGCAGAGTCATGCCTAGCGCGCGGTGGGAAGCTTCTGCGCTCATGGTGAACTCCCGGCGCAGAGTGTACTGCGGCTGCGTGAGGAAGAAAAGAGAGCGAGTGGGGAGCTCAGATACGACCGCGAGGAGCAGGCGAACACGGTAAATCCATGGCGTGAGCGGTTGGCAGAGAAGGAGGCGATTGAGTAAGATGATTTCGCGTGGATTTGACCGGAAGGGAGATCAAAATGAGCGTTGCGGTCGGACAGACAGCCCCGGATTTTACGCTGCAGAATCAGGACAAGCAGGAAGTGAAGCTTTCGAATTTTACGGGCAAGAAGAACGTGGTGTTGGTCTTCTACCCGCTCGATTGGAGCCCAGTCTGCACGAACGAGCATATTTGCTTCGTGAACGACATGAAGCAATTCGGGACGCTGGACGCGGAGGTGCTGGGGGTGAGCGTGGATAGCGTGTGGTCGCACAAAGCGTTTGCTGAGAAAATGGGCATCACGTACTCCTTGCTGGCGGATTTTCAGCCGCGAGGAGCAATGGCAGAAAAATACGGCGTGTTTCTGGCGGATAAAGGGATTACGGAGCGCGCTATCGTGATTGTGAACAAAGCCGGAAAGATCGCGTGGATCAAGAATTATGACATTCCGGTGGTGCCCGATCTGAAAGAAGTGGCGGCGGCATTGCAACAGGTGAAGGCGGCGGGGGCGTAGAAGCCAGCGGCAAAACCTCGACGACTTCAAAACTTGCACGAAGTATTTTCAGGGTCTCGCATTGGAAAATGCGAGACCTCTTTGTTTTCGAACAGACGCAGCACGGGATGCAACGATCTGAACGCAAGTGGAAAGCTGCCCGCCGAAGTTCAAGGAACTGGAGAGACACTGCGGAACCGCACGGGATCAACCTACTTTGAAGCGGGAAGGACGGGAGAAGTGGAGTGGGAAATGGCGCGGATAAGGAGCACAAGCTGCCAGCGCTGGGTATCTGAGAGGCGCTTCTTGAAAGCGGGCATGGGTTTGTGGCCATGCGTAATTTTGTAAAAGAGCTCGCCGTCGGTGAGTCTGTTGAGCTGTGAAGAATCAGTGAGGTCGGAAGGAGGAGTATCGTACATTTTAGCTTGCGGGCCGTCGCCTCTTCCGGATTCGCCGTGGCAGTCCGAGCATTTGTCGAGATAGATGGAGTGCGCAACCGCGAGTTCAGCTTCCGAGGGAGACAGCGGATTTTTCACTCTCTTGGCCTCTTCAGGAACAATCCAGGGACCGCCATGAAGCAGGGCATAGCCAATGCTTATGACCGCAACAGCCAGAACGGCAATCAGCAGGGGACCGGCATAACGTGGCTTTGGTTTGGGAGAGAATGGCATCCGAAACAGGAATTTTCGCACAAGAAAGCAGTGACGAGAAATAATACGGCGAAAGTCTCAGCGCAGGGTGAGCCAGAGGAGTTCGCCATTGAAAATAAGGATCGCGGCGGCGACAACCCACGCGGCCACATTTGTGAGCCAGGAATTAGCGAATTCTCCCATCCGCCGGCGGTCGCTGGTGAATTGCACCAGGGGAATGACAGCAAAAGGTAACTGAAAGCTGAGAACGACCTGGCTGAGGATGAGAAGCGAGGTCAGCTTGCCCTCGCCTGAAATCCCGATGACAAGAGCGGCGGGGATGATCGCGAGCGAGCGTGTGATCAACCGGCGGAGCCAGGGCTTGAGCCGGATGTGGAGAAAACCTTCCATGACGATCTGTCCGGCGAGAGTTCCCGTCAGAGTGGAATTCTGGCCGGAGGCCAACAAAGCGCAAGCGAACAGCGTGCTGGCAAGGCTGGCACCAAGTACGGGGCTGAGAAGCTTGTAGGCCTCGCTAATGTCCGCAACACTCGATAGGCCCCGCGTGTGGAATGCCGCAGCGCCCAAAATGAGGATTGCGGCGTTAATGAACAGCGCAAAACCGAGGGCAAACGTCGAATCAAAAACGGCGTAGCGGATTGCTTCCCGTTTGTCTCTGGAACTGTGGCCGAAGTCACGCGTCTGCACAATGCTTGAATGAAGATAGAGGTTATGCGGCATCACCGTGGCGCCCAGGATACCGATGGCGATATACAGCATCTCTTTGTTGCGAAGAATTTCTGCTTGAGGAATGAATCCTCGAGCAGCCTCGATCCAGAGGGGCCGTGCAAAAAAGATCTCATAGGCGAAGCAAGCAGCGATGGTGGCAATGAGGGTGATGACGAACGCCTCGACGAGCCGGAAGCCGCGACCCTGAAGAGCAAGGACGATGAGGACATCCATAGCAGTGATGAGGACTCCCGCCAGGAGTGGGAGGCCAAAAAGCAGTTGAAGCGCAACGGCGGAGCCCAGAACCTCCGCCAGATCGCAGGCGGCGATAGCAATTTCGCAGACCACCCAGAGGACGAAGGAAGTGCGCGGCGAATAGTGTTCTCGGCAGGCTTGGGCGAGGTCACGGCCGGTGACGATGCCCAGCTTGGCGGAGAGCGCTTGCAAGAGCATGGCCATGAGGTTGCTGATGAGGATGACGCTGAGGAGCGTGTAGCCGAATTTGGCGCCACCGCCGATGTCCGTGGCCCAGTTGCCCGGATCCATATACCCAACGGCGACCAGGTAGCCGGGGCCGGCAAAAGCAAGGACTTTGCGCAGCCAGGATGCGCCCGAAGCGATGGGAATACTGCGGTGCACCTCCGGAAGAGACGGAGAAGTTACCGGGAGGTGCGATGCAGCCCTGCGAGAGCTTTTTTGATCCGCAACCAGAACCGGAGTTTCGATGGTGGGGTCGGCCATAATTCTACGAAGAAGTTAACTCCAGTTAATGTCCCTACAAAACTACCTTTAATACGCTCCCATGTCAATGGAACTTCGCGCCAAATTTTCCATTCGACAAATGGAAAACACAGCGAAGCGGTGCATTGCGGGCACTTCCTTGGCCGGTGTGGTACCTTCGGAACGGCAATTCAGGAGAGGCAACCATGGCAGAACAACAGCCGACGCAAGGGCAGATGCAGATCAAGGCCGACGAGAAAGAATTGCAGGGACTGTACAGCAACTTGATGATGATTCATCACAATGTGGAGGAGTTCACACTCAACTTTATCTATATTTTCCCGAATGGGTCGCAGGGTAAGCTCTTAAGCAGTGTGATCGTGAGCCCGGGCCATGCCAAACGCATATGCAGAGCGCTAAACGAGAACATTTCGCGCTACGAAGCGCAGTTCGGGCCGATCAAGGAGATTCCAGAAGGTGGAGCTCCAACGCCGAACGTTGGTTTTATACAATAGACGCAACAAAGCGGCCGACGTTGTACAGTGTCGCACAGAGCGTGTTAAAATTTTGTCCGGTTGTAACGGGCCTGTAGCTCAGGTGGCTAGAGCGCGCCCCTGATAAGGGCGAGGTCGGTGGTTCAAGTCCACCCAGGCCCACCAGCCTTCGCCCATAAAACGGGCTACGGCTCGGCAAGCCAGCGATCCCCGCGAAATTGAATTGGCCTAGAATTCAGTCTGGCGAAAGCTATCGCGCCGTGGCTCAAGCGGAGCCGGACTCCAAAAGCTTCGGGCGCCTTCTTGCTTGCCATGGTCTGAACAGCAAACCCCACAAACACTCGGGTCGCTCCCGCCCAAATCGAGGTTTTCGTCCGCGGTCTTTTTTCAGAGCTAATGACCGTAGTCTGTTCTTCGCCGGAGCCTTGCGACGCGGCCTAGGTGAACGGAATGCCTTTATTTAGAGGTGAACACTGCGTATCTTCCTGTGTTCACCCTTGTCGGCGGATCCGTGGACGGTTTGCGCTACACTCTCTTCATGACGCGGCTTCTCTTCGTCCCAATGGTTTTGGGTCTGTCCTCACTGCCTGCGACGGCGCAAGTCAAAATCCACGTTTTGCCATCGCATCACAAGAAGTACGAGACAATTCATACGCGCGTCGAAAACGCGGGGGCAAGCCGATCACTTTTTGTATTCAAGTCGGCCAGACATCGCCGAAAGGGGGCGGCGAAATCGAAGCGACTCCCTCGCCGTTTTTGGTTCAGAAAAACAACGACGCTAGGTGGAGCACTCTTCTGATTGGTCCCGACATCGGTCGCTTCCAACACCCTCAGGTATTGGAACCGGGCAAGACGCTGGATTTCCCTTTCCGATTGGGTGAATCTGGCCAAATGAGACTGCGGTTGACCTGCTGGAATGGTTCTCAGCAAAGCTTGGCCTGTGATGTACCTCCGAAGGGTGCAAAGGTAGCGACATCAGAACCCTTTGCCGTCGAGTAGTCTGTGCGTTTTTTTGGCGTGCTGATTTGCCGCTAACGGAACTGGCAACCTCGCCAATCACTGCTATGCGGGTCTTCACGAAATCCAGGTGTAGTGCCCGTCTTGCACTCGCCAAGCGCCGTTAACCTTCTCCATGAGCACGTACCGGCCTCCGCCGCATAGACCGCAGAAATGGTTGATATAGAACACCGCTTGAGTCCGTGACAGGTTGAAACCGACGCCGGACAAAGTTACCAACCCGATGTTGCGTGGGAATTTCTCTCGGAACGCTGGCGAACCGTATTCTCTCTCAGGCGTGACACATGCGTTTGCGCGAGTAGGCAGCGAAAACTTCGGCTCTATGCGAGTGCGAAAGAGGTCCCGTGCGAGATAGCTGACTCGCGTTGAGGTCTGCAACTCGCCAAAATCCACCCGCCTATCGAACAGCGAAAACAAATGGAACCTCAAATTCCCACCGGAGATCGTTCGGTCCGCGATCACCACCTGCACTGGTCCACCAACGGACCAGTCATGAGCGTCGTTCAAGAGACCTTCGGAAAGATAGGCCGAATAGACTTTGAACTCTTCCTGTTCGTTTCGCACCCACTCGAGCCAGCCGAATGACACAAAGAGAACGCCAACTGCAATCAAGACAAGGACCGTGGGCCGGAGTATCTGCCTAAACCTGTCGGGCCTCTGCATATTTATTCAGACTCCAAAGCCTTGATAAGGGTTCCCGCACAGTTCTAAGGTCATCCACCAGGGCCCACCATACATGGAGGCCTGGCGTTGACAAAAATAAGTTAGAAGCACAATGTCACCGCGAGTTTCATCTCCGGTGCATTCCTCTCTGACAGCATGAAGTGGATTCGGATGACGATCACGTTTGCAATCCCTCCTTCTAAGCGAGTGTTGTACCGGAGTGGTGCAGGTTCCCAGAAGAGTGTCCCGATGTGACCTGACGTTCTCGAGATCTACTGAAAATTCAAGAATTATTAGAAGTGGAGATGGAATCGAAGTTGCCGAGAAAGACGCGGGAATGGGTGTCGAAACACACGCATGAAGGGCTTCGACGATTCAGAGGTCTATCGGAGCGTACTGCAGGCGCTCTCAGCCGGAGTGTTCATGGTAGACCGGGAACTGCACGTGGTGTTCTGGAACGAGGGAGCGGAGGCGATTACAGGTTTTTTGAGCCAGGAAATGCTGGGAAGGAAATGCAGCGACTATCTGCTGGGGCACATAGACCGTGAACACAACCTGCTGAGTGGAGCGGCATCCCCCGTGGGAACGGCAATGCGCGACGGCAGGCCAATCGAAGCACAACTCTCGCTCCGGCACAAATCGGGCTATCCGGTTCTTGTGAGGATTCGTGCGATGCCGATTCGCGATGGTAGCGGGCAAATTGTCGGAGCGGCAGAGTGTTTCGAATCGGCGGGTTCATCGCTGCATTTCGATCACCGGTCAAGCAAGTTAATAGATTTGGGCTGCACCGATCCGCCGACGGGAGCGCTCACCCACGAATACACGCAAACCCAGATTCGAGAACGCATTGAAACGTTCATGCTGCATCGTGTGCCCTTCAGCCTGCTGGCAATCAAGGTGGATCACATTGACGAGTTGCGGGCAAGAGACGGCAGCGGGGCGATGACCACAGTGATGAGGGTAGTGGCACGAACCCTGGCAAACAGCCTTCGCCCTACGGACCTGTTAGGACGGTGGACAGAAACGGAATTTCTTGCGTTAGCGACGGAGTGCAATGTGTGGGAAGTGATGAAGGTGGGAGATCGGTTGAGGAGGATGGTGCACTGCGCGGAGGCGACGTGGTGGGGCGACCACATACGGTTGACAGCATCCATGGGCGGTGCCGGTGCGAAAGAAGGCGACTCGGCGGAGATGATCGTGGAGCGCGCTCGTGCGGCACTGGAGGAAAGTATTCAACAGGGCGGAGACCGGGTAATCGTTCACCAGGATTAGAGACCAAGGCACAGGGGACCGAATCGCTATGTTTGTCATCATCGGAATCGTCGTGGTGTTCGGAGCGGTTGTAGCCGGCTATCTGATGGAGCACGGAAACATCCGGGTGCTGCTGCAACCTGCGGAACTCGTGATTATCGGGGGAGCGGCGGTGGGAACCGTGCTGATCGCGAATCCGATACACATTTTGAAGGCGATTACCGGGGGAATCGTCGGCGCATTTGGAGGGTCGAAATACTCAAAGGCCAAGTATTTGGAAACGCTGAAGATGCTCTATGAACTCTTCGGAAGAGCGCGCAAGGAAGGGCTGATGGCGCTGGAGACAGATAGCGACGCACCCGATAAAAGTCCGGTGTTCTCCAAGTATCCCAAGTTCTTAAAGGATCACCATGCGCTTGCGTTCGTCTGCGACACGATTCGCATGACGGCCAGCGGCGGCGTGGAACCTTTTGATTTGGACCAAATGATGGACCTCGACATGGAGGTGCATCATCGCGAAACCACTCTGCCTGTGGCTGCGCTGACCACGATGGCTGATTCCCTGCCAGGTCTGGGAATCGTCGCCGCAGTGCTCGGAGTGGTGATCACCATGGGCGCGCTGGGAGGACCGCCTGAAGAAATTGGGCATAAGGTAGCGGCCGCGCTTGTGGGAACTTTTCTTGGAATTCTGCTCTGTTATGGGCTGGTCGGGCCGATTTCGTCCAGTATGGCCAAGACAGTGGACGAAGAACACGCCTTTTATTATGTGCTGCGGGTGGCGATTGTGTCATTCATCAAAGGAATGGCGCCGACTGTAGCCATTGAATTCGGACGCAGGGCAGTGCCTGGGCACGTCCGACCCACGTTTCAGGAAACGGAAAAGTCCATCAAGGACAAGGGAGAGGCAGCGGCGCCAGCAGAAGCAGCGGCGTAGCGGCCGGCAGGCCACCCATGGCAGGGACATCGCCGACGATCATCATCAAAAAGAAAGGCGGCCACAGCGGGCACCATGGCGGGGCCTGGAAAGTGGCGTACGCGGACTTTGTGACCGCGATGATGGCGCTATTCATCGTATTGTGGCTTCTGAACTCCAGCAAGCAGATTCAGGAAGCAGTGGGAGGATACTTCAAGGACCCGACAGGAACCGCAAAACAGGTCGGAAGCGATATGGTCGGTTCGGGGGAGAATTTTGTCGTCACAAAGGACAACATGGAGCAGCTCAAAGAAGAGCTCCAAAAAGCGATTCGCGAAGTCCCGAACTTCGACAAACTGAAAAACCACATTGACATGACCGTGACAAACGAAGGACTGCGGATCGAATTGTCGGAATCGGCGAAGGGTACTTTTTTCGACAGCGGGAGCACGAAGATCAGCCCCGATGGAGAAGCTCTGTTAAAGCTGCTGGCGCAGGAGTTGGGAAAGCTGCCAAACAAGCTTGCGCTGGAGGGCCACACGGATTCGAAGAAGTATCCTCCGGGAAGCGTGTATGGCAATTGGGAGCTATCCTCGGATCGCGCGAACGCGGCGCGGCGGCTAATGCAAGAGAATGGAATTCGTGATGACCAGGTGACCCAGGTGAGGGGATTTGCAGATCAAAGACTGCGAGACAAGAAAGACCCTCTTGATCCTGCAAACCGAAGAATTTCAGTGATCGTGCAGTATCTGAAGAAGCCGGAATCCGAAGCTACTTCGACGGAGGCAGAACCTCCGAAATCCGCAGAGAAGCCCGAAGAAAAGAAGTAGCAGCCCGGCCGACGCAGGGGTCAGTGAGGTTCGGGTGGCTTGGGCGGAGCAAAGACCGCATCGTCAATGGGAACATCTCGCTGTACTTGGTCCACCTGAATCGTGAACCTCCCGCCAGGGCGTGCCAGGGTCCAGCGAAACGGGATTTTGACTCCGCCTGTTTCGCGATAATCGGCATAATCCACTTGCGTCGGGTTGTATCCGAGAGGCGAATCAACATATCGCAGCATGCGGATGAGCAGGCCGGTTTTCTGATCGAAGTAAAGTTTTAGGGGCGGCTGGCCCTCATTCTGGCCGACGACCAGCCAGCTGTCCTTGCCATCAATTTGTTCACCGGGCTGAACGTCAAACTTTTGAAACATGCGGGGGACGTCTACCGCAAAGTTCATGTCGGCATCTATCCGCGCCTCGGCGCTCTCTTGAGCGTTCATCATGTGGACGCGCCCGGGGAAGCTGAGCCACCCTTGTTTGCCGTTGTAAGCCGTCACGCTCTCTCCCTGCTTCATTTGCATGATGGACACACGCTCATCGGGAGCCTTGGAATAGATCTCGATGGGGAGTTTCTGGTCGCCGAAGGCGGTCACAGTGCCCCTCTCGACGCGCGTAAGAATTTTCTTGAGCGCATCAGCTCCTCCCACCGCGGCCAAGTATTTATCGAGCAGTTCTTCCGGTTTGGGAAGCGCCAAGGCGGGGGCTGGCGCGCTAGCCGTCATCTCCGGCATATGCATTTCCGCAGTGATGATTGGGGTAGCCAAAGGCTTCGCGGTACCACGATGGCACGTATAGCAGGTTACCTGGCGATGGCCGTCGAAGTTTTCCCGATTGATGGTCATCATCATTTCCATCATTTTTCGGGCTGTAAGCTTGGGCTTCTTTTCGTCCTTATCGAAGGCGTGCTCCACATGACAGAATTCGCAATCCACGCCAAGTGACGCGGCAATGAATTCCATTGCGGGGATGATTTGATCGGCGGGAATATCCTTCAGAACCTGGATGTTTTTGAACTGCTGGGCCGCAGTTTTCTCGGGTACTTGAGGCATCGCCTCCTGCCGGCTCGCCTGCCCGAATGCCTTTATGGAAAGAAAGCCACAGACTGCCAAAAGAGAAACGCCAATCCAAATTCTGCGCCCACGGTTCATTGATTCCCCCTCAGAAAGAAGAAAAAGTCTATCAGAAGGCCGAAAAACCGAGGAGAGCGGATTCGATTCGGGCTAAATTTCGCCGCGCTTAGCGAGATCGCGGATGCGATCTGAAGCGCGGAAGGCCAATGCTTCGATCGTACACGTCGGCTGGCCACGACCGGAAGTGACGAGACTGCTGCCGTCACACAGAAAAAGATTCTTGACGTCGTGGGTGCGGTGATCGGAATTGATGACCGAGGTCTTGGGGTCGTTGCCCATACGGCAGGTGCCGAGCAGGTGGACGGCGAACTGCTGTTCCTGAACAGGAAAGCTCCATTTTTGCTTAGCGCCCGCTGCCTCCAGCAATTCCTGTGACCGTTCGACGAGCCATTTCGAAAGCTTAAGATCATCCGGGTGATCCTTGTAGGTCATGCGAAGAGCGGGCAACCCCCATGCATCCTTCACATCGGAATCGAGCGAGAAGCTGTTGTCTTCGACCGGCAAGGAGGTGGCGTGGGCGAAGATCTCCGTGGTCCGCGGAAAATTGTGGGCTAACGTCTTCTTGAACTCCTTCCCCCAGCCAGGCGTGCCTGGAGGGAGCGCAGCCATGGCGAAGCCTGCCGGTGTCATGTCGAAACGCGCATCCAGGCCGCCGCCCCCGACAAAACCCATCTTGTTCGGATCCAGTTCGTAAAAATCGTGAAGAACGCGGCTGGCAGCGAAGCCCTTGTAGTCATTCAAGGGCTCGTCGAAAACTCCCATGGAGAGGCCGCCGGAATTCAGCATGAGGTTCTTGCCAACGTAGCCGCTCGAATTGGCCAGGCCGCTGGGAAATTGCTTTGAGGCCGAGAGAAGAAGCAGACGCGGTGTTTCTGCGCCGTTCGCGCACACGATGACCGCTTTGGCTTTCTGCATATGCACGTTATGCTGCTTGTCGAAATAGACCGCTCCGGTGGCGCGGCCGTTGGAGTCGGTCTCAATGCGATGAACGTAGCTGTTCGGGCGGATCTCGCAGTGGCCGGTCCGCTCCGCAAGGGGAATCATGCTGGCGAGGGAACTGGATTTGGCACTGACCTCGCACCCAAACAACATGCAAAAGCCGCAATTGACACAAGCGCTGCGACCTGGGCGTGGTTCAGATAGGATTGCCATCGGTGCGGGAAACGGATGCCAGCCAAGTTTGCGAGCGGCGCGCTCAAAGATCACGCCCGAGGATTTCACCGGTAAGGGTGGCATGGGATAAGGCTTGGAGCGAGGAGGATCAAAAGGGCTGGCATTCGCTAGACCGGAGACACCGACCTCCCACTCTACTTTCGTGTAATAAGGCTCGAGATCCGCGTAACGGATCGGCCAGTCAGAAAATGTACTTCCTGGCACTGGACCGACCTTGCTGCGCTCGATGAAATCAATTTCGTGAAAACGCCAGAAATTGGCCGTAAAATGAACGCTCGTGCCGCCGACCAGGCGACCGTAAATTAAAGCGCGTTGTCTCTTCGCTTGATCTTGCGGCGTTTTCCGGAACGTGTTCGGCTGGAGCTCCGGATGATTCGTTAAAAAGTCTTCGTTCAGAATTTTAATCTCATCATGAGTGAATTGATCGGGCGTGAGGTAGGGACCCTGTTCCAGGACCACGACACGAAATCCGCTGGAAGAAAGCTCTTTAGCAAGAATGCCACCGGCGGCGCCGGAACCAACGATGACAAAATCCACTTCGTCCGAGGTCTTGTATTGGGGAGTCTCGATCGTCATTTCTTCTCTGCTGTCACAGGATTCGGCTGCCATCCGGGATAATTTTTGTCGTAAAAGCCGAAGGGCGGTTGGAAGGTGTGGCCAGGCTCGCGGCCGATTGCGATCCAGCCGGCCGCGTCACGATTCCCTTCCCGCCCGGAATCGGGATCAATCAGGAATCCCAGAATCGTATGCTGCCGAAGGATCTCGAAGAACTGAGGAGCCTTGCCCGAGGTCTGGAGTCTACGCGGCCCAGAGGGAGGGCTTCCGTCAATCGACTTGAGGACCGCATCCTGCTGCTCGGAATTTGCCGCGGAGAACGATCCCACCTCTGGGTACATCTCCGTGACTCGCGCCTGAATGCCGGTCAGCCCACCGCGATAAACTTCCTGATCTCCTTTCGCGAAGGTGACCAGTGCCCTGTCAATGAAGTAGACCACCCCGGCTTCTCTGGCCCCCGCGGTATCATCCTTGGGGATAATGCGCGAGGTTATGGAGTCGACTTCCCTGGCTTCTTCCGCGGTGAAGAATTCGAATTTCGGCGGCACTTGCGAATTGGCAGAGTGGCGTGCATGCTCCGCGGCGCGAACGATCGCCGGCCAATGCAGGCCAACCCATGAGGCCGACAGACCAGCCGCGCCTCGAACCAAGAAGAGCCGCCGCGTGAGCGCCAAATCTCGATCTGGTTTTTCAAACATGCGACGGACTGTATTCCGAGACCGCTATGTGGTCAAGACCAAAGAACAATCAGGGCGATGCACGAAATCGAATGCAATTCCGGGGCGGATTTGCGAGCCTGTGCGGGCGTAGTGTACGATTCAAACGCATAAATCGCGAAAATGTGAATGAGGGAACCCAAGCAGGCACATGGCAACCTTTACGGGTGCGATCGGAACAGGAGGCAAATGGCTCCTCGATAGAATCGTTGGCGCCATCGCCGCCACCGGAGTAAACCCCAACGTATTGACGTTTCTTGGCCTGGTCGTGAATTTCATCGCCGCCGGTAACTTTGCGATCGGAAATTTTCGTACAGGTGCCCTTATTATTTTCTTTGCCGGTTTTTTGGATATGCTGGACGGACAGGTAGCCAGAAAACAGAAAAGGGTTACGGCTTTCGGAGCGTTCTATGATTCGACTCTGGATCGCTATGCCGACATGGCGCTGTACATGGGGTTGCTTGTCTATTATTCCGTAAGCGGACGTACCCTTTACGTGGTGATCGCGGCAATCGCCACCGCGGGCTCGGTGATGGTGAGTTACGCGCGCGCAAGGGCAGAATCGCTGATTCCTCTTTGCAAAGTAGGTTTTATGGAGCGGCCGGAGCGACTGGTGCTCCTAATCATTGGAGGGCTCTTTAATCGCATGGCGCCGGTGTTGTGGGTGATCTCTGTGGTTTCAACAATTACGGTAATCCACCGCATCGTATTCACGTGGCAGGAGACCCGCGCCGGCCGAACTCTTCCCGGAATCAGGCTTACGTTCTAACCATCGAAGTTATAGCGAAACCGGGGCACAGACCCAGTCAGAAGCCACCAAGCCTCGAATCTCTCCTTACAACTTTCTCGCAGGCAGAGTGTTTATCGACTAGCAGCTCAGCTAGTAGAGAAGCATGTTCATCCGAGGGAGTCGAAAATGTTCAAGCGAATGTTCATTCCACTTGTAGCGCTGACACTTACTTTGGCAGCCGGATCTGCCGCCTTGGCCCAACACCGGGACATGGTTTTCTTGGGAGAATCCCATGTGGATGGGCGTACCGACCACGACAAGATCAAGGTCACCGCTGCGGAAGGCCGGTTCCGCGCCATTCAATTACGTGTCAGCGGCGGAGGAGTGGATTTCGATCATGTCGTGGTTCACTACGGCAATGGCAGCAACGAAGAAATTCCGGTACGCGACCACATTCCCTCCGGTGGAGAAACTCGCGTGATCGAACTGCCGGGTGAACGGCGCGTCATTCAAAGTGTCGAACTCTGGTACGGCAAAAGGAACGCCAATACGCGCCCAACCGTACAGCTCTTTGGTCTTCCCTGAAATCGCCAAGCGGAAAAGAATAGGACGCTATTTCGAGGTGAAGGGCTAATGCCCTTCACCTGTTCGTCTTTTCTAGAGATTTGGATCGAGCCGGCGAGCAACAGGAACGTTTCAGGCATAAATGAATTGGTTCAACAATTTCCTAAGATAAAGTGGCGCTGGCCGCGGGTCCTCTGCGGAGGAATTACGCTAAGCCACTTGCCATAGCTTGTGATAGGCTTGGGCCGTCTGCACCTTCGTTTTCACCTCGGATTTCCCAAAGCATGATTCCAAGCAACGACAACGGAGGAAGGAGAGAGCCCATGAGAAGCCAGCGCATCATTCCGGCTCTTCTGGCCGTTTTTGTTGTTACGGGACTGACATCCTGCCAGGCACCGTATCATCAGCCAGATGAGCACTACGTATTCGTAGCGGCCAATGTCAATCTGCCATATTGGCAAGAGGCTGAAGCGGGGTTATATGATGCTTCGACACAAATGGGAGTGAAAGCCGACCTGGTGGGGCCGGAGAAGTTCGATCCGCAAGAAGAACTCAGAGCGTTTCAGACTGCCGTGGCCTCAAAGGTCACCGGAATTCTGATTTCTGTGACGCGGCCCGAGTTGTTTGGGGACGCGATCAATAGCGCTATCGCTCAGGGCATCCCAGTGATTTGTGTGGATTCTGATGCTCCGGACTCCAAACGACTCTCTTTCATAGGCACTGATAACTTCCGGGCCGGGCAGGAGAGCGGAAAACGAATCGCACAAATTTTGCAAGGGAAGGGACAAATCGTGGTGGTAACGATTCCCGGGCAGCTCAATCTTGATGAACGGCTGCGCGGCGTTCAAGAAGCGCTGACGAAATTCCCGGGAATGAAAATCGTCCAGACGCTCGACGACAACGGTGATCCTCGGGTGGCAAACGACAGCGTTTCCGGCTTGCTCCAGGCCAAAGCAAAATTCGACGGCATCGTAGCTTTGGAGGCCTCAGGAGGATCGGGAGCCGCGGAAGCGCTCCACCGGCTGGACCTGGGCGGAAAAATTCCCATCGTGGCATTTGACAAGGATCCCGAAACTCTCGATTGGATTGATCGGGGAGTGATTACTGCAACGGTGGCGCAAAAACCCTACGTGATGAGCTATTACGGTCTGAAATTCCTCGATGATCTGCACCACAACGCCGTGCATGAATTCAAAGACTGGCGGACGGCACCGGAATCGCCCTTGCCAACATGGGTGGATACGGGAACGTCCATTGTGGACAAGACCAACCTGAAAGCGTTCCGTGACGCGCTCGCCGCGCACCCGAAGCCGCTTTAAGCCCTCGCCCGTACCGAGAGCCCATCTAGCGGGGTGATTGGCAGTGTTTCGGGCTAAATTTTTGTCGGCGGAAGGCAGATCTTGACAGCTGGAGTGTATCATTTCCCCAGGCTTGGCTGAGCGGAGAGCATACGCGAACAACTCTATGACTTGGGTGGGCCAGAAGAAGGGAGAAGCGCAGGAAATTCAAGGGTCTACGGTCTGTTTGGGCAAATTGTTGCACATCACGTTGGTATCCACAATAAATGGTTTGATCAACGTATTGAAAGTGCTGGACTTGTTCTAGCGAGAAATTCAATTTGTTGGTATCTAAATTGCACTAGTAAGCAGGTCCCAATCGTGTGCGGAGGGTGTGCCTGTGAGAATTCTTCGAGTTCTAGTACCGGCCATTTTGTTTAGCGGGCTAATTGCCACTGCCGCAATGGCGGATGGAATTGATCCTGACGTTGTGATTCGTAATTTAGATCCTGCGAATCCCATCGCCATTACGCAGCCAGGCCAGATTTTCCCCTTTTTGGCATTTGGAAATGCCAGCAATATGGCCGACGTCCCGATTCAAAACCAGACAGGACAAACAATTACCAGCGTGACCCTAACCCTGTTTGGAACGAACATACTCACGGGGGACAATCTTAGCTTCAGCTGCGGAGCCTCGGAGGAGAGCGATCCTTTTGCGGAATGTGGAGTATCACAGGGTGCTCTTGGTTCGACCGTCCTGACTTTCTCCGGCGGGCCAGGCATGGTCGCTGCAGTCTCCGGCATACAGCTGGAATCTTTGTCTTTGGGATCCAGCCAAGGGTCGGGAAGCTGT
>DATIXL010000071.1:0-10408 GCA_035518615.1 Terriglobales bacterium | reverse complement strand
GTCCTTGGCGGGAAGGATTTCCGCGATTTCCTTCTGGCTGGCTTCGATGCGGTCAGGCGTCGGGGGATGGGTGGCGAAAAGCTTGGAGATGGTGCCGGGACGGCGCTTTTCGTCGGCTTCGATGCGCTCGAAGAAGGTGATAAAAGCGTTCGGATCGTAGCCGGCCTTATACATGTACTCCAGGCCGAGGAAATCGGCTTCGCGCTCGTTGTTGCGGGAGAACTTGAGGAACGTCAGAGGAATCGCGAGATTCATGCCTTCGTAGATGCCGTACCCGGCCCAGCCGTAAGGAAGGAAGATCATGGCCGGAATGGAAGCCATCTGAATAATGTCGCCCTTGGTGGCGTTCTTGGTGGCATGGCGAGCGCAGACGTGGGCGATTTCGTGGCCCATGACGCCGGCGAGCTCGGCTTCGGAATCGGCCCGAAGGATCAGACCGCTATTGACATAGAAAAAGCCACCGGGGAGAGCGAAGGCGTTGACCTCGTCGGAATCAATGACCTTGATGGTGAAGGGTACGCGGGCATCGGAGTTGCGGACCAGGTTCTGGCCGACGCGATTGACGTATTCTGTGACGACGGGATCATCAATCAGCTTGGAGGAACGCTCTACTTCCTGGGCAAGGGATTTGCCGAGGGCGATCTCTTTTTCGAGGGAATAGAAGTCGAGCCCCTTGCCGACATTGCGGTTGCCAATGGCCTCCACATCGTCCTTGGAATTCTTTGGGTGGACGGTGTCCTGCTGCTGGACCGGGGTGTCCTGGCCGGTGGTGGAGGGAGTGGAGGAAGGCGCCTGCGCAGGATCCTGAGTGGGAGGGGCAGTCTGAGCGATAAGCAGACCGGGAGCGGCGAAAAGGGCGGCAGTTAGGAGAATCTTGAAAGCGGGCCGCGAAATGTTCCTCATGCGCGTCACCTCCAACTGGCTGTGATTATACACCCGTCGTGGAGGCGGGGTAAGAGATGTTCTCCGTGTCTTAAGATGATGGGAGGGGGAAGAAGGTTTCTTTTGGGGTTGAAGAGATGAACAGCCGGGCCCCCGGTGTTGGCGTTCGGCGCGATTGGATGAGGGTTCGAGTTGACACCCCCCGCAAGCCCTTCTAAAGTCAGGGTCTGACGAAATGGCACCTTCCAAGATACAAATCGGGCAGCTTTGGAAGAAGAACGGAACGGGAGATGTGTACTTGGTGAGCCGCGTATATTCCGAGGCGCTGAGCACCGTGGCAGTGTTGCGGAAATCGGGAGCCGAGCATGAAGAGATGCTCAAGGTGAAGATCGAGAGAACCGGGAATGGGCAGACGCTGCCGGGGTTTTCTCCCGCTCAGGCAGACGAGAGGCGCTGAGCAATTTGCGCGACGGTTCGGCTGGCTGCTTAGACGGACCTGACAGGAATCTCCATAACATCATCAATCTTCATGAGTTCCTTCTGCAGGAAGGGCTCGCCGTATCGGACGCCAACCAACTGACCATAGTGTCGGGCGAGACGATTCATCTCTTCCTCCAGGGTGTCGAGAGGAAGGAAGACCTTACTCTTGCGTGAGGCGGCTTTTGGACGGAATTGAGAACTGTAGGCGAGAATGGCGCGACGTCGCTGGTCGTATTGGCCGGTAATGTCTACGACGAAGGTGGGAGTGACGGGCGCATAGACCGTGGAATAGAGGATTTTGAAGGGACGGAAGGGATCGCCATCGATGGGGAGCTGCTTGAGGCCGGCAAGGAAACAGCCCTCGTATCCGAGGATTGAGGCATGATAATGATCGGGATGGCGGGCTTGCCAGTAGGGAAGGATAACGGTGTGGGGCCGCAGTTCGCGGATAATTTTGGCGAGGGCGAGCTTGTGAACGCGGAGAGGCTGAACATCTGAATCGGGGACACCAAGATTGCCGCGCCAACGAACTTTAAGGATTTTGGCAGCGGCAGTGGCTTCCTCGGCTCGAGTTTCAGGAGTGCCGCGGGTGCCCATTTCGCCAGCGGTCAGGTCCAGGATGCCAGTTTTGTAGCCGAGCTGTGCCATTTTGAGGAGCGTGCCACCGCAAGTGAGCTCGACGTCATCGGGATGGGCGGCAATGGCGAGAAGATCGAGTTTCATGAGGGCTCCTTGAAGCGGGGACGGGGAGAATTGTAGCAGGCGAAAGGCTCGTGTTTGGCGCAGTTCATAATCGTTTCGTGGCGGGAAAATGGCGGACGAGAGGAAAAAACGGCTGGGGGGACGGGTCGCGCTGGTGACGGGCGCAGGGAAGCGGCTGGGGCGCGCGGTGGCGCTGCGCTTGGCGGAAGAAGGCGCGGACGTGGCGGTGCATTACCATGCGTCGGCTGCCGAAGCGGCCGAGGTGGTGACAACGATCGAGGCGATGGGGCGGCGCGCAACGGCGATCCAGGCGAATTTGGGGAATGTCGAAGAGATCAAGCGATTGATGGCGGTGGCAGGAAGCGAATTGGGGAGGCTGGATATTCTGGTGAACAGCGCGGCGAATTTTTTGCCGGGCAGCATTATTTCGACGACAGAAGAGATTTGGGACGCTTCGCTGGATACCAACACGAAGGCACCGTTTTTCTGCGCGCAGGCCGCGGCACCGCTGTTGCGGAGAAGCAAAGGCGTGATTGTGAATTTCGCAGACACAGGCGGATTGATGGGATGGCCTGGACTTGTTTCTCATTCTATTTCCAAGGCGGGGATGGTGATGCTGACGCGGGTGCTGGCGAAAGCGCTCGCGCCAGACGTGCGCGTGAATGCCATCGCTCCGGGGACGATCACAATGCCTGGGGATCCGCCCGAGTGGGAAGAAGAGTTCAGCAAGCTGGCGCCGCTGGGACGCACGGGAAGGCCGGACGAAATTGCGGATGCAGTGATGTATTTGGTGACAGCGGAGTTCATGACCGGCCATATTTTGGTACTCGATGGCGGCCGGACACTGGGCCGCGCAGACGGCGCGTAAGAACCGAGAAAACATAGGGAGCAGGCGGCCGTGCAAGGAGCCGCGTGCGGGTGTATTCTATTTGACTTATGGATGCGATAAGCGCAGGCGGGACGAGCGCTCGACCTGCTACGTACGACAACCAAGCAAGGAACGCAGAGAACATGGAAAACGAAACAGCCGTCAGGCCCCAACATACCATTGACGACGTGGAGATCCAGGAATGGCTCGAGTCCCTGGATTCGGTTCTGGAATCGAGCGGACCGGAAGTGGCGAGGGAGATTTTGGAGCGCCTACGGGCGCACGCGACGGTGAGCGGGATTGACCTGCCGTTCACGGCGAACACGCCTTACGCGAACACGATCCCGCTGCGGCTGCAGGCTTTGTTTCCGGGAGATCAGGAACTTGAGCGGCGGATCAAATCGCTGATCCGCTGGAATGCCCTGGCGATGGTGGTGCGCGCGAACAAGGAAGAGCACAACATCGGCGGGCACATTTCGACGTACGCCTCCGCAGCAACGCTTTATGAGGTGGGCTTCAACCATTTCTTCCGGGGAAGAACGGGGGAATTTGAGGGAGACATTGTCTACTTTCAGGGGCATGCGGCTCCCGGTTTCTACGCGCGGGCCTTTATGGAAGGGCGGCTGAGCATCGAAAAGCTGGAAAACTTCCGGCGCGAGCTGAAGCCGGGCGGAGGCCTTTCTTCGTATCCGCACCCGTGGCTGATGCCGGATTTCTGGGAATTTCCGACGGTGTCTATGGGATTGAGCCCACTGATGGCGATTTATCAGGCGCGGTTCAGCCGCTATTTGGAAGACCGCGGGTTGAAGCCGCGGACGGACGCGAAAGTTTGGGCGTTCCTGGGCGACGGGGAAACGGACGAACCGGAATCGCTGGGCGCGATCACCCTCGCCTCGCGCGAAAAGCTGGACAACTTGATTTTCGTGGTGAACTGCAATCTGCAGCGGCTGGACGGACCGGTGCGCGGAAACGGGCAGATCATTCAGGAGCTGGAATCGGCGTTTCGCGGCGCGCGCTGGAACGTCATCAAGGTGCTGTGGGGCAGCGAGTGGGATCCCATTTTGGAGCGCGACACGGAAGGACTGCTCGTTAAGCGCATGGGCGAGATGGTGGACGGGGAATACCAAAAGCTGGTGGTTTCGTCAGGTGCATATGTGCGGGAGCATTTTTTTGGAAACGACGAGAGGTTACTGAAACTTGTTGAGCCTCTGCCGGATGAGGCGCTGAGAAGACTGCGGCTGGGCGGGCACGATCCGCGCAAAGTCTATGCCGCGTATAAGGCAGCGGTGGAGCACAGAGGATCGCCGACGGTAATCCTGGCGCGGACGATCAAAGGTTACGGGCTTGGGGAGGCGGGAGAAGGGAAAAACGTCACGCATCAGCAGAAGAAGCTCAACGAAGATGAACTGAAGGAGTTTCGCTCGAGATTCGGGATTCCGCTGAACGATGAGGACGTGGCCAAAGTGCCGTTCTACCGGCCGGCGGAAGACAGCACGGAACTTCAATATTTGAAGGCACGGCGGGAGGCGTTAGGCGGATACTTGCCGGAACGGAACGTCCGCGCAGTCCCAATCGCCGCGGAACACGACGAATTATTCAAGGAGTTTCACGAAGGAAGCGAGGACCGAGAAGTTTCGACGACGATGGCCTTCGTGGCGATGCTGCGGAAAATGCTGCGCGATCCGGAAATCGGGAAACTGATTGTGCCTATTGTGCCGGACGAGGCCCGGACGTTCGGCATGGAATCGCTGTTTCGGACGGTGGGAATTTATTCGAGCGTGGGGCAGAAATACGAGCCGGTGGACGTAAACACGCTGCTTTATTACAAGGAAGCAAAGGACGGGCAAATCCTGGAAGAAGGAATTACGGAAGCGGGCTCGATGGCTTCGTTCATCGCTGCAGGAACCGCGTACGCCACGCACGGAATCAATATGATTCCCTTTTTTATTTACTACTCGATGTTCGGATTCCAGCGCATTGGAGATTTTATCTGGGCAGCGGCGGACATGCGCGCGCGGGGTTTCCTGTTGGGCGGTACGTCTGGCCGGACGACGCTTTCGGGAGAAGGATTGCAGCACCAGGACGGGAACAGCCACATTCTGGCGCTGCCGGTGCCGAATTTGCGGGCCTATGATCCGGCATATGCATACGAGATTTCGGTGATCATTCAGGACGGTATCCGACGGATGTACAAGGATGGCGAAAGCTGCTTCTACTACATCACCGTCATGAACGAACCGTACGCGATGCCGCCGATGCCAAGCGGAGTGAGCGAAGGAATTCTAAAGGGAATGTATCGCTTCCGCGCGACGTCCAACAAAAAGGCCAAGCTACGTGCGCAACTCTTCGGCAGCGGCGCGATTCTGAACGAGGCGTTACGCGCGCAGGAGATTCTGGACCAGAAATTCGGCGTGGCCGCGGATGTGTGGAGCGTGACGAGCTACAAGGAGCTTTACAACGACGGCAACGAGTGCGAGCGGCTGAACCGGCTGCATCCGGGAGGGAAGCCGCGTGTGCCTTACGTAACGCAGTGCCTGGCGGACTCGCCTGGCGTGATTGTGGCGGCGACGGATTATCTGAAGACACTGCCAAACACGATCAGCAAATGGGTGCCGCGGAGAATGGCGACGCTCGGGACCGACGGATTCGGGCGTAGCGAGGGGCGCGCTTCGCTACGCGATTTCTTCGAAGTGGATTCGCGGTTCATTGCCCTGGCCGCGCTGCACGAACTCTTTCTTGATGGAAAGATTGAAGCGTCCGTGGTGCAGAGGGCCATGAAAGAATTGGGAATCAGTTCCGACAAGGGGAACCCAATCCTTTTATGATGTAAAGAAGGGCGCAGCAGCGCTGCGCCCCTATAAGTAGTGCCCGCCGTTATGCGACAGTCGCCTTCTTCTGCTGCGGCTGATAGAGGCCGGGGACGGCGCGCATGGATATGGCCAGGCGATTCCAAGAATTGATGGCCGCAACGGCGTAGGTGAGATCCACAAGCTCCTGCTCGCTGAATTCCTTTTTTGAGGCCTCAAACACTTCGTCAGGAACGTGCGTCTGCGCGACGAGCGTTACAGCTTCGGTCCATTCAAGAGCAGCGCGTTCACGCGAAGTGTAGTAGGGCGATTCGCGCCAGGCATCCAGACCATAGAGGCGCTGTTCGGTCTCGCCGAGCACACGCGCGTCTTTCCAGTGCATGTCAATGCAGTACGCGCAGCCGTTGATCTGCGAAGCGCGGAGCTTGATGAGATTGAGCAGTTTTTCGCCTAAGCTGGATGCGGCCAAATGTCTTTCGAGGGCCAGCATCGGCTTCAGGGCATCGAGAGAATATTTGTGGTATTGCATGCGAGGTTCCATTCGATCTCCTCCTTTTTGTTTGTGCTCCAAATTCTAGGATGAGGTTCCATGAGAATCGGTTACCGCAGAATCTGCATTCAACATGGGTGCCGCGTTCCGGCAAAAGGCAATTCTCTATGCGGATTTGTCCAATAACTCAGCCGGTTTGATCTTGCCGGAGGCGAGAAGCGCGATGAGTTGCGAGTTCGCGGCCAAAAAGTCGAAGTTGCCGAGCTCACGAGGCAAAACCCAGGCGGTTTTCTCAAACACACTCGGTTGGATCGGTTCGCCCGCAATCGAAGCACCGAAAAAAATAATTTCCAGGACTTCATTGGCCGCCGCATAACGGTGTTGGACGCGAGCGATTTCGACGGCGCGCGTTAGGCTGGCCCCAAGTTCCTCGCGGAGCTCCCGGCGGAGCGCATCTTCCGGCGTTTCGCCGGGTTCGACTTTACCGCCGGGGAATTCCCACTTCAGCGGCGAGGAATCGTCTTTCCGACGCTGGCCGATGAGCATGCGGCGGTCGCCGCGTTCGATGACAGCTGCGACGACGGTGCGCATCAGACTTTCGCCCCGGCGCTGGAATGAATGATCCGGTAGAGTTGGCGCGCACCTTCAAGGAGCGGTGGGCCAGGCGTGTTGAGCAGTTCGTCGCGAATGACGCGCACACGGCGAGTTTGGATTGCGGGGACTTCCTTCCAGGCGGCCACGCTGTATGCTTTGCGTGGATCGGCTTTGGAGCCCGTGGCGGTCCAGGCGAGAACGATGATCTCCGGCCGCGCGGAGGCGACATCAGGGTCACTGACTCGCGTGCCAGCGGGAACCGTCATTCGGCCGCCACAGATTTCGATGAGTTCCGCGACCCAGGGCGGAGAACTGATTCGCGGGTTGGGCCAGGCCTCGGAGTAAACCCGAGGGGGGAAGGATGAGCAGCTCGGGGTGCTTCGCGCGCGCAAGAGTTGAAATTCCTTCTCCATGCGGAGAATAAGGCGTTCGCCGTCGCGCTCGCGCCGCGTGATGCGTGCGAGAAGACGAATATCGTCATAGATGTCTGAAATACGGCGCGGATTGATGGCCAGGAAGCGGAGGGGACGTTCGAGTAGCTTGGCGACGGTTTCCGCACGGAAAGGAACCGAGCCGATGATAAGGGTTGGCCGTAGGCGCAGAATCTTGTCCACGGAATCGAGGCGCCAGCAATCGCCGAAGCGAAGCAGATGCTTGACGGGAGCAACGTCGGCGCACCATTTTGTAACGCCCACAAGAGAAGACTGTGCGCCAATCTCGCAGAGAATTGACGTGGCGCTCGGAGCGAGCGAAACGATTCGCGCGGCAGGTCCTTCCACGGAGTTCGACTTCACCAAAACAGTGTAATTTGAGAACCAAGAGCTCGCAATCGGGATGGCCGATCTCCCGACCTATATTTATGAAACATTAATGCGCGACAGGTAGACTCGCTCGCTTGCGGTAAACCCAGACGTTGGAGAAACATGACGACTTTGAAGAGATCGACTGCGGGCGCAGCGCTTGTTCTGATGGCTCTCCTGGCGCCGGACGTCTTGCCGGGACAAACGGTTTCCGGGGAAGTTTCGCAGCAAGCCGCGCAACAGGAGCCTTCGACGGACGACTCCGCGGAACCTCCCACCACGATTTTTCCGCATTCCGAATCGAGCCGCTTCTGGATTTCCGGGCAAATGAATTTCATCGAGCAGTGGCATCCGGAGTTCCATTCACCATATCAGGGGCCGCAAAGCCTTTTGCCCGAGGCGGAGCACGCGGGCTCTCGAGTGCTCACTCTGTTCCTCGGATGGCAATTCACCCGCGACACCGAGATTTTAGTTGATGCGGAAAGCGCGGGCGGGCGCGGCATCAGCAACGCATTTGGGCTGGCCGGATTCACCAATCTCGATGTCGTGCGGAACCCGACACTTGGGTCAACGCCGTACCTTGCTCGCGCGATGATCCATCAGATTATCCCGCTCTCGCACGATCACGTGCCCAATGAGCGAGGGCCGTTCTCCCTTTCCACTACTCTTCCCGCGAGGCGATTGGAAATCCGCGCCGGAAAATTCGGCATGGCGGATTTCTTTGATCTCAATTCGGCGGGAAGCGACAGCCACCTGCAGTTTCTCAACTGGACGGTGGACAACAACGGCGGATATGACTATGCGGCGGATACGAGAGGATACACGGTCGGGGTCATCGTCGAGTATGAGGAGCATTCTTGGGGGGTGCGCTTCGCGGAGGTTTTGATGCCGCGTGTGGCGAACGGCATTGATCTCGAGTGGAATCTCGAAAGAGCCCGCGCGGAGAACGCGGAATTCGAATTGCGCCGAAGTTTTCTGCCGCACCGCGATGGCGTCGTGCGGCTGCTCAGCTATGTGAATCACGCGAACATGGGGGACTACCGGATGGCGATTCAGCAATTCGAGGCAGGGCAAACCCCGGTACCCGAGATTACGAACCACCCGCTGCAGACGAAGATCAAATACGGGTTCGGCGCGAATCTGGAGCAGGGGCTCAATTCGTGGTTGACGGCGTTTGGCCGGTTCGGATGGAACGAAGGGCGGCATGAGTCATTTGCATATACGGAAGACAACCAGACGATTAGCCTTGGGGCTGTGGCTCAGGGGAAATCGTGGCGGAGGAGTTTGGATCGTACGGGAGCTGCGGTCGTCTGGAACGCGCTCTCCGGCGACCACCGGTTGTATCTTGAGCTTGGCGGAGAGGGATTCTTGCTTGGGGATGGACGGCTGAATTATGGCCGGGAAAAAATCTTCGAAGCGTTTTATACCGTACATTTATGGCGCGGCGTTTTTGGCTCGTTCGATTTGCAGCACATCAACAATCCAGGATACAACCGCGATCGCGGCCCGGTGTTGGTGCCCGCCGTGCGCTTGCATCTGGACCTGTAAGCGCCGTTGAGAGAAGGACGCTCTGGTCCCGCGCGAGAAGCCGGTCATTCGGTGCGGGGCGCGGGGGTAGAATCCTGGAGGGGCGCATTTCCGTGTTCAGTGAAGAGGTATTGCAGCATTTTCGGAATCCGCGCAATGCGGGAGATCTCCCTGGCGCGACCGCCCAGGTCGAGGTGAGCAATCCCGTTTGCGCAGATGTGCTGCAACTTGCGGCCCGCATGGAACACGGGCGCATTGCCGAGGCAAAGTTTTTGTGCCGAGGGTGCACCACTGCGATTGCCTGCGCATCGTTTTTGACCGAACTCATCGAGGGACGAACCCTCGCTGAGATGCGGAACGTAACCGCTCTCGCCGTTAGCGAAGGACTCGGCGGATTGCCGCAGGCGACCTACCATGGTGCGCAGCTCGCGGCGGATGCACTGAAGGCGCTGCTGGACAAGCTGGGAAGTGTTTAGAGCGGCGCACCGGAGATCTTCAGGAATGCGTCGGGATCGTTGAGATTCAGGACGCAGCCCTCCTCGTTTGTGGAAACTTCAACGATTTCGCCCTTATGGGCCCAGACGACGGCACGCGCACCGACATCGAGCGGCGCTGCAAGCAGTTCTGCAAAGACCGCGGAGGAAAAGATCACAGGGTGTCCGCGGCGACCCTCGAAAACTGGAACGACAACAGGGGCGCGGGTTCCTTGGAATGCAACAATCAGCTCGTCTACGAGCGCGGCGCTGATGAGTGGATGATCTACGGGGCAAACGAGCGCAGCTTCCGCTTCGGGAGGCAGGCTGCGAAGCGCCGCTTGCAGCGAGCTCAGCTGCCCTTTCTCCCAGTCGAGATTCACGATGATTTCTTCGGCCGAGAGTAGGATCTCCTTACGAATGGACTCCGAATCAGCGCCAAGAACGACGCGGCGCAGTTGAATCCGAGGAGGTTTTGTGATGTCCAGCAAGTGATCAAGGAAGGGGCGACCCTGATAGGGGAGCAGGGCTTTTGGAGAGCCCATCCGGCGTGAGGCACCGCCCGAGAGGATGACGGCGGCGAGCATTTATCCTTCTTCCAAAAAACAGCGAGAGGCTGTCAACCCGTGCCGACGGCTTCGTGTCGCTCGATCTTTGCCTTCTTGTGCGCGGAAGACGGTGCGCTTCTGCGCACGGCGATGAGTTCCGCGGTAATGCTGATGGCGATCTCTTCCGGGGAGAGCGCGCCGATCTCGAGTCCCATGGGGGCATAAACGCGCTCGAAT
>DATIXL010000070.1:0-9021 GCA_035518615.1 Terriglobales bacterium | reverse complement strand
CCGCGACTTTACGCGTTACCTTTCCGATGCGCTGGAAAATCACGGCTTCGAACTTGGTGTTTCCAGCGTCATTGGCAGAGCGTCGGCAAAGAACCATTGCCTGTTTCTCCCGCGCCTGCCGATCAATTCCGGTGATGATTCGGAATTGCTGGCGTCGAAATTGAACGGCGGTTACGACTGGATGCATTTGCCGCAATGGCTGTTGAAACGCGTCCATCACCACGCGACGGTGATGCAGCGTGCAAGCGACCCTTCATTCCTGGGTCCAGGCGAATGACACCAGCAAACCGGGTTACACGGTTGGACACAGCGAAAATTGGATAAAATCCCGTCGATCAAGTTGAGATTGAACGGGTTGAGTCAAAAAATCTCATAACTGATACAAAATAAAAGCGTTAGTTGTGACAATCTCGGTCTGGAGAAGGTTCTTGTCCCATTGTGGCAAGAGTTTTCCCCATTGCCCGGCTGAAAATGAAAAACTGCGGGGCTCCACGTTCACCATCGGCCCAGTGCGCGATTAACAGTTTTCTTTACAATGAGTTAGGTGGAGGCCTGCTCCCACGAGACGAGGTCTCGCCGATTTTGGTTTGGCAGGTAGATTGCCGTTTGAAGCCTGCGGCGAAAGCCCGGTTTTTTGGTAAAGTATTGCTGTTGAGTTAGTTCCGCCCGATCCGTCCAACCTTGCTAGCCACAGATTTCCGGGGGCTTGATGGCGGTAGCCTAGCTGCAGACAATCCAGTCTGGGCTCCTCAAAAACTTGAGTGCGGAGGACCAGAGCCCATTTGGCAGTGCGCTAAATCAGGGCGATGAACGCAGCAGTTATCCACTGCACCTGTTCGGACACCTTATGAAAATCAACGTTGAATCCAAGCCGCTGCCCGATGTAGCGGTCATTGTTCCGGAAATTTTCCAGGACAGCCGGGGTTTCTTCACCGAGACTTACCGGGAGGATGAGTTCAAGGCCAACGGTTTGCCCACGAATTTCGTCCAGGACAATCACTCCCGTTCGGCGAAAGGAGTCGTGCGCGGTTTGCACTTTCAGTGGGAACCGCCGATGGGCAAGCTGATGCGTGTTTCCCTGGGGAGCGCGTTTTTGGTTGCAGTGGACATTCGCAAAGGATCACCGACTCTAGGAAAGTGGGCCGGCATCGAAGTGTCGGCAGAAAACCACCGCCAGGTTTGGGCTCCGGCCGGCTTTGCGCGGGGCTTCTGTGTGCTTTCCGATTTCGCAGAGATTCAATACAAATGCACCGGAATTTACAGCAATAAAGCGGAATCCGGAATTCTCTGGAATGATCCGGAAATCGGAATCCAATGGCCCCTGAAGGATGTAACTCTTTCCGACAAGGATCGCAACGCGCAAACCTTGTCCCAGTGGCTGGCCCGTCCGGAATCCGCGAATTTCAAATACTGATTACTCGCTCTCGAGTTCTTAGGAGGCAGCGTGAAACTCCTCATTGCAGGTGGTGCAGGGTACGTAGGTTGCACATTGATCCCGAAGTTGCTGGACCGGGGTTACAAGGTGGACGTCGTCGACTTGTTTTGGTTTGGAAATAACTTGCCCCGCCAAGTCGGCGTGTTGAACAAAGATATTTTCCAGCTGACCCAGGAAGACTTGGAGCCTTACGACCAGGTTCTCTTTCTGGCGGGGTTGTCGAACGATCCCATGGCGGAGTATTCACCGAGTAAGAATTTCGTGTTTAATGCGGCGGCCCCGTCGTACCTCGCATACACCGCCAAAAAGGCCAAGGTGAAGCGGTACATCTACGCCAGTTCGTGCTCCGTTTACGGCTATACGGAAAATGAGCTGTACGATGAAACACGCCCGGTCAGCTCCAGCTATCCCTACGGCATCTCAAAACTTCAGGGAGAACAAGCCGCTCTGCAGCTGATCGACAACGATTTTTCCGTCATCTCCTTGCGCAAGGGAACCATCTCCGGCTACAGCCCGCGCATGCGTTTCGATCTGATCATCAACACCATGTTCAAGAACGCGATGAAAGAACATGTGATCACCATCAACAACCCTTCCATCTGGCGGCCGATCCTCAGCATTCAGGATGCAGCCACGGCCTACATCCGGGCCATCGAAGCAAACAGCAAGATTTCGGGCGTCTTCAACGTCGCGTCCGGGAACTACACCGTGGGCGAGGTCGGCGATCTGGTGAAGGCCGCCATTGAAGAGCGGATGGGGATTCCGATTCGCCTCAACATCAAGCACATTCAGGATTTTCGCAATTACAAGGTGAGCATCGAGAAAGCCAAGAACGTGCTGAGCTTCCATCCCACCGACGACCTGAAGTCCATCGTTACGAACCTGATCGACAACATGGAAAAATTCAAAGACTGGGACAACCCCATGTATTCGAATATCGCGATATTCAAATCCATCGATACGGACGTGGAAATTCATTCGATGGTGAAGGCGCACTAACTATGAAAGTTGCGGTTATCGGCGCGAACGGCCAGCTTGGCGCAGACCTGGTCGCCGCTTTTTCGCAGAACGGTGATTCCGTTCAGGGCCTCACCCACGCGGACATTGAAATCTCGGACGTTCATGCAACTTCTCGCGTGCTGCAGGAATCGCGGCCAGAGATTGTGGTCAACACGGCGGCGATGCACCACGTGGAAAATTGCGAACGCGAGCCGGAGAAAGCGTTTGCCGTGAACGCCATTGGCGCCCGAAACCTCGCCAGCGCCACTCGCGAGTTGGGCGCAGTTCTGATGCACGTGAGCACCGACTACGTTTTTGACGGTTCCAAGATGGCCCCGTACGTTGAGGGGGACAATCCGCTGCCGTTGAACGTTTACGGCATCGCCAAGCTGGCGGGAGAGCACTTTGTCCGCGCGACCACCGAAAAACACTTCATCGTGCGCACTTCCGGCATTTATGGAAAGAGCCCCTGCCGCGCCAAGGGCGGGCTTAACTTCATTGAACTGATGTTGAAGCTTGCCCGGGAGCGCGGCGAAGTGAAGGTGGTCGATACCGAGTTTGTTACGCCGACTTCTACTGCCGAACTCGCCCAACAAATCGTGCGGCTCAGCCGCTCCAGTCACTACGGGCTTTATCACGCGACCGCGGAAGGCAGCTGTTCGTGGTATGAATTTGCCCGGGAGATCTTTGCGATGACGGACACGCCTGTTCGCTTACATGTCGCAAGTCCAAACGAATTTCCCGCTAAGGTGCCCAGGCCAAAATATTCGGTTCTGGAAAATCAGGCTCTGAAAGCGCGCGGTTTGAACATCTTCAAACCCTGGCAGGAAGGTTTGCAAGCGTACCTGAAGCAGCGTGCCGCGGCCTCCTCTCAGACTGCTGGGGTCTGACCGAGGAGTCCTGCCGGGGAATCCATTTCGCACCAGATTAGCCGCTATTCTCTCCCGATGGGGAAATGACAACTTCTCCTGAAGCCTGCAAGAGATCCTCCCGAAACGTTAATTTCGCTGCCACAGCACAACTCATCGAAATGAATCCAAACTCCATACAAGAGCAAACTGTTCCCAAGAATCGTGCCAATGGGAGCAAGGTGGCCCTGAAATCGGGCAGAAAAAAGATTTGGATCGATCTCGACAATTCTCCTCACGTTCCGTTCTTCCTGCCGATTATCGAAGGTCTCGAAAAGGCTGGTTACGAGGTCTTTCTCACAGCCCGGGATTCCTACCAGGTTTGCGAGCTGTTGCGGCTTCATCATCTCGATTGCCAGGTGGTGGGAAAACATTACGGGAAAAAGTGGATTCTGAAACTGTTGGGGACTGCGTTGCGAGCGATTCAACTGTTGCCGCTCGCGATGAAAGAGTGGCCGGATCTGGCGGTTTCGCACACTTCCCGGGCACAATTCCTGGTCGCCTCGCTGCTCCGCATCCCGACCGTGGTCATGTTTGACTACGAATTCGTTACCGCCACCGGATTTTTGCAGCCCAATTGGATCTTTGTGCCTGACGTGATCCCGGAGGATCGCGTGTCTCAGCAGCCAGGGCATTTGCACCGCTATCCCGGCTTGAAGGAAGACGTATACGTGCCACGATTCAAACCCGATCCTAATTTCAGAAAACAGCTGGGAGTGGGTGAAGGCGAGATCATGACGACGGTGAGGCCGCCCGCTACGGAAGCCCACTATCACAATCCGGAAAGCGAGACATTTTTCGAGGAGAGCCTCCGGTTTCTTCTGGAGCATCCTGAAATCCGCGTCGTCCTTCTTCCGCGAAATCACGCTCAGGCCGATTTTCTTAACTCCCATTGGAGCGAGGCAATTAAAAACGGACGCATCATCATTCCTCAGCAAGCCATTGATGGCCTCAATCTGATTTGGAGTTCCGACTTCGTCATCAGCGGCGGCGGGACGATGAATCGCGAAGCGGCAGCGCTGGGCGTCCCCGTTTACAGCATTTTTCGCGGACGCATCGGCGCCGTCGATCAGGGGTTAGCCAAATCCGGCCGGCTGATCCTGATTGAAACAATCGAAGATATCCGCAACAAAATCGTTCTTCAGAAAAGATCGCCGCAGCGGCAAGATTCACAAGATCAGAGTCCCGCCCTGAATTCCATCGTTCAAGCCATTATCTCGATTGCGGAGCACGAATGCCTGCCCCAAGCCAGCTAAATTCACGCGCCACCTCGAAGCACGACGTGGCCCAGCAACACGGACCGGGCAGGAGTGACGTGCAGAGCTTGCTGCAGTTTTCGGCCCGGGGGCTGGGGGCCATGTTCGATAAAGAGAAGCAGGCGTTTTGTCATCGCCTGCTCTCCACCAACCAAGGCCTGGTGAGCGAAGGAATCTCGCCCCGCTACACGATCATGACCCTGCTCGGGCTGAAGGAGTGGGAATCTGCCGGCGGCAAGTCGTCCTTTGACCTTCGCGCGATTTACAGCTCCTTTGTTCGCGACGCAAAGTGGATTGACGGGGCCGGTGATACCGGTCTGCTGCTGTGGCTGATCGCCGCTTTTGAGCCAAATGATGTTGAAAAGATATTCCATTCGCTTGATTGCAAAACCGCCCTGGACCGCTTCGTGGACGCGCGCGAACGCCACACGATGGAGTTGTCGTGGTTTTTGTCGGGACTGGCCCACGCGGCGGAAACCAATCCTAAGCTCACCGGCTCGCTAATGGACCTGGCGATGAAGACGTACCGCGTGATCATGGAGAATCAGGGCCAGCATGGATTCTTCGGCCACAAAGGCACGAAGAGCTCGCTTTCTGGATTTTTACGTGGTGCCATCGGGAGCTTTGCGGATCAGGTCTATCCCACCTACGCGCTTTCAAAGTTTGCGAAGGCATTCCATGTAGAGGATGCACTGAATCCGGCCGTGGCCTGTGCAACGTCGATCTGCCGCGCCCAGGGCAAATTAGGTCAGTGGTGGTGGCTCTACGACGCCCGGAGCGGCCGAGTCTCCAGCCGGTATCCGGTGTATTCCGTCCACCAGCATGGCATGGCGCCCATGTGTTTATTCGCCGTTCAAGATGCAACGGGAAAATCATTCGAAGAGCCCCTTTATAAGGGTCTCGCCTGGATATACGGCTCCAATGAACTGGGTGTCGATATCAGGGACGCGAACCAGACCTTGATTTGGCGGTGCATTCTTCCCAAGAACCGTAGAAGCAAATTCTGGGACATCACCGTTAACGCCATCAAGCCGAGCAATTCCGAGGACCAGCGGCGTCCGCTGGAAGTGCTTCACGAACAGAGGCCGTACGAGTATGGCTGGTTGCTGTATGCGTTTGCGAAGCACTCCCCGTCCGATGAATTTCCTTCGAACTCGTAGTCCGCTCCAGCTGGCGGTTGCAAAGCGAGCTAGATAGACCATGAATACGAAAAAAACCGCGAAGGTCTTTACCGTCGTTGGCGCGCGTCCGAACTTCATGAAGGCGGCGCCCATCCTGGCGGCGATTCGCGAACACAACGAGCATATTGCGAAATCAGCCGCCTCGGCCGGCGATGCGAGTAAGCCGATTCAATTGGAATCCGTTCTGATCCATACCGGACAACACTACGACGAAGCCATGTCCGACCGGTTTTTCTCCGATTTGAACATCTCGAAGCCGGATGTGCATCTCGGCGTCGGTTCGGGCTCCCATGCGGCACAAACTGCCGACATCATGAAAAAGTTTGAAGAGGTGCTCCTTCGCGAAAAGCCCGATGCACTGGTTGTCGTGGGTGACGTGAATTCCACCCTCGGTTGCGCGCTTGTTGCCGCAAAAATCTCCTACGATGCGAAGGGCGCTCGGCCGCTGATCGTTCATGTCGAGGCGGGCCTTCGCTCCTTTGATCGCGGCATGCCCGAGGAGATCAATCGCATCCTGACGGACCATGTCGCAGACATGTTGTTTGTCACCGAAGAGAGCGGGCTGCAAAATCTCCGTGAAGAAGGCATTGCGGCCGAAAAGATGCACTTTGTCGGAAACACCATGATCGATTCCTTGCTTGCCTTCCGGGGCAAAGCGGACGCATCCCCCATCCTGGACAAATTGGGGCTCCGGAATGGAGCGTCGAATCACGGCTCAACGATTACCCCGATGCGTTATGCGTTGCTTACGCTTCACCGGCCTTCAAACGTTGACCAGCCGGGCACTCTTGCGAATGTGCTCGAAGGGCTGGAGGAATTGTCCCACGCGTGTCCCGTGGTTTTCCCGGCGCATCCGAGAACGCAGAAAAGAATTGCAGAATTCGGATTGGAACGTTTCTTCGAGACCAAGAACGGCAATGGCCGCGACTCCCTCCCGTCTGCTCAGGCCAATGGCCGCATCCGGATGATCGAACCGCTCGGCTATCTGGATTTCATGTGCCTTATGGCGAATGCCGCCGTCGTGGTAACCGACTCCGGAGGCATTCAGGAAGAGACCACGTGCCTCGGAGTGCCCTGCGTTACCGTCCGTGAAAATACGGAACGCCCCATTACGGTGAAAGTCGGAACGAATGTCCTTGCGGGCACCCGCAAGGAAGGCATCCGTCAAGCAACGCGTCGCCAACTGGAGTCGAGAGGCAAGGGCGCTGTGCCGGAGAAGTGGGACGGCAAGAGCGCTCAACGAATTGTTACTGCGATTTGCGAAGCACTGGAGAAGAAGTCCTTACTTTGAGGTTCCAGGCCTGTGATGATTGGTCCTAGCCGCGAAACTGTAACCGACCGCCCCAGCGCCACGTTTCATAGGCAACGGTCATCCACCATGGCGCAATATGTGGTCATAACCCCAGTTCGGGACGAGGAAGAATTCATCGCAGATACGCTGGAGTGTGTCATCCGGCAGACCATGGCTCCTGCCGAATGGGTCATCGTCGATGACGGATCTTCCGACGGAACTCCGGCCATCTTGGATCGCTACGCCTCGCAGTATCCTTGGATCCACGTCATCCACAGGCTGAACCGGGGTTTTCGTAAATCCGGCGGTGGAGTGATGGAAGCGTTCTATGACGGCTACAAGGCCATCCGCTGCACCGATTGGGAATTCGTCGTGAAGCTTGATGGAGACTTGAGTTTTGCCCCGGACTACTTCCAAAAATGCTTTGAGTATTTCCGCCAGGAGCCCGCGCTTGGCATCGGCGGCGGCGATATTTATCACGACATCGACGGGCACATGAAACTCGAGTCAAACCCTATCTTTCATGTGCGCGGTGCGACCAAAATCTACCGGAAGGCCTGTTGGGAGGCCATCGGCGGGCTCTGGATGTCCGCTGGTTGGGACACCATCGACGAAGTTAAAGCCAACATGCTTGGCTGGAAGACTTATAGCTTTCAGGACTTGCGCCTTCATCACCACCGCTTTACGGGGACCGCGGACGGTCTTGTGCAGGACCGCATTAAACACGGCAAAGTGTGCTATGTGTCGGGATACCATCCTCTTTTCCTTCTGGCCAGCTGCCTGCGTCGACTCAGCCAGAAGCCATATTTGATCGGCTCTGCAGCAATTCTTTACGGATATCTGAAAGCCTGCCTCACGCGGCAGTCCCGCGTCGAAGATCCCCCATACCTCGCATACATCCGCGCCCAGCAATTGAGGCGCCTTTTCGGCATGCAGACAATCTGGAAATAGGTATCCGGGTCCAGGGCAAAAGCACAAAACCATGTGTGGAATTTGCGGAAAACTGATGCTGGATGGTGAAGCGCGGGTGTCGCCCGAGCTCGTGAAGCGCATGGCGGACACTATCGTGCACCGCGGCCCGGACGATGAAGGCTACTATGTGGCGGGACCTGTTGGTCTGGGATTCCGCCGGCTTTCGATCATCGACTTAAAAAGCGGCCATCAGCCACTTTCGAACGAAGACGATACCATCTGGATCGTTTTCAACGGCGAGATCTACAACTACCAGGAATTGCGCGAACTCCTGCTAAGCAAGGGACACGTCTTCAAGACGCGCACGGACACGGAAGTGATTGTCCACCTTTACGAGGAGTTTGGCCCGAAATGCCTGGAAAAGATGCGAGGGATGTTCGCGTTCGCCATCTGGGACAGCAACAACAAGGCCCTGTTCCTGGCGAGAGATCGGGTCGGCATCAAGCCGCTTTATTACTGTCTGGCCGAAGAATCGCTGGTGTTTGGCTCGGAAATTAAAGCGATCCTTGCGGATCCAACGGTAAAGCGGGAGATCGCTCCCGAGCTCATCGACAGGTTCCTGACTTTCCTGTACATGCCTGGCGAAGAGACGCTTTTGTCCGGCATTCAAAAACTTGCGCCGGGCCATTTCCTGCTGATCAAGGACGGAAAGCCAACCGTCCAGCAGTATTGGGATCTTGATCTCGCAAAGCCTCCGCGAAACATCAGTCTAAAGGACGCCGAGGCCGAATTGCAACGCCTGCTGGCCAAGACCGTCGAGCTCCACATGATCGCCGACGTGCCGGTGGGAGTTCTCTTGAGCGGCGGGGTTGATTCGACTGCGGTCCTCAGCCTTGCCGTGAACGGCACCGACAAAAAGATGAGCACCTTCACCGTCGGCTTTTCCGGCGGCCAGGTGGCGGACGAAAGACCCTACGCAAAATTGGCGGCGGAACGATACGGCACGCAGCACTACGACATGTCCATCACCGCCAAGGAT
>DATIXL010000069.1:0-21118 GCA_035518615.1 Terriglobales bacterium | reverse complement strand
TGTCTTGTGCAGTCCAAATCCAAAACGCTGCACCTCCTCGTCAATGGCAAGCGTCCCAAGGGCGTCACCGCAAAGGATCTGATTCTCGCCATCATCGGCAAAATCGGCATTGGCGGCGGCACCGGTCACGTCGCCGAGTATGGCGGCCAGGCCATCCGCGAACTCTCCATGGACGGCCGCATGACCGTCTGCAACATGACCATCGAAGGCGGTGCTCGCGCCGGAATGGTCGCGCCCGATGAAACCACCTTCGCCTATCTCGAAGGCCGTCCTTTCGTCCCCAAGGGCAAGGAATTCCAGGCTGCTGTCGAGCAATGGAAAAAATTGAAAACGGACGAGGGCGCCAAATTCGATATGACCGTCGAACTCCAGGCCGAAAAAATCGCTCCGCAAGTCACCTGGGGCACCAATCCCGGCATGGTTACCTCCGTCACCAGCCGCGTCCCAAGTCCCGGCGATTTCTCCGATCCCAACGACCAGAAAGCCACCGAGCGCGCCCTTCATTACATGGGCCTCAAAGCCGGCACCCCCATCGTGGACATTCCCGTGGACCGCGTCTTCATCGGCTCCTGCACCAATTCGCGCCTCGATGATCTCCGCGCCGCCGCGCATCTCGTCGCTGGAAAGCACGTCGCGCGCAACATCAAGCAGGCGCTCATCGTTCCGGGTTCGCGCGGCATCAAATCCGCCGCCGAAAAAGAAGGTCTGGACAAAATTTTCACCGAAGCAGGTTTCGAGTGGCGCGACGCGGGTTGCAGCATGTGCATCGGCATGAATGCGGACGTTCTCCCGCCGCACGAACGCAGCGCTTCAACCTCAAATCGCAATTTCGAAGGCCGCCAGGGCCGCGACTCGCGCACGCACCTCGTCAGCCCGGTCATGGCCGCTGCCGCCGCCATCGCCGGTCATTTCGTTGACGTCCGCTCCTTCGACGGCGTGGGCTCGATCGAGTAAAGGGGTCAGAGGGTCATGAAACCATTCGCAACGCACACCGGACTTGTTCTTCCCTTCGATCGCGTCAATGTGGACACCGACCAGATGGTGCCCAAGCAATTCCTGAAAGCCCTCACGCGCGAAGGCTTTGGCCGCACGCTCTTCTATGACTGGCGGTATCTCCTACCGGAGGAAAAGCCGAATCCTGAATTCATTCTGAACTGGCCGGAGTACAAAGGCGCTTCGATTCTCTTGACGCGCGCCAATTTCGGTTGTGGTTCGAGCCGCGAACACGCTCCCTGGGCCATCGGCGATTATGGTTTCCGCGTTCTTGTCGGTCCCAGCTTCGCGGACATCTTTTACAACAACTGCTTCAAGAATGGCATTCTTCCCGCAATCCTGAAAGAATCTGAAGTGGACGAACTTTTCAAGCGCGCCGAAGCCGACCGCACTTACAAGCTCACCGCCGATTTGCCGAATCAAACGATCAGCGACGCCAAAGGTCTCGTCTATAAATTTGAGATTGTACCGTCACGCAAAGAAGTTCTGCTCCAGGGCCTCGACGACATTGGCACTTCGCTCCAGCACGTCGCTGAAATTGACCAGTACGAAAAATCTCATCGCGCCACCGCCACCATGTACGCGCCCGTTGACGTCAAGAACTATAACTAGCATGGCGGCATTGCCTTCGCCATTGCTTGACTCTCCGTCTAACATCGTTAACATGCTGTTCTTATGACTCCCTCTACAAAGGCGTTCCGCGCGATTTTTTCGCTCTCTCTTATCCTTTCATCCGCATTACTTTGTCGCGCTTCCCGCGCCGCCGATAATTGGATCAAAGTTCGCAGCGCCCATTTCACCGTGGTCACCAACGCCAACGAGAAGGAAGGCCGCAAGATCGCCTCCCAGTTCGAGCTCTTCCGCGCCACCTTCCACAGCGCCTTTCCCACTCTCCGCGTGGACCAGGGCCCGCCGATCATCATCCTCGCCGCCAAGAACCAGAACACCATGAAGGAGTTTCTTCCCGAGGAGTATCAGACCAGGGGTCATATTCATCATGCCGGCATGTACCAGGGCGGCGTTGACCGTCATTACGTGATCCTCTCTCTCGACGCCGAGGGCGATAACCCATACCACACCCTGTATCACGAATATACCCACGCCCTCCTCCATCTGAATTTCACGAACTTGCCCCTCTGGTTCGACGAGGGCATGGCGGAATACCTTGGCAACGCCACAATTGGCGACAAAGATGTCCGTATCGGCAAAATCCCTGAGTACCATCTTCAGGTTCTGCAATCGAACAGGCTGATTCCTCTGGACACGCTGCTCACCGTCGGCCAAGACTCGCCCTATTACAACGAGAACAATCAGGCCTCGGTCTTTTACGCGGAGTCCTGGGCGCTCGTGCACTACATGATGATGGACCCTGATGCCCGCAAGCAGCAGCTGCTTCCGCATTTTCTCCAGGCGTGGACGAATTCGGGCGATGCATTAACTGCGGCTCACCAAACGTTTGGAGATCTCAAGCGTTTCGAGCAAGTGATCGAGCGCTACGCCCGGCAGCAGTCTTTTTATGTAGGTGTGCTTAAACCTCCGCTGGACAGCGCCGATAAAATGGACGAAGTGAAGCCCGTTTCCGAAGCTGAAGTCCTTGCGTACCGGGCGGATTTTTACGTTCATCACAACCGCACCGAAGCCGCCGCCCCGCTTCTGGCGCAAGCGCTGCAAATGGAACCCAATTCCCCGTTCATCCACGAATGCCAGGGAATTTACGAATACCGCCATGGCGATCTTGCGGCCGCCGAGAAGGAAATGCGCGAGGCGATCCGCTTGGGAGCAGACGATTTTTCCGCGTTTTACTATGAAGGAATGCTGATCGCGCGCCAGGGAATCACAACTGACGCCGACAAGCAAGAGGCCGCTGACGCCCTGAATAAATCCATCCAGCTCAATCCGGAATTTGCTCCCGCCTACAGTGCCCTCGCTGCCGCCGACCAATTTTCGCCGGACAAGCAGACTCAGGCCATCAATGCCGCTGTCCAGGCGGTCAAACTCGATCCCACCACGCTTTACTACGCAGTGCAGCTGACTTATTTATTGATGAACAACAATCGGGTTCCGGAAGCCCGGACCATGGCGTCGCGGATTACGGCGGCTGCCCGTACGCCGCAAGACAAGGAAATGGCGGAAAGTCTCCAGCTTCGATTGAACGAACGCCAGCAGTGGGAGAAAAGCCAGCAAGCCGCTATAGGATTGTCAACGAGCAGCGGATCAATTCAGGTTTCCCCCGCCGTGTCTCCGAACCAGCCTACTGCATCAGCGCCCGCGCCGGCCCGACCCATGTCGCTTGAAGGGCACGTTCTGGATGTCGAAGGAGAAATCGGCAGTGTCACCTGTTCCAAATACCCTGAAGTCCAGCTGGAAATTACGCTTCCCTACGGCCCGGCGGCGTTCCACGCCGCGGACATCACGAAAGCGCCCTTTGCATCCGCGCCGAATTCGCCGCCCGCGGACCAGCACGGGTGCGGAGCGTGGAAGGGCCGTCGGGTCAAACTGTGGTTTCAGTTCACGCCCGGCAAGGAGTACACCGGCGAAATCACGCGGATCTATTTTTTCTGATAAACGGTGCGGCCGCCTATCACGGTTTGCAGCACTTCGGTTTTAAGGTAATCGGCGGGCGGCATTTTCGTCAAGTCGTTTGAAAGCACGATAAAATCCGCGTACTCGCCCGGCTTCAGTTCGCCTTTCTTCCCTTCCTCGAACTCCGCGTACGCCGAACCGCTCGTATAAGCGCGGATGCAATCCGCGAGGGAAATCTTCTCCTGCGGCTCCCACCCGCCAGGAGGGCCGCCGTCGGGAAGCTCCCGAGTCACGCACGCATACAGCCCGCGGAAGGGGGAGATGGGTTCAACGTCGTAGTCGGTTCCAAACGCCAGCCGCACTCCGTATTTTTCCATGGTGGCCCAGGCGTAAGCGCCTTTCGAGCGCTCCGGGCCGAGCCGCAATGGCGCCCAGCGCATGTCGGTGGTTTCGTGCGACGGCTGCATGGAAGCGATCACGTTCAATTGCGCGAAGCGTTCGAAATCGCCCGGAGCAACCACTTGCGCATGTTCAATTTTGTCGCGGCGGTCGCGCGGTCCATTCGCGCGAAGCACCGCAGCGAATATATCGAGCGCGACATGATTTGCGCGGTCGCCGATGGCGTGAAAATTAATTTGAAATCCCGCCTTATCGCGCTCAATGGCCATGGCCTGAAATTTCGCAGGATCGGCCGTCAAAATTCCGCTCGTGGAGGGATCATCGGAATACGGCGCGAGCAAAGCCGCCGTGCGCGATCCGAGTGCGCCATCCAGAAATCCCTTGAGCGAGCCTGTTTTCAGCCACGGATCGGTCGTGCCGCCGTCCTTCCGCATTTCCTCCAGCTTTTCGAGAGGCAGAACAAACGGCAGCCACTCCGTGATGCGCACGGTCAGCTTCCCTGCATCTTTCAGTTGGCGATAAATCTCGAAGGAATCGCCAGGAGAAAAATCCTGGATCGATGTCACGCCGTTTTTGGCAACGTCGGCCAGCGCCATTTCTATCCCGCGTTTGTGTTGCTCCATCGTGAGCGGTGGAATCTTCGTTTCCACCAGGTGCATCGCCGCGCCTTCTTTCAACATGCCGTCCAGCTCGCCATTTGCGTCGCGTTCGATTTCACCACCGGGAGGATTCGGGGTCGCTTTTGTAATTCCTGCGAGTTTCAATGCCAGCGAGTTCACGACGGCGACGTGGCCGGAAATGTGCGTGAGGAGAACGGGATTGTTCGGCGCAACCGCGTCGAGTTCCTGGCGATTGGGGAATTTCTTGTCCGGCCAGAAGGTGTGGTCCCAGCCGCTGCCGGTGATCCACTCGCCTTCTTTATGCTGCGCCACGGCCTCCGCAAGCCGTTTCTGCAATTCCTGCACCGAGGCGCATCCGTTCAAACGCACGGCTTGAAAGTCTTCTCCGGCTCCTCCGACATGGACGTGCGCGTCGTTAAAGCCCGGCATGACAAAGCGGCCTTGCAGATCCACCGTTATCATGCTGCTGTCTGCAAGGGCCGAAACTTCCGCGTCGTCTCCAATTGCGAGAATTTCTCCGCCGCGCACGAGCATGGATTGGGCCCATGGCGACTGCGGATCGTTGGTATAAATGTGCGCGTTGCGAAACAGCGTAATCGGCTCGGTTTCCTGTTCGGTCTTCGGGGCTTCACTTTGCTGGGCGGCTGCATGACTGCCGAATCCGCACAAAAATAGCGCCGCCGCGGCACTGAAGGCCGCGAAACTCGTTCGCTTCATCGCGTTTTCTCCGGAACGACTCCCGCGACGCCCAAGAGCGTGAGCATCGCCCGCTGCAATCCGAGTTCGCGCCCCGCGGGGTCGTACCATTCCTGCAAGGAATGCGCTCCTCCGCCCATGCCGCCGGCCCCAATCGCAATCGCGTCAATGCCCATTGAAAGGGGTACGTTCGCATCCGTCGAAGAACGCTCGAGGCGGGACACGTTCCCGACGATCTCATCCGACGCGCGCAGTGCGGTGAGGAGCGGCGAATCGGCGCGAAGTTCGCCCCCTGGACGATTACCGAGAAGCGTGATCTTGGATTCCAGAACGCCGCGCGAACGGTCGCGCGAAGCTTCCATTTCGTCGCGCACGCCCGCCGTAATCGCTTCGCGAAATACTGTCTCGAGGCGGCTCAGCTCTTCCTCGCTTTCCGAGCGGATATCCACCTTCAGGTGCGCTTCGTGCGGAATCGAATTTACCGACGTGCCGCCTTCCACTTCGCCGATGTTAAACGTGGTCCTCGGGGAAACGGGGACACGCGTATTGATGAAGCGCACAGACGCGCGAACGAGTGCGTTGATGGGATTCGGTATTCCAAAATCCGACCAGCTGTGCCCTCCGGGACCTGTGATGATTGCCTCAAGGCGCCGAGAAGCCAGGGCTTTCGTGGTGACATGGTCCGTCCCCGAACCGTCCATGACGACGATTGCCTTGAGGCTCCGGCCGTATCCATCCACCACAGCATGCATGCCGCGCAAATTCCCTTCACCTTCTTCGCCGACGTCGGCAACGAAGAGAATGGTGCGCTGCGGTCGAATGCGAGTTTCATGCAAGGCGCGGGCAATGGCCACCAGCGCCACGAGACCCGTGCCATTGTCCGAAATGCCGGGCGCCATCATCCGCCCACTTTCACGCTTGACGGTGACATCTGTTCCTGCGGGGAAAACGGTGTCCAGGTGTGCGGAAAGGATGACGATTTCTTTATCGTTCGTGCCTTCGAGTTCGCCGATGACGTTCCCTGTTTTGTCCAGGTGCACATTCAGGCCGACGGCAGCGAGGAGCACTTTCACTGCAGCAGCGCGTTGCGATTCCTCGAAGGTCGGTGCGGGAATTTCCGTAAGGCGCGCCTGCTCCTCGTTGATCCAATTTAGATGCGCTGAAAACCATTCCATCGCCGAGCGGACCTGGGGATTCTCCGCAAGTTGCGGGCGATGCGCTCCGCGATACGCGTGGATGGGGACGGGGGAACGGGACGGCATGAGAAGAAGAATAGCCGAAACGGCGGCGTATTTCACGAACAGGACGCGGGCCTTTTCCAAAATCAATTGCGAGCCGCCTCCGAACACAGCGCCAGCACTTCTTCATCCGTCAGGACCCGGGCGGACTGTTTGGCCGCGTCGAAGATGCGATTGACGAGCGCATCCTCGGCGGGAATCTTGTGGCGCTCGAGCCAATACAGCACGTTCGATTTCCCGCTCATGGGTCCGATTTCGATCATCTGGTCGAGCCCGAAGAGGTGCGAAGGCACGCCGCTATAAACGGAATCGGCCAGCGCGGCATTGCCTTTGTGGAACGCCTTAATGATCGCCGCGGCGTGAACGCCGGTGGCCGTGCGAAAAGCATCTCTCCCGATTACCGGATAGTTCGGCGGAATCGTGGTGTGCGTTGCGCGGGCGACGGTATCGCAATATTCCTTCAAACAGGAAAGATCGCGCTCAATCAAACCCATCAGCCGAAGATTGACGATCATCAATTCCATCGGAGTATTGCCAACGCGCTCGCCGAGAGAATTCGCCGCCGCGTGCACTTGCTGCGCGCCTCCAGCAACAGCCCAAAGGGAGTTGGCAATCGCCAGCCCGCGGTCGCAGTGCCCGTGCCAATCTATGCGGATGGTTTCTCCGGAAGGCTTGACGATTTCCTCGACGGCAAACTTCATCAAATTGTAAGCGCCCAGCGGGGTGGCATGGCCTACCGTGTCGCAGAGAACGATGGCGCGTGCACCATTGCGGATGGCCGTTGTGTAAAGGCGCTTCACGGTTTCCGGATCGGTCCGAATGGTGTCTTCGGTGACGTACATCGAAGGCAAGCCGAGGCTCACGGCGAGTTTCACCGCATTTTCCGTGGTCCGAACGAGGTGATCCACGGTCCAATCCTCAACCAGCCTGCGAATGGGACTCGACCCGAGAAAGGTAGCGGCTTCGATGGCGATCCCGGCGCGTTGGGAAATCTCCGCGATGGGACGGATGTCGCTCTCCGTGGTACGTGCGGCGCAGTTGGGGCGAATCTTCATGCGATTTTTGGCGATTTCGCAAGCCAGGGCTTCGGTGTGGGCAAAGGCGCGCTGCCCCGCGGCGGGCAAGCCGATATTCACGGAATCAATGCCGAGCGATTCCATCAGATGGAGAATGCGGATTTTTTCCTCAATGCTGGGATCGTGCACGGAAGGATTTTGCAAGCCGTCACGAAGCGTTTCGTCATTCAGCAGGATACGCGTGCCCGGAGCAATCAGGGGCGGCGACGCCTGGTTCCAATCGTAGATCCATTCATTCTGCTGCATTGTTGTCTCCGCCGCCGCAGCCGCGACGGGCGCGCTCTCCAAGCCAGAACAGATACCGAGAGGATTCTAGCCCAAATGAAACGCTCGCACAGCCGTTAAGGGCGTCCCACGCGCCACGCTTCTTCATGCTCGACGCAAACCATGCAGAGACCTTGGGGCGGAACGGTTGGGCCGGATTTCGAGCGGTCGCGAAGTTCGTAGAGCTGGTCAATGTCTTCCGGAGCAAGTCTGCCGCGACCCACGTCGAGAAGAGTTCCAACCATTTTGCGCACCATGTACCGCAGAAATGAGCGCCCTCGCACGGTGAAAACGAGTTCCTCGGTGTCCGCCGAACGGGCCAAATCCGTGGAAAAAATCTCGCGGACCGTAGAGCGCTCCTTGTCGTCTTCTTCCGATCCCGTGGACGCTGCGAATGCGGCAAAATCGTGGGTGCCCGCAAACCGAGCTGCGGCTTCGCGCATCTTTTCCTCGTCGAGCGGAAACGGATAGTGCAACACATAGCGCCAAATTTGGGGAGGCACGACTCTTCCCCGATAGAGACGGTAGCGGTAGATCTTTGCCCGCGCGGACCAGCGCGCGTGAAAATCGGGGCCCACTTCCTCGGAACCAACGATGCGAATCGCCGGCGGGAGGAGCGCGTTCAATGCGCGCTGGAATTCTTCCGCGGAGAGCGCCGATTGGGTATGAAAACTCGCCACCTGTCCGAGCGCGTGCACTCCCGCGTCGGTGCGTCCCGCCCCGTGAAGCACGGCCCCGTCCTGAGTGAGACGCCGCAGAACGTGGACAATTTCGCCCTGAATCGTGGGTTTCCCGGTCTGGATCTGCCAGCCGTGATAATCGGTTCCGTCGTAGGCAATCGTAAGTTTGAAATGACGCATTGAAAAGATGGGCAGAGCCCCGTGTGTTCGGTCCCTGGGGCGATCTAACAAACAGTTTCCAGAAGAAACGCAGCGTTTGGCAAGGGAGAAGAATTCAAGGAGCGGTGCGAGCGAAGCGGCTGCCGGGTTTGACGGCCACGCTTCCGTCCCGGCAAAGCGGACAATCCTCCGGTTCGTAGCTCTCGATCGGCAGTCCAAGCAGAGCCTGCGACTCGACTGGGAACTCGATTTTGCCGCCCGAGCGGTCAATCAGCGCACCTGCAGCAATCACGCGTCCCCCAGCTTCCTCGACGACCTGAATGGCTTCCTGCGTCGAACCACCCGTGGTCCAGACGTCTTCGATGACCAGAACATGCTGGTCCGGTTTCAAGTGAAAACCACGCCGCAGGGTCATCGTGCCGCTGGCGTCGCGCTCGACAAAAATCGCCGGGACGCCGCCGCCTTTGCCGCCTTTAGGTTCGGGAAGCGCCCGGGCGACTTCCTGGCCAATGATCACGCCACCCAATGCAGGTGAAACGACAACCTCGATGTACGCATCAGAGAAGAGGACGGCGAGGGCGTGGCCCAACTTTTCGGCGTAGCGTGGATACTGCAGGACCAGAGCGCACTGCACATAAGTGCCACTGTGCAGCCCGCTCGAAAGCTCAAAGTGGCCGTGCCGAATAGCTCCGGCCGCTTCGAACAGTTTCAGCAGTTCTTCACGCGTATCCATGGCACCCTGCTAACCGCGGCTGCTCCTAACCGTCGAAATGTCAGCAGACTAGCTGTGGCGCCCCGCGTTGTCAAGAAAGCGACTGCCCTGTTAGACTTGGCGTTCAGGCGGGTTCGCATTTTTCCCGGAAAGCGCCCTCCCATGGCCGGGTGGATGAAACAAATCCCCGTCCGCTAACGTTTTACAGATTTGAGTACAACGGAGACTTGTCCCGAAGGGACCACTTCTTGAGGGGATGACAATACGATGACTATGCCGATGATGCGCCGTATTTTTGCCGTTCTGCTGGCCGGTACGCTGGCTGCCGGGCCGATTGCGCCTGCTTTCGCGCAAAACGCTCCTCAGCCGCCGAGCGGCCCAACTCCGCACGCGGATACGGCGATTCCTCCCGTTTCGCTGGGCACGGCACAATACCACTTCACGCGCGCCCCAAGTCCTTTTCCAAACATCCTGGCGCCGTATCGCCCGATCTCCGTGCCCGCGCCTCAGCTCTCCAACGCGCCGCGCATTGACCAGATGATTCACGATGGAAAGCTCGAGCTGAGTCTGCAGGATGCCATCGAACTGGCGCTTGCCGATAACGTGGACATTGCCGTCGCCCGCTACAACCCCTGGCTGGCGGATACTTCCATTCTCAAGACCGAGTCTGGCGGCTTTGGCTACGGCACCAACGGGGCATTGTTTGCCGGCTCTACGGCGAGTATCCCGGTGCTCAACTTTGATCCAACACTAACGGGAACCGTTTCTTTCGACGACCGAACCACGCCGGTCAATAACCCCATTCTATCGGGCACGGGCGCCACACCGACGACAAGCGTTGATTCGCACACCTCAGTGTTCAACCTGCAATACAACCAGTCCTTTGCGACCGGCACGTCGATCTTTTCCAGTTGGGACAATACACGAGGGAGTTCCACTTCGACGTTCGATACGTTTAACCCGTTCGTACAATCCAGCATCAACTTTGGATTTCAGCAGCAACTGTTGAATGGATTCGGGAGCTGGATCAATCGGAGAAACATCATCATCTCCAAGACCAACCGCAAAATCGCGGACATGGCTTTCACGCAGCAGGCCATTACTTCCATCACCAACGTGATCACCGCGTATTGGGAGCTGGTTTACGCGCGCGAAAATGTGAAAGTGGAACAGCAGGCGGTCGAGGTCTCGAAGAAGTTGTACAACGACAACCAGAAGCAGTTGCAAATCGGCACGATGGCCCCGCTGGACGTGACACGCGCCGAATCCGAGCTGGCCACCGACCAACAGAATTTGATCGTCGCGCAGACGGCTCAGTTGCAGCAGCAGCAGGCGCTGATCAACGTGATCGCCAAGGATCCGATGGCACCCAATCTGATCCATGTCGAGGTTATACCGACGGACGAACCCACCCCTCCCGCTGCCATCGAAGCGCCCAGCTTTGAAGAGTCCGTAAAGGAAGCCTTCGCCAAGCGCCCGGACCTGCAGGAGGAATACTTGAATCTGCAGAACGCCGATCTTGACGTCAAAGCCACCCACAGGGCTCTGCTCCCGACCGCCACCGTTGCCGGCCAGTACAGCACCGTGGGCCTCGCCGGCAATACCCCGATTCTGAGCCAGCCGGTCACCGTGGCAGGACAGTCGGTCGTGGATGCGACCGGGATGCCCATCATCGTCACTGACGCCAACGGAAATCCCGTGCCGATCTACGTTCCGGCAACTGCGCAAACTGTAGTCGGCCTGAGCAAGGCAGGCCTTGGCACCGCAACGAGCCAGGCATTCCACAATGACTTTCCGGACTATCAACTTTCATTGAATATTCAGATTCCCATTCGCAACCGTTCCGCCCAGGCGGACAACCAGCACGCTATCCTCACGCAGCGCCAAATGCAGACGCAATTGCAGCAGCTGAAGAACAGCATCGTGCTGGATGTGCGCAATACCTATGTCGCGCTTGTTCAAGATCGCGCGCAGGTGGACGCCGCTGTTAAAGCGAGCCAGCTCCAGAAGGAGACCTTCGAGGCCGAGCAGAAGAAATACCAGCTTGGCGCTTCCACGGTTTATAACGTCATTCTGACGCAACGCGATTACGTTGCCGCGCAGGGTACCGAACTTCGAGCACTGGCCAATCTCGTCGAGGCCAAAGCCAATTACGAGCGCGCGCTTGGCCGCACGCTCGATGTGAATCACGTGAGCATCGCTGACGCGAAATCCGGCGGCCAGGATCCTGATACGCTGATTCCGGGGACTTTGAACGGCAAGGTCATCGGCACCGATGAGCTGCTCAAGAGCCTGCCTTCGTACGGCGATCAAAGGTAGCCAACAAAGGAAGATTTTCAGACCGGCGGAGCATTTTCCCGCCGGTCTCCTGTTGCATTCCAGAAATTTTGCTTTGGTTGCCCGCACGCCGGCTTTCAACTAGCATAAGATTCAGTTATACCTCGGGTGGAAGATTTGGATCGCTTCCATAGGCATCACTATGGCCCCTCGCCACAATTCGAAAACGGAAACTCTCCCCGAAGCGGCGGCAGCGGGCCGTAAGCCTTCCGAACGCGAGCAATCCTGGGAAGCCAACACGCTTCGCCCCTCTCTGGATAAGAGTCCCGAGCGCCAGGCGGAATTCACCACGATTTCCGGCCATCCCATTCGTCGGCTTTACACGGAAGCGGACCTTGCCGGCTGGAATCCGCAGCGCGACCTCGGGTTGCCCGGCGAACCGCCATACACGCGCGGCATTCATGCCACCATGCATCGCGGGCGCCTCTGGACGATGCGCCAGTTCGCTGGCTTTGGCGCTGCCGAGGACACCAACCAGCGCTTTCGCTATCTCCTTTCGCAGGGGCAGACCGGCCTTTCCACCGCGTTCGATCTTCCAACGCTGATGGGCTACGACTCCGATCATCCGCTTTCCGAAGGGGAAGTCGGCAAGTGCGGAGTGGCCATCAGCTCGCTCGCCGACATGGAAGTCCTCTTCGACCAGATTCCTCTCTCTGATGTCACTACTTCCATGACCATCAATTCGCCCGCTGCCGTGATCTGGGCGATGTACCTCGCGGTCGCCGAAAAGCAGTCCGCCGACTGGAAAAAAATCTCCGGCACCATTCAGAACGACATTTTGAAGGAATACATCGCGCAGAAGGAATACATCTATCCGCCAGAGCCTTCCATGCGGCTGGTCATAGATACCTTCGAATTCGGCGTGAAGAACACTCCCAAGTTCAACACTATTTCGATCAGCGGCTACCACATTCGCGAGGCCGGCTCGACCGCCATTCAGGAGCTCGCCTTCACGCTGCGCGACGGCATGGAATACGTTGAATGGGCCCTCCGCCGCGGCCTGCAGGTGGATGATTTCGGCCCCCAACTTTCGTTCTTCTTCAACGCGCACAGCGACTTCTTCGAGGAAATTGCCAAGTATCGCGCCGCTCGACGCATCTGGTACAAGGCGATGACCGAGCGCTACGGCGCGAAGAATCCGCGCTCCTGGGCGCTGCGCTTTCACTCGCAAACCGCCGGGTGCTCACTCACCGCGCAGCAGCCCTACAACAACGTTGTGCGCACGGCGCTGCAGGCGCTCAGTGCGGTCCTTGGCGGCACGCAGTCGCTGCACACCAATTCCCTCGATGAAGCCTGGGCTTTGCCCACGGAGTTCGCCGCCACCATCGCACTACGCACGCAGCAGATCATCGCTCACGAGACCGGCGTCGCGAACACCGTGGATCCCTTCGGCGGCTCCTATTTCGTCGAAACGCTCACGAACGAGGTCGAGCGCGGCGCCTGGGATTACATCCGCAAGATTGACGCCCTCGGCGGCATGGTTCCCGCCATCGAACGCGGTTTCCCCCAGCGAGAAATTGCTGAGGCGTCCTACCGCTACCAGCGTGAGCTCGACAAAAAGCAAAAAATCATGGTAGGCGTGAATGATTTTGTCAGCGAAGAAAAGCCGCTCGAAATCCTGCAAATTGACGAGACCGTCGCCCACCGCCAGGCGGGCCGCTTGCGCAAACTCCGCGCCGATCGTTCCACGGACGAAGTCGCGCGCCGCTTGAACGACTTGCGCTCTGCCGCGAAAGGCAAAGATAATTTGATGCCCGCGATTTACGACGCCGTGAAAGCCTACGCCACCCTCGGCGAAATCTGCGACGCTCTCCGCGACGTCTTCGGCACCTACGAAGAAGTCGCCATCACCTAACTCTCTTGGTCCCGCCTGATTTTTCGCTGTCGTCTGTGAGCCCATCTTTATACATTGCTGCGGCCGCTGTTTCTCGACTTGCTGTCTCCGTTCTCTCTGCTCTCCTCTGCTAACTCTGTGGTAATCTTCCTCGTTGTGATCGCAAATCTAGACTCGGATCTGACCCGCAAGATCATAGGCGCGGCTATAGAAGTCCACCGGCTCCTTGGTCCTGGTCTTCTTGAGTCAGCATATGAAGAGTGCTTATGCAAAGAGCTTACACTGCGAGGCATCGGACATGAACGTCAGAAACCAGTTCCAGTGGTCTACAAAGGCGTGAAGCTGGAGTGCGGTTACAGGATCGACATTCTGGTCGAGCGTCGAATCGTTGTTGAATTGAAGGCCATCGAGCAGATTGCACCGATTCACGAGGCAGTCGTGCTCACCTACTTGAAACTGTCCAGAAATCGGGTCGGCCTATTGATTAACTTCCATGTTCCCGTGTTAAAGGAAGGCGTTCGGCGATATATTTGGAAAGAAAGAAAAGAACTCACCACAGAGACCGCAGAGGTGAGCAGAGAAAACGGAGAGTCTCCGGACACCCATCATGCCTGAGAAAAAGATTCGAGTGCTGATCGCCAAGCCCGGCCTCGATGGCCACGACCGCGGCGCCAAAGTCATTGCCCGCGCGCTGCGCGACGCCGGCATGGAAGTGATCTATACCGGCTTGCGCCAGACTCCCGAGATGATCGCTTCCGCCGCCGCCCAGGAAGACGTGGATGTCATCGGCCTTTCCATTCTCTCCGGCGCCCACAACACGCTCTGCCCTCAGCTGATGAAGCTGCTCCAGGACAAGGGCATGAGCGACGTGACGGTGCTGGTCGGCGGCATTATCCCTGAGGCGGACATTCCCGCGCTGAAGCAGGCAGGAATCGCGGAAATTTTTCTTCCCGGAACCTCCACGCAAGCCATCGTGGACTTTATCCACAACCGCTTCCCAAAAAACTGAGTTACTACTTCACCGCCGGCGTCAGCACGATGCTCCGAAACTGCACCGTTCCTTCTTCGCTGCCCTGCAGATAAATCGGCCCCGGTAAACCCTCATGGCTGTCCAGCGCGCCTCCCGTAATTCCGGGAATCTCCTGATGATCAATGATCGTCACGCCGTTCTGCACGACTGTCACCGTCCTTCCAACAAGAGTGATGTCGTAGGTCTGCCAAGTGTCGGGGGCTCGTGGCTGCTCCGGCTGCGGGGCAATGAAGCCGTAGATGGAACCCATGTGATGGCTGGGCGGCTCTTGAATCGAATTCGTCTCCACTTGCACTTCATACCTTCCGCGCAGGTAGACCCCGCTGTTTGCCTGCGGTCCGCAATTGAACTCCACATGCAGCTTGAAGTCTTCGAACTTGGATTCGTTGACCAGTTCGGGTCCTTTTCCCGGGCTGATCAAAATACCGTCTTTCACCGTCCAGATCGGTGTTCCGCCCGGCGGCATCATTTTCCAGCCGCTCAGGCTCTTCCCATCGAAGAGCTTGATCGGTTTCCCCCACTTCGGTTCGCCCATTCTCTTGAGCGAAGGCGCGCGCACCCCTCTCCAGCTCCACTCCGGCCCTTTCGGCCCGGTGATCGTCCCTTCCAACACCGCGCCAACCAGTTTTCCGGTGAACACCATATCTGCCGGGGTATTCTCTTCTTCCTTGGGCGAGACAAAGGTCAGTTTTCCATTCGCGAATTCGGCTTTCGGCAGGGGCCGCGCATTTCCCCACCGGCCCACGAAACGCGCGTTCAGTTGGCCGTTCTCTTCCGACAGCTCGAGCCAAGATGGCGCCTCATGCTCGGGCGTTTTCAGCGTCAAATCCCACCGCCCGAGGTAGGGATTCGCGGACGACTTGGATCCAGCCGGGGAATTCTTCTTCGTTTCGTTGCGACGTGCGTGCGCGCCGGCAGCGGCCGCAAGACTCAATGCCACAAGAAATGGGATTGCCCTCAGGAGTTTCATGAGTCCATATTTCCTTTCCATCGGAGATCTACGCCCCAATGCAACTTACTCCGAATCCCATTCTTTCTCAAATTTCACGCGCGTGTAGAGCACCTGGAATCCCTTCCGCACGATATTCCGTTGCGAGCTGCTGCCGGGTTGGGCCAGGCACGCGGCAATGTCGCATCCGGCGCTCGTCGCCCGCGCCAGCCTCGCATTCAGGAGAGCGGTCTGCACGCCACGGTTGCGAAATGGCAGAAGTGTGCTGGCTCCGAAAAGTCCAGCCACGCCATCCCGCAACGACAAAGTCGCTCCTCCCGCGATCCGTCCATCCACGCGCGCTAGATAACATTCATTCTCCGGCGCCATCGCGAAGACTCTCATCACGTCCAAAATCTCCTGGCTAACCGGGGCGCCCTCGGAAAATCCTTCCGCCACAGTCAGGTACCACGGATCGATCTGCGAGGGCTGCACAAGATCAACCGTTATCCCTTGCCCGAAAAAGCTGAAATTCTCCGAACCGTTCAACCGCCGCGCCATTACGTTGGAAAACTCCGTTACGTGGTAGCAGCGCTCTCCCAAATGCTCGAAAAGCGATGGGTCCGCAAGCGGACATGCCTCGATCCGCACCGATTCGTTTCGCGAGCGGTAAAAATGCTCCAGAAGGTTGAACTCCATCTCGCTGATGGGACCGTCGAGTCCCAGCCCGATCGCCTGCGTAACGGGTGACTGCGCCCCGCAGTACACCGCATACCCTCCTGCAATTCTTGCTAGCGCGGCCCTGCCCGGCTCCAGCTTTTCCATGGATCCTGCCGCGCTCGCAGCGGCTTTCGCCTCGGAAAGCTCGATACGTTGCGCAAGTTCCCTGCTGAGTAAGAATGGTTCCATGGCTGGCGCAGTTTACCCGCAGACTTGGGTTGTTTCCATACTCATGTTGGATGGATTTTCCTGCCCATGCTTTCTGGTTGTTTTCCCAACCGCCTCACATTCCGGGCGCCCTCGCACTATTTCCTTCGAACCCGTATACTGTGCCCCAGGATCAGATGTTCCCCGAGGAACCTGCGTGTCCGCCAGTGCCCTGAAAAGTGCCGCCAAGACCGATTCGACTGAATTTGAGAGAAATGCCCGCCGCATTGTCGAACTCCTGACGCAAATCAAGAATCAGGAAGAAGAAATTGCGCAGGGCGGGGGCACAAAAGCCATTGATTCCCAGCATAAAAAGGGCCGCCTGACCGCTCGCGAGCGCGTCGCCAAGCTGATTGATCCGGGCTCGTCATTTTTTGAGCTGGGAATCTACGCAGCCTATGAAATGTACGAAGAGTGGGGCGGAGCGCCGGCAGCGGGGACGATCACGGGACTGGCGCGCGTTTGCGGCCGACAGTTCATGATCATCGCCAACGACGCCACCGTCAAAGCGGGCGCGTTTTTCCCGATGACTGCGAAAAAAGTCATTCGCGCGCAAAACATCGCCATTGAAAGCCGCATTCCAACGATTTATCTCGTGGATTCCTCAGGTATTTTTCTTCCGTTGCAAGAAGACGTTTTTCCGGACACGGACGATTTCGGGCGCGTCTTTCGCAATAATGCGGTCATGAGCGCGATGGGCATTCCGCAAATGACCGCGATCATGGGCATGTGCGTTGCCGGTGGCGCGTATCTTCCCGTCATGTGCGACCACATTCTTATGACCGAAGGATCGGGGCTATTCCTTGCCGGACCCGCGCTGGTGCAGGCCGCCATCGGCCAGAAAACTTCCGCCGAAGACTTGGGCGGCGCGAAAATGCACTCGCAAATCAGCGGCACCGTGGATTTTCGCGAGCCGGACGACGAAGGCTGCCTGAAGAGAATTCGCACTCTGGTGGACAAAATGGGCGCCCCGAATCCGCCGGTATTCAGCCATGTCGCTCCGCGAGAACCGCTCTATCCGGGCGAAGAAATCTACGGAATCTTTTCCAGCGACCCCGCGAAGCAGTACGACATGCGCGAAATCATCGCGCGCATCGTGGACGCCAGCGAATTCGAGGAATACCGCGCCGAATATGGCGAAACAGTGCTTTGCGGTTATGCTCGCATCGGCGGTTGGGCTGTGGGTATCGTCGCGAATCAGAAAAAACACGTGCAGACAACCGCGCGCGGCTCGAACGAGAAGCGCTTGGAATTTGGCGGCGTGATTTACACGGAAGCTGCCGAGAAAGCCGCGCGATTCATTCTCGATTGCAACCAGAACCGCATTCCATTGATTTTTTTGCACGACGTCAACGGCTTCATGGTCGGAAAAGACGCGGAGTGGAGCGGAATCATCCGCGCGGGCGCAAAAATGGTGAACGCTGTCGCGAACAGTGTCGTGCCAAAAATCTCCGTCGTCTGCGGAGGAAGTTTCGGTGCTGGAAACTACGCCATGTGCGGCAAAGCCTACGATCCCCGTTTCATTTTTGCATGGCCCACGGCGCGCTACGCGGTGATGAGCGGCGATTCGGCTGCCGGAACCCTTGTCGAAATCAAGCTGAAGCAACTGGAGCGCGAAGGCAAAAAAGTGGATGAAAAACAGAAGAAAGAATTGTACGAATCCGTCCGCGCCACCTACGAGCATCAGTCCGATCCACGCTACGCCGCCGCGCGCCTTTGGGTGGACGCCATCATTGATCCCGCCCACACTCGCGACGCTCTCATCGTCGCCCTCGACGCCGCCTCGCTGAATTCTCAGCTCCCCGAATTCAAAACGGGAGTTCTCCAAACGTGAAGCAGTCAACAGTCGACAGTTTAAAGCTGACAGATTTCATGGACATTTATGCAGCGATTTACTGAGCTAAAGATTTGGCAGCGTAGTCACGCGCTTGTGCTGGCCGTATATCGTATTAGCAGTGCATTTCCGCAGTCCGAGCGGTACGGACTTACTTCCCAACTCAGACGGGCGGCACTTTCCGTACCCACAAACATCGCAGAAGGATCGAAACGCGTCAGCGGCCAAGACTACGCCCGTTTTCTCAACATGTCTGAGGCGAGCCTTTCGGACACTGAATACCTGCTAATGGTCAGCCGGGACCTTGGATACGTTGCGCCTGCAGAACTGACAGTCGCTTTCAAGGAAGCGTCTGAAATTTCCAGGATGTGGTTCAGCCTGCGAAAGAAGGTCGCACCACGATGACAAGTCTTATTGTCGGGCTGTTGACTTTCAACTGTGAACTGTCGACTTTGCGTTTGTACCAACAGCAATGGACACTTTAAAACTCATCGAGTGCCCGCGGGACGCTTGGCAAGGGTTGCCGGAAGTTGTCCCGACCGATTACAAGGCGGAGTACCTAAAGGAACTTGTGCTGGCAGGTTTCAAGCACATTGATGCGGTGAGCTTTGTTTCGCCCAAACATGTGAAACAAATGGCGGACAGCGAAGAGGTGATGGCGAAATTGCTCGCTTCCCTTCCCGCCGGGGTTGTAGCGCCGGAAATTATCGGAATCGTGGTGAATGAAAAAGGGCTGGAGCGCGCGCTCGCGACTCCAAGCGTTACGACAATCGGTTATCCGTATTCGATTTCCGCGTATTTTCGCCGCGCGAATGCAAATATGTCTCGCGAAGAATCCCGGGCGCTTGTGGAGAAACTCAGCAAGGCAACCAGAGAAGCGGGCCGAGGTTTGGTGATTTATATTTCAATGGCGTTTGGAAATCCCTATGACGAGCCGTGGGGGCCGGAGTTGGTGGAAGAAACGATGGAATGGCTGAAGGATATTCGTGTGCGGACCGTTTCGCTTGCCGACACCGTCGGCACGGCTTCGCCAGAACTTGTCGGCGAACTTTTTCGCCGCGCGAGTGCCTGCGTCGCCGGAATGGAAATCGGCGTACACTTGCACGGGCGGGCGGAAAATGCGGAGCCGAAAATCCTGGCGGCCTATCAAGCGGGGTGCCGGCGTTTTGACAGCGCGCTCACGGGGCTTGGCGGCTGCCCTTTTGCCGGCGATCATCTGGTGGGAAATATTGCGACCGAGGATGTGCTTGCCGCGCTGCGGAAGGCGGGCGCCGATCCCGGAATGGATGCCGCGCGGCTGACTAAAGTCATTGCGATGACGAACGAGATTCGCGCGAAGTACGCGCACGCCGAAGTCCCAAGCTGATTTGCACCGAGGAAGGAAGTGGCGATGTATTCGACGCTCCTGCTCGACTACGACGAAAAGATCGCGACGATCACGCTCAACCGCCCGGAAAAGCGCAATGCCGTCTCCACGCAAATGATCGCGGAGATTCAGACGGCGCTGGACGAAATCGAGCGCAATCACATGCGCGTGGTGATCATCACCGGAACCGGCACGGCTTTCTGCGCGGGCATGGACTTGGAGATGCTTGCGGCCATCGCTTGCCAGTCGCCGCAGGAAAATCAGGAAGACTCCCGGCGCATGGCGAGAATGTTCCGGCGCATCTGGAGTTTTCCGAAGCCCATGATCGCGGCGGTGAACGGCTACGCGCTGGCGGGAGGATGCGGAATTGCCACGCTGTGCGACTTCACGATCGCGGTTCCGGAAGCGAAGTTTGGCTACACGGAAGTGAGAATCGGGTTCTTGCCGGCGATTGTGTCCGTTTTTCTGACGCGGCAGATCGGCGATAAGCGCGCGCGGGATCTGCTCTTGACGGGCAGATTGGTGGAAGCGAAAGAAGCGAAGGAACTGGGATTGATTAACGAAATTGTCGCGCCGGAAGCGTTGATGGCGCGCGCACACGAACTGAGCGAGATGCTGATCGCCGCGAGCCCGAGCAGCTTGACGCGCGCGAAGCGTCTACTGACCACCGCGGAGGCCGCGGAAATTGACGCGGAACTCGAGCGCGCGGTTCTGGAAAATGCGAGAATCCGGTGCACGCCGGATTTCAAAGAGGGGCTGGCGTCGTTCCTCGAAAAGCGCAAGCCGGTGTGGAAGGGCGAATAAAATCCCATGATCGAATTTCACGACGTGACGCTGCGAGTGCGCTACGCCGAAACAGACCAGATGGGCGTGGTGTACCACTCGAATTTTTTCATCTGGTTCGAGGTGGGGCGGGTGGAACTGATCCGCGCGCTGGGGATGGAATACAAGCGGATGGAAACGGAGGACGATTGCCACATCGTGGTGGCGGACGCTCATTGCCGCTATCACCATCCCGCGCGCTACGACGAGGTGCTGCGCGTGCGGACGCGCATCGCGGAGAGCAAAAATCGCGTGATTCGATTTTCATACGAGGTTTTTCGAGACGGGGATATGCAACTGCTGGCGACGGGAGAAACGGTGCACGTCATTTGCGGGCGCAACGGCAAGCCAAAGCTCCTGCCCGGGAAGTACCGTGAAGTTTTCGAGGAAATGGCGGTTACGAAATCAGCGCGAGGCGAAGCGGAATGAGCGTCGTGCTTTCCGGGGAAGATCTCACTTTCGCGCAGCTGGAGGAGGTCGCGCTGCGCGGAGCGAAAGTGGAATTGTCTCCCGCGGCAGCGCAGAAGATGAATGCTTCTCGCGCGGTGGTCGAGAACCTTTTGGCTTCCGGTGCCACGGCTTACGGGATCAACACGGGATTCGGAAAATTGGCAAGCGTGCGGATTTCGCCGGAGCAGGTGCGGTTGCTTCAAGTGAATCTGGTGCGCTCGCACTCGTGC
>DATIXL010000068.1:0-3279 GCA_035518615.1 Terriglobales bacterium | reverse complement strand
TTCGGATTAAGAATGACAGCGGCGGCGACGACCGGACCAAAAAGCGCGCCTCGACCGGCTTCATCGAGCCCGGCGATGCGGGTCCAGCCGAGTTTCCGCGCCGCTCGCTCGAAACGGGATGAGCAGAGGCGGGACATTTTTACGCGGCGATTCTATCACTCCCTCAGCAAGCTTAGCCGGAGGAATATCCGGGAAAGACACCTCCATACCCTCCGGCAGGGTTTCTCTTAAGCCCGAGAGCAGCAAGCGCACGATACCAAACAGCACGAAACCAGGAAGGACGAGGAACTATAATTGCTTCTACATTCCCGCTGCGTGCTGTCGCGAAGGAACTGATTTCCAGGCGGGCTTCCTGCCAACGCAAGAGGACATGTGCCAGATCCTTCTGAGGCGACGCCTCAGCTTCTTGCACGAGGAGCACCCTCCGGATGCCGTGCTCCAGAAGAAATCGGGCGGAGGGGAAGTCTTGTGGAAAAACCATCCAACGGTTATCAAAGAGCCCGGCCTGCAAGGGCTTGTCGCCTTTCAAACGGCGCGAGTCCAGCAAGAATACCGGGGGTGCGGCAGCCGGGGTTTGCTTCGCGGATAAAACATCGGTCGCCGCGAGCATGGCAAACAGCAATTCCCGCATACTCACGGTGGCTTGCTCTGTCGGCGCCGGAAAGGTTGTCGGCGCGGAAGGAATGAGCGCTAAACTCACGAGATCCTTTTCCGGAGCAGGTGAGGAATTGAAGAGTGGAACGAGGCAAAAGCCCTTTGCGGCAAGCGTAATCGCATATCGCACTGATTCTGCACCTGGCAGATCCAAGATCACAGCAGTCGCTTCTCCCGGCGAAACGGGGATGGGGGCATGACCGAATTCGGGAGTGATGTCTCTTTTCGCGTCGGAAAGCGCTTCGAGCGCGTGGAAGATAACCGGAGCAACCCAAGGCGACCAGACGGACGTTTCCGGAGCCCAAATCGAATAAATCTCTTTCGCAGTTTTCATCGGCCAGCCTCCGAAAGGCCAAGCACCGCCACGTCCCGTGCATCCTGATCGACCAGCGGTTTGCTCGCCACGCGGCCATAAACGCCCGCAGTCTTCCCGTTGACGGTGTAAAACCCGAGACACGGATACATCGGGCCCAACGGCGTCTCGATGGGAATTGCAACGAAGCGCTCCTGAACGGCCCACTCGTGTGGGTGGCGCCGCGCGCGCCGCAAAACATCTATCCACAGGTCGCGCGAGATGCAATCTCTTATTGCCACGTCTTCACCGACGCGGCCTAAAGCCGGCTTTATTACCCACTCGGGCGAGTCAAAATCGGGGGCCGACGATGGACAAATCGTCTTCGGCAAAAAGTCACGCCAAAGATGAAGCGGTGTTTTCAATTTGTCCCAGACTGTGGGGAACCTCTTCGATTGCGTCAAAAGCGCGTAGCCGGGATTGCTGAGGGGCGTCCGGGATCCGCGGAAATACGATTTCCACGATTCTCTACCAGCCAGAACGCGGAGCCAGTCCGCAGGAACGAAGCGTACAATTACCGAAGGCATGCCTTCGGCATAGTGGCAGGAAACCTCAGCGCGCCCATTCTTCCAGCGGAGGGCTCCCGGGCCGACCAGCGAAGTTTGCAGTCCCAAGCGCTGAAGTACCCGGGCCAGATGGAACATGACTTGATGGTCGTCGCTGTGAGGCGTCGCGAGAACCAGCGCCACTTGTCTGTTATTTTGCTCTGCGACCCTCATGATGGCCGAGGCGTAGGCACACGCTGGATCACCGTAAACCACGACTCCCGAAAAAAATCTGGCGACGCGGCGTGCAAGGGCTCCGGCTTCGATAAACCCTCCGGGGACATCGGAATTCACTTCGGAGATTCGCCAGCCGTCACGTGTAGGATGAAAGTCAAAGCGCAGGACTCTCGCTGCGCCGGCGCTTGGCTCAACGGAAATCTCCCGCAGGCACCGGCATAATGATTTTGGAAGGCCCAGTTTCCGATGCAGCTCGGGTCGCACCAACAGTTCCTGTTCCGCGGCAAAGAGTTCGTCGGACAGGCCCTCCGCAATTGCGCTGAGATGCCGAAACGTGCTGTGTTCGAGGAGCAGTGGGAAATCGGCAAGAACTTCATGATCCTCGCAACGCACATCCCACTTGAATTCGTCAAACATCGCTTCTGCGCGGAGAGTGCGCTGCTCGGAGAGAGACAGTTGAGGTCCAGCTTGAAGCATGGATGTCATCGATTCCCTACCACCCAAGCCAACGCGGAGCCAACGTAGAAAACTCCGACGGCGAGGGAAACAAGAAGCGCCTTCGTTCCCGAAACGCGCTTACGGACGAGGATCCTTTCGAAAACCAAGGCGAACACAAACAACGCAATGGCGGGCCAGCCGTAGCGACCGAGGTCCATTAGCGCCGCCGCGGCGGAATTCCAATTTCCGGCTACTGAACTGCCAAGAACAATCCCCAGGGAAAGCAGCCAAAGAAAAAGCCGAAGACCAGCCCAATATTCCCGCTCCACGGTGATGTTCTCGGAGACGCTCGGAGAGCTGAAAAGTTCCAGCAGCAACCACAAAATGGCAAGCGCGCCTACGGAGAGCAGCGAGCAGAATAAAACCACTGCCGGCCCCGGCCCTTGCCCAATGTTGCTTCCGGCGTAGCAAAGCATGAATCCCAGGGTTGCCCCGGCAAGGGCGAATCCGGAACCCCAATTCCCCTTTTGCAAGGCATCGTCTATGAAGCTGAACCCTAAGAAGCCGGCGCAGGAGATGGCGGCCAGAAAGGCCAATACTCCCGCCGAAAAATAAACGTATACATACACAGGATCTCCACGAATATCAGGAGAAGCACGACAACTCAGAGCGATCCAGAGAAATCCAAAGCAAATAATCGGAGTCAGAATGAGAAGGAAACGCTGCCAAAAGCTCGAACGAAACGAACGAATACTGAAAATTGGCGCGAACCAAGAAATGCTCAGGATGAGCCCGACGGAAACTATGCCGAACAAGAGCGCTTCCCACATGGTGATTAGCGAGAGTTCAGGCCCCTAACTGGGCGACAAACCGTTACCTTACTTCAATCCGCAACCCGGGAAGAGAAAATGTTTCTGGATTTGCACCAGCGCTTCACTCCAGTCTTTTCCTCATGGCGGGGACGGAAGCGATTCCGGCCAGGCGGTGACCACAATCTTCCCATCTGATTCACGTTCGAGAGTTGGCGCGTAAAGCCCCTTGTCCTCGCGCCGCCACCACATTCCCGTGGCGCGCTTCGTGGCTAGGTCGGTGAACCAGTATTGCCACAGCACC
>DATIXL010000067.1:0-58400 GCA_035518615.1 Terriglobales bacterium | reverse complement strand
TCTCACTCCATTCTGCGACGGGGGATGGTCGTACTGGGCGGACCCGCGCGTGGAAGCGCTGGCCAATCTTGGGGTCCTGCGGGGTATGCGCGTCCTGGATTATGGGTGTGGGTCTGGGAAACTCGGAATCTATTTGGCTCTCCAAGGCGCGAGCGTCTGGGGTTTTGACTTGTCTTCGGAGGGCATTGAGGTGGCGCGAGAGGCGGCTGGGAGGTACGGAACGGACGCCAAATTTGAGCAGATGGACGCGGAGGAGCTTAGATATGAGGACGGGTTCTTTGATTTTGTAGTGGGTTTCGGGGTGATCCATCACGTGATCAAGTACCCCGCGGCAGCCCGGCACCTACATCGAGTGCTGAAGCCTGGAGGAAATGCCGTTTTCGTGGAGACACTTTGGGACAATCCAGTGATAAACGCAGCGCGGCGGTTTACAACGGCAGACGATGAAGCGGGAGACGCTCATTTAACAGAACGGGGCATCTACGAGTTTTGCCAACATTTCGGAGAGATTCGTTTGGAAAAGCGCAATCTAATCTACATGCTGAAGAGGTTCGCGAAATTGCCGGAGAGGGATCTTTCGGCGCCATTGTCGCGACGGCCGGTATGGAGGCTTGTAAGATCAGCTGACAAGGCTCTACTGAAATTCCGACCGGTTCAGAAATACTGCGGTGAAGTGATCATTTACCTGAAGAAGTGAAACTCGCAGGTTTGAGCTAGATCCGGGCCAAGATTAGAACTAAGACAATTGAAGGAGCCGCTGGACAAGCAGATGAGAAAGCTGAAGATTGCGATTTTTGGGTCGCGGGGGATCCCACACACGTACGGGGGAGCAGAGGCGTTTTTGGGGGAGCTGGCGCCGCGGCTGGCGGAGCGCGGGCACGAGGTGGTGGTGTATTGCCGGAGAAGCATGTTCAAGGTGCGACCGAAGACATACCGGGGAGTGCGGCTGATCTATTTGCCGAACCTCGAGACGAAAGTGCTGGGGACGCCGACGCATACGATGATGTGCGTGCTGGACATGATGTTCCGGGGAGCGGACGTGGCGCTGGTGGTGAATATCGTGAACGGATTCCACTGCGCGATTCCGCGGCTGTTCGGAAAGAAGATCGCGATCAACGTAGATGGAATGGACTGGAAGCGGGACAAATGGGGAGCGCTGGCGAAGAAATATTTTTACTGGAACGCGCAGTGGGTGGGAAAGATTTGCGGGAAAGGCGTGGTGACGGACGCGTACGAGATGCGAAGGATTTATTTGGAGGAATTTGGGACGCCTTCGGCGTGCATCGCGTACGGAGCGAACATCGAGAGGTCGAAGAATCCGGAGGTGGTGCGGGAGTACGGGCTGGAGCCGTTCGGGTATTACCTGATTGCGAGCCGGATGGTGCCGGAAAACAATGCGGACGTGATCGTGGAAGCGTTCGAGAAAGTGAAAAGTCCGCGGATGCTGGCGATTGCGGGGGGGACGAACTACAAGAGCGCGTTTCTGGAGAAGCTGAAGCAGACGAAAGATCCGCGAGTGAAGTTTCTGGGGCACGTGGACAATGTCGAGCATGTGAAAGAGCTGCACTGCAACGCGTACGCGTATTTGCACGGGCACAGCATGGGAGGAACGAATCCGTCACTGCTGAAGGCGCTGGGGTACGGCAATTGCGTGGTGGCGCTGCGGACGCCGTTCAACGAAGAAGTGGTGAGGGATTTCGGGATATATTTCGAGCGCGACGCGGACGATCTGGCGCGGATGCTGCAGGAATTGGAAGAGCATCCGGGGATGGCGGAGGAATACCGGCAAAAGGCGCCAGAACGGATTCGGGAAGCGTATACGTGGGAGAAGATCACGGAACAGTATGAGGAGCTATTCCAGCAACTGGCGGCGGGAGAGGATCCGACAAAAGTGCACTCGAGCGTGAGAGAAGAAGGGCGCACGAAGAGAAAGTATGCGGCTGCGGCAGTAGGAGCGGCTGCGGACGACTGAAGAGTTCTAGACACTCCCCAGAAAAAACGTAAGACAAGAGCCGCGGACGAGAGACAGGCGGAGAGGCGAAAGTGCGCCTTGTGGGGAGAAGTGCGGGATTTGCACAGCAAAACAGGAGGAACCATGCCGTTGAAGATTGAATCGCGCCACCTTGGAGAAGTTGTGGTGCTGGTGCCTCAGGTGTTCACGGACGAGCGGGGCTATTTCATGGAGACGTTTCGTGCGGACGGATTCCGGGAGCTGGGATTGCCGCAGACGTTCGTGCAGGAGAACCACTCGTATTCGAAACAGGGCGTGCTGCGAGGGCTGCATTTCCAGTGGGAGCCACCGATGGGGAAATTGATGAGGGTGACACGAGGAGCGGCGTTTCTTGTGGCTGTCGATGTGCGGCTGGGTTCGCCGACGGTGGGGAAATGGGTGGGGATCGAGGCGACGGCAGAAAATCGCAGGCAGGTGTGGGCGCCGGCGAGTTTTGCGAGGGGATTTTGCGCGTTGAACGACGATGTGGAAGTGCAGTACTTGTGCACGGGCGTGTACAACGGGCGGGCGGAATCGGCGATTCGATGGGACGACTCGAGGGTCGGGATTGATTGGCCGATTACGCCGACGATCATTTCCGAAAAAGACCGCAAGGCACAAACGCTCGAAGAGTGGCTGAGATCCCCGGAAGCGGAGCACTTTGCGTACAGCCGGCAGGCTGTGAGCGCATGAAGAATTCAATCCAGGCGAAGGAGGACGGCGAATGCGACTCTTGATTGCAGGTGGAGCGGGCTACGTGGGCTCCGCGCTAATTCCGCGGCTACTTGAGCGCGGATACCTGGTGGACGTGGTGGATCTGTTCTGGTTTGGAAATTATTTGCCGGCGGAGACGGGCCTGCTGAATAAGGACTTGTTCGACGTAACCGTCGAGGATTTGAAGGAGTATGACCAGGTAATTTTTCTGGCGGGCCTTTCAAACGATCCGATGGCGGAATATTCACCGAACAAGAATTTCGTGTACAACGCCGCCGCGCCCGCCTATCTGGCATACATCGCAAAGAAAGCGGGAGTGCGGCGGTACATCTACGCGAGTTCGTGCTCCGTCTATGGGTACACCGTCAATGAGCTCTATGACGAGACGAGGCCGGTTTCCTCCTCCTATCCCTACGGAATCTCGAAGCTGCAGGGTGAACAGGCAGTCATGAATTTGATGGACGATCAGTTTTCCGTGATCGCCTTGCGCAAGGGGACGATTTCGGGGTACAGCCCGCGGATGAGGTTCGATCTCATCGTAAACACCATGTTCAAGTCGGCTCTGAAGGACGGGGCGATCACGATCAACAACCCGACCATCTGGCGGCCGATCCTGGCGATCGAAGATGCCATCAGCGCCTACGTGCGGTCCGTGGAGGCGCACGAGAAAATCTCGGGAATATTCAACATCGCTTCCGGAAATTACACCGTGGGTGAAGTCGGCGACCTGGTGAGAAACGAGATCGAAGAGAAGTTGAGAGTCAAAGTGGGATTGACCATAAAACACATCCAGGACTTGCGGAACTATAAAGTGAGTTTCGAGAGAGCCAAGAATGTATTGAGCTTTCATCCGCGGCACGACGTGCGAAGCATCGTGGAGCAGCTGATCAAGTCCAGGGACCGGATTTCCAATTGGGATAATCCCGCTTACTACAACATCCAAACCTTCCGCCAAATTGAGAACGGAATTCAAAGGCCGGCGATGGCAAAACTCGTGGGAGCGTGAAAATGAAAGTGGCGGTGATCGGTGCATCGGGCCAGCTGGGAATGGATGTTTCCGGAGAGTTTGACCGGGCTGGCGCGGAGATCGTGCGGCTCGATCATGGCGAGATAGAGATCTCTTCGCTCGAAGACACACGCGAGGAACTTGGCAAGATACGTCCGGAATGCGTCGTGAACACCGCGGCGATGCACCATGTCGAGAATTGCGAGCGACAGCCCGAGCGCGCCTATGCGGTGAACGCGATTGGGGCAAAGAATCTGGCGACGGCGACCAACGAACTGAATGCGATATTGATGCACATCAGCACCGATTATGTGTTCGACGGGAAAAAAGGCGAGCCTTATGTGGAGACGGACCCTCCACTGCCGCTCAACGTCTACGGAAACACCAAAATGGCGGGAGAAAGCTTTATCCGGGCAGCGGCCAAGAAATATTTCATCCTGCGAACGTCCGCACTGTACGGTATCCATCCTTGCCGCGCAAAGGGTGGACGCAATTTCGTCGAATTGATGCTGAAGCTTGCCGCCGAGCGAGATGAACTCCGGGTGGTCGCCGACGAAAGAGTAAGTCCCACTTCCACGGCCGAGTTGGCAAAACAAATCGTGCAGCTCAGCCGAACCGATGCGTTTGGGCTTTACCATGCAACGGCGGAGGGAAGCTGCAGCTGGTACGAATTTGCAGAGAAAATTTTCGAGACCACGGGGACTAAAATCAGCCTGAAAGTCGCAGCGGCAGATGAGTTTCCCGCAAAAGTACCGCGCCCCAAGTATTCCGTGCTGGAAAACCACAACCTCAAGAAGCTGGGACTGAATTTCTTTCAGAGCTGGGAAGACGGGCTAAGGTCGTATCTGCAAACGACGCAGCGAATCGGACAATCTAAAGCGAGTGCTACGTCGTGCGACTAAACGATTGCGGGTGAAGACCACCTAGGGTTCCTCAACATTTCGTTGATCGAATGGCCTATCTGATGAATGCAGCAGCAGATTGCAATCTGTCTCCACGGTGGAAGAGCGCATTTCTGGTGGGCTTCAAGAGGGCGTTCGACATTGTCGTAGCGTGCGCGCTGCTCTTGCTGCTATTGCCGCTTTTTCTGATTTTGGCCGCGGGAGTCAAGCTGACCTCAAGCGGAACCATCTTTTATCGCTGGAAGGTCGTTGGCAAGAACGGTCACCCTTTTGTCGGGTTCAAATTTCGATCCATGTATTCCAATGCGGATGAGTTGAAGAGGGAACTCGAGGACCGGAATGAAATGCGAGGCCCCGTCTTCAAGTTAACGAATGATCCGCGCATTACCAGGTTGGGGGCCTGGATGAGGCGCTACAGCCTGGATGAGCTTCCCCAGCTGTACAGCGTGCTCAAGGGCGACATGAGTCTGGTCGGACCGCGACCCCCACTTGAAAGTGAATACGCCAGGTTCACGGAATTTCAGAAACAGAAGCTGAATGTGAAGCCTGGAATCACCTGTTTGTGGCAAGTCAACGGCCGCAATGAAGTGAACGACTTCGACGAGTGGGTCAAGCTGGACCTCGAGTACATGCGGCGTTGGAGTCCCGGGCTAGACCTCTGGATTCTTTGGAAGACGGCTGCGGCTGTATTTACGGGAACGGGGAAATAGTCCGAATCGCTCTCAGAGTTTTGAAAATTGAGCGGTGAAGCATCACTGAATCTAGCGGAGGACGGTTCGAATGCGCGTATTGATCACCGGCGGTGCAGGTTTTATCGGCTCTCATCTTGTGGATCGTTTTTTGACGGAAGGCTTCAAGGTGCGCGTATTGGACTCGCTTGAACCGAGGACTCATCCCGAAGGCAAGCCGCGATATATGCCGGAAAACGTTGAGTTTCTCCGCGGAGACATGAACGACCGGGGCCAATTGCTCGCGGCACTCGACGGGGTGGATATCGTGTCTCACCAAGCCGCATACCAGGATTACATGCCTGACTTTTCCCGGTTCATGCATGTGAACGCAGTGGGGACTTCTTTGCTCTACGAACTGATTGTCCAGCACCGGCTGAAAGTCAAAAAAGTAATTGTGGCCTCCTCCCAGGCGGTCTATGGCGAGGGGCAGTATGAATGTCCAGAACACGGCTTTTTCATGCCCGTGCCGAGGGATCAGACACAGCTCTCCCGTGCTGAATGGGAAGTTTTTTGTCCGCAGTGCAAGAGGCGGGCCAGCCGGCGTCTTCTCGAAGAGCCACATACCAATCCGTACAACCAGTACGCTGTTTCAAAGCTGGCGCAGGAAAAAATGGCTCTGGGACTCGGGTGGCTTCACGGAATTCCGACGGTTGCTTTGCGCTACTCGATTACTCAGGGTCCGCGGCAATCCCTGTTCAACCAATACTCAGGAATCTGCCGAATTTTCGTGGGACAGGCGCTCAAAGGCGAGCCGCTGACCGTGTACGAAGATGGACTCCAGTCGCGCGATTTTGTTCACATCAACGATGTGGTGGACGCCAATATGACCGTGCTGGAAAAGGAAGCGGCCAATTTTCAGGCTTTCAACGTCGGGAGCGGAAAGTCAACGACGGTTCGTGAATACGCCGATCTGGTCACAAAGAAAGTTTCTTCCAATGCGGGGACCACAATTTCCCGCGAGTATCGCCGGGGAGATAACCGGCACAGCGTCTCAAGCATAGAAAAACTGAAAGGTTTGGGGTGGGCGCCAAAGCTCAGCTTACCCACGATTCTTGATGATTTTCTTTCCTGGGTGGACAGCATTGGCGGAATGCCGGACCAAATACCCGACGCGTACCGCGAAATGCAAAGGTCCGGTGTGGTTCTGAAATCGTTGATGGCCACGGGCTAGGTCGCGGGTGAGTCCGGGAAAAACGGTTCCATCCCCCAGCAGTGGCTGCCCCGCACGCGCCCGCACTTCCAGTTTGCGCAAGTGATGCAGGTGCCGGCGAGCGGCACAACGAATAAAGCAGTGACCCGAACGGCTACGGAGTGCCACCGCCACACCGGGAAGCTTTTTTGTCGAGGGGAATAACCAACTTAATTGCGGAGGGCTTAGACTGTGAATCCTGAGACGATCAAGCTCGGATCCAAGCTGGATTTTCCTCTCGAACTGTCTCGACCGAAGAATTACCTCCACGGACTCTGCGCCATCCTGGAGCAGTTGCCTGTTGAAGCGGTTGAAGAGGTAGTGGAGAGATTTTTTCAAGCGTATCTTCAAGGCCGTTCAATCTATGTATTCGGAAACGGAGGGAGCGCGGCTCTCGCTTCGCATGCCGCATGCGATTTGGGGAAGGGCACCGCGCTGAACGGAAATCCCAGGTTCCGCATATTGTCGCTGACAGATAACGTGGCCCTCATCACCGCGTGGGCAAACGACGTTGCCTATGAAGATGTTTTTGCGGCGCAGATCAAGCCCTTGATCGAACCGGGCGACATTGCGTTGGCCATCAGTGGCAGCGGCAATTCAGCAAACGTGTTGAAGGCACTGTCCGTTTCACGAGATGCGGGGGGGATCAATGTGGGGCTTTCCGGCTGCCGGGGAGGCAAGATGAAGGATCTCTGCGACCTTTGCGTGATCGTGCCTTCGGACAACATGCAACAGATTGAAGACTCTCATGTCTGCGTCATGCATGCGGTTTTTCTTTCGCTCCGCCATCTGATCGGAACAACTGGATCATCCTTGAGCGCGAGTGCGGGAGCGTAGCAAACCGGGTCACCGGCACCTATGATTTGGGAACCCTGTCCCGAATTTTTCCGCAAGAAATATGGCTTGAAATCGCTCCCGTTTTTGCCGGATTGCAATCTCGTCTTTAGGCTTTCGAGATGAAAAGTAAGCTTATCTACTTGCTGATTCTCCTGGCGGATCTGCTCTGGATGGCGGCATCTGTGTCCGCCGGGGACCTGGTCCGATACCACGGCAATTGGAACTATGGCTTGAGTTCGCCAATCCGAGGGGGCATTTATCTGCTGACTCTCGTGTCTATCGCGGTCTGGCTCCTGCTTTATTTGACCATGGATCTGGATTGCTTTCGATCCGGCTGGCAGATTTCGGCAATGATCAGCCGTACGTCGTTAGCGACGCTGCTGCTCTTTTCGGCGGTCCTCAGCTGGGGATACTTCGCCCGCATCTACTACTCGAGGTTAATGCTGTTCTATTACTTTGTTTTCTTCTGGGCGGGATTAATTCTCATTCGGTTGGGCGCCAATTGGCTGCTTCGGGCCCAGGTGCGGGCGGGGAACGTCCGCAGGGTCGTCCTGATTGGCGATTATCAACTGTCCAAGGAAATTGCCTCCCGGATTCAGCGGCATCCGGAGTTCCTGTATCAGATCGTAGGATTTCTGACTCCTCATGAGGGCGCCGAAGTCACAAATGGAGATGCCCCAGCGGATACGGTTCCCGGATTGAGTTCTCTGGACGCGATTGGATTCTTGCTCAAACGGGATGTTCGAGAGCTGATTGTGCTTTCCAAGCACGCTCCGGGTCTTGATCTGCAAAAGTTTCTGGTCGGCTGCCAGGAGGAAGGGATTCACATTCATGTTCTTCCTCAGCCGTACGAGCTTTACCTTTCGCGGCCCAGGCTGGTCGAAGTGGACGGCATACCTCTGGTGTTTCTGCAACACCCGAAAATCTCCCTTGCGGCAAAGTTGCTCAAGAGGGCATTTGACTTGGTGACGGCGATGGTTTTGCTGATACCCGCAACACTGGCCATTGCGGTGGCGGGCGGAATTCTTTGGGCCAAGGACCGGCATTTTCTTCGGAAGGAGACGCGCTGCGGCCTGGGAGGGCAGCCATTCGGGATGTACCGGTTGGACATTGAAACGGAGGAAGAAAAAGCTTCCGCCTATCACAGGCTTCTTCGCAATCTGAGTCTCTCGGAATTACCGCAACTGTTCAATGTTCTGGCGGGGCAAATGAGTCTCGTCGGTCCGCGCCCGGAACCTCTCGAACGCGTCCGGGATTATTCGGAGTGGCAGAAACAGCGACTGAAGATTCTACCGGGGATGACGGGTTTGGCCCAGGTGAACGGCTTGCGCGAAGAGCATCCATCCGAAGACAAAACGAGATACGACCTCCAGTATGTGCTTCACTGGTCGCCGCTGTTCGACATCGTCCTGCTTCTCCAGACCATCTGGACATTGGTCGGACGTCTGGCTCTGCACGCGGCTAACGTTCGGGGAGCTGGAAACATGAAGCCTTCTCCCAACCCGAAACACGGAAGCGCTCAGCAAGCGGTGGAATCAGCGGGAGAGTGAATGTTAATCGTACGGAGTCCGGTTCGAGTCAGCTTTGGTGGAGGCGGCACGGACTTGCCTGCTTACTATGAAAAGCATGGAGGAGCGGTACTGAGTGCCGCCATCAACAAGTACTTCTACACGATTCTGACCAAACGTACCGACGGAAGGATCCAGGTGATCTCCTCGGATTTGCGTCTGATCGAGACCTGGCAGGACATCGCCCAAATGAACGTCAACGACGGCGAACTGAGTTTGCCGCTGGCCGCGATGAAGGAGCTGGGGATAGAGATTTCCTTGAATCTTTTTCTGGCTTCGGAGATTCCCCCGGGAACCGGCCTGGGATCTTCCGCCAGCGTGTGCGTGAGCATTCTCAAAGCGCTTACGACGTATCTGCAAGCGCCTTTGTCGAAGCATGCGCTGGCGGAAAAAGCATTTCATGTTGCCCGGGAAATTCTGAACATGCCCGTCGGAAAGCAGGATGAATACGCGGCTTCCTATGGGGGACTGAACTACATCACGTTCGGCGAAAATGGCGGCACTTCAGTAGAGCCCGTACTCCCGTCACCCGACGTTCTTCGAGAATTGCAGGGCAACCTGCTTTTGTTCTTTACCGGAGCTTCACACAATTCCTGGTCCATCCTGAAGGCGCAGGAAGAATCGTCGAGCCGAGCTGGAAGCGCAGCATGCGATTCACTGCGTCAAATCCACCTGCTGGCCAAGGAGATGCAGAGTGCGATTTCGAAAGGGAATCTGAGAATGTTCGGAAGCCTCCTGGACGAGGCGTGGCAGGCAAAAAGAAAAGTCTCGGATAGAATCTCCACGGAAAGAATCGACCAGCTATACGCAGTGGCGCGGGATAACGGGGCGTTAGGCGGGAAAATCACGGGCGCTGGTGGCGGGGGGTTCCTCCTGCTTTACTGTGAAGAGGAAGCTCAAAGTAGAGTCCGCGACGCGTTTGCGCGCGAGGGACTTCGGGAGATGACATTTGAATTTGATTTCCAGGGAGCCCGCGTGCTGGTAAATGACCCTTTTCTGGATGACGATGGCCGTTGCGGTCCGCGCTGGAACTTTACGCCTTTTGCCGAACAAAATGTCTGAGAAATTCGAACGACATTAGACACTGCAGACGCAACTTTCCCTTACGCGATCTCGAAAATCAAACCGGCTGACGAACGCACGGATTCTATTATGAAGGCGTTTCTTCTCGCGGCGGGCGTAGGGAGCAGATTGCGCCCGCTCACGGACAAGATTCCGAAGTGTCTGGTTCCGATCCGGGGGAAGCCATTACTGGAAATCTGGCTGGAACTGTTACAGCGATTCGGAATCTCGGAAGTGTTGATCAACGCACACGCGCATGCGGATATGATCGGAGAATTTGCGGCGCGGCGGTTTGCGGCCTTGAAGGTTATGGTGAGTCACGAGCCGCAGCTACTGGGGAGCGCCGGCACGCTGCGAGCAAATCGCGAATGGACTGGGAGCGATCCGTGCTTTTGGGTTCTTTATGCCGATGTGCTGACCAACGTGAATCTGGAAGAGATGCAGAAATTCCACAAGGAAAGAGCGACGGCGGCCACGTTGGGAGTGTACTCCGTAGCTGACCCGAGCCGCTGCGGAATTGTGGGCGTCGCGCCCGACGGAAGGATCGAGCAATTTATCGAGAAGCCGAAAAATCCTTCAGGCAATCTGGCGTTCGCGGGGATCCTGATCGGGACGCAAACGCTGATGGATGCCATTCCAGACAAATTGCCTGCGGACGTAGGATTCGATGTGCTCCCGCAACTGGTGGGCCGGATGCATGCGTATCCGATCAACGATTTTCTGCTGGACATTGGAACCCTTGAGAACTATGAACGTGCCCAGAAAAGCTGGCCAGGCTGCTAAGAAGCAGTTTGCTCCAGGAATCATCTTCGATTTGGACGGAGTGCTGTTCGACAGCCATCCGGTCCACAAGAGAGTTTGGCGGGGCCTCCTGCAAAGTTTGGGAAGAAGTGTGTCCGAGGAAGAACTCGACTTTATTCTGGATGGTGCCAAGAGAGAAGAAATTCTGCAGCACTTTTTGGGGCCACTCAGCGAAGCTCAGGCGTCGTCGTTCGCGGCTCGAAAGGAATCGATGGTACGGCGTGAGGAGGACAATATCCATCCGATGAAGGGGTTGGAGACATTTCTCGATCTCCTGGACGAAGCGACAATCTCGAAAGTTGTGGCGACAAGTGCATCAAGGGCCAGAGCGCAAAGAATGCTGCACAATCGCAACTTGGCCAAGCGCTTCGCGGCGGTTTTCACCGGCGACGATGTTCCCTTCGGGAAGTCAAAGCCGGACATATTCTTGAGAAGTGCCGAGGTACTACAAAGTTCCCCGCAAGAAACGCTCGTTTTTGAGGATGCGGTTCCCGCTATCCGTACCGCCAAAGGCATTGGCATGAAGTGCGTCGGTCTGGCAAGGGGTCAGAGAAAGCTTTGTCTGCTCGAAGCAGGAGCGGATCTTGTAGTTTCAGATTTCACGGATATGAGCGTTTCGGTTGTCCTGTCCCTGCTCGAGTGATGCGATTCGATCTGCCCGCCTGTCCTCCTTGTTTCAGCGTTTGAATCTGCTCCGTATTCATCCTCAGTGTGCGTGTTACCTTCCTCGAAGTCCTGCTTGCCTCTCATCTCCCACAGCTCCGATACCAGAAGTCCTTGCAGCGCGGTCCTGCGCGCGGTCCGAGCAAATCCGTTCAGCCTGAAAATCCTCGAATAATCCGGAACCTCGGTTATTCGCAGCCCAGTGGTCAATCGAAAAAGGCCGTACAAACCACGGATTATGACGCCCGTCCAGATGCGGGCCCAGCCGTCCTCCGCTCTGCGGAACTCTGAAACAATCCAAAGCGCGCCCGGCGCCGCCCCCTGCGAAATGTTCCTTGTAAAGTCCATAACCTCCTGGTCGCTCAAGCAATCCAGAAAAAAGTGCGTAACGACGAGGTCGAAGCAAGGTTCTCCAGGAAAACAATCCAGCGCATCGGAGCAGCAAAATTCAACCCTTTGGAGAGCCTCTCTTCCGAGACGAGAGATGCGCTTCCGGGCTTGTTCCATCATTCCCTTGCTTTTGTCCACGTAGGCGACTTTCACGGCTTTGTTGCTTCGGAGCAGCGCCGCCGTGAATCTTCCGTCGCCGTCGCCAAACACGATCGCGCGACGCGCGTATCGCAACCTCAGAAGATATTCTCCGCGTCGTTTCTCCAAAGCTCCCAGAAAGCAAACGCGCTCACCGAAAGCGTAGATGGGAGCAATCCAATCGCAGTTCATGTTTCTCCAGACTCAGGTGTTCAACCGATTCTCAGAAGCGCAAGCAGAGCGGGAAGAACGAGCGCGGCGTCAGCCAAGACGCGCAGATCCTCTCCACTGATTCCTTCACGCAAAGAATGGATGAGCCCGAGAAGCGCCGCAGCGAGCCCGCTGCTCGCAAGAAATATTTCAAAAGGATGTCCGGCGGAATTCGCAAGTATTACGACCATACATGCGGAAGCTGCGGCAAACATGTACGCGAGAAATCGTCTGGCGTTCCCTCCCTTCCTGGCTCCCTCCTTCCTGAAATCTGCCCGCACATCGCGCGCTTTTGTCTCCGACTCGTGCTCCCAATGCTCGATCGCGATGCAATTCAGGCTGCAAAGAAGCCAAAAGACCACAGCCGATTCCCCGACACGCCCGCCTTCCTTTCCTGCCTGCGTCCACGCCATCAAAACGGTTCCGCAGGCAAAGATCAATCCGACCACGATTCCTTTCATCACGCCGGGGCGCAACCGGTGAAATGGCACGTGGATCCAGACAAAATAAATCGTCACGGCCCAGAGCAGCCAAAGGGTCGCCTGCCTTTCCAGGGAGCCGAGATCAACGACAAACAAGTACGCGAGCATGACCAGCAGAAAGACCCCGAAGCAGCAGACCGCGAATGTGTGCCTGGCGTAAAATCGGTGGCGTTCCTCGAGCCGCTCTCCGGGCCGTGGGATGATTCCGTCCGCCACGCGATCCGCCGCATAGATCAGCCAGACCATCGCTGCCAAAGCGAACACTTTTCCCGCACGCAGAGGGGCGCCGGCGCAGCGCGCGAATAACAGCGCCCACACCACCGCGACCGTCGGCGCATCCAGACTCAAAAGCTGCCACCACATCCAGATGGGTCGATTGCGCCGCCGAATCTCTGCGATCGCTGGAACAGCCGTCAGCGTCCGGCCGGAATTCATCAGCGGAAAAACTTCGTGGTCCATTGCCTCTCGATTCAAGAATCCAACGAATCCTCTTGAATTGTCTCTCATTCAGCGGACAAAAACATTCTTCACCAGAAACCAGACATTGGCCGGACGCTCGGCCAGCCTTCGCACAAACCACGGGTACCAATAACTCCCGTAAGCCACCAGCACAATGGAACGGTAGCCTTCCGCCGCGAGTCGCTCCTGTTCTCCACGCTGGATGCCGTAGAGCATCTGCACCTCAACATCGTTTTTTGGCATCCCTTCGCAAGACACGAATTCCATGATCCGCCGGATCATGGCTAGGTCGTGCGTGCCGAAAGCCGCCCGAATGATTCTGCCGTTCTTCTTTGCACTCAGCATCATTTGAGACAGCTCAAAATAGTTTTTATCCACGTCCTGCTTCGAAGGGAAGGCGATTTTCGCAGTTTCCTTGTACGCTCCCTTCACGAGCCGAACAGAAGGCCGCAGGGGAAGCAATCGTTCCAGATCTTCTCGTGTGCGATATAAATAGGCCTGAAGGCAAACGCCGACGTTCGGGAAATCGTTCAGGCAGCGTCTGTACAAATCCACCGTGGCGTCCACATAATTGCTGGCCTCCATGTCAATCCAGACCGTGGAATTGCGGTTCTCGCGCTCCAGGATGCGCCGGAGTTGCCCTAGGCAGAACTCCGCAGACAAATCCAACCCAAGCTGCGTTAATTTCACGGAGATTTCCGTTCCGATTTCGTGTTGATGTATTTGCTCCAGCGCTTCCACGTAATGATCGCCGACTTGTTCTGCCTCCACCTGGTCCCTGACGTTTTCGCCAAGATGCGTGAACACGGTTCCGATTTGCTTCTCGCGCAGCGTGCGTGCGGCGGCGAGGGCATCCTCAAGCGATTCTCCCGGCATGAACCGGTTGACCGAGTGGCGGACAAACGAATAACGCGAGGCGTGCTCACGCATCCATCGGTTCTGCGAAGCGGCCAGCAGCAGAGAACGCATCATGCTCATTGTGGGTCGTCACCTCAACGCGACGGGAGGCGGATCAGCTTGAGATCAGAGGCTTCGTATTCTAAATCAGAACTGCGGTTCGCAAATGGAGTTAGGAGAGGTTTTCAAATGCGGATGCAGGCAGTGCCAGCGCCTCCCGGGCTATGCTTGCCGCATCCTTCCGGATGCCCGCCGCATTCTTCCCCAACCGCTGCTCGCTCTTCTCGCGCGCTTTCTTGACCTCCGCAAGCTCGTCGCCCGAAGTTCCCTTCAGCAATTCCTCCGCTTGGAGAAAACAAGCCAGCGCCAACCGCTCAGGTTGTTTCTCATGCAAAAGGAATTGGCCATAGTTAAACCAGTCGGCGGCTGCACTTCGCGGATCGGAAAGATCGGCGTCGAGTTGCAACGCTCGCTGATAGGATTTCGCTGCGTCCGCCGCGCGGTTCAGCCTTTCCTGTAAATCCGCCAGGTGCGCGAGGGCCAGGCTTTCGACTGATTTGTTGCCTGCCTTTTCCGAGTAAGCCACGGCGGCCAGATAGCCTTTCATGGCGTCATCTTCGCGATTGGAGCTGGAATCCACGTCCGCAACCTTGATCAGTACCGTCAATACCGAATTCGCATCTTCCTTATGTCCCTGCGCATCGGCCGCGACGATCTCAAGGAACGCGCGGTAATGCCGCGCCGCCGGTTGCGTTTCGCCGCGCTGTTCCAGCGCCTGCGCCAGATAGAGTTGCGCATGAGCCTGCCCCGGATCTGCGTCCACTGCTCGCTGCCAGTCGTCCACCACTTCCTCGTCGTGCCCCAGGTGATGCGCGACCAGGCCGATGTCCACCCAGGCGTCGGCATTCCGTGGCTTCAGCTCCAGAATTTTTTGGAACTGCGCGTACGCCTCGGTATAACGCCCCGCTTCCACAAGTCCGCGCGCATACGTCTCCTGCACGGAAAGATTTCCGGGACTTACTGCCGCGGCGCGCTCCAGAGACTCCAAGGCAGCATGCGATTCGCCTGCGACGCCTTCCGCACGTGCAAGGCGCATCTGCACGGCACTGTCGTCAGGATTCCAAACGGCAGCCCGTTCCAGGGCGTGAACATTCGTCACTTCGCTCGAAAAATAGAAATGAGCCTGGTCCACTGCGGCCCATCCAAAAAGCAAGATCACTGTCGCAATTCGCAGCCGCCGCGCATTCGCTGCGGGTCCGGCAAGCCAGTGCGCAACGGACATTACCCGGCCGGGGCGCGCGACTCCATGTGCTGCGTTCTTCTCGCGCTTGTCCAGCAAAAGGGAAGCGATTCGCGAATCGCGCAACTTCCAAAGTGCGCCGTCTAAAATGAAGTGATGAATGTTCACGAGCGCCGTGAACGTCAGGAAACTTGCCGCAAAATCCGCATGAAAGACGCGGCTCACGATCCATGGACCCGGAATGAACAGCGCGATGCCGCCCGCGACGAGCGTCAAAAGGTAGGTCGAGAATCTCCAGCGCGAATTTCCCGCTGCCACCGCTTCGCGCTTCTGGTAATAGCTGGTAATCCACAAATACTGCGCCGAATGCAGCAAGGCCAGAATGCCGCTGCTGTAGCGCGTTTGCGGCACTTCGCTTCCGCTCATCAGCTCCACGATTGAGGGCAGCAAAAACCAGAAAAACTGCGTGAGCGCCAGAGTCATGGGCGCTGCGATCGTGCGCAAGCCGCTTCGCTTTGCCATGCTGGTGAGCGCCCACACGGTGGCCACAATAAAAAAGAGCCCCAGCGCCGCGCGGACGGGAATCGTCAACTTTGCGGGCAATCCCAGCGATAGGATGAGCGCGTCTCCCGACGGCCCGGTATGGAAACTGAGCATCAGCATCACGTAGGAAGCGATGAAGGCCTGATGCAGTGCGCCGCGCTCTTTGTCAGTCGGCGTGATCCCAGATCGCCTCGTAAACATCATGAGCAAGCCGAAGTTTTGTCCGGTGTAATGCCAGGGACTCCAGCAGATGTATAGGGTAAACACCCAGGGCAACAGTGCGTACCACAAATGCGTGAGAATTCCCGCAATGCCCAGGAGGATCGCCACATGAACGGTGAAGATCCGGTACTTCGTGAATTCCTCGCGCGTGTGGTAGGCACGGTAAACCGTGGCCATAAAATGTGGGTAGTTAAAAAAGAGAGCGAGGAAATAAAACGTCAGTGACCAGGCATGAGAATCCGTTTTCGCCAGATAGTACGCTAGCAGCAGCAACGGCGCGGACCATGCGCCGCACCCCACCAGCAGATCCAGCCATGGCTTATAGATCCACGGGCCGTGTGATCCCGACGCTGGCGCTTGCGTCGTGTTGGAAATTGTGGAGGCGGAGCCCATCGCTTAGAAGCGTAGCCCAGCTTTCCATCAAGCCGATTTCTAATGGGAGGATGAATGAAGAAAGAATTACGGCCTGCGCTTGCGGCCGGTCATGTCACGTTCAGAAAACGCAATAGAAGCCCGGCCATTGCGCCGCCGATGAGCGGCCCAACGATGGGTATCGCTGCGTAATTCCAGTCAGAGCCGCCTTTGCCAGCAATCGGAAGGATGGCGTGCGCCAGCCGCGGCCCGAAGTCGCGCGCGGGATTGATTGCGTATCCGGTCGTGCCGCCGAGCGAAAGCCCGATGCCCCAAACGAGGCTGCCTACAAGGTAAGGCCCCAACCCAGAGGCGAGTCCGTCTCCCACGACACTTTTCGAGAAAATTGCTCCGACCACGAACACCAGGACAAATGTGCCGATCACTTCGCTCAGAAGATTCGGCAAAATGCTTCGGATCGCGGGTCCCGTGCAAAAGCAGGCCAGCTTCGCGCCGGAATCCGGCGTTTCCTTCCAGTGCGGCAGGTAATGCAGCCACACGATCGCTGCTCCTCCCAAAGCGCCAAGCACCTGGGCGGCAAAATAAGGCGCAATTTTGCTGAAATTTCCCGCGCGAACTGCAAAACCCAGCGTTACCGCCGGATTCAAATGCGCATCGCGGCTCCCGCAGGCAATTGCCGTGAACACTCCGCACATCACCGCGAGCGCCCATCCCGTCGTGATGACCATCCAACCGCCGCCCTCGGCTTTGGAACGTTTCAACAGAACGCCTGCGACGACGCCGTTTCCCAACACGATTAACATCATCGTTCCCAGAAATTCTCCAAGCCACGGTGAAGTCATCCGCTGCTGCTCCTTCAGTTCTCGGCCCAATCGAAGGACCGGCTGACAGCTTTCTTCCACTGCGCATAGAGCCGCTGACGATCTGCAGAGGGCAACTTCGGCTTCCAAGTCCGGTCGGATCGCCAGTTTGCGCGTAGTTCTTCCAAGCCTGCGAAAAATTCCACCGCAAGTCCCGCCGCATACGCCGCACCGAGCGAGGTTGTTTCCTGAACTTCCGGCCGCACGACTTCCCGGTCGAGAAGGTCTGCCTGAAATTGCATCAACAATTCGTTTTTGACCATTCCGCCGTCCACGCGAAGCGTGCGCAGCGGAATCTGAGCATCCTTCTCCATCGCTTCCGCGACGTCGCGCGTTTGATACGCCGTCGCTTCCAGCGCCGCCCGCGCCAGGTGTCCTTTGTTCGCGAAACGTGTCAGCCCGGCAATCACGCCTCGTGCCGTTTCCTTCCAGTACGGAGCATACAATCCGGAAAAGGCGGGTACAAAATAAACATCGCCATTGTCTTCCACAGTACGCGCCAGGGTTTCGATTTCGTCGCTGCTGCGAATCAGTCCCAGGTTGTCCCGGAGCCACTGCACCAGAGCCCCTGTGATGGCCACGCTCCCTTCCATCGCGAAATTTGCGGGTTTATGCCCAAGCTTGTAGGCCACTGTCGTCAGCAAGCCGAACTTGGACGCGACGATTTTTTCGCCCGTATTCATCAGCAGGAAACATCCGGTCCCATAAGTGTTTTTCACTTCCCCTGGCGCGAAACAGGCCTGCCCCACAAGCGCGGCCTGCTGGTCGCCAAGAATTCCCGCAATCGGCGTCCCGGCAAGCGGGCCGGAATTTACCTCGCCGTAGACCTCGCTGCTAGACCGCACAGTCGGCAGCATCGCATGGGGAATCTCAAAATCCGCGAGGAGCTCCGCGTCCCAATCGAGCGTGTTCAGGTTCATCAACTGCGTGCGGCTCGCGTTCGTCACGTCCGTTGCGTGCACCCCGCCTCCCGCTCCGCCTGTCAAATTCCAAAGCAGAAACGTGTCGACGTTCCCAAAAAGCAATTCTCCGTTCGCCGCTTTTTCCCTCGTGCCCACAACATTTTGCAGAATCCAGCGCAGCTTCAATCCGCTGAAATAAGTGCTTAGCGGCAGACCGGTCTTCGCTCGATAGCGGTCTTGCCCACCAGCCGCTGCGAACCGCGCAACCTCGTCGGCAACGCGCATGTCCTGCCAGACGATGGCATTGCACACGGGCGATCCGGTCTTGCGTTCCCACACGATGGTTGTCTCACGCTGATTCGTGATCCCGATTCCGGCAAGGTCCGAAGCCTTCAGGCCCTTGTTCTCGATCGCTTCAGCCATCACTTCGCGCGTTCTCTGCAGAATCTCTACTGGATCGTGTTCCACCCATCCCGGCTGCGGAAAAATCTGCCGGTGTTCCTTCTGTGCCGCGGAAACGATGCGGCCTTTGTGATCAAAAATGAGAAATCGCGTGCTCGTGGTTCCTTGATCAATCGCCCCGATGTAGCGCTTCATCTCATCCTGCCCCGGCCAATCCGAGTTCCCGCAGAAAGTCTTGAATCTTCGCCGTATACGACTTCACCGCTTCGGCTTCTTCATCTTCGCTCCATCCCAGTTCGTCCGCCAACAGATCCGCCGCAATAGGCGCGGCCTCGATCGCTTTTCTCCAATCGAAGAACTGAATCCCGATACGCCGAGCGAGAACATCTTCGATCGTCATCGCCATCTCTTCGCGGATGCAGAACACCGCTTGCGCCCGTATCGCGGGCATTCCCTCCACTAGAGGCTCTTTCCATTCCTTCCTGCCCTCGCAAAGCCTTAACACCCTCTCTGCTTCGGTTCCGAATTTCTCCGCCAAATGCTTCGCGGTCCCTTCCTCGATGCAAAAGCCGTCACGAAGCTGTTTCCAGTAGTCCTCTGCGTAACCTTCCGCTCCCGCGAGGACATGTTGTTTCGTCAGGCAGGGAGAGAGCGGCTCGCCCATCGCCTTCTGTACAGCGTCAATCGTGTCTTCGGCCATCAAACGATGCGTCGTCCACTTTCCTCCCAGAATGCTGATCAGCCCGCTCGCCATATCACTTTCTACTTCGTGATCGCGAATGAGTTCCTTGGTATCGGGTCCGTTACCCGCGGCCACCAAGGGCCGTAATCCCGAAAGCCCGCTGACAATCTGTTCAGACCCCAGCGGCTTGGAAAGATAGGGATTGAGTTGCCGGAAAAGATACTCCGCTTCCTCGCGAAGAACAATCATGCGCGTCTGCGGCGTGGCTTCCTCATCCGTCGTCCCCACCAGCAACCGGCCCAGCCACGGCACCGCGAAGATCAACCGGCCGTCTTCCGTCCTGGGAACAAGCAACGCATCCTCGCTGGGAAACGCTTCGAGCGGAAATAGAATGTGCACGCCCTTGCTCGGTCTCATTCGCTTCGCCGTGCCTGGGGAGGCCATCTCTCTTACGGCGTCAGAGGCAGGCCCGGTCGCGTTCACGAACGCGCGAGCTTTGACTGTGAATTCTTCCTTAGCCAGCTCGTCGCGCACGCTCGCTGCGTCCAGTTTTCCGCTCGTGCCCCGCGAAAAGCCCGTCACCCGCGCGTAATTCAGTGCCTCACCTCTGGCCCGCGCGAACGTCTTGACCAGCGACATGTCGTATCGCGCATCGTCGAACTGTCCATCCGAGTATGCGACGGCGCCTCGCAAGCCCTCGCGGCGGAGCCCGGGCATACGATGCAAAGTCTCTTCCCGAGAAACATACCGGCTCGGAAACAAACTATGTTTCCCGGAGAGCCAGTCGTACATCTTCATCCCCGCGCGGTAGTAAGCGGCCTGGCTCCAGCTATATATGGGCACCATGAATTCTGCCGCGTGCGCCAGGTGCGGCGCGTTGGTCAACATGTACACCCGTTCCTTCAGCGCGTTCTGCACCATGCGGTACTCTTCCAGATTCAGCCGCTTCACCGCCTGCTCGAGGTAACGCACGCCCCCGTGGACCAGCTTCGTCGAGGCGCTTGATGCTGCCGAAGCAAAGTCCCCCGCGTCCAGCATCACGGTTCGGAGTCCCCTCAACTGAGCATCGAGCGCGCAGCCCGCTCCTGTCGCTCCTCCGCCAATTACGCAAAGGTCGAACCCCCGCTCCTCGATCGCTTTCCGTGCTTGCTTCCGGTTCTTCATTGTTCGATCAGGTAATTTGGATCGGCGCACTGTCGCTCATGGCCGTCGCGTCCTGTTTGGATGATGTCTCCCGTTTTGCCTCAGGGTGCATCTAATTATTTGGAACCATTTTATGGGAGCTAACGATTATGAAACCACACCTCGTCTCATTCGGCCTTGCGGGGATTCTCGCGCTGGCGCTCATTTCCCCTCCTGCCGCCGTAGCGCACTCTCCCGCTTCAAGTTCCGGAACAGCCACCTTCACGGTCACGGCTGTCGGGAAGGACAATTCGGCGCCGCCGGCGGTGTCCAAGGATAACCTCCAGTTCTCCATCAATAAGGAGCGCAAGCAGATTGCGTCCTGGAACAAGGGAGAAAAGTTGTATCTTGCCATTCTGGTTGATGACTCGTTGAACTCCGATGTCAGCCTCCAGTGGCCCGATCTTAAAGCCTTTATCATGGCGCAGCCGGCAAATTCCTACGTCGCGCTGGCTTACGCTTCCAACGCCACCGTTTTTATTGCTCAGGATTTCACCACGGACCACGCCCTGGTTGCCAAGGGCCTACGCATCCCCCGCGGCGAAATTTCTGCCGGCGGCAGCCCCTACCTCTCGATCAAGGATTGGATCAAACGCTGGCCCGCTATGGCTCCGGATGACCGCGCCTCGCTGCTCCTGATTTCCTCAGGCATTGACTATCTCCGCGCGGGTTTCGGTCCCGTTTATCCGGACGTCGAACCCGTGGTACAGCTGGCCGCAAAGAAAAACATAAATCTTTGGAGTATTTACTATCCCGGTGGGGGGTTCCGCAGCCACTCCTTTTATCTTGTCAATACGGCCCAACTTAACCTCAGCAAAATGTGTCTCGAATCCGGCGGAAATTCCTTTTACATGGGATTCATGGCACCGGTCACATTTAAGCCCTATCTAGACGAATTACGGACCTATCTGAATAACCAATACCTTCTCACGTTCTCAGGTGAAGGCGGCCCCAAGGGCAAGTTTGTAACTTCTCGAGTGAACTCCACCCTGGGCTCCGTCGACTTTATGTACGCGAATCAGGCCTATATCCCGCCCTCAAAATAGGGCCGGCATCGTCGGCCTTTGTGGAAGCGCATGACTTGGGGGCCCACACGTCTCACTTGGGGCTTGTCCTCGCGCCCTCCACAGACTAAACTCCTCCCTAGGGCAGTGGAGGGGTGGACGCCGCAATTGGCCTATTGAATCGTTTTAAATCGCGCTCTTGCCCGCCGCCCATGCGCTTCGATTATCTCAAATCTCTCTCTAAGGAGCACTTCGTGCGAATTTCCCTGCCTTCTTCCCGCGCAGGGTCCAGCGCGGGATTTCTCGCCAGGTTCGGCCTGATGGCCGCTATCTTCTTCACTCTTTTTCCGCTTTTCGCGCGTGCCAATGGCGAACGCTTCCTCCGCGAAGGTTGGAAAGTGCAAAGTTCCGCGAAGGTCCCCGGTGGCGGTGAAGATGTTTCCCGCCCCGATTTCTCTACTTCCGGGTGGTACTCCACTTCCGTTCCGCAAACTGTTTTCGCTGTCCTGGTCGAAAACGGCGTTTACAAGAATCCTTACTTCGGCATGAATCTGCGTTCCGTCCCGGGCGTCGAGTACGCGATCGGTTCCGAATTCGCCAACCAGGACATTCCCGCGGACAGTCCTTACGCTGTTCCCTGGTGGTATCGCAAGGAATTTGAAGTTCCTGCTGCCGACAAAGGGAAAGAAATTTGGCTCGCCTTCAAGGGGATCAATTATCGCGCGGACATCTGGATCAACGGCAAGAAACTGGCCGGTTCGGATCAAGTCGTCGGTGCTTTCCGCCGTTACGATTTCAACGTCACTCAGCTTGTCCATCCTGGCGAGAAGAATGTCGTCGCTGTGGAAGTGTCCGCCCCCGAGGCCAATGATCTCGCCATCACCTGGGTGGACTGGAATCCCACTCCTCCCGACAAGGACTTGGGCCTTTGGCAGGAAGTGGTCCTTTCGACGAGCGGTCCCGTCTCCATTCGCCATCCTTTTGTTGAAACGAAGCTTGCTACGCAAGGTGCGCAGGTCGCCCATTTGACTGTCCGCGCCGATGTTCGCAATTCTTCCAGCTCCGCCGTGAAGGGGACTCTCCGCGGCAAAATTCATGGCGACGGGCTTTCCATTGATTTCGCCCAGGAAGTCGAATTGGCCGCCAACGAAGAAAAGGAAGTTATCTTCACTCCCGAGGCTGTTTCTGCATTGAATATTTTGAAGCCCAGGCTCTGGTGGCCTTATCAGATGGGCGAGCCGTTTCTTCATAAGCTTTCTCTGGAATTCGTCACCTCACAGAATTCAATCTCGGACAATCAATCCATCTCCTTTGGCATCGAGCAAACCACCTCGGAAATTACTCCGGAAGGTTTTCTCCTGCTCAAGGTCAATGGCAAGCCAGTCCTCGTGCGCGGCGGCGGCTGGGCTCCGGATATGATGCTGCGCGTGGACGAATCGCGCCGCGCCGCAGAATTTCAGTACGTCAAGGAAATGGGGCTCAACACCATCCGACTTGAAGGCAAGCTCGAGGACGAATCCTTCATGGAACGCGCCGACCGCGACGGTATTCTCGTAATGGCCGGTTGGTGCTGCTGCGATGCCTGGGAAAAATGGGGCAAATGGAACGAAGAAAGCAAGCGCGTCTCCGTGGACTCCCTCCGCGATCAGTTGCTCCGGCTGCGCAGCCATCCGAGCATGCTCGTCTGGCTCAATGGCAGCGACAATCCGCCCCCCGCCGACCGCGAGCAGGCCTATCTCGAAATCGAAAAGGAAATCCACTGGCCTAAACCGGTGATCTCCTCGGCTTCAGCCAAAAGAGCGGAGTTCTCAGGCGCTTCCGGCGTCAAAATGAGCGGTCCGTACGACTACGTTCCTCCCGATTATTGGCTCGTGGACACCAAAGCAGGCGGCGCTTACGGCTTTAATACCGAAACCAGTCCAGGTCCCGCCGTTCCCCCGCTTGAAGAGCTCAAGGCCATGTTTCCTCCGGACAAGCTCTGGCCCAGAAATGAATTTTGGGATTATCACTCCGGTGGCGGCGAGTTCAAGAACATTGACCTTTTCGCGAACGCGCTCGAGAAGCGCTACGGCCCGGCCGAAGACGTCGCCGATTTCGCCTGGAAGTCTCAGGCCATGACTTACGAGGGCGAACGCGCCATGTTTGAGGCTTACGGCCGTAACAAATATAAATCCACGGGCATCATTCAGTGGATGTTGAACAACGCCTGGCCCGGCCTCATCTGGCACCTTTACGATTACAATCTGCGCCCTGCTGGCGGCTATTTCGGCACGAAGAAAGCTCTCGAGATGGTTCACGTGCAGTTTTCTTACGATGACCGCACCGTCGCTATCGTCAACGGAGAACAGACTCCTCAAAATAATTTGAAGGTTGTCGCCAAAATCTACGATATTTCGATGCAGGAGCGCTTCTCCCGAGAAGCACCCCTCGATGTTCCCGCCGATGGTGTTGCTCGTTCCTTCGCCGTTCCGGAACCCGCGGGCATCTCTACTACCTACTTTCTGAACCTCGAACTCTTCTCCTCGTCGGGCCATTTGGTCAGCCGCAATTTTTATTGGCTGTCCACCCAGCCCGACGTCCTGGATTTCGCAAAGACCGAATGGTATTACACGCCAATGACGGAATTTGCCGACTTTACGGCTCTTCAGAAGCTGCCAAGGGAAAAGCTGAAGGCCTCATACCGCGTCGCGGAAGGCCAGGAAGAAACCACCGCGCACGTATCCGTGGAAAATCCGGGCAAGGGTCTAGCTTTCCTCGTCCGGCTCCGCCTGCTTCGCGGCAAGGGTGGCCCCGAGATTCTTCCCGTGTTTTGGGAAGACAACTATTTTTCGTTGCTACCCGGTGAAAAGCGCACCATCTCTGCCCAGGTGCGCAAATCCGATCTTCGCGGTTCTGCTCCCGTCCTGGCCGTGGACGGTTTCAATGTAAATGAATTCGCAGTTTCGGAGGCAGAGCCTCCGCAAGCTCCCACTCCCAGGAATTAGAACCCCGAGTCCTTCTTCTTCGGGAAGCATCGTTGATCCTGTGCGCATCCTGACTCTCCTTGTTCGCGCCGGATGATTCCTAATTTGCGACGTCAGCCAGGTCAGCCTGGAGCTGCGCCGCATTGAAACCCGGCGCAAACCCCGGCTTCAGCGCTTCGGGCGGCAGGATCGCGTAAGCTTCATCCACGCACTCGTCCCACCAAGCCCATGTGGCCTGTTGTGTGCTTCCCCAGGTCAGAACAGTCACTCCGTTCTTGTCGTACGCAACGGAATATACCGCGTGTCCGTCGTTGGTTAGCGGACCTGGGGTCCACGGCTTGCCGGCGTTGAATTCCTGAACGCAGTTTTGCTGAACCTGGAAGCCCAGGTAGACCCCGCCAAAAAGCTGTATCGCTTGCTGTACGTGCGTGTGATTCTTCGGGTCAATGGTGACATACGTGATGATTTCGTCTCCAGAAACTGGGTTCTGGCGCCAGTAATTGAGCACATCAAGTTCGTTCAAGCCGCTGTCCACTCCTCCGGTCAGGTGCATATAGAGCTTCACCACCGCTTGCTTTGCCATGATCCGTTCGGTCTTCAGGATTCCTCGATACACTGTGATTGCGTGCGCCAGCGCCGCAATCGTGCAGTCTCCGAGCGTATCGTTGCCGTCCATGGGGAAAAGCTTTTTGGGATCCGAAACCTGAAGATTCTTGTATACGCCCGTCAGCACATTATAGGACTTGGGCGGCGCGGCCAGTTTCGATGTGACGTAGCTCTTAAACCGTAAGGTCCGGTAGTCCACCTTTGGCGGATGCTTTCCGAAGCGATAGTTTGGCATGGCAGTTCTTCCTTTCTTGTATGGGGTCTTGTTCAGATAGTGTCGAAAGCTGCTTCTTCGTTGCACTTCCAGCCTTAATATGTCTTCCGAATGATTTCCGTGGATTGTGGGGAAAGTGGAAGACCTGTGGTGTGAATCTCTGATTTGGTCTTGGCCAAGGCTGCAAAAGTTTCGGCCTCAGCATTCCCATGGCTGCCGGCCCGGCTGTCGTTCGTGGGCGATACCCTTGTTCCCAAATTCCAAAACAGGGAAGCAAGCTTCCCTGTTTGCCTTACGCCGATCTAAGCATCATCACTGCAACTGGAAATGGACGGTCACCAGCATCTCAACGGAAACGGGCTGGCCGTTCAGGAGCGTCGGTTGGTATTTCCATTCGCTCAACGCTTGCATCGCCGATTGGATCAACAATGGCGGCCCCGAAACCACTTTCATCTGCGTAACGTTCCCGTGCGTATCAATCACGCAGTCAATCACGACGTCGCCTTGTGTGCGCGTCTCCATCGCCAGTGGGGGATAGGTGGGCTGGACCCTCCCGATTAATCGAGGGGCTTGCACGTTTCCTCCGACCCGAATCGGTCCTCGCGGACGGACCGGCTTGGGTGGTGCTGCCACTACGGTATTTCGCCCAATAAGAATTCCGCCCAGAACCCCGCCCAATTGGCCTCCCGGAACCCCTCCGACCACGCCGCCCGGGACTCCTTGCGCAATCTGCTGCGGCTCCGCCTGCTCCTTGATCATCGCAACATGCTTGGGGATCACTTTGGGAGCATACAATTTACCCGCATGAAAGAGTTCACGGTGGCGGATCGGCTGCGCGACGGCGGCAGCCGGAGGTGGTGGTGGCGGGGGAGGTGCTGGTGCCATGAGGAATGTCGCTTGATATTTTGGCAGTTCAATCGCGTGGGTGTAGAGCAAAGGGACCAAAATCAGCGCGGCGACCACGACGGAATGCGCTGCGACCGACGCCAGGGTGTCCAGCCACCCCCGGGGCTTTTTCATCCGGTTGTATTCCAGCATTCCCTCTGTCAGATCAAAGCTTGCTTGGTGGCTTGATGAGGTGGGGATTGTAACGGGGAAGGTCCGATCTCGCTTTCGCCTCCCTACCCCATTTCCAGGTTCCGGAAGGCCGTGTACACCATACATCTCTTTTCCTTTCAATAAGTTGGATGCTCATTGACCAGCAAGGGATGCCTGGAAATTGGTGAAAACTGTACGTTCGCAAACGGATTTGGCAAGCAGACGACCAGGAAAGCAGGATCATCCTGGAAATCCTCTTTTGGGTGTAACTTACTGAAACTTCGTGACACGATGCAGCGCAATTGTGCTGGCCACGAGGAACGCCAGCATCGCGACGCACAACACACCTGCGGCGTTCCAGTTCATCGTGATCTGGGGCGCGTGTGCCGCGGACGCCAGCCAAAGAAATATGGCTGTCGCTCCAAGCACCAGAAGCCAATCCAACCAACTCCTCCCTCTTTTCCCGCCCAAGCTGCTCTCCGCCTCTCTTCCTTCCAGCCCGGCCCTCAAATATCCGTCCTCCACTCCATAACGCACGCCTTCGCGCTGCGCCGCTTTCTTCCAGCGCTCGTGCTCTCCCGGCGAAACCGATGCCAGCGCGATGGCACCTGCTCCCACCGCCATCAGCAGCGATCCGGCCACCACACGGGCCAGCGTTGCCCCGCTCTGCCCATGCATCTCTCCAAATACCAGAATGCCCCACAGCAATCCCCACAATTGATTCGTATTGGAAAGCGGAATGCCCCGGCTGATTCCCACATACTTCGCGGCGTACTGCTGGAAGACGTCGCCGATCACCCACACGAACCCGCCGAGCATCAGCCAGAAAAGAGCCGGTTTGGCGTGTCCGATTTCCCGCAGTAGCCCCGCCGTGCCGCCGCTGTAGCTGATCGCCAGCGCCGACATCATTCCCAGTTCTCCTATCGTAAAAAACGCCACGAACGAAAGCGGATTCATTCCCGTCAGGTACGCTTTGCGGTACGGGATATACATCGTTCCCCACAGCACACCCGCTCCGAGCGCGGCCACAATGCCTCGTAAAGCATGCGCGGGTGTGGTTTGTGCTGAGGAGGCCACCGCAAGCAGGGTCGCTCCCGCGAACATTACCACCGCTCCGCCGGTCACTCCCATCCAGCGCAACTTTCCCGCGCCGCGCAATTCTTGAAACAGTGTCACTCCCCACAGGATTCCCAGTAGGCTGTTGAGATTCCACAGCGGAAACGCGATACTCAGTCCGATGTCGCGGATCGCAAAAATTGTGAGCGTATTGGCTACCGCCCACAGGCAGCCCGCCAGCACTCCCCAGATCACCAGATGCGGAGCGGCATGGAAGTCCGCTCGAATTTGTGCGGTCCCCCGAACCAGCGCAGGCAGGCTCCATCTCGCCAGAAAGACTCCTGCCACCATCAGCAGCGACACCACCATCGGCGAGACCCCTGCGGTGACAAGTTTGGTCGGCGCTTCCGCTGCTCCGAGCCATGCTCCGGCACTGAAGCCGCACAGCATTCCGAGTGCCTGCAGCCGCCGCAGCCTCGACCCATCCTCAACCGCGCTCACCGCGGAGTTTGCCCTGGCCCCGGATGCCACTACTGGATCCAATGCAGCACCAATAATCCGCCGATAAGAACGATTGCGGGAATCCAGAAATGGGCATCACCCAGCACAGCTCCCCAATAGCTCGACGTTCCCTTCGCGCCATCCTCACTCGTCATTCTCGTTCCCCCTCTCCGGGAATCCTATCGTCTAGCCCGCACGCTTTGGAACTGGCCATAGCGGTCCAAAAATCGCGGGCCCCACATTTTGCCAAGTTCAGTCATCTGAAGAGGACAGCGCAACTGCTCGCGTGGATTCGCGGATCACCAGTTCCGGTGCCGTGCGGTGATGCGAAATCGTCCAATCCCGTTTTTCCTGTGCAGCGTTGATCCCTTCCATCGCGATGTTCACCGCCAGGTTTCCCATGGTTTCGAGAGGCTGCCGCACCGTCGTCAGGGAAGGAGCCGAAATCGCCGCCAGCGCCACATCGTCGAATCCCACCACGGAGCAGTGTTCCGGCACCTTGATGCCCGCTTTGGTCAGCGCGCGAATCGCCCCCAGCGCCGCCAGGTCGTCAAAGGCCATCAGCGCCGTGAATTTCTTTCTTCGCTGCAAAAGCTCCTCGGTCAGCCGGTGGCCTCCCTCGTAGCTCGAGTTCGGATCGAATACGTCCGGCAGCTGCATCACCAGGTTGGGATCAATTTCCAGATCGGCCGACGCTGCGAATTTCTGGATTCCTTTCCATCGCGGCGCGCTGTCAATCAGCATTTTCGGTCCACGAATGTAGGCGATCTTCCGGTGCCCCAGCTGGTGAAGATGTTCGAGCGCCAGCCGTCCTCCCGCTTCATTGTCCACCATCACGGAACTGATCGTATCTCCCGGCAGTTCCCAGCCGATCGTCGCTGCCGGAATGTTTCTCTTGCCAAAATCCGCCAAAAGATGGATGTCCACGAACAGCCAGTTCGCCACCACGATCAACGCTTCCACATGCCGCTCCAGGAGCATCTCCAGGTAGCGTTCAAAGCGGTTCCGCTGGTTGTGCGCGTCCGCAAGGATCGGCAGGTACGAAGCCTGGTACAGGCCGTTTTCGATCCCGCGCAGGATCGGAATGCAGTAGGGGTCGGTAATGTCAAAGAACATCACCCCTACGCTGTGCGTTCTTTTGCTGCGAAGGAAACGCGCCATGGCGTTCGGCCGGTAGCCCAGTTTCTTCGCCGCGTCTTCGATCTTCTTTTTCGTGGTGGGCGCGATGTATCTTGCAAGCGGAGCGTTATTCAACACGATGGAGACGGTCGCAGGCGAAAATCCGCTCGCGTGCGCTACGTCCCGCATCGTCACTGCTGCACTTTTCTCGCTTGACCGCTTCATGATGGCGCCCCGTGGGCCTCCATCATCCGGTGGTTTCGGCTCGATTTGCAATGGGGGAGCTTTCACTGCAGCTTACTCCGCAGGGACCTCGAAAGAGAGTTGCTCTCGAAAGCCGCGGGTCTTCCAGACTCCAAAAAGAATTCCCGCCAGCATCCAGATTCCGCCGACGATTTGCGCGGGTCGGCTCAAGTGCAGCCATAAACCGAGGCAGATCAGAAATCCCAGTGCCGGAGGAATCAGATTCGAGAAAATATTCCGAAAAAGCTCTCCGCCCGTTTTGTGCTCCACGCGCACGAAATAGCGCACCAGCGCCGCCAGATTCACTCCCATGAAGGCAATCAATGCGCCGAAATTGAGCATCTCCGCGCCCAGCCCGTAGGAGAGAAAAAACGCTCCGATCAGCACGATCACTCCGATAAAGAACACGTTGTTTCTCGGCACACGATGTTTTGCGTCAACCGCCCCGAAAAAAGACTTGGGCAGAGCGTTGCTGCGCCCCATTCCATAAAGCAGCCGCGCCGCTCCGAGCTGCGCTCCCATCCCCGATCCAAAATTCGCGAGCAGCAGGGTCAATCCCACAATGGTGAACAGTGGCGCCCAAGTTCGCGCCGCAACGTAAACGTATGCCGTGTCCACGTTCGGGAACGCCTGCGAAGCGGGCCACACGAGTTGCGCCGCATACACCTCCACTGCCGAAAGCAGCCCGATCACCACGCAGGTCAGCACCGTCGCCAGCATGATGTTCCGCCGCGGATTCTCCGCCTCTTCGGAAAGCGTCGAAATCCCGTCGAATCCGATGTACGTCAGCACCGCAATCGAAGTACATCCAAATACTCCGCTATAACTAAACGTCTGCGGATCGTAAAACGGCCGTGTGAAGAATGCCGGGTCGCTGTGCGGATGTCCCAGGATGTACCTTGCCGCTGCCACAAAGATCACCACCACCACTGCGCCCATCCCCGCGGCCATACCCGCATTGATCCGTGCCGAGGTTTTCACTCCGCGGATGTTCAGCAGCGTGAACACCACCGCGAAAAAAATCTTCCAGCCCCATACTGGTATTCCCGGCGCAAACTGGTTTGCCTGCTGCGCGCACCAGATCGTGCAGATCAGCGGGTTCAGGATGTAATCCATCACCATGCTCCATCCCGTCACGTAGCCGACCGCCGGATGGATTTCCTGCGCCACATACGTGAACGCTGATCCCGCGCTCGGATACGCCCGCGCCATCCTTCCGTAACTGATCCCTGTAAACAGCATTGCCACCATCGCGATCAGGATCGCTGTGACCACGTGGCCCTTGCCCCGCTCGCTCAACACCCCGAATACGGACATCGGCGCCACTGGCTGGATCACGATCACGCCATAGAGGATCAAATCGCTCAGCTTCAGCGAGCGCCTCAGTCCTCCTGCCGCCGTTGTGCTTCCTTCGCTCAACCTGTCGTCCGCCCCCTCTTCCCGCATTTTTCCACAGAGCCCTCTCGCTTTCATTGAATCGTTTTAAGCCGATGATTTTGCGCGATCTCCGCCTCCTTCTGCAAGCCCAATCTCCATTCCATTCCCTCTTTTTCCACCACCCTGTACTGCCGTACAGTCGAACACTTCCTCCTCGGACGGTATCATTTCCTCTACGCGCTGCTGTGATTCGCAGCAACGCTATGCCCATGAAAATAGTCTAATAAGATGAAAGGCGGCAGCTGCCCGACAGGGTCTGGCACATGACTGACGGATCTGTGACTCAAAAGCGTTGGCGCTCCACCCCGGTCTTCTGGCACCTCGTTGCCTTCTTGACTGTCGGGGTTGCCGCCGTGTGGCTCCGCCCGATTCCTTTTCAGGCCGACCTCACCCTCCAGGGCTATCTTCAGGTTGTCAGCGGGCTTCTCGCTCTCGTCTTTTCCGCGGTCACTTTGGTTCGCTTCCAGGGCACTCAGGACCGCATCTCCCTGATGCTCGGCGCGGGGTTCCTGCTCTCCGGCACGGTCCTTTCCGGCACCAGTCTGCTGTTTTTCCAGTTGCACCCCGCCAAGGTAGCCTGGGCTCCTCTCGCCCTATGGGTCGGCCGCATGATTTTGGCCCTGCTCCTCGTCGTCGCTCTTCTTGTCGAACATTTCCTTCCTCGCTCGCGCCACACCAAGGGTGAGTTGGCCGGCACGCTGCTTACCGTCGTCGCTCTAACCTACCTGATCACCGCCGCCTTGCGCCACATGCCGGGAGAAGTTTCAGCTCATCCGCACGCTTTGATTCCTTCTCCGGATCAGCTGCTTCCCGCCGCATTCTTCTTGGTCGCTCTGATTTGGTTCCGCCGCCGTTTGCGCACCGCGAATTCCGCCTTCGACCGCGCCATCTACGCCGCCACCTGGATGAATTTCGCCGCCCAGATCGCGGGCTGCCAGTCTGAGCATCTTCTGGACGGTCCGTTCGTCTTCTCACAAACCTTCACTATTTTGGGATTTGCCGTCGCCCTTGGCGGCGCTTTGCTGGATAATGCGCGCCTGTTCGAGCAAGTCCGACACCTGGCCGTGAGCGATCCGCTTACCGGCCTCGCCAACTACCGAAGGCTTCTTGATGTTCTCGAAGGTGAAACCGAGCGCACCAATCGCAGCGGCCGGCCCTTTGCCATCCTCTTGCTCGATCTCGACGGCCTCAAGAAGATCAACGATTCCCACGGGCATCTGGTCGGCAGCCGGGCCATCTGCCGCGTCGGCGATGTTCTCCGCAATCACTGCCGCGCCATTGATACCGCTGCGCGTTATGGTGGCGACGAGTTTGCCCTTGTCTTGCCCGAATCGCAGGAAGAGGAAGCCGAGCGCGTTGCAAACCGCATCCGCAATGTTCTTGCTAACGACACGGAAAAGCCTCAGCTTTCCGCCAGCATTGGCATCTCTGTCTACCGCGGTTCCGAGGAGCGCATCGAGAAGCTTCTTTCCGAAGCCGACACGCGCCTCTACGAGGAGAAGGCCAAGCGTGCGCGCCGCGTGGCTCCTCCCCCTCCACGCCGCAGCGCCGCCAAATCCGGCACCGCCTGAACCGATTTGAGGATCCTCTGGATCATTGCGCTGCAGGTTCGAACGGCTTCAGTTGCTCGCTGATCTTTGCTTTGTCTCCCACCACAACTATCGTCATCTCATCCGGCTTGATATATTTTTCCGTCATCTGCTGCACTTCCGCAGGCGTCACCGCATTCACTTTCTGAACATAGGTCTTCAGGTAGTCGCTGCCCAGTCCCTGCAAATCCACATATTGCAGCTGTCCGATCAACGCTCCCCGCGATGAGTTCTGGATTACGAAGATTCCCGAAAGATACGTCTCAATGCCCTTCAGTTCCGCTTCGCTCGGCGGCTCCTTTTGCAGCCGCTCAATCTCCCCGAAAATCTCCTTGATGGAAGGTCCCGTGAACTGCGTCGTCACGTCCGCCGCTTCAGCCCAGTATGCGTCATGATATCGCTGTGAAATCTGGCTGAACGGCGAATACGTGTAGCCCCTCTGTTCGCGGATATTCGACGTGATCCGCGATCCGAACGATCCGCCGAGAAGCGCGTTCATCACCACCATTTCAATATGATCCGGACTGGTCGGCCCGGGAACCGGCAGGCCGATCAACAGCGTGGACTGCGCCGCTCCCGGCCGGTCCGTCAGGTCCAGAACGTGTTCTGGCTTGACCTTTGGCATATCTGTCACGGGCGCGGGCCCCTTTGCCCATCCTCCAAAGCTTTCTTCTATCGCATTTTTCATCGCCGCCGCATCGAATCTTCCTGCAATGTACAGGTGCGCCCGCTCTGCCCCAAAATTATTCCCGTAATATTTCTTGATGTCCTCCACCGTCGTTTTCTCGATGCTTTCCTGGGTGGGCAGCACCGTCCCGTACGGATGATCCTTGTAGAGGATTTTGCGGAGCCTCTCTAGCGCGATTCTCTGCGGAATCGTCTTCGCAATCGCCAGTTGCCGGAGCGCATCGTTTTTCAGGCGCGGCAATTCTTTATCAGGGAACAGGGGATGTTCGGCGACATCCGCAATCAGTTTCGCGGCTTGCGCCCCGAAATCGGACAGCACGTCGCTCGAGATCTCGCTTTCGTCCTCTCCCACGCTGATATTCAGAGCGCCGCCCATGTTCGCGGCTTCTTCCGCCACCTGCTGCGCCGTCCTGGTCGTCGTCCCTTCGTCCATGAGCTTTCCGGCCAGATCGGCCAATCCCGGCAAGTCCGCGGGTTCATTCACGTTTCCCGCGCGCAGCACCAGGTCCAGCGTGACCTTGGGAATATTTCCGTAAGGCACCAGTGTTACCTTCATTCCGTTGGGTAGCGTGTACGTCTCGTGCTCCGGCACGGTAAATGCTTTCGGCGGTCCCCCCGGCGGCGGCGTTTCCTTTTGCGCCGCGGTCGGCATCCCCGCCAAGGCCAACGTTCCGACTGCCAGCAAAATCTTCGTGCTCATTGAGCGGCTCATCTTACTTTCCTCCCTCTTTCTTCGCCGGCGCAGCGGATTTTTCCTCGCCCTTGGGCTCCAGGATCAAAATTGTTCGGTTCGCCGGGCGCAAGTATTCTTGCGCCGTTTTCTCAATCAATTCCGGCGTCACTTTCTCGAATTCCGATTCCAGTGTGTTCACTCTTGCAGGATTGTTGTCAAACAGCGCAAAGCTCGCCAGCAGATCCGCCAGCCCAAATCCGTTGAACTGTCCGATGTTGTCGTAAAGATCGGAGCGCAACTTCACTAGCGCACGATCTCTCATCTTCTGGTCTATTGGTTTCGTTCGCAGCGGATCGATCACGCTGTCCACCGCCTTCATGATCGTGTCCGCGCTCGTCGAAGGATCGTAAGTCAGGTTGGCCATCCAAAGCATTGGGCCGTCGTAGTCGTACATGTTCCCCAGGTAATTGATCCCGCCGCTTACGTTCGCCGTCAGCCCGCGCTTCTGCACGAGCTCCTGGTAGAGCAAGCTGTCGTTTCCCTGCAAGAGCAGTTGGTCGAGCAATCCCATTGCGTAATACTCCGGGGTGTTCCGCTCCGGCATGTGGTATGCGAAAGCGAGCGCCGGCCGCTTCGCCAGCGGATCCACCTTTGTCGCCTGCTTTTCCTTTTCCTGCTTCGGTTCGTTGATGTCCGGCTGCGGCGGTAGCTGCGAAGCCTTGATTCCTCCAAAGTATTTCTCCACCCACTGTTTCGCCTGCCCGGGGTCGAAATCACCCACAATCGCAAGTGCCGCATTGTTCGGGGCGTAATACGTCTCGTGGAATTTCTGTACGTCGCCGAGCGTCGCCGCTTCGATATCCTTCAAATCCCCATAAAAATTGTGGGCGTTGTACCAGTTTGTGTTCGCATATTGCGGCATATCCAGCCACGGGAAGCCTCCGTACGGGCGATTCAATACGTTCACTTTCACTTCATTCATCACCACGCCCTGCTGGTTCTTCAGGTTCGCCTCGGAAACGTCCAGCCCGCTCATGCGGTCCGCCTCGGCCCATAGCATCGTTTCCAGCTTGTTCGAAGGCACGATCTCGAAGTAGTTCGTAAAATCGAATCGCGTGGAACCGTTCAGGATTCCGCCGTTCTGCTGCACCAGCTTGATGAACTCCATCTTCCCCAGGTTTTTCGACCCCTGAAACATCATGTGTTCGAACAAATGGGCGAATCCCGTGCGGTCCTTCGGCTCTATGCGGAACCCGATGTGGTAATACACCGCCACGCATACCGTCGGCGACGTGTGGTCCGGCGACAGCACTACGCGCAACCCATTCGGCAGCGTGTAGTATTCCACTGGCACCTTGAAGCGTTCCGCCGACGGCTTGGCGCTGCCCGCCGCAGCGCACAGAGCAATGGCTGCCGCCAGTCCCGCAATGGCGCGAACGACTCGAACGTAATTCAATTGCATTTTTCCCCCTACTCTACTTTCAAATCTTAATGTTTCGGCTTGCAAATAGACCAACCCCGCCCCTAAAAACTAAAGACGCACGAACACCGAAGAAGTTTCTCTTCCTCCTGACCATCGCTTCTCCTGTCCCACAATCCCGACTCCTTCAATAAATTGCCCGGTGCTGCACTGTTTCTTTCGCTGCCAGCCGGAATCGCGGCTCCGGCGCCCTTCTGTCCAGAATCTGCGCCGCAACATACTCTCCCACCGCCGGGCCGTGCTTGAAGCCGTGTCCCGAGCCGCCTCCCGCAAGCCACACATTCTCCAGTTCCGGATGACGGTCAATCAAGAAATCTCCGCTCGAGGTATTTTCGTACTGGCACACGCGCGTTTCAACGATTGGCGCGTCCTTCAGCTTTGGAAAGCGATGCGCGACGTACGCCCGCATCTCTTTCGCGGATTGCTCGCACACGATCCGCGGCATGATATCCGGATCTGCCTTCGCGCCGTGCTTGTCGCACGCAATTTTCAGCCCGCGGCTCTCGACATCCGGCATTCCGTAAACTTCATCTTGCTGAAAAAGAAAGGTCGGTAACAAGGGTGGTGCAAAAGAAGGATCCCCCGCGGGAACGCCGAAGAAAAAAATCTCCTGCCGCGTCGGGAAAATCCGTTCCACGAGAAGCTCCGGAAAAATCTTTCCCAGCCACGGCCCGCACGCAAAAACAAACTTTCCCGCCGAAATAGATTCTCCGTCCGCGGTCTTCACTCCGCCCTGGCTTGCGTTCTTGCTTGGGGTTTGGACCTGCGCGATTTTGTATTCCACTCCGAGCCGAATTGCATCCTGTACCACCTCCGCAACCGCGCGGCGTGCAAGCAACACACCGCTCTCCGGTTCGAACAGTCCTTCAGTCACTCCTCCAAAAGTGATCTGTGGATAGCGCTCTTCCAGCGCGGCGCGATCAAGCTCGTCAAATCGAATTCCGCATCTCCGCAACGTCGCGGCGGTCTCCTTTAGCCGCGTCGCATCTTTGCCCGCAAGCCAAAGCACTCCCGTTTCGTGAAATAGCCGCTGCCCTGTCGCGGCAAAAAGTTCTTTCCACTGAATTAGCGACCGCTGCGACCATCGCGTGTAAATCTCATCCGCTCCATATCCCATCCGGATGATTCGCGATTCGCCCCCGGAACTCGCGCGCGAATGCGCCGGTCCGTAGGCCTCCAGCAAAAGCACGCTTTGCCCGCGCCGCGCGAGGTGCCATGCCGTCCACGCGCCGAACACTCCAGCTCCGATCACCGCGATATCATAGGTGCTTGCGATGCCTTTCCCCTCAGCGTGGCGCGCCGGATCCGGCGAGTTTCGCGGCCCAATGCGACAGATGGTTCAGCGACTCCGTGTGCGTGGGATCAAGATGCAATGGCGTGATGGAAGCCTCGCCCGAAAAAACCGCGGCGTAATCCGTGTCCGGCTCGACATCCTTGTCCAGCTTCTGTTCGTAAATCCAATAATACGACCGTCCGCGAGGGTCCTGCCCTTCGCTCAATTGCGTTCGTGTAATTTTTCTCGATTGCCTCGTGAATCGCACTCCCCCGTTCCACGTTTCCGGCACGTTGATGTTCAGCAGAACCTGGTCCGGCAGCCCTTCCTTCAAAATCAATTCCGCCGCACGCAGAGCAAGCTGCGCCGTTCGTTCGAATGGTGCGTCCGGTTTTTTTGAACACAAGGACATGGCGATCGCGGGTATATGATGCAGCGCCGCCTCGCGCGCCGCGCCCACCGTTCCGGAGTAATACGCATTCTCCCCGAGATTCGCGCCATGATTGATTCCGGAAATCACCAGGTCCGGTTTTTCTTGCAGCAACCGGTGCAACCCAACGATCACCGCATCCGCCGGCGTTCCGTCCACCGCCCAATGCCCTTCGTCCATCGGATGACACACGATTGGTTGCCGAAGCGTCAGCGATTGCGCCGCTCCGCTCTTTTCGCTGCTCGGCGCCACCACGCTGATCTTCGCGAAGTCCTTCAGCGCTTCCGTCAGCGCCTCGAGCCCCGCCGCGCCGTATCCGTCATCATTCGTCAGGAGAATATGAATCATAGTGAAGAAGAGAATTCCGTTTTCGGTCCCTTTTGCCGCGGAATAGCCATTGTTGAAGCAGCAAATTCAGAAGGAAAGTGGTCGGGGCGCCCGGATTTGAACCGGGGACCTCACGCACCCCAAGCGTGCGCGCTACCAGGCTGCGCTACGCCCCGACAGAGCGATTGCAGCCCTTCAAGGCTATCACCGCCGTTCGAGAAGGGTCAAGAAAGCGCGCAAAGAGTCTCGCAAATCCAGGAGCATTTTGCGGTTCAATACCTGAGCCGCGCCGATCCCCGGGGGAATGTGCGCCGCCGATTCCGACTCTGCCGTGCCATTCGTTTCGCGCAGGTGGCGGCGGGCTCCCGCGATCGTGAAGCCTTCGTCGTAGAGCAGTCGCTTGATCCTGAGCACCAGGTCCACGTCCTCCTGGCGATAGAGCCGATGGCCGTTTGGACTTTTCACCGGCTGCAACATGGGGAATTCCGATTCCCAGTAGCGCAGAACAAAAGTTTTCAGATTCGCGATGCGGCTCACTTCGCCGATGCGGTAAAAATCCTTCTCGGCGGCGGTTTGCGTTGCGGTGGCGTTGCCTGCCATGTTCGCTAAATCCTGGGGGATGGGGACACGGTGATTCTAGCAGTTTGTAAGGTTTCGCTGAAGTTGCCTTGCCGGAATTGTTCTTCCCACCCGTTCATTCATCCTCCTTGTCCTTGGACGGTCTTTCCCCGCGCTTGCGCAGCCGCTGGACGAAGCGCACCGGCGTGCCGAGAAAATCGAACGACGAGCGAAGCTGGTTTTCCAGGAAGCGCTCGAAGCTGAAGTGCAGGGGCTGCTTTTGGTTGGTGAACAGCAGAAAAACCGGCGGAGCGATTTTTGCCTGCGTGGCGTAGTAGATGCGGATGGGCCGCGCTTTGGGCAACGTGCCGCGCTGCAAATCCACGGATTTGACCCAGCGGTTGAGCTCCGGCGTGGGAATCCGCCGCTTGCGCGCGGCGGCGACTTTGTCGATGAGCGGAAAAAGTTTCTGCGCGCGCTCGCCGGTTTTTGCGGAGAGAAAAACCACCGGTGCGTAGCTGAGGAATTTAAGTTTCTTCCGGATGAGTTCCTCGTAGTCGAGCAGCAGTCTCTCTGTGTCAATTTCCTCTCGAACATGCGAGGGCCCCGCCGCGCGTTTGGCTTTGCCTTTTGCGGTGGCTGCATCCCGTTGCGCGGCGCGCTGTGCGGCTTCGACCGCGAGATCCCATTTATTGATGACGATAATGACCGACCGGCCGGACTGCTCCGCGTAACTTGCGATGGTGGCGTCGCCCTGAGTGACGCCCTGTTCCCCGTCCACGATGAGCAGCGCGATGTCCGCGCGCTCGAGTCCGCGCTTGGCCATGACTACGCTGAGCTTTTCGGCAATGAGGTTTGTCTTTCCCTTGCGGCGAATTCCCGCCGTATCCACAAAGCGATACGTTCTGCCCTCGCGCAAAACGTCCGTGTCAACGGAATCCATGGTCGTTCCGGGAATCGGCGAAACGATGGAACGTTCCTCACCGGCAAGGCGATTGAGCAATGTGGATTTGCCGACGTTCGGCCGCCCGATGATGGCGATTTCCGTGATTTCCTTTTCCGGCTGTTCGGCCGGCGACTCCCGCTCCGCGATCTGTGCGAGCGCGGCGTCGAGTAGATCATCCACACCGGTTCCGTGTTCCGCGGCGATAGGGAAAACCGGAACGCCGAACGCATGAAACTCTCCGGCAAGAGATTCCTGCGCACGCGAATCCACTTTGTTGACGGCAATGAAGAAGGGTTTTCCGGTTCCGCGAAGAAGCTGCGCGAGCTCCTGATCGAGCGGGGTGATGCTGGACTGGCTGTCCACGACCAGAACGAGCAGTGCGGCCTTTTCGATGGCCACGCGAGCCTGGCGAAGAATCTCCTGCGGAATCAGCGCTTTGTCGTCGGGGATAATCCCGCCGGTGTCCACGACTTCCAGCGTGCGGCCGCGCCATTCGGCTTTGCCGTAGATGCGGTCGCGCGTGATGCCGGGCTCATCGGTTACGATCGCGCGGCGCGTCCCCGTAAGCCGGTTGAACAGGGTGGACTTCCCCACATTGGGCCGTCCGACGATGACCAGCGATGGCAATTTTTGTGGCATGGACGAAGTTCAAGCCCCGACGGTCCGCTGGAACCCAGGAATTGCAATCCTTCACTGTATCGTACAAACGACTTCCGCGTCGAAGTCTCGGGAAAGGCGGAATTTCCCGACCGGGATCTGCAGCGATTTCGCGCGAAAGTCACACAAGAGGCAAGGTTGCTTGACGGGCTCGTAGGAGGCAGGTAGTGTAAATTCACCGAGCCATTAGCAACAACCGCGGCGCCATTCGGGGTAGGCGCCGGGAGAGCGAAACCTGGGGGAGGGGATGAAATCAATGAAAATGAAGGCGATTGCGTGGGTGTGCGTGTGTGCGGCTATGCTGCTGGTTTGCGGCGCGGCGGAGGCACAGACGTTTCGCGGCACGATTTTAGGGACGGTGACGGATTCCACTGGCGCAGCGATTGCCGGTGCAAGCGTCACGGTAAAGAACACCGGAACCGGCCTAACGCGCGTGGTGACAACTGGCGATGACGGAAATTATTCCGTGCCCGAGCTGCCGATCGGGATCTACACGGTCAGCGTGGAAAAAACGGGATTCAAGGGCGCGCTGGTAAGCGGCGTGGTGGTACAGGTTGCGGTGGAACGCCGCGCGGACGTGGCACTGCAGCCGGGCCAGCTGTCACAGACAGTGCAAGTGTCCGCGTCAGAATTGCCACAGGTGCAATCCACGAGCAACGTGCTCGGAGGGGTTCTGGAATCGAAGGTGGTGGCGAACCTGCCGGTGAACGGCGGGGATTATCAGAAGCTGATCTACCTGGTGCCGGGAGTTGCGGGTTCGCCGGACCAGATCACGGATTCGCCGGGATCGTACGGCGTTTTTTCCGTGAACGGAGCGCGCGGCCGTTCGAACAACTTCCTGCTGGACGGCACGGACATGAACGATGGTTACCGGAACGACCCGGCCATCAACGAAGCGGGCGTGTTCGGCACTCCGGCGACGATCTTGCCGGTGGAAGCCATCGCGGAACTCCACGTGGAATCGAACTTCGAAGCAGAATACGGGCGGAGCGCCGGCGGCGTGATCAACATCGTGACCAAGACCGGGACAAACACTTTTCACGGATCGGGATTCGAGTTTTTCCGCAACAACGCGCTGGACGCGCGGAACTATTTCAACGACGTCGGAACGCCGCAAAACACTTTTCACAACAACCAGTTTGGGGGATCGCTGGGCGGGCCGATCGTGCACGACAAGACGTTCTTCTACATGAACTATGAGGGCGTGCGGGAAAAGGGCGCGGAAGCGAGCACCGCCTGCGTCCCGACGGCGCAGAATCTCGCGGACGCAATCGCGGCGAACGGCGGCACCGTGAACCCGGTTATCGCGAGCTTACTCGCTCTGCCCAACAAGATCTGGCCGCAACCCACGACGAGCACGGATTGTTACGATGACGGCGGGACGAATACCTCGCTGGCGACGCCATTTTCCAATCGTGGGGACAACGCCATCGTGAAAATTGACCACAGCTTCAACGAAAGAAACCTGCTGACCGGGCGCTATTACATTGGGGATAGCGACCAAAGCTTTCCTCTCGCCCTGGTGGGCGGAGGACTGATTCCCGGGTACAACACGTACACGCCGACGCGGGTGCAATTGATTTCTCTCTCTTACGTCACGACGCTTTCGCCGAAAATCATCAACGAGGCGCGGCTGGGTTGGAACCGTTTTGCCGAAGGCTTCTTCCCAGAGGACCGGAGTTTCGACCCGACCAGCATCGGGCTGAACACGGTGGAGACGGGGACGCCGAACGCGGGAATCTACAACCTGGGCATGCCGTATATCACCATCAGCGGCCCGGGGGGCAACCTGGCGCCGCTGGGAGCCGACAAAGGCGATCCCCGCCAGCGCGTGGACACGAACTGGCACTACATTGACAACATTTCATGGACGGCGGGGAAGCACGAGATCAAGTTCGGGTATGAATTCCGGCGGACTTCGGTATCGCAGATTTTCAACCGGGGCTATCGGGGAACGCTGGACTTCGCTTCGCTGACCGATTTCATCGCTGGAATGCCGGATGACGGTTCGCAGCGCCAGGGGAACTCGAACCGCAATCTATTTGAGAATTCTTACGCGGGCTATGTCCAGGACAGCTATCACATACTGCGGCAGGTGACGCTGAACCTGGGCTTGCGGTACGACTACTTCGGGATCGTTCAGGACAAACAGGGCAATTTCACGAATTTCGATCCCCTCACGGGCCAGGCGATTCAGGTTGCCAATGGCCGTCTATACCAGCCCGATTACAACAACTGGGCGCCGCGCGTAAGCCTGGCCTGGGATCTCACGGGCAAAGGAAGGACCGTGGTTCGCGCAGGCTACGGAATTTTCTACGATGCATTTTCTATGGATATGTTTGAAGGCCACCTGCCTTGGAACAGTTCCTTCGATCCCGGCCCGGCGTATTCGGGATTCGGCCCCAATCCGATTTCAGAGACAAGCATTACGGGAAGCGCGCTCGATCCGAATCAGCCCGTGTATTTCCCGTTCTCCTCGCAAATCAGCGATGCTTTCGGCATTGACCAGCACATCCGCTCGCCGTACATGCAGAACTTCAATCTGAACCTGCAACAGGATCTAGGACACCGGATGGTACTTCAGATCGGCTACGTCGGTTCGAACGGCCACAAACTGTTCCGCTTCCGCGACCTGAACCAGCCGACCCAGGACGAGATTACCGCCGCAGACACCGGCTGCGATTGCATCAACGACTACGGCGTGCCACGCGCGCTGAACAACTTTTTCTACTACATGAACTACGAAGAAAGTTCCGCAAACTCAAATTACAATGCCCTCCAGGCCAGTTTCCGCGTCAATGGCTGGCACGGTTTGACGTCCACGCTGAATTATTCCTGGTCGCATTCCATTGATGACGCCAGCGACGGGGAAGATTACGTACCGAACGCCTCGCAACCCAACAACAGCCAGGCGCCCATCGCAGATAACCGGGGAAATTCCAATTTCGACGTGCGCAACCGACTGGCCTGGAATTTCATTTACCAGTTCCCGAATTTTTCGGGCAGCCTTGAGAAACTCACCAACGGCTGGGGAGTCAACGGCATTGTGACTGTGCAATCCGGCCAGCCCTTCCAGTTGAATTACAACTTCGAGGATGATTTCGACGGGAGCGGCGAAGGGTTCGGCCGTCCGGATGTTTCGGGGCCGATCGTGTATCACCCCGGAGATCCGTCAAACTATCTGGATCTGAGTTCATTTGCGGTGCCGTGCACGTACCCTGCGGGCGGAGGAGACGGCACAGCCTCCACCTGCATTCCCGGCACCCGGCACTTCGGGAATGAAGGCAGGAATTCGCTGATCGGGCCGAACTTCCGTCAGTTTGATTTCTCGATTTTCAAGGACACGAAGCTGACGGAGCGCCTGAACATGCAGTTGCGATTCGAAGCGTATAACCTGTTCAATCATCCCAACTTTGCGAGCCCGCTTCTCCCAGCCTTCATCGCCGATGCGGCTCCGAACGGCATCGGAACTGATGGGCGCTCTCAGGGCAGCCTGGGATTAACCGCGACGGGCGACGTGGGGATCGGCTATCCGTTCCTGGGAAGCGGTGGACCCAGGGGCATCCAATTGGCAGCCAAATTTACCTTCTAAGCCTTTAGAAATAAACATGTTAGCAAGTGGCCCGGCCCCCGGGCCACTTTCCTTTGCATGCGTCGGCAAATGAAAGGCAGAATGCAGCAATGACTAGGGACCTATTGCAGCTCAGCACGGCTTCACAGGCGCAAATTTGGTAGAGTGCTGCGGAGCAAAACGACCGAAACAATCAGCAGTCAGCGGACGTTTGGCGGAAGCGGCGGAGTGTAATTTTTGCGGGCTTGGGTGCGTACTAGGATATGGAAACTCCGAGACCAGGCCGAATGAACGCGCCGGGAACAACGGAAACCGAGGAGATTATCGCCCGAGCCAAGGCAGGGGACGCAGAGGCTTGGGGCGAACTCTATCGGCAGTACGCCGGCGCGATTTTCCGGTTCTGCCGGAGGGCGTTGCCCACTCGGGAGGACGCCGAAGACGCGACCATGGAAGTTTTTGTAAAGGTTCGGGAGAAACTGGTGCAATACGACGCGACGCGGCCGTTCACGGCGTGGTTGTACAAGGTCGCGGCGAACCATTGCTGGGACCTGCTGCGCCGCAGAAAAATCCGCCAGGACAAGGAAACCGAAGATTTGGATAATCTGCCGCTGGAGCATCCGGACCCGGATCAGCTGGAACAACTCATCGAGCAGCGCACCGGCGAGGAAGTGCGCAAAGCGCTGGACAAGCTCGGCACCCGCGCGAGAATGGCGCTCGTGTTGCGCTATTACTCCGACATGAGCTACGACGAGATTGCCGACGCCTTGGGAGTGCGGCGCGCCTTTGTGGGCGTTGTGCTGCTCCGCGCCCGGCATGAACTGCGGCAGGCGCTCGAAGGCACGAGTGCGCTGGCGGCGGGAGGAACTTCGTGAGCGGATCAGTGAGGAATTCAGAGATGAAACATCCGGACGAGATGACCTGCCTGTTGTATGTCGAACGCCAACTGGACCGCGCTCGCGCCTTGGAAGTCTCGGCGCACACGCAGGAATGCGAAGTGTGCCGCACGCTGCTCCGGGCGCTGGAACGTGAGTCTCGCCTGCTGACGCGCGCAATGCTGGAAGAAGAGGAACCCTTGCCCGCAAGGATCGAATCGTTCGGCGAGAGGGTGCGGCGCTCGATGCAGTGGGTGTGGATGCTTGCATTCGGGCTTGCTGCCACCACATTGTATGCGCTCTACACCGGATATATTCAGCCGTTGCAGGATCGCCTCGAGCAGGCGGGATTCGGCGGCACAAATTTGCTGGGATTGTTGGTATTTCAGGGATCGTTCTGGAAGGGATGGCAATCCATGATTTCACTAGTGGAAGCGCTCGCGATGCTTACCCTGATCGGTTCGGTTGTGCTTGTGCTGAGACGCCGATTGCGTCGCGGCTCGGCGATGGCCCTGGTGCTCGCGGGATTGTGCGCGGCGCTGGCGGCTGCACCGCCGTCGGGAGCAACGGAATTTCGCAAAGGACAGACCCCCACGGTGGCGAAGGGCGAAACCATACACAGCGATATTTTCCTGAGCGGCGAACGGGTCTCCGTTGACGGAACTGTGGACGGTGATGTCTATGCGTTCGGGCAGTCCGTGGATGTGTCGGGACACGTGCTCGGCGACGTAATCATGTTTGCACAGACCGCTCGCGTCTCCGGGCAAGTGGATGGCAACATTCGCGGCTTTGACAACAATTTGACGGTTACGGGAACGATCGGGAAAAACCTCACTGAATTTTGCCAAACGCTAACGTTTGATAAGGGAGGGAAAGCCGGCGGAAGCATTACCACCTTTGCTCAATCGGTCACGATCGATGGGCAGATCGGCAGGGACATTCTTTGGTATGGGCAAGACTTGAATGTGACCGGGTCGGTTGGCGGGGCATTGCAGGGGAAAGGGGAAACCCTGGAAATCGCGAGCACCGCGAGCATCGGAGGGCAGGTGCACTTCGAAGGGAAGAGCGCCCCGGCGGTTGCGCAGGGCGCGAAACTGGCATTCCCGGTGCAGTTCACGAAGCATGTCGAGAAACCCCATGAGTGGGGGCGCAGCAGTATTTTCTGGCAGGTGGTCCTGATGGCGGCGTTTGTGCTGTATGGGCTGGTGTTGATCAGCCTGATGCCGCAATTCGCACGGGAAACAGTGCATTCCGCGGAGAACATTGGAGCATCGCTCGGGCTGGGAATCCTGGTGTTTTTCGGGGTGCTCATCGGCTCGATCATCGTCGCGGTGACGGTGGTAGGCCTGTTCATCGGAGTTTCGACATTTTTTGTATGGATGATTTCAGTCTATGCAGCGCAGATTGTGGTCGGGGCACTGATCGGCCAATGGCTGATGGGTCGGACGAACGAGTTGTGGCCGCTCATCGGAAGAATGACTGTTGGTGTGATCGTCATTCGAGCCGTGACCATGGTTCCGCACGGAGGCTGGGTCAAGTTCGGCGTGATCCTGTGGGGCCTGGGCGCGATTTCCATCGCGATCTACAGAAGATTTCAACCGTCCGCCCGTATGGCAGTCGCACCCGTCGGTCCGGCTACGCCGCTCCCGGCCATGACTACAGTGGGCGGAGGTCCGGCTCTCTAAACCGAAACTGTTTCGAAAAAAAACGAAGGGCAGGTTCCCAGCCTTTGGCTGAGAGCCTGCCCGTTTCCGTCTGCGGAGGCGGAAAAATCGCAACGATCAATACTGTCTCACCTTGGCGGCAAAGAACGTCGGAGAAAGGGTGCCGGAGGAATTGTTGAAATACAGTGCCCGCATGGAGACGGGCTTTGTCGTCGAAAGATTGCTCAGATCAGTCACGCCCTCAATATTGGTGTTGCGCGGCGCGTTGACGAATGCTTGCACCAGGAACGTGCTGCTTGGCGTGAAGAAGAAATACGTCGGGATACTGCTGATGGTGAAGGTGCTGGACGTAAGCGGCTGGACAACCGAAGTCAGCCGGGAAAAACGGAGCGTGACTGTGTCTGCAGTTGCCAAAGCCGGTGTGCTGCCGCTCTGGGCCGTAAATCCAGTGACGTGGATGGCGATGCTCTGCCCGGCGAAGATGGCGCTCGTCGTGCTCTGGCCAAAGAAGCTGCCATACGCCGCGGGCGACGCGCTCTGAACATCCAGACCCTTGGTATCCACATAAAACGTATTCGGGATATTCGCGATATTTACGACCAGCGGATCGCCGAGTTTCAGGCTGCTGATGAGCGAACCCGAGGCCGCAGGAAGTTTGTCAGTTACGATGATCGCAAAAGTGTTCGCGGGCTCCGCGACCGGCGCAACGGTACCTTCAACAATGTCCTGAACGGATGCGTTCGTCGGCTCGATTTCTTGTACGGAGAATGTCCCATCGGCATTCAGCACGGCGTCCATGCTCGCGAATTGGTTGCTCGCCACGCAGCCCGAGAGGCTTGTGGGTGCGTTGTTGCACAGAGTGCCCGTGGGGTCTGGATCGTAGGCGGTGGTGGATGTGGACGAGGCGGTGATGATGCCCCGTATCGGCGAATTGATGCTAACGCTGTTTGCCTGAGTCAGGCTGACCACGCCGGTAAAGTCCTCGATCAGATCGAGCTGCCCCGCGGACAGATTCGAGCCTTGCCGAGGCAACGTGAACGCGCTGAGCACTCCCGAGCTGAAGTTTCCTGTGAGCACTCCCCCGGTAATCGTGAGGGAACTGTTCAAGTTCATGTCCAGGCCGATGCCTTGCGTTCCGTTTGAAGCTGCGGTGAAGGTGAAAGTGGCAATTTGTGGCGAGCCGCTGGCGGAAAGCGAAAAAGAGCAGACGTCGCCACTGGGGCATGCGGTGGTTCCAACCGTGATCGAGGAGGCCGTGTTGTTGAAAAATGTGATGCCTACGCCGGAGATCGAAGCCGTAACCGTGTAGGAGCCAGCAGGAACGCCCGTAAGCGTACCGAGATAAGCGGAGTCGGACTGCAGACGAACCAGATCAATCGTCGGCGATGGAGAGGGGGTCAGCGTCACGGGCGTTCCAGTGCCCGTGGGAGTAAGCGTGACGCCGTTCACCATCACGGTGTACGAAAGCAGGGAAGGGATTGCGGGAAGGGTATCTGAGACAAGAGTGAAGCTGACTGTGGCCGTGCCAGTTCCTCCGCCGCCTCCGCCACCCGGCCAGCCTCCTGGAGGCCCGCTGCAAGCGGCAAAACTCAATGCTCCGACCAGCAAGGAGAGAAGAGAGAACGAATTACGCTTCATGGAACACCCCACGCCTGTGCAACCGGGTTGCGAAGCAATCCCCTGCACCAATTCAACTTCTTCGCCAGCACTCCCGAATGTATCGCACCCGCACTGGAGCTCAATGGAGGAAGAAAGATGGCGTTGCTCAAGTCCTAAACGCCCGGAGGGGACAAGCCGCGGATGCCGGGCGAGCCGCGGAATTGTGCTGCGAGCGGATGTGCTATCGTTAGCTTTCCTGCCGGGAAAATGAGAACTAAGGAAGACTGACTTGGCAAAACGCGCGGCAAGTGCGAAGGAGAGAAGAGAGAACGGTGGGGCGCCCGCAAGCGCTGGCAGCGTGAGAGAGCGTGTCTACGTTCCCCTGGACGATGACGCGGTCCCGGAACAGAGAGTCATGCGGCGGATAGGCCATGAATACGCTCCTTCGGAGACCAAAATCCGGATGAAGGACGTTTTCGGGCCGGGCGGATTCCTCGAAAAGAGCATGGGCAGCGATTACGAACACCGGCCCGGCCAGCTGGAAATGGCGGAAGCTGTCCATGATGCGTTCGAAGCGCACCATCACGCGATCGTGGAAGCGGGAACGGGCACCGGCAAGACGCTGGCGTACTTGATTCCGGCGATTTGCAGTGGGCGCCGCGTCGTGATTTCAACGGCAACAAAATCCCTGCAAGAGCAGCTGTACTCCAAGGATATTCCTTTTCTGCAGAAGCATTTCGCACCGAACCTTAAGGTCGCAGTAATGAAAGGGCGCGCGAATTTCCTGTGCGTTGCAAAGTTGCACCAGATGGCCGATCAGGGATTGCTGAAAGGAATGGAGGAGCTCGACGCGTTCCGCCAGATCAAGGATTGGGCGAAATTGACGGAAACAGGCGACCGCGCCGAACTCACGTTCTTGCCCGACGATTCGGAATTGTGGGGACGCCTCGACGCGCGCCGCGATACCTGTACCGGCCAGAAATGCCCCTCGTTCAATCCATGCTTCGTGACCGGCATGCACCAGCGGGCCAAGGAAGCAGACTTGATCATCGTGAACCACCATCTGTTTTTCGCGGACTTAGCCTTGAAGCACGACGATTTTGGCAGCATTTTACCGGAGTACTCCGCTGTGGTGTTTGACGAAGCGCACGAGATCGAGGACGTCGCAAGCGACTATTTTGGGCGGCAGATTTCGAATTTCCGGTTCGAGGAATTGGCGCGGGACGCCGACCAGACACTGCGGCTGCTGCGTTTGGGAACGCCAGCGCTTCTGCGGAAAACGCAACGAATCCGAGAACGCAGCCGCGCATTTTTCGAAGCGTTCCCTGCAAGGGAAGGCCGCTACCCGTTCATGCGAGCCGAGCGCGATGCGTTCATCGAGCAGCACCGCGAACCTTACGACGCTCTCGCGGATTCGCTGAAGGGGATGGAAACCGAATTCGCGGCCATGGCCCAGAAGCCGGAAGAACTGCTGCGCGTCGCGCGCAGAAGTTTCGAACTGCGGCAGGAACTGTCGTTTCTTTTTGAATCGAACGAAAAGAATTTCGTCTACTGGTTTGAACGCCGCAACAAAGGCGTTTTCCTGGCTGCCACTCCCATCGACGTGAGTCAGATCCTTCGGGAGAGGCTCTTCGAGCAATTCGATACCGTAGTGCTGACCTCCGCGACGCTGACGGTTGGAGGGCGTTTCGATTATATCCGGCAGCGCTTGGGGCTCGACCACGCAAAGGATAAAACTCTCCCTCCGGAATTCGAATACGGCGAGCAGGCGCTTCTTTACATCCCGAGAAAAATGCCGGATGTCCGTGATGCGGGATTTGCCGGAAAAGCGGCGGATGAAATCGTGCAACTCCTGGAAGTCAGCCAGGGTCGCGCGTTTTGCCTGTTTACGAGCTACGCGCAGATGAACGAGCTTTACGAGCGCGTGAGGACTCGCGTGGAGTTTCCCTTGCTGTTGCAGGGAACCGCGCCGAAACCCGTTCTTCTGGAGCGATTCAAAAACACAGCCGGAGCGGTGCTCTTCGCAACGGCCAGCTTTTGGCAAGGCGTGGATGTGCCGGGGGCGCAGCTTTCCTGCGTGATCGTGGATCGCCTGCCTTTTGCGGTGCCGAGCGATCCGGTGGTCGCGGCGCGGGTGCGCGCTCTACAGGAAGACGGTCGCAACGCCTTTGCGGAGTACCAGCTTCCGCAAGCCGTTTTGTCGCTCAAACAAGGCTTCGGCAGGCTCATCCGCACCAGAACCGACCGGGGCATCCTGGCGCTGCTGGACAACCGCATTCAGAGGATGGCCTATGGTAAAATTTTTGTGGACTCGCTGCCGCGCTACGGGAAAACGCACGAACTTGCGGAGGTCGCGCGCTTCTTCCAAATGGCAGACCCCGCCTGAAGCCATTCCAATATGAAGCTCAGCGCTGCGAGCGAGGTTCTGGAGTTTTGGTGAAGGGCGAGGCTCGGACGGGCCGGGTGAGAAAAGGGAATATGTTTCAAGTCTGCGTGGAAGAGACGTTTTCGGCGGGGCATGCGCTCCGCGGTTACAAGGGGAAATGCGAAAATCCCCACGGACACAATTACCGCGTGCGGGTGACGCTCGAAGGCCCCGAGTTGGACGGTATTGGTCTCCTCGTGGATTTCACCCACGTAAAGCAGGTGCTCCGCGAAGTCATCGGCGCGCTCGATCACCAGTTCATCAACGATCTGGAGCCCTTCCGCACCGTGAATCCTTCGGCGGAAAATCTGGCGAAGTATTTCTTTGAGGAGACTTCGCGCGGAGTCCGGGAATTGCCTCCGGGGGCCAGGATCACCGAAATTAGAGTGTGGGAGACGGACACGGCAAGCGCATTGTACCGCCCGGGGAACTGAAATCTGCGCAGGTGAATTCAATTCATGAACCGTGGGCTCTATATCGTGCTGATTCCCGCCCTGCTCGTCGCGGTGGGATACGTCATCGTGTTGCGATTGATGGGTCTTCCCAGCGCGATCCCGCGGCTGATCATAGCCGTGGTGTTGACCCTCGGAGTTTTGTGGTGGCTGGCAAGACGAAGCGCGAAAAAAACCGGCCTGGGCAAGCCGCAATAGGAAATTTTTTCGATGTTCATCACGGAAATCTTCAAATCCATCCAGGGAGAAGGAACGAGAGCCGGATTGCCGTGCATTTTTGTGCGGCTGACGGGATGCAATTTGCGCTGCACCTGGTGCGATACCGCGTATGCATTCCACGGCGGCAAGAAAATGAGCGTCGAAGAGGTCCTCGCGCGAGTGGACGAATTGACGGTGCGCGAGCCGGGCGCAAGCGGCGCTAAGGCATCCCTCCCGCTCGTGGAAATCACCGGCGGAGAACCGCTCTTGCAGGACGAAGTTTATCCTCTGGCCGATGGCCTTCTTGCAGCGGGATTCACGGTCATGATCGAAACGAGTGGCGAACGCTACGTCGGCAAACTCCCTCGCGAAGTCATCAAAATCGTCGACGTCAAATGCCCGGACTCCGGCGAGCCCGATACTTTCGACACAAAAAATCTCGACGCCGTGGACGAGAAGGACGAAATCAAGTTCGTTCTCTCGACGCGGCGCGACTATGAGTTTGCGCGGGAATTCACAAAGCAGCATCGCCTGGCGGAGCGCGTAAAGCAGGTTTTGTTCTCGCCAGTTTTTGAGGACCCGGGGGGAAAATGGCAGGGGCTGGAGCCGCGCGAACTGGTGGAGTGGATGCTCAAGGACGGACTGCCAGTCAGGCTGGGACTGCAACTCCATAAGTTTGTGTGGGATCCGGCGACTAAGGGAGTATGAAGATGCCCCTGCCCAGCCCCTTGCAGAATTATGACCGGCGGTCATATCTGACCGCCGGTCACGAAAGATGGTGTAGATCGATGGTGGAGGATGGCCGGGAGAATCCTCGCTTTTGAAGGAGCAGGGTTGAAGATGACTGAAGACAAAAACCAGAGCAAGGCAGTCGTGCTGCTGAGCGGCGGCATGGACTCCTGCGTGAGCGCCGCCATGGCCATCGAGCGCCATGGCGCAGTGAATGTGGCCCTGCTTCACGCAAGCTATGGGCAAAGGACCGAGAAGCGGGAACGACGAGCATTCGAAGAGATCGCGGATTTCTATGGCATGCGCGAAAGGCTGGTGGTGAAACTGGATCACTTTCGCGCGATCGGCGGTTCGGCTTTGACGGACGCGAACATTGCCGTCCCGGAAAACGAGCTCGATGCGAGTGCGAGCACAATTCCCATGACTTACGTGCCGTTTCGCAACGCGCATTTTCTTTCCGTGGCGGTGAGCTGGGCGGAAGCGATCGGTGCCGGCGCGATCTATATTGGAGCGGTTGCGGAAGACAGCTCCGGTTACCCGGATTGCCGGCCGGAATATTACTGCGTGTTTCAGGAATTGATTCGCGTAGGCACGAGGCCGGAAACGGAAATCGAAATTGTCGCGCCGGTGATCGGAATGCGGAAGAAGGAGATCATTTTGAAAGGCATGCAGATGGGAGCGCCGCTGCATCTAACCTGGTCATGCTACCAGTCGGAGGAGGCAGCATGCGGAGTTTGCGACAGTTGCCTGCTGCGGCTTCGGGCTTTCTTGGAGGCCGGAGTGCCCGACCCGATCCCCTATGCCCAAAGCGTTCCGGCGAAGGCATGAGTTGGAAAACGGGGCCAATGGGAAGATAATGGGGCGCACTCCCTCCAGGGACTTCGTGTGGGAGATCCCCCTGCGAACAGAGATGAACGGCAAGCGACGAAGGCATAGTGGATTGCGGGTGCGCGGAAAAGGAGAACGGAGCATGAAGCGAGGAATGATTTCTTTGGCGCTGGCTGCGACGATCGCAGCCGCGCTTGCCTTTCTGGCGGCGCCGCGCGCAGCGGCGCAGATGGAAGGGATTCTCACTGGGAAGATTCTAGACGTGGCGGGTAATCCCTGGGCGGGCCTGGGAATTGAGATTGTGAGCGACCAGGGCGCCAAATTCGAGACCAAGACGGACAAGGACGGAAAATACGTCTTCAATAATCTCAAATCTGGAGATTACAACATCAATGTGCTTCTCCCCAACCAGGCGAAGCCGTATCCCGGTAAGGTACATGTGGCCACCGGGGAAACCGCAACCGCTGATTTCAACTTCAAGGACATTGTGGCCAAGCAGGGGAAGGAATACGCCGAAGCGGAGAAGAAACAAGCAGAGGAAAATCAGAAATTCGAAGGGATGAAGCAGCATTTTACGACGGGTATTGCGGATCTCGATCAGGCGAGGCAGCTTAAAGACACGATCGCAAAGACGCCCGCGGCGCAGCGGGATGCGATCAAGCAGCAGGTGACGGACCTTACAGGCAAGGCCGTGACGGAACTTGAAGCGGCGAAAACCGCAGCCGGCGAAAAAGATCCGAACATGCACTTGATCATGGCGCGGCTCGGCGACGCTTATGACACGGCGGGAAGGACGGATGACGCCATCGCGGCATACCAGCAGGCGATCGCGCTGAAGCCGACGGCGGCTTATTACAACAACCTGGGTGGCATTCTTGGGCGGGCGGGAAAGGTAGACGAAGCCACCGCCGCATACCAGAAAAGCGCCGAACTCGATCCCGCAAGCGCCGGGCAAGCGTGGCTGAATTTCGGCATCACGATGTATAACGCGCAAAAGTATCCGGAGGCCATCGCCCCGCTTCAGAAAGCCACGGACCTGAATCCCAAGGATCCGCGAGCCTGGTACCTGCTCGCCGCATGCATGGTTGCCGATCCGAGCATCTACAAGCAGGTTGGCGAGAAAATCGAAGTCACGCCCAAGCCGGGAACGATTGAGGCATACCAAAAGGCGATTGAGCTCGATCCTAACGGTGTCTGGGGCACTCAAGCCAAGGAGGGTTTGGCGCAATTGCAGCAGCTCATGGGTGGAGTTGATACCAAGGTGTCAACCAAAAAGAAAAAATCCTGACGTAGGTTTTTTGGTGGGAACTGGAGCCGGCTGCCCGAAATGGCGTCGGCTCTTTTTTTTTGAATTGCGAATATAAGCGGTTTTCAATGCAGACCGGGTTGGTGGTGAATTTCAGCGATGCGTGAGCGTCCCGATGGTTTTTGTGCGGCGAAGGGCCCAGGCAAACACCAGCATCGAAGACGGAAGCAAGATAACGGCAAAAACGAGCAGCGCCGCGAGAGGACGCCAAAGAGCTTGAATCCCTGCGCCCGCAAGAAGGGCGTCGCGCATGGCATCCAAAGAGTAGGTGATGGGATTAAGGCGAGCGAGCCGTTGCAGCCAGTCCGGAAGAATCGTGACCGGAAAGAGCATGCCGCCGACCACGCTGGACAATCCGAGAAGCAGCCACTTCGCGGGATTTCCCCGCTTGAAGAGCAGCAGGTAACTCGAGGAGAGAATCCCGAGGCCGGAGAACGCCAGAAGGGAAGCGGCAAGAATGGCGAAGACAGCGAACCAGTTGGCGGCGCCAATCGGGAATCCGAAAAGCAGAGCTCCCCACGCGAAATAAACCGCGATGCGCAACGTGGTGGTGACGAACGGATAGATCGCGGAACCCGCGAGCAATACGGGGAGAGACGTTTGCGTGACCAGCAGCTGTTCGAGGGTGCCCGAATCACGCGCTTCGGTAAGGCTGCGGTCGAAGGCGTCGAGCGCAGTGCTCAGATAGTCGAAGAAGACAAAACCCACGAGCGCGAACGCGAAATAGGTGCGGCCTTGCGGGAGAGAGCTCTCGAGTTGCGGACTGTCCACGAAGCGCGAGACGTAGTAGAACATCGCGGTTCCAAAGAGCGCTTCGACAATTTCCATCACAAAAAGACTCCGGTAAGTCCTGGCGATGGAGAGATCCTTCCAGAAAAACAGCCAGAGTTGGCGCAGGAGCCTGCTCATTCGGGGATCTCCGGAGACGAGTGCGGGGCGCGGCCGGTGAGTTTGAAGAAAGCCTGATCGAGCGAAGCGCAGGCGGTCTTTCGCAGGATCGCCGACGGCGAATCCAGCTCAAGCAGGCGCCCCTGATCAATGACCGCGACGCGATCTGCGAGTGCCTCGACTTCCGGAAGAGTGTGCGACGCAAAGAGAAGAGACACGGTCCCGCACTTCATCACCTCGGACTTCAGGTATCGGCGAAATTCCACCGCGGCAAGAGCATCGAGACTGCGCGTGGGTTCATCGAAAAGAAGAACGCGAGGCCGATGCAGCAGGGCGCGCGCAAGGCTCAGGCGCTGCACGGTGCCCGAAGAAAGCGTGCGAACCTGGCGGTCAAGAGAGCCTTCGATACGCAGTTGCGAGGAAAGGCGGTCAATCCGGGAGAGGCAATCGCCCCGGGCGAGAAGATTGAGCTGCCCGAAAAAGAGAAGGTTCTCGCGGCCCGTCAGCCTGGGGAAGAGACCGAGGTCGCCACCGGAATGGTACCCAATTTCGCGCCGAGCCGCACGGGAATCGCGAACCGCATCGTGCCCCGCAACACGCGCGGAGCCTCGCGTCGGCAGCAGGAGCGTGGCGAGAATGCGCAAAAGGGTGGATTTGCCCGCGCCATTTGCGCCGAGCAGAGCTACCGATTCGCCCTCCTGGACGTCGAAAGAGATCCCCGCTAAAGCGGGAATGGACGGCCGTTCGAAAGGGTGCAGAAAAGTGCGCCAGCCGCCGCGCGAGGGAGGAAACGCTTTTTCAATCGAAACGGCCTGAATGGCGGCATTGGACACGGCGCATTTATAGCGTGTCCTGATGCGGGAAACAACCGCATGTGGGACGTCCGCGCCGAATATGCGAGTTGTGGCCAATCGGGACGGCAAACGATAGAATAGGCCACGCAAAAGAGTCGCAAGCTCGCTCCCTCTCCGGCAAAGACTGGGGCCTGATTGATCTTCCGGAGCGTGAGCCTGCATGAGGATAAGCTCAGATGATTTCGTTTGCCGACCGCGCGGCCGTGCCGGAGCATGTTCTGGTGAGATATCTCGACCGGGAGTCTGTGTTTCTAAATTTGGAGACCGAACGCTATTTCGGATTGGACGAGATCGGCACGCGGATGTGGCAAGTGCTGACCGCGGCGCCGAGTGTCGAGGCCGCTTTACAAATGCTCTTTGACGAATTCGACGTGACGCCGGAGCTGTTGCGTGCGAATATGACGGATCTTCTGGGCCGGCTGATCGAAAATGGCTTGCTCGCGCTGCAACCCGTGAATGTGGGAACGCCTTCGGCGGTTTAGAAAACTTTCGCGAGTGGAACGGCGTGACTTTCTGCGCTCGGCGATACTCCTCCCTGTAATTTCGGTGAGCCTGCGTTTGCGGGGGTTTGTCAAAACGAAAAACTGGCTTCAGAAAAAGTTTCTTCTTCCAGGCAATCACACGGAAGCATTGGAAAACGAAGAGCGCGCGGCGAGCGCGGCCAGAATGGTGCGCGCGGCGGGACATCTGGCAGGCAGCGGAACGAGTTGCCTTGAAGAGTCCTTGGCGCTCTGGTGGCTTCTGGGGGAAAAAGGCATCGCAGCGGAATTGCGCATTGGGGTTCGCAAGACGCAGGCAAAATTCGAGGCGCATGCCTGGGTGGAATATGGAGGCAAGGCGTTGAACGAGCCGGAAGCCCGGCACCGACATTTTGCAGCTTTTTCCGATGCGCTCAGGAACTTGCCGCCGGAGAACCCATGAGCGGATTCGCCGGGATCGTGAGGACCGCAACCGATCCAAACGCCAAAGCTTCCGATCCGGAAATTGTCGAGAGGATGGCGCAGCAAGTGGCTTTCCGCGGCCCGGACGGCCAAAACGTCTGGAGCCGCGGAGAAGCCACTTTTTGCTTTTCGCTGCTGCGCACGGGGCCAGCACCGCAAGCGGAAACACAGCCGCTCATTCTCGACGGACGCACCTGGATTTTGGGCGATGTGCGGCTGGACGGGCGAGACGACGTGATTCGCCGGCTGCGCGGCAAAGGCGAAGAATGCAGCGTCGAATCGCCGGATGACGAACTGGTGCTTCGAGCGTGGCGCTCGAGTAGTGCCCAGGAGAAAAGTGAACTCTTCCAGGAATTTCTGACCGGCGATTACAGCTTCGTGCTGTGGGAGCCGGAATCGAGCGAACTGCATTGCTTCCGGTCGCTGATGGGCGGCCGTCCATTTTTCTATTCTCAAACCAATGGAGCGTTTGCCTTCAGCAACACACTCGAGGCAGTGCGGCGAGTGCCATGGGCTTCGCAGGAACTGGATCCCTTTTTTGTAGGTGACTTCCTGCTGCACTCCTGGTGCCCGAATCAGGAAAGGACCGTTTATCGGGACATCAAGCGATTGCCGCCGGGCCACGGACTCAGTGTCTCGTCGAATGGATTAAAACTACGGCGCACGGCGGGGCTTCCCATCGAAGAGCCCCTCCGGCGAAAGCACCCGGGAGAGTACATCGAGGAATTTCGGGTCCTTGTGGAGAACGCCGTGCGGGACCGGCTGCCGGCAAGCGGTGCGGTCATTTCTCTGAGCGGAGGGCTGGACTCGGGCACGGTTGCAGCCACGGGCGCAAAACTTCTGCGAAAGCAGAATTCGAACGGTGAGCTGCATGCGATTTCTGTAAGCCAAAGGCCGCTGTTCCAAGATCGCGAGAGTGATTTCGCAGCTCTGATGGCCGGGCACCTGGGGATACCGATCCAGGTTCTCGAAGTCGGAGGGTACGGTCCCTACCTTGGTTGGGATCAGCAGGCTTTCGTTCTGCCCGAGCCGCAGCATGATCCTTTTCTGGCGCAAGCTGCTCTTTTTCTTGGGGTCGCCAGGAAAAAAGCGCGAGTAGTTCTCGGTGGAGACGGCGGGGATGACGTCCTGAATAGCCCTGCGTGGCCTTACGCGAAGTATCTCTTCCGGCGAGGAAAACTCGGGACCCTCGTGAACGCGTTCGGAGGATATTTTTTGAGGCACGGAAAGTTTCCGCCGCTAGGTGCAGGGATTTTAACGCGTGTTAGAAAATTGCTCGGAATTCAGGAAGAGCCGCCGCAGTACCCGGGCTGGCTGAACCCTGAATTCGAACGCGCGTGCCGTTTGAGAGAACGATGGAGCGAGCTCGAAGCGGACCTGCAAGAAGTGCACCCGCTTCACCCGAGAGGCTATCTGGGGCTGATGCATCCCTTTTGGCCGAAGATGGAAGACGACCAAGATGCGGGCAGTACGGGAACGGGCCTGGAGAGGCGCACGCCGTTTTTTGATTTTCGACTTCTCCGATTCTTGCTACGGGTGCCACCAGTTCCCTGGTGCAGCGACAAGGATCTGCTGCGGCGGGGGATGAAAGGAATATTGCCCGAGGAGATTCGCAGTCGCGCCAAGAGTCCGCTGGCGGAAGAGCCGCTGGATCTACACTCTTCGAGGGATGGGTGGAGGCCTTCAACGGGAGAACCATCTTCCGCCGTGCAAAATTACGTGGATTGGAAAAAATGGCAAGCAACTCCTCTGAACAAGCCGGGTTCTTACCTGTGGACGAACCTGCGCCCCGTTTCACTTGACCTCTGGCTGAAAAGGATTGAAAAGAGGTCTGAGATTCAGTAGATTCAAAGAGGGATAGACCCTATGAAACCGCAGGCGGCGGCGTCGTCCAAGAAACCTTATCGGCCCCCCAAGTTGGTAGTGTACGGGGATCTGACGGGGATGACCCAAGCAATGTTTGCAGGCGGTATGACTGACGGCGGTAGCGCGATAAAAAAGACAGGTGGTGGCGGCTGAAGGCGCAGCGTTCTTGCACCGCAAGCTGACTCAAGTCCTCGTTCGTGACTCATTTCTATTCAACCTACGGCATGTCGCTTGAGAGCGACGTCCAACTGCCTGGCATTCCTGAAAGCTCCCTTCACTCCGCAACGCCGCGGCTAAGCTTGTCCGCGCGCGAACGGCCGCGCTGGGCCGAGCAAGCTCTTCTTTTGCCTCAGAAAATCGTGCTCAGCCGGCCAGCGGAGCCAAGAACGGCCGATCCCGCCGTCGTGCTCACGGAATATGGTCAGAAGGAGTTTTACCGGCTGGCGTATTCGGATGGTGCGGAATTTCTAATCGACAGAGCGGCCACGAAACTATGGGCGCGCTATTTGCCCGAATTGAGCCTCGAAGATATGGCGGTCTATCTTCTGGGCCCGGTGCTGGGTTTTGTCCTGCGGCGCCGCGGCGTCACTTCCCTTCACGCAAGCGCGGTGGCGCTCAACGGCGGCGCGGTGATCCTCTGCGGCGCTGCCGGAGCGGGCAAGTCCACAACGGCGGGAGCGTTCGCTCTGCGAGGAACTCCTATACTTTGTGAAGATATCTCCGCTTTGAAGGAGATCGAGGGGGCGCTCCACGTTCTGCCCGGCTATCCCCGTGTCTGCCTCTGGCCTGATTCGGTCGGGAGCCTGTTGGGTTCGTCCGAGGCCTTGCCGCGGCTGACTCCCAACTGGGAAAAGCGCTATCTTGCACTGGATGGAAAGCGGGCACGATTTGAGGAGAAGCCACGGCCGCTGAAGGCGGTCTATTTCCTTATGCCAAGAACCACGGACGAATCGGCGCCTCGA
>DATIXL010000066.1:0-48057 GCA_035518615.1 Terriglobales bacterium | reverse complement strand
TACCGCGAGGGAACGGATACGGAGGGAAAAAGGGATGTGGCGCCGATCGAGAATCTGCCTCGCGACCGTGCTTTTCCTTCCTGCTTCGATTGTTGCCCAAGGGACGCATGTTCACGGCGAGACCGAGGGGCTGGGAAGCGTTTCGTTTCCCATTTCGTGCCAGCCGCAGGTACAAGCTGAGTTCAATCGAGGAGTGGCGCTGCTGCACTCATTCGCTTACGCCGAAGCGAAAAAGTCATTCAGCGAGGTTGCGGAGAAAGATCCGCGATGCGCGATGGCGCATTGGGGCATGGCGATGACGTATTTTCGTGAGCTGTGGGATCCGCCGATTGTGAAGGCGACGATTCGCGACGCACAGAGAGAAATCCGGCAAGCACAAGAGCTTGGAGCGAAGACGGAGCGCGAGCGCAATTTCGCGAGTGCGCTGGCGATAATCTTTGAGGATGCCGGGAGGGTGAACTATCGCGAGCGGGCGGGTCGCTATGAGGTTGCGATGAGGCAAATCGCGACCGGAAACCCCGATGATTCCGAGTCGCAAATCTTCTATGCGCTGGCGCTGCTGGCCAATGCGTCTCCGAGCGACAAGAACCATTCGAGACAGAAGCAAGCGGCGGCGATTCTGGAGCCGCTATGGCGGGAGTACCCTAACCATCCGGGAATCCCGCACTACCTGATTCATGCGTACGACAATGCCGAACTCGCGCCGAGAGGACTTACGGCGGCGAGGGATTACGCCAAAATCGCTCCGGCAGCGCCGCACGCGCTGCACATGCCTTCGCATATTTTCACGCGCCTGGGAATGTGGGACGACTCGATTGCTTCCAATCTGGCAGCGCGAAAAGCGGCGCACGATCAAGGCGACACGGGGGAAGAGCTCCACGCGATGGACTACCTGGTGTACGCCTATTTGCAGGAAGGACGAACGGAGGAAGCTGGAAAATTGGTCGGGCAAGTGAAAGGAATGTCCCAGCTGGATTTAAGGGACTTCAAGATCGCATACGCGGCAACGGCGATGCCGGTTCGATACGCGGTTGAGCGGAGGCGATGGGAGGAGGCGACGAAAATCGAACCGCCGGATGGACCACCGCCACACGTCGTCGCCATTGGCGTTTGGGCAAGGGGGATGGGATTTGCGCGAAGCGGAAGCTCGGCGGCTGTAAAGCCGGAGATCGCGAAGCTGAGAACGATTGAAGGGCAGCTGCGGGCATCCGGCAATGGGTACTGGGAGAAGCAGGTCGAGATTCAGAGAGTGGCGCTGGAGGGGTGGTCGGCACAAGCAGAAGGAAAGGCTGAGGAAGCAGTGAAGTTGATGCGGCAGGCGGCGGACGAGGAAGATGCGGTTGAAAAGTTGCCGGTCACGCCGGGGCCGATTGTTCCGGCGCGGGAACAGCTTGGCGATTTGTTGCTGGAACAGAAGCAGCCGGAACAAGCGCGGAAGGAATTCGAAAGGGCTCTCGAGAATGCGCCAGGGAGGCGAGGGGCAGTGGAGGGCCTCGCGAGAGCAAGGGAGCCGGGCTGAAGCCCGGCCTCTACACAAGCCCGGAAAAGGGAGCCAGTGAACAGGCTGTTTGCAGCAGGGGTTCGGCAGAGGAGCAGGGCTCAGGGGTGGAGGGAGCGGAAGGTGGCGAGGCAGCGTTTGGCGGTTTCGAGCTCGGAGTAGTCGCTGCCTTCCTGCTCGATGAGGTAATACTCGAGGCCGCCCACGGATTCGGCGGCGGCGAAAAGTTTCTTCCAGGGCGCGACGCCTTCACCGAGCAAAACACGATAGCCTTTTTCAGGCGACCAATCCTTGCAATGCATGGAACGAATGCGACCGGGGTGGCTCTCGATCCAGCGGACGGGATCGGCAACCGCAGCGACGCAAGTGCCGACATCGAGCTGAAGCATGATGCTTTTGTCCGTATTGGCAGAGAGGAGTTCCATGGGGACCTGATTGTCCACGGATTTCCATTCGAGATCGTGATTGTGATAGCCGGCGTGAAGGCCGTGGGAGGCGAGGGATTGGTTCGCGGAGTTGAGGGTATCGGCGATGCGCTTCCAGCCGTCGAGGGTCTTTACGTTGTCGCCGGGACTGGCAAGGACGACGTAGTGGGTGCCGAGAGCGTGGTTGAGCTCGATGGCTTTGTTGATGCCATCGGGAGAGAAGGATTCGAGGGAATTGTGGGTGGAATAGCAGCGGATGCGAAGAGAATCGAGAAGCGTGCGGACCTGGGCGGCGTAATCGGGCGTCCAGTCGTAGTAAGGGGCGTAGAATTCGACGCACTGGTAGCCGAGGTGGGCGACGCTTGTGACGGTGCCCATGAGGTCTTGCTTAAGGGCATTGCGAACGGAGTAGAGTTCGAGGCCGACGGGAATATGGCGCGCGGCGAGGAGGGAGTGGGGAAGGGCGGAGGCGAGGGGAGCGGAGGCGAGCAGCGATAGAAACGAGCGGCGGGAAAGGTGATTGCTCGAAGTCATAGCGAAAAGAGCCTACCACAGGGAGAGAGGCGAACGATGGGGAGCGAGCGGGAGAGCTACGAAGAGATGCTGAACGTGGCAGTGGAAGAGGCAAGAACAGGTCTCGCGGAGGGAGGGATTCCAATAGGGGCGGCGCTGTTTGATGGCGATGGGCGGCTGCTGGGCCGCGGCCATAACCGGAGGGTGCAGGAGGGGGATCCTTCGGCGCATGGAGAAACGGACGCGTTCCGGAAAGCGGGGAGGCAGAAGAGTTACCGGGACAAGATCATGGTGACGACTTTGGCGCCGTGCTGGTATTGCAGCGGATTGATCCGGCAATTCGGGATCGGGACGGTGGTGGTGGGCGAGTCGGAGAATTTCCAAGGGGGACTGGAATGGCTGAGGGAGAGCGGAGTAAAGGTGATCGAGATGAGGAACGAGGAGTGCGCGAAGATGCTCAGAGAGTATATTGCCGAGAATTCTGGTATATGGCATGAGGACATCGGAGAAGAATGAGATTTTGGCAGCAAAGCGAGAAATCGCGATTGAGGAGGCACGAGGGTGCGGTAAGGTAGAGGAAACAACACCGTGTGGAGCAGGGAATTTCAACGACGGAGGGAAAGCTGCGAGTCCAGGCGAGCAGCAAAAGGCTGAGAGGAACGTATGACCCCTTCCGTGCAAGGCGCCGCGTACGCGGGCGAGCGCAAGTGTCCGTTTTGTGGCAGACCCGTTCGGGGCGGATTGACGCAGTGTCCCTTTTGCCGCGAGGCGATACCGCAAGTAGGGCCGGTGTCGAGGGGGAATCCCCTCGAGGGCCGGCGGAGGATGCGGCAGGGATTGCTGTATATGCTGCTGGCGCTGATCGTGTATTACTTCGGGTCTGGGCGTAGCGGGCTGCAATTGCCGGTGCAAGTGCCTCCCCTTGTGACGCAATATCTGACGTGGCTGCTGTTTCTCGGCGGAGCTGGGATGGTGGTGTACGGATACTACTTGAAGGTTCGCGGTTGAGTTTTCTTGTTTCCTCCTTTCCTGCCGCGCCTTGGCCACCGTCGTTACCTTCCTCAGGGCGAGTCGTGGAGTTGACTAAGCACGACGTCAATTGAGATAGATGTGGGCTGCGATAAGCACCGCGATGGAGATCATGGCAGTGAAATGGACGCGGCGGAGCACAATGTGCGCTATACCCTTGGTGGAGCGCATCGCCACCCCCAAAAAAGCTTGCAGAAGCAGAAGTCCAAGAGCGTAGGTGGCGAGCCGCAGCCCCGTGAGGCTCGTGTGGGGCATGTGACCGGAGGACATGGGAATCCAGGCGTGAATCAAGGCGAGGACGGGGAGAGCATAGCCGAGCCAGAAGTGGGGGCGCATCGAGGCGAAAAAAGAAGTAGAGCTCGCAGGCGAAATGGGTGACTTGCGGAACCTAAGGAGAAACGGCCAAGCGAGCTGGAAAAAGATCAAGAGAGCCGTAACCCAGCCGAATATGTTGTTTTGAGAGAAAGAGACGGACGATTGAGGCATGATTCATTCCTCCGGCAGCGCATTTAGGTTGTCAGCGTGAGGCTTATAGCGCTGTACAGGGTCAAGAGGTTTAGTGGTGAGAGGCGGAGGCGGGACAAGACGCGGGAGTTGATGGATCGGCCTCTGCAAAGGCGTCCGCGAGGCGGGCGCGCATGGACTGGAGAGCGAGGATTTGCGCGTCAATGCGATTGAGAGTGCGGCCCATGATGGCCACTGCATTGCGATATGAGCCGGGCGATAAGGCACGGCGGCGATGAATCCCAACGGAGAGATGGAGTTCGAGGAGTTGCTTAATGTCGCGCAGAGTGAAGCCCAGCAACTGCGACCTGCGGATGAAGCGGATGCGATCCAGGTCGGACTCCGCGTAGGCGCGGTAGTTCGAGGAGGTGCGCTGGGGCTTGCGGAGGAGGGAACAGCGCTCGTAAAAGCGGACGGTCTGAACGTTGACGCCGGCGCGGCGGGCGAATTCTCCGATACGCATGGAGCCTCCTAACGTAAGGATTAACCTTATATCGAGCTATAGGGTCAAGGAAAGTGCGAGAAGGCCGAGGGGGCAGAACGGGGACGGGAACCCTTTGCCGAAGAAAAGGCAAACAGGCGGGTTTACCCTCAGGGCACTTTTGAGGCCGCGGGCACCTGCTGGGCGGGACAACGTGGGGCAAAACGCGAGCCTGTTTCGGGAAGCAGTTCCCAGATGCCCTTTAAGGTAAAAGGATTTTTAATGGCGGAATTGAGAATGGAGTTGACTCCGGATTAGCAAGGTACTAGCGTACTGTTCCATTGGGTGGGCGGGTTTGGTACCTTGCCGCTATTGCGCGGGACGGAAATGACAGCGAGACTGATCCTGGTCAGTGATCGCTGATCTAGGGCAGAGCGTGCGGTGTTCACGAACTTCCTCCCGATGACGGGTGGCCTGTAGATTCCTCGGAGCGAGTTGAGCCGGGAAGACACCACAATTTTCTGAAACGCAGGAGAGCCACGCGGCTTATGTCCCTCTTACACTTTCGCTGCAAGGAGCGGCGACGGACGCAACGGGTTTCCCTCACGGTACCACTATCCGTGCACGGGCAAACAGATGACGGGGAGCGCTTCTGCGTACACACGAACTCGATCTCGGTCAGCCAGCACGGAGCATCGTTCGAAATGGCCCAGGTTGTGGTCGCGGGCCAAGTCCTACAATTGGTGAACGAAAACAGCAGCCGGAAAGTGGAATGCCACGTGGTAAATATCCACCGGAGACGCGACGGCAAGGTTTATATCGGCGTGGAATTCAACGCCACGGAATGCAACTTCTGGCACATGACATTTCCCATGCCGGGCGCGAAGCCATTGCGGCGTACTGTCCCGACAAAAGTAATCGCGTAAGAATCATTTCCCAAGAAAATTGAAATTTGGAGCGCTGTGACGCACGCGTGCTTGCGCGTTGAAGGAGAGCAACTGCACGGACGAAATCAAATCGGACTGGGCGCAGGCCTGGGGTGGGGAATTCGACACTGCGGATCGGAAATTGGCGCATGGAAGCCGCAAAGAGAGAGCCTTTGGATATTCTAATCCATTGAAAACACTATGATTTGAGCAGATCAGGTGTGGCAGGGCAGGTGCGCTTCAATTTAGGGGCCAAGGATTTGGGGTGCGCCGGTTCCACTCTGCCGGGCATAGACAATACAAATTGCCAGGGTGACGGCGCCCCCACAGAAAATAGAGAGGGTGCCCATGAGACCTTATCGAGACATTGCGACCCTTGCCGGCGCACAAGTGGTCTGTTTCCTTCTTCTTACGCGCTACGAACCGGAGTTTTTTCTGCTTCATTTTTACCAGTCGATTCTGTACATCGCAATTCTGATCATGCTGTTTTACATGGAGGATCGGTGGGCCTACATGATCGGCATGCTGGCGCCGGTTGTATGGCTGGGCCTGGCGTTTTCAACGGGATTGCTTGGAGGGGCCTGGCGGGAAGTGCTGTATCTGTTGCGCGGGGAACTTCCGAGGAATGCTGTCACCTTGTTGGCGGCGGTGACGGCACTTCTGGCCGTGCTGATGATCATTTCCTGCGGGAGGCATTGGTACAAGGAATACGCGGGGTTGGGGAAGTCATTGAGCACGTTTGCGGTTAGTTTCGGAATCGTCATCGTGTACTACGGAATTCTCGTGGTGTGGTTCTGGGAAATGATTCCGAATTCGGGGAAGGGCTAGAAGCAACGGGCCACCGCGAAAGAGCCAATTGATGGGGACAGGCAGTCCGGATAGTGCTGGAGAAGAATGAGTGGAACGGCGGGCGCCTCGTTCAGTGAGGCGCCCGATTTTTCTTTTTCGGTGAGGATTTCTTTCGTTTCGACGAAGAGGAGAGCTTTTTCCGGCTCGAAGGGCCTTGCGAAACCAACTCTGCGCGAATTCCAGCAGGGAGCTTGGCAAAGACGAGTTCGTAAGAAGTGCGCAGGAACTCCGCCAGTTCGTTGGGCTGAAGAGCGTCCCATTTTTCGAGAGCGACCCACTGGGCGCGGGCAAGATACGGCGCGGGAATGATGCCCTGACGCTCGACCAAGTCCGCAAAGCCTTCCGGGGTGCACTTGAAGGTGGCGCAGACGGGCGCGGGCTCAAGAGGGGCGAGAGCGAACATCTTTCCGCCGACCTTGAACAGCAGATCGCTGCCCCATTGCACCTGCTCGGTCGCATGCGGGAAAGAAAGACAGAGTTTGCGAAACGAATCAATATCCATGGCGATAGGCGGTTTCTCCCAGTGAGGATGGGCAGAGGTTACCGGTCCTGGGCATAACGGCGAAAAAAGGAGTCGCGACGCCACGAAGGACGCGAATTGGCGACGGCCGTTTCCACAACCAGGCGGCGGACAATTTCTTCATATAAAGCTGCGGCCTTGAGATCCACGGGCTGATGAATGTCATCGCTGGGAGCGTGGTAGCGATTGGTGAGCCAATCCTTGAGAACCTGCGCTTCGGGTGTGCCGGGTTCCGCGAAGTCATCCATGATGACGGAGGGGATGCCATGCAGGATGAAATTGTATTGATCGCTGCGAATGAAGAGGTTACGCAACGGCTCCGGATCGGGGACGGGCTTTACGCCAAGGGAGCGTGCAATGTCGGCTGCGTTCGCGCCCAGGGTGGACTCCTCCAGGCCCTGAATCCTCAGCACCTTGAGCGGGATAATGGGCAGAAACATGTCCACGTTGATATCGGCGACGATTGAGTTGAGATCAACGGTGGGATGGGCGGTGAAATATTTGGATCCCAGCAGGCCTTTCTCTTCGGCGGTGAAAAAGACAAAAAGAACAGAACGGCGCAGCTTCTCCGCGCGCGGCTGGCCGGCCCTGGTTTGGTCACCGTGCAAAAGAGATTCGGCCATCTCAATGAGCAGCGCGCTGCCGGAGCCGTTGTCCATGGCGCCGTTGTAAATGCTGTCGCCATTGATGGGCTGGCCTATTCCGATGTGATCAATGTGCGCGGAAAGGACGACATACTCGTTTTTGAGCTTGGGGTCCGTGCCGGGGAATTTCGCGACGATGTTGGAGGATTCCAGTTGGGATTGCTGGATGGCTGCACGGGCCTTGAGCGAGACAGCCAGCGGGAATCGAGGAAGTGGCTTGCGCTCGCCGGCAAGTTTGGCCAATTCCGAGAAGGAATGCGCAGAACCGGCAAAGAGCTTACCGGCATTTGCTGGATTAAAAATCAATGCCACTTTGAGGCCCGCGGAGTCCTGTAAATTAGGATCAGCCAACATCATGGCGGGATGCGTACGGTTGAGGGCGATGCGCGTCCAAGGAACGTCCATCGAGGAAGGGTTGAGAATCCGAATCACTCCGATTGCGCCGGCGGCGCGCAAGGCCTTGGCGCGTTCCGCCAAAGTTTGCGAGTGGGCGGCAAGAGCATTGGGAATGTCCTCGGGCGAGCCGCTCAAATAGACGACGACTTTGCCCTTGAGGTCGAAACCCGCGTAATCATCGTAATTCCTTTCCGGGACCTGCAACCCATAACCGATGAAAACGAGCGGTGCGGAAACTTCCGAAGAAGGGAGATCTACGAAGGTACTGAAGTAGGCGTCCTTGCCGAGGATGAGGGATTCTTCCTTGTCGTTGGCCAAGATGCTGGCGTAAGAGTTTTTCTCGTCGATTTGACGCTGGAGAAATTTTATCGGCTGATAGAAGCCGTCCGTGCCGGCAGGCTGAAGGCCGTACTCTTTGAGGCGCTCGACGGTATAGGCTTCGGCTTTGCGAAGCCCCAGGCCACCGGTTTCTCGTCCCTCCATGGAATCATCGGCAAGGACGAGGACATGGTCCCACCAGGATTTGCCGTCAAAGTGGATCTTGCGCTTCGGCTTCGCGTAACCAGCGGTGAAGAGGGCCGCGAGCGCGATCAGAGCTGCCCAACGCCGCATCAGAGAATCCTCCGCGAGGTCTGGAACCGAAGCATATCAAAGATGATCGCGCCAGACACCGCAAAGAGGCTGATCAGGTGCTAGTTCGGCACCATCAGCCGCAAAAGGACGACCGGACAAGGAGATGATCTGGAAACTCCAGCGACCCACACGAGCCAACTCCGGCAGCGCTTCAACCAGGCGAAATGCTATTGGACACGATGAAATTCGAAGAAGTCGCGCCCTAGATAAAGAAGGTAACTGCCGGCCTCGGGAGCAGCAAAAAATTGCAGAGGCACGGGACGCTTGATTTCCGCGTCATGCTTGCCGGCAATTTCGAGCAGATTGTTCGAACCAATGTCCGTAACGATAAATTTGCTGCCTTCAACGAAGCCGATTCCATACGCTCCGGGTCTGAGGGACTGGCCGTTGATCTCGATGGGAACTTCGGTGAAGAGATAACCCTGGTATTTTTGCCGAACACCCGAGGAATAGCCGGAGTTATCCACGAGTCCTGCGAGGACATACGCATCGTCCGCGAAATGAACTCCACCGGTGTTGCGCATTTGCACGGGGGCGACCTGGCCGTGATAGAAGACTTTATCCGGGAAAATCTTTGCAGTGATGTCGGCGGCCTTTAGGACCACGTCTTTCCCCGCAGGATTTTTGGCCGCCGCATCAGACGGAAACTTCCCGCTGAAAACCAGTAATCCTAGAGCAAATGTCGTTAGGAACCGAAGAACCGCTACACGAACCATGATTTCTCCTCCTGGGCCAAACCGATGCTACACCAACCACCCGCGAAAAGCTCATCGAGTTGCAGAGCTTTGAGAAGAGGAAAAGTCGGAGAGAGTTTTGCCGGATGATCCTTGTGGTATGTTACGAGCGCTCGTAAGATTTGGGGAAGAGGAGCGACAAATGCCGGATCGTCGTGAATTCATGAGGATTTTTTCAGCTCTCGGACTGGGCGGAACACTTTTTCCCGGCGTTTTGTGGGCGCAGACGCAAGGGAAGGCGAAGATTACTCTGGAAATGATTGACGATGCGGCGGAAGTTGCGGATGTTTCCATCCCCGCAGACGACAAACAGATGATGCTGGACGCGTTGAATGGACATACGAAGGATTACGAAGCAATTTACGCACTGCATCTTCCGAATTCACAGGCGCCATGCCTCATCTTCGATCCCGTTCCAGCTGGATTGAAGTTAGAGACGGAACGCCGGCCGATGCGCATCTCGAGAATCTCGAGCTCTGCGGCGAATACCGCGCCGAAAAACATCGAAGACCTTGCGTTTGCCAGCGCGCGAGAGCTGGCGGAAATGGTCAGAACGAAGAAGGTTTCGTCCATGGCGCTGACGGAAATGTATCTGGAGAGACTGAAACGATATGACCCGAAGCTGAAATTTGTGGTCACGCTGACGGAAGATCGAGCGCGGGAAAAGGCAAAGGAGGCGGACCGGGAGATTGCGGCGGGGAAATATCGCGGGCCGCTGCATGGACTGCCATGGGGAGCGAAAGATCTGCTCGCGGTAAAAGGGTATCCCACGACTTGGGGCGCGGGCGGATTCGAGAAGCAGATGATTGACGAGGATGCCGCGGTGGTGAAGCGGCTAGACGAAGCAGGCGCAGTGCTTATTGCGAAGCTAACGCTAGGCGCGCTGGCTATGGGTGATCACTGGTTTGGCGGAATCACGAGAAATCCGTGGAATCCCGAGCAGGGATCCAGCGGCTCTTCTGCCGGGCCCGGTTCGGCAACCTCTGCGGGATGCGTTGCATTCAGCGTCGGGTCGGAAACGCTGGGATCCATTTCCTCACCTTCGACGCGATGCGGATGCACGGGACTGCGACCGACGTTCGGACGGGTGCCGCGGACGGGAGCGATGGCGCTTTCCTGGAGCATGGACAAATTGGGGCCGATCTGCCGGAGCGTGGAAGACTGCGCGCTCGTGTTGAATGCGATCTATGGACCCGACGGCGCAGATCGCAGCGTGAAGGATGCGGCGTTCAACTGGGACGCGAACCTGGATTGGAAGAAGCTGCGAGTGGGTTATTTGAAAAGCGATTTTGAGGAACGACCCAGCGCGAGCCAGCCGGAGGCGGCGGAGAAACCTGCGGCGACACCGGATGAGCAGAAGCAACAGGAACTCGCGCGAAAGCGCAGAGAAGGGAATATCGCTCGAGCGGCGTACGACCGGAGATTCAACGACGCAGCTTTGGAGAAATTGAGGGCGATGGGAGTGAATCTGATTCCCTTGGAGCTTCCCAAATTCCCTTACGACGCGATGGTGACGATGCTGGATGCGGAGGCCGCGGCGGCGTTCGACGAACTTACGCGGACCGGCCGAGACAAGCTGCTGACCGAGCAAGGACCGCATGATTGGCCGAACATTTTCCGAACGTCACGTTTCATACCTGCCGTGGAATATATCCAAGCGAGCCGAGCCCGAATGCAGGCAATGGAAGCGGTGGCGAAGGCGCTGGTGGGGTTCGACATCATCGTGGCGCCGACGTTCAGCGAACAACTGGTGATTACGAACCTCACCGGGCATCCCGCTTTGATTCTTCCGAACGGATTTCGTGGCGTGGACGCCCCCAAATCGTTCGACACCACGCCAGGAGGATACGACAACGCTGGAGGACCGGGCACACCCGTGAGCCTGACGTTCCTTGGGAATCTTTACGGCGAGGCGAAGTTACTGGCGTTTGCCAAGGCGTATCAGGATGCGACGAAATTTCAGCTGCAACACCCGAAACTGTAGAGAGGCCGCAAGAATGCCCGGGACTAACTTCCCTTCTGAATTGGATAGCCCTTTTCCACCCAGTCTGCGGCAAAGCTGGTCGGAAGAATCAAGACGCGAAAATTTTTGAAGCCCAATTCCTGCATTGCGAGGAAAGCAGGCCGGATATTAGGGCACTTTTCCATGGGACAGCAGCCGCAATAAATTACGATTTCTGAATCCTTGGGGAGGTTTTCGGCGTAGTTCTTCAGATCGGAAAGGCCTTGCTCCGAGGAAGCGGGGCCGTGATAGACGGCGCCGGGAATATGCGCGCCGTCAAAAAGTATGCGAACTCCCACATTGACCACAATCGGCTGGTGCTCCTTTTTCTGTGCAATCTCGGCGGCGAAAGCGTCAGGTGATACCGTTTGCGCCGGAATCCAAGGATTGGCACGGGAGTTTTGCCGGTGCGAGGTGCCGTGCCCCGGGAGAGCGATTGCGATGGGAATGAGGAGAAGCACGAGCAAATAGGGAAGGAAAGGCCGCAGCCTGGTCCGGCTCGAAAACGCCTTACGCAACATCGGAAGTTCCCCCAAGGTCACAGAGTTGGCCGCAAGGCACGAAATGGTCGCGCATTCATTTGATGCTCAAACGGCGGAGAAAGCAACTGGACAAGCGTAGGAACCGGTCATTTGCGCAATTACTTCCTGGTTTCGGTGCGAGTGCGCTGAAGCTTCAACGCCGTGGTGCGCAAGGTCTCAGGAATATTCTTGTTGGTGGTCAGACGCTTGAGATCCACAGCGTTGATCATCGGCAAGAGTTTTAGAGAAACATCGAGAGGGGTTTTCGCGTTGTTGAGCAGGTTTTTCACAACGACGTAATTTTTTCGAAAGACGCGGTTTGCCGCAATGAGCCGCAAGATTTCATCGGTGAGATTCGCCATCGCCGCGAAGGCTTCCACTTCCTGGTCCGTGAGGCGGGGGGATTGGAGAACGGCGCGCTGGACCACTTTGTTCGAATCGCGAATTAAAGTGCGTCGGGCCTCAGCACCGCCTTTGAAGGCGAATTGCACACGCTGAGAAACGTTCATCTTAGCGATCTGTTGGAGCAGCGTTTGGCGACGGAGAGCGTCGGGCTCGGCTTCGCTGGCAGCTTCGGCCAAGGCAGCTTCGTCAATGGTGGAGCCCAGGAGTTCGTGCAACTGCGCTTTCTGCTCCTGAGAGAGTTGTTCAGAGTGCTCCAATGCCGCCGCCAATGCCCGAGATTGACTGACGCGGTCGAGCTCCTCGAAGAGCATCTGAGTACCGATGGCGGACAGATGCTGGACGACAGGCACCAGGAATTCCGCGGGGCAATTCCTATTGTGAACCAAGGCGTCGCAGATTCCGGGCTGGCCAGCCAGATTTCTGGAAGCATAGGAGAAAAGTGCGGGAAGAACGTTTTCCCTGCCGAGCGCCTCAAGAAACGCTTCGGCAGGAACTGAGAGAAGGGCGTCTTGCGCCCGGGAGGCGACCAACTCGTCCGGGTCGTGACTCAGAACTGCAAGAATTTCGGCGCGGTCGGCGGCGTGCACATGGGCAGCGCCCGAACAAACGGCAAGCTTGCGCTCGCGAGTCGCGCGGTCATGGCGCAGATCTTCGATTACTTCAGGGCTGAGAGTTTCCACCGGGCTCCTGCTTCAAGTCCCTTCGACTCAAGGTTATTGTACCGGAGGCGCCGGGTTCTCCCAGGGGCGGCATGGCCTGGCCGTTCAATTCCAGCAACACTGCGGATGAGTCCGAGGCCGTGACCGTAAATCTGTCCTGGGCCCTGAAATGGCGGGTTTCGTCCGCAGAGAATTGACCGTCGAATACCATAGCGCCATCCGCTTGAACATTGAGATGCACGGGCGAAGAGGCCGAGACGGAAAGATCCAGCGGAGAGTCTTGGAGGGCCGCGACATTCGCTGCGCCAGGCCGCTGAATCTCCGCGCGCTTCGCATCCGTGGAAGATTGCGGATTGGGAGTGAGCTTGGGCAGGATGGCGGACTTTTTGGAATTTCGATGAGCCTGGTAGAGGCGCCAACCATAAATGCCGCCAAAGATCAGGCCGGCCACGATGAGAATCAGCGCGAGGGCAAGAGCAACGGGGATCCATTTCGGTGGGGAAGGGATGCGTTCTTCAGGCCTTGAAGGGGTGGAGGAGAGCTGGTCGCCGCGGACGAGATCGTATTCCGCGAGAAGGTTTTCCTCGTCGAGGCCAAGGTACCGCGCGGTAGTGCGCACAAAGCCACGGCCGAATACGCCTCCCGGCAGTTTTTGCCAATCTTCGTTTTCCAGTGCTTGCAGAAAACGCTGGCTGATTCGCGTGGCTTTGGAGACTTCTTCGAGAGTGACTTCGCGCAGTTCGCGCTCGCGCTTCAGGCGCTCGCCAAACGTTCCTCTGGCCATCAAACGAAACCGTTCCTCAAGAGTCGCGTAACGCGCAGGTGAAGGGGACGACCGGCTGCGCCCTCAGCCCAACGCTTGGCAGCCGGCGACGCAGGGCATGCGCCAGATGAGGCGTGGGATCCCTTGCCGAACTATAGGCGGGGTGGAGAGGCGGTGTCAAACCGGGGGCAAATCTGCGGAGTTTGAGAACCTCAGCTGGGAAGTACTAGACGATGGCGAGATGAGAACGCCTGTACTACACGCGGGTTGCGCTCCATTTTAGCTGGCGCCTATACTGGCCAAGATTCGCAGGCGAGGGCGAGCCGCTGCGTTTGTGTGTCTCCGAGCTGCGGGCGGCCTGCAAATTCCCAGCTTTCTAGGGCCAAGGCGCGTGGAAGAAGTCAACCAGTTTCCGGCTATAGAACGGCGCCGCAACGTCGGCGTCCCCAATGACCGCCGCGAGGCGGGAGAAATTGCTGTGTTCCAAGAGCTGGGAAAAGCTCTGACTTCCTCCCTGCAGTTGGACCAAGTTCTGCGAACCATCATGGAAAAAATTGATGAGTTTCTCCGGCCGGATAACTGGTCCCTGCTGTTGCTGGACGAAACGACTCAGGAATTGTATTTCGAGCTGGCCGTGGGCAAGGCGTCCCAGGCGCTCAAGGATGTGCGCATTAAGGTCGGGCAGGGAATAGCAGGGTGGGTAGCGCAGCGTGGCGAAACGGTGGTGGTGCCCGACACGACGAAAGACACGCGATTTTTCTCCAAGGTGGACGAGAAAACGAAAACAGAAACGCAGTCCATTGTCGCCGTGCCGGTGAAATTCCGCGATACCTGCCTGGGGGTCATCGAGCTGATCAATTGTATCGGGCCCGAGGGATTCGATCCTCGCGACCTGAAGTTGCTGGAAGCGCTTTCGGATTTTGCCGCGATCGCCCTGGAAAACGCGCGGCACGTGAAACGCATCCACGAGTTAACCATCACGGACGACTGCACGTCGCTCTATAACGCGCGGCACATGGGATTCATTCTGGAAACGGAGATTTACCGGTCGCAGCGCTACAACTATGAGTTTTCGCTAGTTTTTCTGGACCTGGACCATTTCAAGCAGGTGAATGACACACAGGGCCATCTGGTGGGATCGCGGCTTCTTCATGAAATCGGGGATGCGTTGAAGGCGCACTGCCGGCTAATTGATTTTGCGTTCCGGTACGGAGGCGACGAATTCGTATTGCTCCTGCCGCAGACCTCCAAGGAAAATGCGCTGAATGTTGCTCGGCGATTGCATAAGTTGATCCGCGAGACGTCCTGGCTCGCCGCGGAAGGGTTGAACATCCATGTGACAGGGAGCATGGGCGTTGCGAGCTACCCCGTTGATTCACGCACCAAGGAAGGCTTATTGCATCTCGCTGACGAAGCCATGTACCTGGTGAAAAATACCGACCGCGACAACGTGGCGGCGGCGAATATTGGAATCCTCCCCGTATTACCGGCAGCGAGTGCGGAGAGCGCCGGGTAGCGCCGGATCGCCTGATTCGGATTGGTCCCCTGCTATACACCAGTTACGAATTCTGATTAACTGAACCCATGAAGCGAAGTGAAGCGGCAAAGTACTCGCGCTGGTCCGCAGGAGTCGCACTCTTTCTCGCCGTCCTGACCCTGGCCGCTTTTGCGCACCGGGCCTGGGTGCGCCGCATGGAACGCAGGAACGCGCCGCCACCCGCTCCCCAGGACGTAGAGAGGCTCTCGACAAGCATCAACTTTTCTAAAATGGAGGGAAATCAAGCTGTTTTCACCGTAGAGGCCTCGAAGTCCACCGACTTCAAGGGGGAAAATGCGACGCTATTGGAGGATGTCAAGATCACGATCTTCGGCAAGGAAAGCCAGCGGCACGATGTACTGCATACCAAGAGCTGCCGATATTCCAAGGAAAAAGGGGACATCGCGTGCGCAGGTGAAGTGCAGATGGATCTGATGAGCTCCGCCGATGCCGAGTTTCTGAAGAAACATCCCGAGCAAGTCGCGGAACGCACAATGCACGTTGAGACTCGAGGCGTAACGTTTGACCGGTCCAGCGGCCTGGCGGCGACCGATCAACCGGTCGCATTTCGTTTTCCCGATGGCGACGGTCAAGCCGTGGGGATCGAGTACAACTCGGAAGAAGGAACGGTGCGGCTGGATCGCAACGTGAAAATAAAACTCCAGGAGATCTCCTCTACTCCGGGAAAGTCGCTGCAAGCGGGGCAGGAGATCACAATCACGGGGTCACGGCTCGATTTTGGAAGGGATTCGCGGCTGTTGTTACTGAAGGGCCCGGCGGTGGCGGAAGCTCAAGAGGAGCGTCTTACGGCGGGCCTTTTCCGCGTTGAACTGGACGACAACTTTAGAACAAAAGCCCTGGAGGCGCTGCCGGAAGGTGCGAGCGGCCAGCCAGAACTCATCTTCAACGGGCATGGCGGCCAAGAGACTCTCAGGGCGGATTCGTTCCATGCCGAGTTTTCGCCTCTTGGGTGGGTGGAAAGCGTCGAGGCCGCAGGCAATCTGCACGGACAGCTGAAAACCGCGGCACAAAGCGGCACTCTTACTGCAACGCAGGGGAAAATGGAGTTATGGCCGCGCGACAATCTTCCCAAAGAACTTGAATTGCACGGGGCAGTGGACTTGCGGACGGAAACCGCGCAACAGAGAGGATCGCGAGAGCTCAAGACCGAGGCACTCAAGGTCTCGTTCTCGGAACCGAAAGAGCGCGAACCGAGCCATGCTCTGCTCGCGGAGACGCTTGCTCCTGGCAGCTTGACCTGGAAGGAACATCCTACGTTGGCCTCATCTGCGGAAACGGTGGAGACAAGGATTCAGGCGGAAAAGCTGGCCCTCGATTTTGGTCCACTGGGGAGGGCGCGGCGACTCACCGCCAAGGGCAATGTCCAAACGGAACGCAGCGCACGAGGAAAGCCATTGCAGACCGCAACTGGGCAAACCGGTTGGGTGGATTTGCTTCCATCTGGAGGATGGTCACAGATGAGCCTTGACGAAAATGTTCGACTGAAGGAAGGAGATCGCGCGGCGCAGGCAGACCACGCTCTGTTCGTGCAGGCGACGGAAACAGCCACGCTTTCAGGTCACGCCTCCGTACGAGACCCCGCAACGGCCACAACCGCCGACAAGATTGACTTTATGCAGAATACGGGAGATATGTTGGCCGAGGGCGGCGTGCACTCCGTAGATTTTTCCAACAAATCAAGCGGAGTGAATCTCGCTCCGGCTCCGGCCAGTATCACCTCGGATCGGCTCCAGGCGAACACGAAGAATGGACGTGCCTTGTACAGCGGTCACGCACGGTTCTGGCAAGGAGATTCGGTGCTCGAAGCCGGAACGATCCTGTTGCAGCGCGATGAGCGCATGTTGACCGCAACGGACAAGGTAGGTGCGGTGTTCCTGCAGAACCAATCCGAGCCTCAGGAAAGCGCTCCTGCGAAAAAGAGCATTGCGGTCTGGCATGTGTCCGCGGGAAAACTGACTTACTGGGACAAGGAAAACCGCGCGCACTTGGAAAAGAACGTGTTGCTGCAGTCGTCCGGGGAGCGAATGCGCAGCGATCAACTGGATTTATACTTCACGAGGTCTGGAGCGGCCGGAGAACATGCACCCACGGGCGCCCAGCAAATCTACCGTGCGGTCGGAAACGGCAACGTCGTCGTGGAGCAGGGAACCCGGCGAGCTTCTGCTGAGCATGGGGAATACACCGCCGCGGACGGAAAATTCGTCATGAGCGGCGGAAATCCCACAATTTTTGACGCGAGTTCGGGCACGACTACGGGGCGTCAATTGACCTTCTTTTTGGCGGATGATACGATCATCGTCGATTCTGAAAAAGGTTCTCGGACGTTGACGAAGCACCGAGTCGAGAATTGACATGCATGGTTTGTGGTCTTTTGTGACAAGGTATGCTGAAGCTTCAGGCCGTCGAGTTGACCAAGTCTTATCGGGGTCGCAAGGTTGTTGACGGCGTCGAGCTGGAGATCGGTCAAGGTGAAGTGGTCGGGTTACTGGGACCCAATGGCGCAGGAAAGACCACCACTTTTTATATCATCGTCGGTCTGGCCCGCCCTGATTCCGGCCGTGTACTCCTGAACGGCGACGAAATAACTGATCTTCCGATGTACCTTCGGGCCCGCAGTGGCATCAGCTATCTTCCCCAGGAACCCTCGGTATTTCGCCAGCTTACTTGTGAAGAAAATCTGCTTGCGGTTCTGGAGACCCTTCCGCTGACGCCCGAGCAGCAGCGAGATCGCGTGGAGGAATTGCTCGTGCAAATGGGTTTGGAGACCGTGCGAACCAGCAAGGCGTACACGCTTTCCGGTGGGGAAAGACGGCGGCTAGAGATCGCGCGTTCGCTCACGTTGCAACCATCCTTTATTCTTCTGGATGAACCTTTTTCGGGAATCGACCCGCTGACGGTGAAAGATCTTCAGGAGATTATTCGGGATCTCGCCAACTCCGGTATAGGCGTACTGATCACCGATCATAACGTTCGGGAAACCCTGAGCGTGACGGACCGTGCATATATCTTGAAAAGTGGGAAAATCTTTCGGAAGGGGAATCCGGGTGAGTTGAGCAGTGATGCGGAAGTTCGCCGCGTCTACCTCGGCGATCATTTTCGCCTAAACTAGGGTTCGGAGAGGCAATCGGCAAAAAGCCATGGCCTGGCAGGGACTCAAACTTAATCTACGGGTGGCGCAGAAGCAGATTCTGACGCCAGGCCTGGTACAGATGGTCAGCGTGCTGGCGTTGAACCGGCTCGAACTGCGCGAGATGATCAACCAGGAGATGGTTGCCAACCCGGTTCTCGAGGAACTCAACGAAGAGCCCACGGTTACCGACAATTACAGCGACGAAACATTTCTCAAGAACGAAACGGAGAAGGTTCCAGAGACCGAGGCCGCCAATCCCTTCGACGAATTCGATGTCGGTTCCTTCTTTAACCAGTACCTGGACACCGGCGGTGACGGCGGCCAGTCGCAGGAACGCGAAATTTCCGAGCGTCCTTCCTTTGAAAAATTCCTTTCTTCTCCGGCAGGACTCACTGATCACCTGATGTGGCAATTGAGCGTGACCATCTGTTCCGATCCGGTGCGAGAAATCGCGGAAAGCATCATCGGCAACCTCGATGAGAACGGCTATCTGACAGCCACCACGGAAGAGCTGGCACAAGATGGCAAGTACTCACAAGATGATTTGGAAGATGCGCTGGCAGTCGTGCAGGATTTCGATCCGATCGGCGTCGGTACGAGGGACCTTCGCGAGTGTCTCTTGCGCCAGTTGAAAGCGTTTGATCCCCAGAATACGCTCGCGCAGCAGATTGTTTCGGATCATTTGAAGCAGGTGCAGTCCAATCAATTGAAGGAAGTTGCGCGGGCGCTGAACCGCCCCGTTGAGGTGGTCAAGCGCGCGCTGGACGTGATCCGAAAGCTCGATCCGCGGCCGGGCCTTCGCTACAACAAGACCGAACCGCGGTTGGTCGAGCCCGATGTCTACTTCCGCAAGGTGGATGGTTTGTGGCAGGTTTTTTTGAACGAGGATGACATGCCGCAGTTGAGGCTGAGCCCTACCTATCGCCGGCTTCTGGCGCGTGACGCTGCGGACAAGGACGTGCGCAATTACGTCAAGGAACGCTTTACCGCAGCGATTCAGCTGCTGAAGAATATCGAGCAGCGCAAGCACACCATCCTGCGCGTTTGCCAGTCCATCATCGCGAGGCAAGGCGATTTTCTTGATCAGGGGCCCGATGCGCTCAAGCCCATGATGATCAAGGAGGTCGCCGAAGAGGTGGGCGTTCATCCCTCGACGGTGAGCCGGGCGGTAGCCAGCAAGTATGCGCACACGCCGCAGGGGGTGATCGAGCTGCGCTCTTTCTTCAGCGAGGCGGTGAACGGACCCGAAGGCGGCGGGATGTCCCTGCTGACGTTGAAACGCGTTGTGAAGAAGATGATCGAAGAAGAAGACGGCGCCAAGCCGCTCACGGATGAGCAGATTGCCAAGAAGCTCGACGATGCCGGTATTCATGTCACGCGCCGCACGGTGGCCAAGTATCGGGAAGACATGCGGATCCCCAGCACGCACCAGCGCAGGGTAAAAGCCTGAGCGGCGCCCGGACGTGAAGCCGCGATCCAGTTCGGAGTCACGGCAACTCGTCATCCTGACCGGTCTTTCCGGTTCCGGCAAAAGCACAGTTCTCAAAGCCTTCGAGGACATGGGTTTTTACTGCGTGGACAATCTTCCGGTCGAGTTGATTCCCATCTTTGCCGAACTGCACGCCGCGGGCGAAGGGGATTTTGCGAGGGCTGCCCTGCTTGTGGATGCGCGCGAAGGGCAGCAACTGGAAAAACTGCCGGGACTTCTGAAACACCTTCGAAAGGATCATCCGATCACGTTGGTTTTTATCGAAGCAAACGATGAATCGCTTTTACGCCGGTACAGCGAAACGCGGCGGCCACATCCCCTGGGGAAGGAGCATTCCGTCCGCGAGAGTTTGCGCAGCGAGCGAAAGCTGATGGAGCCGATCCGAAAGCTGGCGGACGTGGTCATAGATTCCACGAAGTTCAACGTCCACGAACTCCGCCATTTCGTCACGGAGCGATTCAAGACCGCCGATAAGCGACCCATGCTGGTTTCGCTGGTGAGCTTCGGGTACAAGTTCGGAGTGCCGACCGATGCGGACCTGGTCTTCGACGTGCGCTTTCTGCCAAACCCTCACTTCGTGCTGCGCCTACGCCGGTTTACCGGAAGAGACCCGGCCGTCCGGCGCTACATTCGGTCGTTTCCTCAAACCGGAGAATTTCTGCGCCGCATTCAGGGCTTGTTGATTTATCTCATTCCTCATTACATCGAAGAAGGAAAGAGCTATTTGACCATCGCCTTCGGCTGCACCGGCGGCAAGCACCGGTCAGTCATGCTTGCCGAGTCTGTGGCGAAAGCGCTCGAGAAACGGGGGCATTTAACCAAGGTGATCCACCGGGATATTGATAAGTGATTGGCCGTCCGGCGGATGCTTGACACCTTGCGCTGCGGGCGAATAGCGTAGCAAAGTCTGAATCCTTTGTCTGAATACAGGGGAGTCTGAGGCGTGGCCTCATTGGTATCACCTCAATTGAAGCGGTTGCTCGCTTATGTGCGGCCTTACGGCTTCCGCCTGATCATTGGGATCGTGTTGGTGGCCTTCGTCGCGCTAGCAGAAGGCCTGGTCGCCTTCATGGCGCGGCTCGCGTTCGACTATGTATTGAACCCGGCCGCCCCGAGTTCGGAGCTTCCATTATTGACTCTTCCTGGAGGCCACACCATTTATCTGAATCAGTTTTTTCCAGCCCACTTCCACAATGTCTGGACGATTTTCAGCATATCGTTGTTGGTCTTGTTTGTGTCCAAGGGCGTCGCGGAGTATCTGGGAGTCACGCAAATCCAGTACGTCGGACATGCGGCGATTACCGAACTGCGCAACCAGGTTTATGCCAAGATCCTTCGCCAGCCGATTGGATTTTTTCAGCATAACCCTACGGGACGCCTGCTCTCCTCCACCATCAACGATGTGGAGAAAACCCGCATCGCTCTCTCTGAATATCTTGCCGATCTGTTCCAAAAGAGCTTCACGCTGATCGTGTTCATCGCCGTGATGCTGTACTTCAGCTGGAAGATGGCCATCGCCTGCGCGATTGTGCTTCCTCTTGTTGTCATTCCCGTGGGAAAGTTCGGCCGGAAAATCCGCCGATCCTCGGAGAGCAGCCAACTGCGCCTGGGAGAGCTGAGCCAGATTCTTCAGGAGACGGTTAGCGGCAATCGCGTCGTGAAAGCGTTCGGGATGGAAGAGTTCGAGACCCAGAAGTTTCGCGCGACCGCGCGGCGTCTGCTTCGGGAGAACATGCGTTGGGTGCGCGCGGCAGTGGCCACTGCTCCCCTCATGGATTTGTTAGGCGCGATCATCATTCCACTGCTTCTCTTGTATGCCCGCAATCAGATCAAACTGCACCTGATGACCCAAGGAATCTTCATGGCTTTCTTGTACGCCATGTTCAATGCCTATATGCCGCTCAAGCGCATCGGCCAGGTCTATCAGCAATTCGAGTTCGCGCAGGGAGCGAGCACGCAGGTGTTTGCATACCTCGACCAGAAGGAAGAGATGCTGGAGCAGCCCGGCGCGGAGAGATTGCCGCCGTTCTCGCGGGAGGTCATCTTCGACAAAGTATCTTTTGCCTATGATGATGAATCCACTGCGGTGCTGCGCGACATTGATCTATCCGCCAGGAAAGGCGAGGTCATTGCCATCGTCGGGTCCAGCGGAGCGGGGAAAACGACGCTGGTCAACTTGATTCCTCGGTTCTACGAATCCAGCGGGGGTTCGATCCGCATAGACGGGTCCGACGTAAGAAACCTCTCGATCCGCTCTTTGCGAGCGCAAATTGCCATGGTCACACAGGAGAACATTCTGTTTCACGACACGGTCTGGAATAACATTTCTTACGGAATGACGAACGTCTCCAAGGACCACGTAATTGCGGCTGCCCAGGCCGCTTTAGCTCATGATTTCATCCAGGAGCTGCCGCAGGGCTACGATACGGTGATCGGAGAACGAGGCACCCGGCTCAGCGGGGGCCAGCGGCAGCGCATTGCGATCGCCCGGGCTATTCTGAAAGATTCGCCGATTCTCATCCTCGACGAAGCGACCTCCGAACTCGACGCTGAGTCCGAACTGTTCGTGCAAAAGGCCCTTGCCAATCTCATGGTCGGGCGCACGACGTTCGTGATCGCACACCGTCTTTCCACCATTCGGCGAGCCGACAAAATCCTGGTCCTGGAAGACGGCCAGATTCGCGAAAGCGGGACCCACACGGAACTGCTCGCGCGCGGCGGGATTTATGCGCGTCTTCACGAGCTGCAGTTTGCCGACGACGACCTCGTTAGTCCGGCGCAGACCGCGGCAATTCATCTTCCCTCGGGGAACAATCCTTCATGAGTGAAAACAGCGCAGCAACCGCCCGCAAATCCGAATGTCTGTCCATGACCGGCTACGCGCAGGCCCGCGGAGAAAGCGGCGGCTGGGTTGTCCGCGTCAGCATCAAGAGCGTGAATCACAGGTTTCTGGATTTGAAGCTGCGCCTCCCCGAGGGTTTTGACCTTTACGAACTGCGCCTGCGCCAGATCGTCCGCGAACGCATTCATCGCGGCCATGTGGACGTCTACGTCAACGTCGAACCGGGAACCGCAGTTCCCGTGCAGATGAATCGCGAACTCCTTAGCGCATACTTGCACGCCGCAGATGAGTTGAAACACCAAACTGGAAGCTCTTCTGAACTGAATATCGTTTCCCTTCTTCGCCTGCCCGGCGTAATCGGCGGGTTCGCCCCCGCGGTTCCGGAGGATGAGGAAGAGCAGGAGCATCTCGGGAAGGCGTTCGACGCGTGCCTGCGGGAGGCGCTTACGAAACTCGACGAAATGCGCCGGGCCGAGGGGCGGCATATCGCGGAGGAACTCCGCACGCGTTTAGCCACGATCAGCCAGCAATCGGAAAAAGTCCGCGTCCTGGCAGTGTCCTTGCGTCCGGCATTCGCCCGACGACTGGAAGCCCGCTTGAAGGATTTGCTCGGCAACTCGGCCATTGATCCCGCGCGACTTGCACAAGAAGCCGCACTCCTTGCCGAGCGCAGCGACATCATTGAAGAATTAGACAGGCTGCGCAGCCATCTCCAACAATTTGCCAAGTTGCTTGATGGCGCCGGAGAGCTCGGCAAAAAGCTCGATTTTCTGTTGCAGGAGATGCACCGCGAAGCCAACACCATGCTTTCAAAAACTCCCGGAGTCGAAAGCGAGGCTCTGGCCATTACCGGGCTGGGTCTCGAAATCAAAGCGGAAATCGAAAAGCTCAGGGAGCAGGTGCAAAACATCGAATGAGCGCGCCGATACGGATCGCACCGCTTGTCCTGATCGTGTCCGGCCCTTCCGGATCGGGCAAATCCACACTCGTGCAAAGAATCTTGCAGCTGCCCGGGACGATGCCTTCGATCTCATGTACTACCCGGCCCCGGCGGGAGACGGAGTCCACCGGGAAGTGCTATGATTTCGTCACTGAAGCCGAATTCGAGGCCATGGTCTTGCGCGGCGAATTTCTCGAGTATGCGCGTGTCTTCGGAAGGCATTCCTATGGCACGCCCAAAAAGTGGCTCGAGGAATCGAGGGCTAGGGGGCTCGACCTCGTTCTTGAAATTGATGTGCAGGGAGCGGTTCAAGTCAAGCAAAAGCTGCCTGAGTCTGTGGCGATCTTTATCCTGCCACCGTCGCGGGAAGAGCTGGAGCGAAGGCTCCGCGGGCGGGGCCAGGATTCGGCTGAAGAAATCGCGCGGCGCCTGTCGCGGGCTCGCGATGAAATTGCGGCTTTCGGACAATACGATTATTGTGTCGTCAACGACGACGTGGAACGCGCCGGCAACGAAGTTGTCGCCATCGTCACCGCATTGCGCTGTGCGAGCCCCAGGCGGCGTCCGCGCGTTGAAGAACTTCTGGCATCGTTTGGAGGATAATGACTGACATGACCGTGCAGACCAAACCCCCGGTGAGCCAGTTTGCTTACGTCGTTTTGGCGGCGCGCCGTGCCCGCCAGCTGATGGCCGGCGCACCGCCACTTACGGATACCGTGCGCACAACCAAGCCCACGCGCATTGCCTGCGAGGAGGTTGACATGGGCTTATTGGAATACGATTTTGAAGAGCCGTTTCATCTTGAGGAGTCCAAGGACGACGGAAAGCGCAAGAAGTAGCCCCGCACGGAGACCAGCATGCGCATTACCCTCGGTGTGACCGGCGGCGTGGCTGCCTATAAGGCGGCGGAGCTGGTGCGTCTGCTTCAGCAGGAAGGCCACACCGTCCAGGTGGTGATGACGCGTTCCGCGCGCGAGTTCGTCACTCCACTTACTTTCGCTGCGCTCAGCGGCCGGAAAGTGATCACCGATCTCTTTGCAGAGCCGGGCGGAGAAGCCAATCTCGAAAGCGCCATCGAACATATCGCCGTGGCCCAGGGTACCGATCTTCTTCTGGTTGCGCCCGCAACCGCGGACATCCTTGCCAAGTTCGCGCGTGGAATTGCCGACGACTTCCTGAGCACACTGTATTTGGCTTCCACGGCGCCTGTTGTGGTTGCTCCGGCGATGAATGTGAACATGTGGAACCATAAGGCAACGAAGGAAAACGTCGCCACACTGCGCGCTCGCGGCGTAAACGTCGTCAATCCAGATGAAGGTTACCTCGCCTGCGGCATGACCGGCGCAGGCCGGCTCGCCGGCCAACACGAGATTCTTGCTGCTGTGCGCGATGCGCTCAAACTGCTTCGCGATCTCGAAGGGGAATCGCTCCTCATCACTTCAGGACCGACCTATGAGGATCTCGATCCCGTCCGCTACTTGACCAATCGTTCGTCCGGCAAGATGGGTTACGCAGTCGCCTCGGCAGCCGCGCGCCGAGGCGCTCGCGTCACACTCATCAGCGGTCCCACTTCGCTTGAAACACCGCAGGGAGTCGAGCGCGTGAACGTCCGCAACGCGCTGGAAATGCAGCGGGCCGTGAAGGAGCGTTTTGCGGCTTGCACGATTGCGATTTTCGCGGCGGCTGTGGCGGACTATCGTCCTGCCGAGCCGATGCCGCGAAAGCTGAAACGCACGGGCGAATCCCTTACCCTTCGCCTGGAACCGAATCCGGATATCCTTGCCGAATTTGCCCGCGAAAAAGGAGATCGCCTCGTGGTCGGATTCGCCGCCGAGACGGAGCAGGTGGCGGAAAACGCGCGTACAAAGCTAGCCGCCAAGAACGCGGATCTCATCGTCGCCAATGACGTTACCGCGGAGGGTGCCGGCTTTGACGTGGACACCAACATCGTAACTCTTCTTTCGCGCGATGGCCGCGACCTGCCTCTTCCTAAAATGTCCAAGCAGGAAGTTGCCGGACGAATCCTCGACGAAGTGCTTCGCCTGCACTCCGCCGTGCGCAAATCCCAGCGCGAGCCGGTGGCTTGATGCCTCCTTTGTTGGGGCGAATACCAGAGGATGTTCGCCAAAAACTTATTGGGCGCCTGGCCTTTTATGAAGACATCGGCCTGCGACTTTTCTACCGCGATCGTGCATCCATTCATCCCTCAACAATGTCAAGACCCGCTTCCGGTCAGGCCTCGGAGGATATCGCATTGCCCAAACCCATCCAGAAACCTGCGCCTCCTCCAAAGCTCACTCTCCAAGCGCCCGCGCAGAAACATGTTCCGTTACCGGCGCCAGCGGGTCCGTCTCTCTTTGAATCCGTGGACAAAATTGCAGGAGATACGCTGCTCAAAATCCGCGAGGATCTTGGCGATTGCACGCGCTGCAAGCTTCATAAGGCGCGCCACACCATTGTCTTCGGCGACGGTAATCCGAAGGCGGAGCTCGTTTTTGTTGGGGAGGGCCCCGGTGCCGACGAAGATGCCCAGGGCCTGCCATTCGTCGGACGCGCCGGGAAACTGTTGACGCAAATGATCGAGGCCATGGGCCTCCAGCGTCGCGACGTCTACATCTGCAACGTGGTGAAATGCCGTCCGCCCGAAAATCGCACTCCTGAAAAAGACGAGGTCTCCACCTGCTCTCCGTACTTGTTACGCCAGCTGGATGTGATCCACCCCAAAGCCATCGTTTGCCTCGGCAGTGTTGCCGCGCAAACTTTGTTGCAAACGAATCGCGGCATCTCGCATTTTCGCGGAGAATGGCTCGAATTTCGCGGCAAGAAGCTGCTCGCCACGTATCACCCCGCCTATTTGCTGCGCAATCCCAGCGCGAAGAGCGAAGTCTGGAAAGATTTGCAAAAAGTGATGGCCGAACTTGGCCTCGAAGTCCGGCGCGCCCGCCGCAGCTGATTCCCCATGGGAATATTTCTGGGCCTTGTGACGGCTCTTTCTTGGGGAAGCTCCGATTTCATTTCGCGCTTTGTTTCGCGCAAGCTCGGCGCGCTCCGCGCAGTTTTCTACATGCAGGTCTGGGGCTTTCTTCTGCTGTCTGCGGCCCTCATCTTCCTTCCCGGCCAAAATCATCTCTTCGATGGCTCCGGGTGGCGGCCCTGGGCCTGGGGAATTCTCGCGGGCACGATCAACACTTTTGCGATGCTCGCTCTTTATCAAGCCTTCGCGGTTGGCAAACTTACGATCGTCGCGCCGGTTTCCGCCAGTTATCCGGCGCTTACAGTTCTGCTGTCCTTTCTCTCCGGGGAAAACCTCACGCTCCTGCGCTACATCGGAATTGCGGTGACGATTCTAGGTGTCGTATTTGTCGCGCGAGGCGAGGGCGGCTCTGCTCAGCCAAAGGACGATCCACTTCCCATTTCCCATCAAGGTCTCTTGTGGGCGTTGGCAGCCGCTTTCGGCTTCGGCGTTCTCTTCTGGCTGCTTGGCATCCGCATTATTCCTGCGACGGGTCCGTTCGCGGCGGTCTGGCTGATCCGCGTATCGGGCACGGTCATTGCCCTGACTATCCTTCTAGTGCGTCGCATTCCTGCTCGGCTGGTCGGCAAAACGACGGCCCTGCAGACTGTCGGAACGGGTTTTCTCGATACGGGGGCCTTCCTCTTCAGCAATCTCGGTATGCAGCTCGAACAAGTCTCCGTGGTCAGCGTTCTTGGCTCGCTCTATGGTGCGGTGACGGTTGGGCTCGCCGCACTCTTCCTCCGCGAGCGCGTCGGCCGTCTCCAGTGGTGCGGCATTGCGCTTATTTTTGGCGGGATTTTCTTCCTTTCTCGCTGACACGCTCTTTACCGCCGCGGCCTGCTGCTACACTACTTCGCTGATGCCTTCGCGCTTTTGCAACGTAGCTTTGCCGGTTCCTCTCCGCACGACGTTCACCTACACCGTGCCGGAGCCCTTGCGCGATGCGCTGCAGCCAGGTTGCCGCGTCCTCGTCCCTTTTCGCAAGAAGTCCATCGTTGGAGTCATGGTCGAATGGACAAGCGAGGCGCCAAAGAACGCGAGGGTCCGCGAAGTCGCCAAAGTCCTGGATTACGCCCCCGCACTTTCCTCGAAGCTCCTGGAACTCGGCCAGTGGATCGCTTCCTACTATGTCGCCCCTCCGGGCGAAGTCTTTCGTGCCATGCTGCCTCCGGCAGTTGAACTTCAGGTTCGCCGTGAAATCGTCCTTGCTCCTGCGGGCAGCCAGGTGTTGAAAGAATCGCTTCCTGGCGTCCCAACGTCACAGCTCTCTTCTGAAGAACTCGCTTTGCTTTGCCGGCTGGCAAGGAAATCCGTAACGCTGTCGCTTTCCGACCTTCTCAAGGCAGGCATTCATCCCGCTTCGCTTCAGAAGCTGCAGCGTCGGGGACTGATCGAAATTCGAGAAAGCATAAGGGGAAGAAAACAAAGAACGCAGTGCATCATCGCGTGGAAATCCGCTGGGGGATCGGCGGATCTCGACGAAAAAAAGGAGCGGCTCCGCGCTCTCCTCGAAACCGAACGTGGTCCCTTGCCTTTGCCTCAACTCTTGAGGCTGGCTCACGTTTCCCGTGCGCTGATTGATCGACTCCTGCGCGAAGGCATCCTGGAAAGCTGGGAAGAACCGCTTGACCCTGCTGAAGAACCTTTCGATGTCGGCTATTGTCCACCCGCTCACAAGCTGAATCCGGACCAGGAACGCGTTTTCGCGGCAATTCGCTTGCGCTTCGAACTCGGCGATTTTGGCGTCCAGCTGATCCACGGAGTCACCGGCAGCGGCAAAACCGAAATCTATCTTCGCGCCGTTCAGGAAACGCTGGCGCGCGGCAAGACGGCGATTGTCCTCGTTCCGGAGATTGCTCTTACGCTCTGGGTCGGCCGCCAATGCCGCGCCTGGTTTGGCGCACGTTTTGAAGGCGTCGCCGTGCTTCACTCCGGCCTAAGCGATGTCGAGCGCGCCCGCGAATGGTGGCGAGTCCGAAGCGGAGAAGCTCGTGTTGTCGTCGGCACACGGTCCGCCGTTTTTGCTCCTCTCGAAAATCTCGGCCTCATCATCGTGGATGAGGAACAGGAATCGAGCTACAAGCAGGAGGAAACGCCCCGCTACCACGGTCGAGATGTCGCTATCATTCGCGCCAAATTGGAGAATGCGCTCGCGCTTTTAGGCTCTGCCACTCCCTCTCTCGAAACCTATCATCACGCGCGCGAAGGCAAATACGATCTTCTTGCCATGTCCGCGCGCGTTGCGGATCGGCCGCTTGCTTCCGTCGAAATTGTGGATCTACGCGCCGAATTCCAGCAGACCAACCAAAGCAGCCCGATCTCGACGCCGCTCCGCGAATGTTTGAGAGAATGTCTCGCTGCCGGCACACAGGCTTTGATTCTCATCAATCGCCGCGGCTATTCATGGTCGGTTCTTTGCCGCAGTTGTGGAACTTCCGTGCAGTGCGTCAACTGCAGTATTTCCATGACCTACCACAAAAGCCGCAACCGCCTCGAGTGCCACTACTGCGGCTCGCTTCAGCCTGTTCCCACGCAATGTCCCAAGTGCCAGTCGAAATATGTCTACTTTTTCGGCGAAGGGTCCGAACATCTCGAGGAAAGGTTGCGGGAAGAATTTCCAGGCGCTCGCATCGCGCGCCTCGACCGCGACACCGCCCGCACCAAACGCCAGTTTCAAGAAATGCTTGGCGCTTTCGCCTCCGGAGCGCTCGACATTCTGGTGGGCACGCAAATGCTGGCCAAAGGCCACGACTTCCATCGCGTCACGCTCGTCGGAGTCGTAAGCGCCGATTCTTCCCTGAACCTGCCGGATTTCCGCGCTGCCGAGCGCACTTTTCAGTTGCTCACTCAAGTCGCCGGGCGCGCCGGTCGCGGCGAACTGCCCGGCCGCGTGCTTATCCAGACTTTCTATCCCGAGCACTACGCCATTCAGGATGCCGTCCGTCAGGATTATCCCGCGTTTTACGAGCGCGAGCTGCACTTCCGGCGCATGATGGCGTACCCTCCGTTCACTTCGCTCGCCAATATCATCGTGCGCGACACGCGTCTCGAAAACGCCATTCGATGGTCGCGCGAGCTTTCCGAATATTTTCGTCCCTTTGACGATCGCGGCGTGCGAATTCTCGGCCCCGCCGCCGCTCCCCTGGCGCGGCTCAAGCGCGAGCATCGCTTTCAGTTTCTTCTTAAGTCTCCGAAACGTTCGTTGCTTGCAAAACTTCTCGCCGGCGCTCTCGCTCTTTGCGATAAGAATGAAATCCCGCAAACCGCCATTCTCGTTGATATGGATCCCCTCAGTCTTCTGTAGACTGCTCTAAGTTGATGCCGTCTTTCGCCGCCAGAACGCGTACGCAGGCAGTCCTAGAGCCAACAAAACGATTGCCACGACCAGATCCCGAAACTGCGCCGGATTGCGAAAAGCAAGGAACACCGCGTTCCCCACAATCGCGGCCGCCACCAGTACAAACACCAGCGGTGTCCATGGATAGCCGGGAACTCGATAGGGTAGCGCCCTTCCTCCGGATGCCTTTCGCAGAGGGAAAATCGCCGTCGCGGCCAGCCCATAAAAGATCCAGCCGATAAAAATCACTCCTTCAATCAACTCATAAAACTTCCCCGCGCTCGTCAGCACAGCGGCCCATACGCCCAGCGCAAGAATCGCCGCGGCCGGCGTCCGGAAACGCGGGTGAACCTTCGCGAGGCCCTTGAAAAACAGATCGTCTTTCGCCATGGCATAAAAGACCCGCGGCGCCGTCAGAAATACGCTGTTGGTCGCGCTGAAGACCGAAATCAGGATCGTCGCCGCGACAAATTTGCCCGCCCAGGAGCCCAGCACTGCTTTTGCCGCGGTCGCGGCAATCGTATCGCTGGCCGTGGCGCCTGCCGGCCCAAGCGCCAGCAGGTAAGCGACAACGGCGATCATGTACAGCCCGATTAGAATTAGCGATCCGAAAAGAAATGCGCGTGGAAACACCCTTTGCGGCTCGACGACTTCTCCTGCGCTGTACGTTCCAAACTGCCAGCCTTCATACGCCCAGAGCACTGTAATCATTGCCAGCCCGAAGCGCGAAAATAAAGCCGTACCTCGCAGTTCCGTTCCCATGCTCGCACCTACATCGCCAGCATGATGTCCCATCGAAAGCAGCACGGCGCTCAGCAGCACCACCAAACCCGCTTTGATGAGCGTCGTCCAATTTTGCAGATCCGAGCTTTCCCGTGTGCCACGGATGTTCACCACCGTCACCGCACCGATCATCACCAATGCAAGAATTGTTTGTTCCCACGACCGGAGCGGAACGATCTCCGCCAGATATTCCACAAATGCCCGAGCCAGCGCCGCGATCGTCGCCGCCGCGATCACCAAAAAGAGGCACCATCCGTAGAGGAACGCAGGAAGCCGCCCGAATCCATCCCGGATGTAGCAATACAGTCCGCCTGCTTCCGGATTTGCAGCAGCAAGCTCCGCATAGGTCAGAGCGCCCAGCAACGAGAGGATTCCGCCCGCTAGCCATACCAGCAGCGACAGCCCCACCGAACCGTCCACTTGTCGCAGGATGATTCCTGGAGTGAGAAAAATACCCGAACCGATCACCGAGCCGACAAAAAGCAGAAGCAGGTCGCGCAGGCGGAGGGTGCGGACGAGTTGTGCCATTCAGCTATAGGATGCTTGAAATAGTGTCTCGATCGCTGGACATCTCAAAGTTTTTCCCGGATCGTCAACACTTTCCTAGAAATTCAGGATCGGGACCGGCATGAAACAGACCAGAAAAACGGCCAGGGTCACCAGCGCTCCGATTTTTCTTCCTGTGTCCAATGGCGTGTCATCGTAGACGGGCGCGACGCGCAGAAATCCAATCAGCAAGAGCAGTGCCGCCCAGAAATACCAGACCCCCGATCCGAAATACCCCAACACGATGAGCCCGATGGGCAGCGACCGCGTGAGCACGCGATGCACTCGCGGGCTCAGTGAACGCAGAATATGTCCGCCATCCAATTGTGCCGCTGGTAGCAAATTGAGCGATGTGGCAAATAGCCCCACCCATGCGGCTCGCCCTACCGGGTCCATTAGCAGCGTCCTCGGAGCCACTCCAGGATAGAAAAAATGCCCAAGCCATTGCAGGAGCAGCGGCGCTCCGAAGGCAATTTCGGCCTGATTCGTCAGTCCCGGCACCACCTTCGCGTGCATCACTCCATAGATCAGCGCCGGCACGGCAAGCACGAACCCGACAAGCGGTCCGGAGGCTCCCACGTCAAAGAGCGCCCTCCGGCTGCGAATCGGCGACCGAATCAAAATGAACGCGCCCATCGTGCCGATCAGCGTCGGCGCGGGCAAAAAGAAGGGATAGCTCGAATGGATGTGGTGATGGCGGCACGCAAAAAAATGTCCCAGTTCGTGCGCCAGCAGGATCGTCATCAGCGTCAGCGCAAACGGAAGTCCCGCCAGCAGTGCCATCGGGTCCTTGTACAAGAGCACCATGGAACGGCCGAACTCATCGAATGACGCTGCCTGATTGTTCGCGTAGGAAACCGCGAACTGCCTGCCCGCCGCCAGGCACGTGAGGAGGGTCAAGCCGAAAAGCACGCAAGCCAGCACCAGCGTCTTCTTCGGCGGCCTGAGCGCTCGCTTCGCATCAAATTCGCGGCTGCTCAGCGCGCGCCAGCCCTCTTGCGACATCTCGACCGTTTCTGTGCTTGGTGTACTTGGAGTATTCACGTGGGATTTGTTTGTGGCGGGTTCCAGGCTGCATCGGCCCGAGCTTTCCAGGTTTCTTGCCTAACTGTGATTTTCGTCTGCAAGCCCCTGCAATTCTTTTCCCGGCTTGAATCGTACGGCCTTCCCCGGTGGAATGTTTACTTCCTCCCCGGTGCGCGGATTCCGGCCGATACCCGTCTTGCGCGGCTTCACGCTGAAGACGCCGAATTTACGCAACTCGATTCTCTGCCCGCGGCCCATCGCGTTCTTCAAGGACTCGAACACCGTCTCCACGGCCTGCTCGGCCTTCACGCGGCTTACCCCGGCCCCTTCCAGCTTCTTCAATACGGCGTTCACAATATCCAGCTTGATCACACAAGCCTCCGCAGCTACGTGGCCCGATGCTAGAGGCTGCGCCTCGGGTTGTCAAGACGTGAGGGGTAATCTACACTGAACATCTTTGTCGCACACATTTTTTGCTTCTGTTCATTCAATTCGCCCAAGGAGGCGTGGATGTCCGTCAAGCCAGATCGCTGGATTCGCCGCATGTCGCTCGAGCACAAAATGATCGAGCCCTTCACTGACCGCCAGGTCCGCGAAGGCGTCATCAGTTACGGCGTCTCCTCTTACGGTTACGACATCCGCGTCGCCGACGAATTCCGCATTTTCACGAACGTCAACTCCACCATCGTGGATCCCAAGCACTTCGATCCGCGCTCCCTCGTAGACTATAAAGGTGACGTTTGCATCATTCCGCCGAATTCCTTCGCTTTGGCGCGCTCCGTGGAATATTTCCGCATTCCCCGCAACGTCCTCACCATTTGTCTCGGCAAATCCACCTATGCCCGCTGCGGCATCATCGTGAACGTGACGCCCTTTGAACCAGAATGGGAAGGGTTCGTTACCCTCGAAATCAGCAACACCACGCCTCTTCCCGCAAAAATTTACGCCAACGAAGGTCTCTGTCAGGTCCTCTTTTTCCAATCCGATGAAGATTGCGAGGTCAGCTACAAGGACAAAAAAGGGAAATATCAAGCCCAGGGTGGCATTGTTCTCCCGCGCCTATGACGCTTCTCCCGATTCACATCGATCTTCCTGCGGCGGCACAAGGAACCCCGCCATAGGCGTAGCAATTCTAGAGAACGGGTTCCGGATTATCACGATTTTGATCCGGACCTTGCTTGGGAAGCTGTGCGTTCTGCATCGGGTAGCCTAACTCTCTCCATCCATCCAGCCCGCCCAATAGCGGCCTGATAGTCCGAATGCCCTGTTTTCTCAGCAGTAGCGCCACACGGGCGCTGGTGGCTTCATTGGGTCAAGTACAGTAGAGGATTACCTCGCGATCGCGAGGAAGCCGTTCGTTCTTCTCCTGTAGTTCATCCGCGTCCATGCGGAACGCTCCGGGAATGGTTTCCGGATCAGCTTCAAAATCGAGAGCATGCCTCAGATCCACGATTGTAATTTCCTCGCCCGAATCCATTTTTCGTTTCAATTCCGCTGGCGAGATCCGTGCAATTCGAAGCTCCTTCAGGAACCTCCGCCGCGCGATGAATTTCCACACAATGTAGGCTGCGAACGCGCCGCCGAACAGGACGGCCGCGCCTGTTCCGAGCCGCTCGGCGTATTTTGCAATGCTCTCGATTTGATTGCTGAACACGTATCCCAGCCCCAGAACGCTTCCTGCCCAGAGCGAGGCGCCCAACGCGTCATAAAGAAGGAACCTTCGCGGCCTCATGTGAAAAATCCCGGCCAGAGGTGGCGCCACTGTGCTCAATCCCGGCAGGAATTTCGCCACAATCAGCGATCGCGCTCCTTGTTTCGCATAAATCCCCTCAGTCCGCCTCACGCACGAATCGGGGGCCAGAGAAATCTTGCAAAGCAGTTGCAGAATTCGTATGCCCTTTCGCCGGCCCAACTCGAACCACAGAAAATCAGCGGCCATCGCTCCAGCCACCGTCATGCCGAAGGCTCCTAGCAAGTTCATGCGTCCCGCTCCGGCCAACGCTCCAGCGGCAAGTAACAAGGGAATCGAAGGTATTGGCAAGCCCATCTGTTCCAGGAAAACCCATCCCAGAAGAAGCACGTAGCCGTGGCGGAAAACAAATTCGATTGTTTCGTGCATTGCTTGTGATTAGCGCTCCGTCGTCCACTATCCTACTTGAGGAAAGGCGCGGTATGCCCCCAGTGGCCAGTCATCACGAATTCCCGGAGGGGCTTGCGCGTTCGCGGCGCCGTTTCTCTGCTCCGGTGAGGCTCGGGAAGGGAATTGGGATCCCCGGGATACCCGATGGCAAAAGCGGCGATGGCTTCCCATCCGGCCGGAACCCCAAAGTTCCTGCGCACTTTCTCCGGATCGAAGCCGGCCATCTGGTGCACGTAAATTCCACGCGCGGTCGCTTCCACCGAAAGCAAAGCCATTGCCGCCCCGGTGTCGTAGAACGCATTCCGGTTGGGATTGCCGGACTTTGCGAAATTCAGTTCCGACAAGGCAAATCCTGCCACGTACGCGTGCTTCACCCAGTTTGCGTTGAACTCCACCAACGTCTCCAGTGACTTCTCAAAATTTAGCTTATCGTCTCGCGTTGCTACCAGGAATGCCCAGGGCTGTTCGTTGCTGCTCGATGGCGCCCACCGCGCCGCTTCAAAGAGACTTGCCAGTGCATCGGCTGGAATGGCCTTGTCGCTAAACGCTCTCGGGCTCCAGCGCCTGCGGATTAGTTCATGCACCTCAAACTCGGTTGGCGCCGGACGATGCATGGTTGCCTCTCCCTGGTAGCTAGCGCTCTTTCGGAACATACTTTCCGATGCTCCCGGAGCTCATTTCGGTGCGCGTGCAGCCACCTCTTCCAGCAATCGCTCCAGTTCCTTCAATCTCGCCTGGGAAACGTGCCTCAATTGCTCCCGGTGCAACTCCCTCACCGGCGAGTCCAGCTTCGCCAAGATTTCCAATCCCTTCTCAGTAATCCGCGTCTTGACCACCCGCCTGTCCTCTCTCTGCCTTTCCCTTGTGATCATCCCGCGCTTTTCCATTCGGTCGAGCAGTCGGGTCATGTCCGGGTCGTGAGAAATCATTCGCTCGCTGATGCCCCGGCAGGGTAACCCATCCGGCTCCGCTCCACGCAGAATGCGCAGTACGTTGTACTGTGCCCCCGTCAAGCCCTGCGACCGAACCAATTGCTCCGCTTCCTGGCTCAATGCGTCCGCTGCTTTGAGCAGCGACACATAGATCCGGGCCTCCACGGGCTGGCCCGTTGCTTTCTCCTTCGCGCGGGAACTCATGGAAGCACTTTATTCGTTGTAACGACTATTGTCAAGAGGCTATGTCCCCGCTAAGGCTTCTTCACCGGGCGCATCTGCACTTCGCTGATGAAGCTTTGCGCTCCCTGGGTTGCCACCATGGCTACCGCATGTGCGACGTCCTCCGCGGTCAGCACTTTCGTCGCATCCTTCGGCCCGCGCCCGGAAAACTCCGTCGCCACGCTTCCGGGGCAAATCACGCTCACACGGATGCCGTAGCCCCGCAGGTCTTCCGCCATGCAGCCGCTCAACCCTTGCAAGCCCCATTTCGCAGCGCAGTAGATTCCCCCGCCTGCGAACGTATTTTTCCCTGCCAACGAACTGATGTTGATGATATCTCCTCTGCCTTCCCGGATCATGGAAGGCGCCACTGCACGCGAAACCAGAAACACGCTCTTCAGATTCGTGGCCAACACCCGGTCCCACTCTTCTTCGTTTTTCTCGTGCGCCGGACCGAAAAGTCCGATCCCTGCGTTATTCACCAGGATGCTGATCGCACCCAATTCTGTTTCCGTCTTCTTTACGAGTGCCTCGACCTCGCCACTTCTTGTGACGTCCGCTTTTTGCTGCAGGACTCTTGCCCCTGCACTGGAGATCTCATCGGCGGTGGTTCTGAGCGAAGCTTCATTCCTTCCGCAGATTGCCACTGCTGCTCCCAGCGACGCCAGCTTCCGCGCGATGGCCTTCCCAATTCCTCTGCTGCCTCCCGTGACCAGTGCCACGGCTCCTTTTAACCTGGTCCCGAGATCTCCGTGAATGGTTTTGTCCATGCTTGCCATTTGTTATTTCCTCTTCCGAGCCACCATTTTGCGCTTAAACTCATCTCAAGTATTACAGATATGGGGTCGCCATTTCGGTCCACTCACGTTTTCCACATGCTCAGGGATCATAACCGCGGAGAACTCGCCCAAGCAGTTATGCTTCAGCCAAGCGCTTTCCGAAACACCGGTGTCACACCCTGTTACTTTTCCCTCCTCCGATTGGCTTGCGATTTCCCTTCACCTTTTCCTATAATCCCAAAGATTTCCTGCGCAGTTGCAGTGGCGTCGCGAGGTGACTTGGGCACGACTGATCCGCGAGGCGCTCAGAGGCTTTCCCGGCTGATTCATTCCGGGGTGTACCGGAATCAACTTTTATCCAGGCTTGGACTCTCTCTTTGAGGAGAATGGGAATGATGGGAAAACAACGAGTGGCGGAGTTCTCACTTCTTGCGGCCTTATGCTTCACTCTGGTCGCCGCCCTGAACGTTTGGGCGCTGCCGGCCGCGGCGCAGGAAGGTGCGGGTACGAAGCAGCCTTATACTCTGCCCGAGTATAACGCTTATCAGGCCTGTGCGACCGACAAAGCCCCCGCGTCGCAGGTAAAATGCTTCGATGATTTCTTCGCCAAGTATCCGAACTCCGCTCTTCTGATCTACGCCTATCCTCTCGACTACCAGGCCTATTATCAGCTCAAGAATTGGCCCAAAGTCATTGAATTTGCCGATAAGCTCGTCGGCCTCGGAGACAAAGTCGGGCCCAACGAAAAGTATGGCGCTCTCTACGCCCGCGCCTACGCCTTCAACGCCATGAATACCCAGGATCCGGCCATAGCAAAAGCGGAAATGGCTGCTTGCGACGAGGGCTTAAAGCTCATTCCCGAACTGAAGAAGCCTGAACAGCTCTCGGATGCTGATTTCGACAAGCAGAAGAAGGTGGCCTCGATCTATCTCAATGGTACCTGCGCCCAAGCCGCGATGGTTCAGAAGGACTACGCGGACGCCGAGACGTACTACAAGGCCGTCCTGGCGCTCGATCCCGACGAGGCCATCACCAGCTACCGCCTCGGTCAGGCTTATATGGCCATGTCGCCTCCTCAACAAATGGATGGCTTCTGGTATATCGCTCGCGCTGTGACCGCCAAGAACGCCACGCAACAACAATCCACCGAAATTAAAAAGTATCTCCGCAAGCTGATCATCGCCTATCAGGGAGGCACGGTCTGTGATTCGCTCACCGACGCCGAGCTGAACGAACTCCTGCAGCTTGCGGGCAGCTCCGCCGTCCGTCCGGAAACCTACAAGATGGCCAGCGCTGCGGATCTGACGGCTGCGCGCACCAATATGACCATTGCCTCGGTCGTCGCTGACCTTAAAACCGGCGGTGACAAGGCAAAAATGACCTGGCTTGCTGCGTGTGGTCTGGAATTTCCGGATGTTCCTAGCAAGCTATTCGAAGTTACTCCCGGCGCGACACCCGATGATCCCATAGACCTTAAGGTCGCCTTCGTCACCAGTGATGCCGAATTTCAGGCCGCGACCGCTCCGGATATGGACGTGAAGGTTGCCGGCCAGCCGGATGCTGCTCGCCTCGAGAAGGACAACCCGGTGCGCTTTACCGGCACGCTCGAGTCCTACGATCCTGCTCCGAGCTTTATGGTTCACTGGGACAAGGCAAAAGTGAATCCGGACGACATCCCGAAGGAAAAGAAGACTGCACCACACCGTACTCGCAAGCCGGGTCACTGACCGGACTCCATTCTTCCGAAAATCGCGACGGCCCTCAGAACCACTTAGAGGGCCGTTTTTTCCTTGAAGAATGAGTTTTTGCAGTCTCTCCTGGTAAAAAACGCCTTCAGTTGCTGTCGCGCCTCTAGCGGCGCTTCTTGTGCCCGTTGTGATCCAGCTTGTACTCTCCGATTTTTCTGCTTAGCGTGTTCCGGTGGATTCCCAGCATCTTAGCCGCCTGGCACTGATTCCCGTTGGTCCGGTCCAGCGCCCGCTTGATCAGCCGTTTCTCAAATTCCCCCACCGCTTCATCGAACAAGATTCCCTTGTCCACCATTTGTGCTACAAGTCCTTCCAATTGATCTTTCACGATGGCACGCTCCGCCCTTCTCCATTTTGCTCTGGGCCGGCAATCCTCTTGCTAGTCGAGATCGTGTCCCGCCAGGATTCGGTACGCTTCCCGGTATTTGGCCCGCGTCGCCGCAACCACGTCGGGGGGCAGGGTTGGGCCCGGCGGCGTCTTCGGCCACTGGGTCCGCTCGAGGTAGTCGCGCACAAACTGTTTGTCGAAGGACGACTGGGGTCCGCCCGGCTTGTATTCTGCGGCAGGCCAGAAGCGCGAGGAATCCGGCGTCAGCGCTTCGTCAATCCAGATCAACTCATCTCCCAGCATCCCAAATTCAAATTTCGTATCCGCGATCAGGATCCCTCGCGGCTCCGCGTAGGCCGCGGCGCGCCTGTAGATTTCGAGGCTCGCCTCGCGAACTCTTTGCGCCAAGACTGAGCCGACCAATGCGGTGGCGTGGTCGAACGATATATTCTCGTCGTGTCCGCTCGTCGCTTTTGTCGCCGGTGTGAAGATCGGCTCCGGCAACTTCGCCGACTCTTGCAAGCCCGCTGGCAGCGCGATCCCGCAAATCTTTCCCGTCGCTTTGTAATCCTTCCATCCGGATCCGCTTACGTAGCCGCGCACCACACACTCGATCGGCAGCGGCTTCGTCTTTTTTACTACCATCGCCCGTCCCGCCAGCTCCTCGTGGTACGCATCGAACGGCGTGGGAAACTCCGTGCCGCTGAGTACATGGTTCGGAATTACATCCTTAAGGAGTTCGAACCAGAAGAGCGAAAGCTGCGTCAGCACTTTCCCCTTATCCGGAATCGGCGTGGCCATCACCACGTCGAACGCTGAAAGCCGGTCCGTTGCCACGATCAGCAGCTTGTCGCCCAGATCGTAGATGTCGCGCACCTTGCCGCGCGCGCTCGGCTGCAAGCCGGCGAATTGAGTTTCCCTTAATACTTTCATGGCAGGAGACGAAGACACCGGAAAATTTCCCCCGACTGAGTGGAAGTCATTCTAGCGCACCCCTCCCTCAACTCCAAGTTGCCGTCGGTGGATTTCTCTGCAAAACTTTTTTGCGTCGGATCAAAAAAAGAGCGTCCGTGTTTCTGGACGCTCCTCGAGAAGCTAAATAGTATCTTCTGAAATCTCTACGCTGCTGACGCCGCTGCCGCCTGCTTCTTCCGCGCCGGTGCTTCGTCTCCCTCCCAGCGCACGCTCACGATTTTCGATACTCCCGGCTCCTGCATGGTTACGCCGTAGAGTACGCTGCCCGTCTCCATTGTCTTCCGGTTGTGCGTCACCACGATGAATTGCGTTTGCGCGCTCATCTCCCCAATTAGCTTTGTGAACCGCCCCACGTTCGCTTCATCCAGTGGCGCGTCCACCTCGTCGAGGATGCAGAATGGGCTCGGCTGGTAGCGGAAAATCGCGATCAGTAGCGCCAGCGCTGTCATCGCTTTCTCGCCGCCCGAGAGCAGCAGAACATTCTGCAGCCGCTTCCCTGGCGGCGAAGCCACGATGTCAATTCCCGCGTCGCCGGAGCTGTCCGGCTCCGTCAGCCGCATCTCGGCCATGCCACCGCCGAAAATCGTGTGGAACGCCGCCGAGAAGTTTGCATTCACCGCCGCGAATGCCTGTTCGAACTTTTCCTTCGTGATCTGGTCCAGCTCCGCGATCGCTTGTTGCGTGTCCGCAATGGATTGCAACAAATCATCCCGCTCTCGCGTCAAAAAATTGAACCGCTGCTCGCACTCGTTGAACTCCTCGAGCGCCATCATGTTCACCGGGCCCATGGATTCGATCCGCTGCTTCATCTCGCGATAATTCGTCTCGGCAGCGGCCAGCTCTTCTCCGCTCATGAACGCAGTCTCGCTCGCGATCAAGTCTTCCGGCTGCGCATTCACTTCCGACATGCAAGTCTCCCGCAGGTGTTCCCGGTCGCTGTCGTTCTTCGCCCGCTCCACTTCCGCGTGGCCTCTTTGTTCGCGCAGCTCCTGCAGCGACTGCCGACCCATCCGCAGATGATCTTCCATTTGCGTCAGCCGCGTCCGGTTCGACTCCCACTCCAGTTCCAATTCCTTTTGCCGCGCCTCCAGCCTTGCCTTTTCCGTTAGCAGGGCCTCGAGCTGCTGCGACAACTCTCCGCTTTGTTTGGTCAGGGCTTCCGTCTCGTCCGCAACCGATTTTTCCTGTTCTCGCAGCGCCGTCTCGCGCCGCTCCAATTCCGCCCGCTCTTCCCCCAATCGCTTCGCCAAAGCCTCCGCCGCCGCCAACCGTTCCTGCCTCGCTGCCAGTTCCGCGCGCCCATCCGCCAGTTCATCCTGTTCGGATTGCACCGACCCGCGTAATTGTGTCAGCTCTTCGCTCAGCCGTGCGCTTTCTGCTTCCGCCTCCGCTCGGCTTGCCGCCGCCGTCGCATGTTGGTGCTTTGCCCGCTCCGCTCGCTGGCGCGCGCTTTCCGCGTCCCTCCGCAGTTGTGTCAGTTCATTTTGGCAAATCGTCAATTCCAGCCCCAGCCGCGCCAGTTCGCTCTGCGTCTGTTCACGCTTGTGCGCTGCCCGGATCGTTTCGCGCTCCGCCTCCCGCTGTTTCGCGCTCGCCTCTTCCAAAGCGCGCTCCGCCTCCTGCATTTCTGCGGCGTTTCGCTCGATCTCCGCCTGTATTTCCTGCATGCGCGCTTCGAGATGCAGCAGTTCCGCGTCCAGCGCGCGCAGCTCCCGCTTCATCCCCAGTGGTCCCGCTTCATCCGGCCGCCCGCCGGTCACCATGCGTCCCTGGTAACAAGTCCCTTCTGGCGTTACGAACGCGTACTGCGGATTCTCCTTCGCCAGCATCTCCGCTGCCGCTGCACTGTCCGTGAGATATGCCGACCTCAACCTCGGCAAAAACTGTTTCGCCGCCGCTCCCAGTGGATCGCGAAACTCCACCAGCTTGTCCATCCGCCCGAGCACGCCCTGGTCCGCCCGAAAGGGAATAATCGGCTCGTACTCCTCCACCCGCAAATTCCTCGTCGAATCCACAAAAAATGTCGCGCGTCCTCCCACTTCGTTTCTCAACAGGGAAATGCCCGCTTTCGCGTGATCGAACGTCTCCACCACCACGTACTCCAGTTCATCCCGCAAATACTGTTCGATCGCTCCTTCATGCTCCTCTGGCACTTCGGCATAATCCGCCAGCACGCCCACGGCGCGAAAGTCCCGCCCTCCTCCGCGCTCGTTCGCTGCGAACAGTTTTTGCACCGCTTCCGCCGTGTACGACCGGTCGTTCAAAATTCGCGTCAGCGTCCCCTGCCGTGCGCGCGTGCTGGCCAATGAATCCCGCAATCCTTCCGCAAGCTTGGCCGTCTCCTCGCGCTCCCCGCGCAACCGTGCGATCTTTCCTTGGAGTTCTTCCGTCTCCGCTTTCAACGCCGCAAAATGTCCGTTCGCTCTTTCCAGAGCGTACGCCGCCTCTTCTGCTTCGCCGCGCGCCTGGATGGAAGTCTCCAGCAGATCGTGCTCGCTGGCCTCTCGTTTCCTCAGAGCCTCGCCCTGGTGCACCAGAGCTTCTTCCGCCTGCTTCTGCTCGCCGTGCAATTGCAGCAGACTCTCGCCCGCCATTGACGCCGTCCGCCGCAGCGTTTCGATCCGCCTCTCTGAATCCGCGATCTGTGCTGAGCGCCGCTGCGCTCTCGCCGCCAGTTCCTCCACCATCGCCGCCAGACTCGCGGCCTCTTCCCGCAGTACGCTCGTGGCCTGCATTTGCGATGCGTTGCGCGTCTCCCACTCCGACGTCTGCGCACTCACTTGGTTCGACTCTGCGCCAATCTGCCCCCGCCTCGCCGCAAGCTCCTCCTCTCGTTGCCGGTTGAACGCGATCTTGTTCTCCGCGCGGTCCGCTTCCAGCGCCGTCAAATTCAATTGGTTTTGGTTCTGCCGGATTTCCGTATCCAGCTCGTAAATTCTCTGCTTCAGCCGGTCCTGCTCGCCTTCCCGGTGCTGAATCTCTTCCGCATGCTTGAATTCCGACGCGGTCAATTCCGTCAACCGGCCTGCGATTTGCTCCGCTTCCGCTTCCAGTTCCCGCGCTCTTCCAGCCAGCATCTGCCGCACGATCCCGCGCATCTGCTCGCGAATCTCCGCGTACCGCCGCGCTCTGGACGCCTGCCTCTTCAGCGAACCCAGCTGCTTCTCCACTTCCACCACAATGTCATTCACCCGCGCTAGGTTCACCTTCGACGATTCCAGCTTCGCTTCTGCCAGCCTCTTTTTCGTCTTAAACTTTGTCACTCCCGCCGCTTCTTCGATGATTGCCCGCCGCTCCATCGGCTTCGACGACAGGATCTGCCCGATGCGCCCCTGCTCGATAATTGCGTAGGAATCCGGCCCCAGCCCCACTCCCATGAACATTTCTTGAATGTCCCGCAGCCGGCCCACTTTTCCGTTAATCAAATACTCGCTTTGCCCGCTCCGGTACAGCCTCCGGCTCACTACTACTTCTCCCGGCTTCATCACAATTTCGGGCTTCTCCGCTCTCTTCTTTCGCTTCCCCTTGAAAGGGTCCGACTTTCCTTGCGAATCGCCGGCTTCAGTAGAAATCTGAGCGAGGTCAGTCGCGTCTGCCAGGGGATCGTCAGCTGCCGTACCCGGCGCAAGACCTTGAAGCGGCGTTATTTCCTCTGTCCCGCTCTGCGTACGCTGCGTCTCTGCGTTAGCTTCTTCTTTCCCCGCGCTCTCCAGGACAAACCGCGCAGCCTCTGCCAGTTCCGGATCTTCCATGGTAATCGTCACTTCCGCCAGCCCCATGGGCGGCCGCTTCGTCGTTCCGTTGAAGATGCAATCCGCCATGCGTTCTGCGCGCAGGCTCTTGTGGCTCTGCTCACCCAGCACCCAGGAAATCGCGTCCACCACGTTCGATTTCCCGCACCCGTTCGGTCCCACGATGCACGTCGTTCCGAGTCCGCTGAACGTCACCACCGTCCGTTCGCAGAACGACTTGAACCCGGTAATCTCCACTTTTCTCAGTTTCAGCAAGGTTTCCCCTCTGTATCCCTCTATAGCTTTGATGCGCAATCAGCTTTCCGCTTTCGGCCTGCCCCTTGTTCACACCGAACAAAAGTCGCCGTCCGCGGCGCCGACTTCACGCACCAAGAGACGCCTCAGTATTCCCCAATTGGAGGTTTTCTCTCGCGACAGGTCAATCTCCCTGCGATTGACCGGACACACGTTTGGCAGGTTCTCTGTCAGAGGCCCAGCCGCCTGGCGCTTCCACCTTTCGGTGGGAGTTAACTACGGATGGCGGTACGGGAGCTAAGCCTAGCACCTGTTTTTCCCGCTGTAAAGCCCTCCGCTACCCCTTGTGGCGAATCCGTCGCCGCCACTATTCGTTCCTCGCGGCGGCCTCCTGCAATGGCTTCATCCCTCAGTTTGAGTGGCCACCCCCCCCGATGACCTGTGGATCGTCCACGATCTCGTGGTCAACGATCATGAAATAGGTGTAAACGGTCACCTGCACGTCGTTCTTTGCCGCCGCCGATTGATTGTGCTGCTCGTCGAAGTATTTCTGTCCATCAACGAACGGCGACTTCTTGAAGATCGCGATGAACTGGTGGCCGTTGGCGTCCCACGTCAGCTTATTCCCCGCGCACAGAAAGACCGCCTTCGGATTTGTCCCGTCGGTCGGATCCACTGCGACGGTTTGATCCCCACATGAGAGCCGTACAGACTGTCCTGAAGTCTGCTTTGAGTGTACTTCTTGGCCGGACCCGAATTTGAATGGCACAAGCAAAATCGCCCCCAGCGCAGCCGCACAGAAAGCGGCTCGAACAAACGCTACTCGAATAACACGCATAAATCCTCCATTACTCTTTGATTTTGGTCTCCATCAGCCTGGCAAACCGTGGATTGTCCCTGAGCCCGTCGAAATTTGGTGTGTCGCGCAACATCCCCGGCGCTATCCCCATGGAGACTGCCTTCTCAAGCGCCTCGAGTGCTTGCTTGGTTTCGCCCAGTTGTTGATAGGTTAGGCCAGCGTTAAAGAGCAGCCCCGGATTCCTCGGCTGCAGCCGCAGTGAAGCGCCCAGATACTCCAAGGCCGCCTTGCGCTCCCCTCTCATCGCGTGATACATCGCCAGGCTGCTCAGCAACTGCGCATCACGCGGGTTCACCCGGAGTGCCTCCTCGCCCAGCTTAATGGCCGTTCCGTAGGCTGCGGCAGCCTCCGGGCGTCTTCCCGGTGTCCAGTAATATGCGTCCCCCAGATTGCCCCAGACCACGTAGCTCTTCTCGTCAAGCTTTACCGCCTCTTCAAAATTTGTCGCGGATTCGGCATACCTTCTCATCTGGAAATAAGCCGTCCCAAGGTTGGACCGCGCGTTGCCCGTGGGTAAAATGCTGAGGGACTGCTCCAGAAGTGGAATGGCCTCCGCGTATTTCCCCTGCCAAACCCGAACCCCGCCCAGATTGTAGTAGCCAGTAAAGCTGTCCGGAGCCAGCGAGATCACGTGCGAAAACATCGTCGCGGCTTCTTCGTACCGCGCGTGCTTCTCGTAGAACAGTCCGAGCCAGTTGTAGGTCGCCCAGTAGCTGGGACGCGCCGAGATCGCATTCTTATACAACTGCTCGGCCTCTCCCAGGCGGCCGAGCTGCTCGTACGCCGTGGCCAGCCCGCCATACGCGTCATCGCTTGTCGGCTCCAGCTCCAACGCCTGGCGGTATTCCTTTGCCGCTTTCTCGTAGTCGCCTCTCGCGCTGTAAACCTTGCCGAGGCATGCATGCGCAGCGCTGACGTTCGGCCCAAGTTCGGCGGCTTTCAGGCAATTTTCGGTGGCTGCCTCAGCCCAGTGATTGTCGTGCGTGAGCTGGTACTTCCGCCAGAAAGCCTCGCCAAGGGCTGCCGTCGCGGCCGCATAAGCAGGATCCTTCTCCAACGCCCGCTGAAACAGCGTGATCGCGTCTTCCACGTTTCGCGCGACCGTGTAGTCCTGCAGGTATCCGCGTCCCTCGACATAATAATCGTATGCCGCCGGTCCGCTCGTTCCATGTGAAGTCAGTGTCTGCTTTTCCTGCGGAGCGAGCTGCAGCTCCATCGCAGCTGCAACGCTTTCCGCCACGTGATCTTGCAGCCCAAAGAGATCGCTCGCCGGTCTTGTAATCGTCCCGCTGCGCAATTGTTGGTGCGATCGGGCATCCACCAGCGTGTAGTTCACTCGCACTTCGTCTGACGCCCTTTGCGCGCTCAAGACCAGCGCTAAGTTGACCCCGAACTCTTTCCTCGCGGCATCCACCGTCGTCACGTGTCTTTCCTGCGTCACGCTCATCGGGATCACTGCAAGCGGGTGACGCGTGCCAAGCTCCCCCAGCCGAGCACTCAGCGTATCCGCCAATCCGTTTTCGAAGGCCGATTGCGAACTATCTCCGCCGCTCGACGAAGGTAGCACGCACAACAAAACCCTCGAGGGCACCGCCGGCTTTCCGCGCCTCCAGAAGCCTCCATCCCGGAAGCCCGCAAATCCTACGCCGAGGGCCACTGCAGCCACAACCGCCGCCAGAATGGCGCGTCTTCGCTGCCTTGGCAGGGGCACTTGCGCCACGGTGCTCCTGTCTTCCAGCGAAGGGCTAAGCGCTTCCAAAGCCGCTCGCGCCTCGCTGGCTCGCTGATACCGGCGCGCCGGCTCCTTCTCCAAGCATCGCGAAATGATGGTCGCCAGACCATGCGGAACTCGCGCGGGCAGGGGACGGGGCGCATCTCGAACGATCGAGTTGCAAAGCAGATAAAGATTTTCGCCTTGGAACGGCCTCTTCCCCGCCGCCATTTCGTAAAGAATGATCCCCAGCGACCAGATGTCCGTGCGCGGGGAGGCGTCCCCGCCCTCGATTTGCTCCGGGGCCATATACGGAAATGTGCCCGGCAAGCCCGTGGCCGGCTCTGCCGTAGCCGTTTCAAGCGTCTTTCGGTCCATCTCCGTCGGATTGCTCCGCCGCGCCAGGCCAAAATCAAGAATCTTGGCGTCTCCGCTTGGCGTCACAATAGCGTTCAGCGGCTTCAAATCGCCGTGAATCACGCCGCGCTCGTGGGCATGTGCGAGCGCCGAAGCCAGTTGCCGCCCATAGTGCAACACGTTCTCGAGGGGCAGCGCTCCCTGCCGCAACACCTCCGAGAGCGTCCGCCCCTCCACATACTCCATGGCAATGAATGTCTCGCCCGCTTCCTCGCCCACTTCATAGATCGTGCAGATGTTTGGATGGTTCAGCGCCGAGGCGGCCCGCGCCTCGTGCCGCAATCGCTCGCCTTCTTTTCGGTTGGTCGGGGTTTGCTCTGCTAGAAATTTCAGAGCCACGGTCCGCCGCAGGGTCGTGTCCTCCGCTCGATACACCACTCCCATTCCCCCGCTGCCGAGAGGACCGAGGAGCCGATAGTGAGATACGACCTGGGCTGGCACAGTCTGTACCTCGGGAATCATTCACTTCTAGGGAAGGTTAGAAATGATGCGGCGCACCAGCCGCTTGTACGGGCATGTTACGTCTCGTGGACAGCCAAGTCAATTCGACGCCCGGGCGTCCCGGTCACGCCCAATTCTGCTTGCTCCATAGCTCGATCCCCGCTTTGGTCAACTGCTCCAGCTCCGCCACAAGCGCCGCGTCCGGCTGTTCCTTGAAGTTAAAGCAGGCTTTCCCTTGCATTCGCTTCTTCAGCGCCGGAGAGATCGTCTTGGTTAGCGTTGGATTCATATAGAGTGGCAACAGGTGAAAGCTCACATACGCCTTACCCATCCGGACCGACCCAAAAAACATCGGTTGCCCTTTGTGCTGGGGGAATGGCGAAGGCTTTTTCGTGTGCAGGGTGTACTCCTTCGGCCTATCCGCCTTCACCTGCAGGCGTTTTTTGTGCTTGCCCAATATTTTTTTCAAATCCGCAAAAACTTCCCTGAATTCCTTCCCCATCGAATGCCCTCCTGCATTCTTTGACTTGGCCGAAACCTCCGACAGCCAACACCGAGGTACACGCGGCCCTGTTCTCAGGCCCTTTGAGCGACGATTCTCAGTCTCCGGTAATCCAGCACCCACCTTCCTTCACGGAACAGCTCCTCCCTTGCCGCTCGCTTTGTTCCTTCAAGCAGCGCCGCCCTCTTCTCCTCGGGCACCTGCTTGAGAATCGCTCCTCCAAACATCTCCATCCATACTCTCAATCCTCTTTCTCCATCCTCCAGCGGCGTTGGCCGGTCAAATAGCGCCCCTTGCCGCACTTCCAATCCGTGTTTTTCGAGCAGACCCGCATACTCCGCCACGCTCGGGAAATACCACGGCTGCATCTCCTCGGAAAACTCCATCCCCAGCTTCTTGCAAGCCCTGTGTAGAGCGGCAATCAACTTCGCAATATTCCCTTCGCCCCCAAACTCTGCCACAAACCGCCCGCCCGGCCGCAGCGCCCGCGCAATTCCTTCAATCACCCGCTCCGGCTCCCCGATCCAGTGCAGCGTCGCATTCGAAAACACCGCGTCGAATTCTTCCGCAAACTCAAGCTCCTTTGCGTCCTTCACTTCAAAGCGCAGCTCCGGAAACTTCTTCCTCGCTTCCGCGATCATCTCCTCCGACCGGTCAATCCCCACCACTTCCGCTCCGCTCGTCGCAATTTCCGCAGTCAAATGCCCCGTCCCGCATCCAATATCCAGGATCCGTTCTCCCGCCTTCGGCTCCAGCAGCGGCACCAAATCCTTCGCCAGTTCCCAAACAAAAGCGTGCTTCCCGTCATACAGCTCCGCATCCCACTTTTCTTTCGTCGCCATCCCCTCATTCTACACTCGTTCCAAACCCATTCTCGCGCACTGCAATCGCGCACAAATCTTCGTCCG
>DATIXL010000065.1:0-7444 GCA_035518615.1 Terriglobales bacterium | reverse complement strand
CCCTCAAGGAATCCGAATTTATGCCCACTGTCGCACTCATCCGCCGACTGACCGGGATTGCGAGGCTGCGCCGCGTTTACAAGCAACTGGACGCTGTTCCCGTTGGTCAGAAGGAATCCATAGACAGTTCGGAGTCCGAGCGCCAATGGCAGGCAGCACGCCGAAAGGGTATTGAGTACGCGCAGAAAATGAGAAGCCCGTCGGCGTAACTTGGCTACCGCGCCAAAACTCGGGATCGTTCCAAATAGCCAAACGCGGCTAGAGCCTGGAGACATTCTCACTCCAAAGCAACTCGCCAAGCGCCTGCAAGTTCCCGTGTCTTGGGTCTATAAGCACACAGACAACAGCCGCAAGAACAGGCTGCCCGTGCTGCGCTGCGATGGATTCTTGCGGTTCTCCTGGCCGGACGTGTGCGCTTGGCTGCGCTCGAAAGAGTCCCCTTGACATTCTGATATAGGTCTGTATCATAAAGACAGGGAGGCACGCCGCCATGAAACAGCAAAAGGGGTACGTCTTTCACAGGTACGGGAGCTGGTTCGTCCGCTATCGGGATGACATCCAACAGCCGGACGGCGCTATCAAGCGGACGCTGGTCTGCAAGAAGCTGGACGTGGAATACGGCGGAGAGTACCGGACGAAGGCCAGCGTCAAAGAGTTTGTTGAAAAAATTCTGCGGCCCGTCAACTCTGGTACGCTCAACCCCACTAGCACGCAGACGGTTTGCGAGTTCGTTGACAAAATCTATCTCCCCGAATACGTCGAAAAGAATCTTCGCCCCGCGAGCGTGAAGCAGTACAACGATATTTGGGAGAATCATCTCAAGCCCCGCATGGGCAAGCTCACACTTCGGGAGTTCCGCACGGTTCACGGCGAGCAAATGCTCCAAAAGATTGCCGAGCAAGCGAAGCTAGGCCGGTCCTCTCTTCGCCACTGCAAGGCGTTTCTATCTGGCGCGTTCAAGCAAGCGAAACGTTTGGGGATTCTCGACGGTATCAACCCCATTCAAGACGTGAGCATTCCCCGCGTGCCGGAGCCGGAAGAGGATACCTATGCCTATTCTTTGCCCGAAGTGAAAGCCATGCTCGCCATGCTTCCCGAGCCTGCCCGTACCGTAGTGCTCACCGCCGCATTGACGGGACTCCGCAAGAGCGAACTGCGCGGACTCATCTGGGAAAACTTCGACGGAAAGGAATTGAGCGTAACGCGCAGCGTGTGGAACAGCACGGTTAGCGAGCCCAAGACGCGTCGGAGCCGTTCTCCCATTCCGGTTGTGAAACAGTTGGCCGATGCTCTCACCGCGCACAAACTCCACGCTGGTGTTCTGGCGCAACCCGGCTTGCCGATTTTTCAGGGGGGAACGGGACAGCCGTTGAACCTGGAGAATCTCGCCAAGCGCGTAATTATCCCCGCACTTTCTCCCTGTGCGGTCTGCGGGAAGCAAGAGCATGAGCACAAACCCGAAGGCCATATTTTCCAGCGCAACACCGCGCTTCCCGCTTGGCACGGCTGGCATGCTTTCCGCCGTGGCCTCGCTACCAACCTTCACGCGCTAGGTGTGGATGACAAAACCATTCAAGCGATTCTCAGGCACTCGAACGTCGGCCTCACGATGAATGTCTATGTGAAGAGCGTGAGCGAGTCTCAGGTCAACGCGATGGATTCTTTGAGCGAAAAACTTGAATTGTGCAACGTGCGTACAACGGATCGCGTGAACTAGATGCCTAACTTGTTGAAAATTCTGGAGCCGAGGGGGGGACTTGAACCCCCGACCTGCCGATTACGAATCGGCTGCTCTACCAACTGAGCTACCTCGGCCCAATCAAAACACCTTAGCATCCGCAGAAAATTTCTGTCAATTGCGGCGCATAATATGTGTGTTTTCAGTGCGAAAAAGGATAGATTAGCCAGCCGATCGCCGCGCCGATCACCAGGAACCACACAAAACACCACAACGCATACTTGACGCGATCCGCGGGACGCCTGCGCCCCAGCGTGCCGAAAGCGATCGAAATGATCAGCGCGAAAAGCACCATCGCTTGAAAATGGGAGAGCTTGACGAAACTTGCCGCGATCACGCTTTGCGTCCCCGCGCCGCCTCATAGGCATGAAGCGCTGCGAGCAGATTCAGAACACCGGCGGTCGCCAGGAAGCGGGTGCCGTAATCGCCATCGGCATGAGACACATCAGGCCCATTGGGCTCCAAGGCAATTGCCAAGAAATAGAGACTCCCGGTTCCCAAATCCGCAAAAAAGCCGAGTTTATCGAAGGCATCATCACCGCCGGAGGTGAATACATTCCCCCGCATCCCCGCTCCGATCGTCACCAGCGATGCCACGGCAAGGAACACGATCAGCGCTCTGCCCCACATTTTTTGTAACGCGTGCCCCAAGCCAGGCAAAAGCCATCCGGCAAAGCCGATGGCCAGCGCCAGAGGCTCCCGGCTTGCGCTCGCGGCCGGGTTCTCAGCTACTGCCGGTTCTCCGCCTATGGATTGGTTCGTTTCAGTCATTTTCGATCAGGCCAGCAAGGCCAGGATTTCCGTCTGGACGGCTCCGGTGACGCGCGCTTCCTTCTCTCCGATATAAACGTTTACTTCGCTGCGAATTCCGAACTCGGGCAAATAAATTCCCGGCTCAATGGACGTGCACGTGCGCGGAATCAGGTGGCGCACATCCTTTGTTTCCAAACCGTCCATGTTCGCGCCGTTGCCGTGAACGGATTGCCCGATGTTGTGGCCCGTACGATGAAAAAAGTACCTGCCGTACCCGGCGTTCTCGATCACCCTTCGCGCGGCTTTGTCCACCTGCCATCCCTCCAGTGGCTTCCCCGCCGCAATGTTGCCGCGGATCAAGTCCACTCCTTTATCCCTGGCCTCGCGGACGATGGCAAACACTTTCGCATATTTTTCGGGAACCTTGGCGCCCAAATATCCGACCCAGGTGATGTCGTAATACACGCTCCCGGGATTCTTCAATTTGCCCCACACATCCAGTAGCAGCAGATCGCCCTCACGAATCGGGGTAGGGTTTTCCGCCGCCGGACAGTAATGCGGATCGCTCGCATGTTCATTCACCGCGATGTCGGGGCCTTCGTCCGCCGTAATCCCAGCCGCCTGAAACTCGCCGACAATCCATTGCTTGAGCGAATATTCTGTTTGCGGTTTTCCTTCGCGCACGCCGCGTGCCGCCAATACAAACGCATCCTTCACGATGCGATCGATGATTTTCCCAGCCGTGAGATGTCCCTCGAGCTGCTCATCGCTCCAGCAAGCCTCGTACTTCTGCACCAAGTCAGCAGAGCTCGCCACTTTTTTCCCAGCGCCGCGAACCAGCTCGATGGTTCCCGCATCCACCATGGCGACATACGGGATCTGATTCTTCGGCGAATATTGCATCGCGACGTTCTTCGCGCGTCCCATCAACTTGGCAAGATTCTTGCGCAGCTCCTCTTGTCCCGCGTAATAAAGCGTGCCGCCCGGCAGGGCCGCAAGGGATTGGGACTCAATCTTGTGCACCAGCTTCTTCGGGGTGCCTTTCGCTGGAACGAAGTAATACCAGCGGCGCGTGCGCATTCCTGGAGGCAACTGCAGGATGCCCTGAGCGATGGGATCGCGGCCTCGAAAATCGTAAAAGAGCCAGCCATCCAGCTTCGCGGCGCGCAGATCTGCCTGAATTTCTTTTAGGCTCACTTTCATAATTTCCGCCGTTTTCCACTCCGGTCAAACTTCAAATTGCAGAAGAGACTCCACCTGCGCTCTGGTAATGCCCCGAATCTCCACGCGTTTTGTGCGGCCGCGATCTCCGCTGAGGATTCTAACAGCCGACTTCGGAGTTTTCAAAAGCGCGGCGAGAAATTCGCGAAGCGCTTCGTTCGCGCGATTTTCGACCGCCGGCGCGCGCAAGCGAATCTTCAGCGCGCCTTCTATTTCGCCGCTGATTTCATCCCGACTCGCTCGCGGCTGTACTCGCACCGAAAAGATTGCCGCGCCATCTCGTTCGCTGATTTCCAGCATTCTTCAGACTCCGCCAAGCGAGGTGCGCTCCCCGAATAATGCAGTTCCAATTCTCACTTCCGTGGCGCCCTCTTCAACGGCAATCTCGAAGTCATGCGACATTCCCATGGAAAGCGCGGGCAACTCCCTTCCCAGCAGCTTGGTCAAATCGCCTCGCAATTTGCGCAACTGCATGAAAAAGGGCCGGGCGCTTTCCGCATTCTTAAAGTACGGCGGAATGCACATCAAACCCGCAAACTCGAGATGCGGCAACCCGCAAAGCTCCTCCGCAAGCTTTGACAAACTCGCAATTTCGACTCCGCTCTTCGATTCCTCCGGCGCCAATCGCACTTCGATCAGCACCCGCAATTTTTTCTGTGAACCTGATTGCTCCCGCGCGCGATCCAGTCTCCGCGCCAGCGCCGCATCGTGCACGGAGTCCACGCTGCCAAACAACTCCGCCGCGCGTGCCGCCTTGTTGCTTTGCAAGTGCCCCACAAGGTGCCAGGTCGCCCCCAGATCGGCAAGCGGTCCGCGCTTCTTTTCCCACTCCTGCACCCGGTTCTCTCCAAAATGCCTCACCCCGGCTGCGTAAGCCTCTCGAACCGCCTCCGCGGAATGCGTCTTCGAGATCCCGATGAGCGTGATCTCTTCGCTTCGCCGCCCTGCGCGGCCAGCTGCCGCTGCGATACGGCCCAGAACCTGCTGCAGATTTTCGTGCACGGAATTGGTCGTCATATCCAGAGCGGCATCGTAACATGAGCGTCGTTGCGGCCTCGAACGAGTACGGTTAGACTGACCTCGGACAATTTGATTCTCCCATGGCTCAACCCGGCATACTCATCGCCTTTGAAGGCATAGACGGCAGCGGGAAAAACACGCAGGTGCGGCTCCTGGAACACGAACTCGCGTCGCGAGGCTATTCCGTCCGCGTGACGGGCTTCCCTCAGTATGATTCCTGGTTCGGCAAGCTGGTCGGTCAGTTTCTGAACGGCGATTTTGGCCAGCTCGAAAGCGTGGATCCGCATTTCACCGCCCTGCTCTACGCCGGTGACCGCTTTGAAGCCAAGCAAAAGCTCACCAGTGCGATTGCAAATGGGAGCATCGTGCTTGCCGACCGCTACGTCGCATCCAATCTCGCGCATCAGACGGCGCGCGCCCCGGCAGCCGCGCGCGCGGTTTTTCTCCGCTGGATCGAACATCTCGAATACAACATCTACGGCCTTCCCAGGGAAAATCTTGTCGTGTACCTGCGCGTGCCGCCGCAAGAAGCCCAGAAGCTCGTGGGCAGAAAATCGGCGCGCGACTATACGGATTCCAAGCGCGACATTCAGGAAGCGAGCTTGCGCCATCTTGAAGACGCTGCTGACATGTACGATTCGCTTTCGCGGGGCACTCCCTGGGCCACGATTCAATGTTTCGATGCCACCCGGGGAGGCATGCGCCTGCCCGAAGAAATCTCCCGCGATATTCTCGAAGCCGTGCAGCCGCTCCTGTTCGGCTTGGAAAAGAGCTAGATCGTGGGCTTCTCCGAATTCTTGGGCAACGAGAAAATTGTCGCGGTATTGCGCGGCGCCCTGCGCAACCAGAGGCTGCCGCATGCGCTGCTCTTTACCGGTCCGAGGGGAGTCGGCAAATTCACTCTGGCTCGCCTCCTGGCGCAAGCCGTGAACTGCGAGCGTTTACCAGACGACTCGTGCGGAGAATGCGATACCTGCCGCCGCATCGCGCAACTCAGCGATGTGGAGGGGCTCGTTGCCCGTGGGTTGGCCGAGCGCGGGGAAAGCGCTGATGCCGCCGCGGTTGAGCGCGTTCCCCTCATTCTGCAAACTCATCCCGATGTTTGGGCGCTTGTGCCCGATCCGGTCCGTCTGAAAAATCCGGTCGCTCGACCCACTTTGCGGATTGGCCAGCTTCGCGCGGTGCAGCGCGCCGCCTATTTTCAGCCCATGGCCCGCCGCCGCGTCTTCATTCTTGGTGGTGCGGACACGATGCGCTGGGATGTCGCCAGCGTGTTTCTCAAAATCCTGGAAGAGCCGCCCGGAAATGCCGTTCTGATCCTGACGGCTCCATCGCCCTATTCCTTGCTGCCCACGATCGTCTCTCGCTGCATGCAATTTCAGTTTGCGCCCCTGCCTTTGGCTGAAGTTGAAAACATTCTGGAGAAAAAAACCAGTCGCAAGCCCGCGGAAGTTCGCGCCGCCGCGCAACTCTCCGAAGGCAGCCCAGGCCTCGCAATGGAAATAGATGTGGACGCAGTGACGCGACGCCGCCGCGACGCCCTCCGCATTCTCGAAAGAGCCTCGCACGGCCAGGACTATGCGCAACTCTTCGCGGACACCTCCGCCCTTGCAAAGGACCGCGACGTTCCCTTTGAAGAGCAACTCGCGGTTTTCTATGGACTTCTCGGCGATCTCGCGGAGCTCACTTCCGGAATTCGCGAGCCCATGTTGCGCAATGTTGTTCTCGCCAAGGAACTCCATGCGCTCAGCAAAACCGTTGACACGCGCTGGGTCCAGCGCGCGCTTGTCGCGTTGGATGATCTTCACGCAGGCATGCGCCGCAATCTCAATCGTCAGCTGGGGCTCGAAGCCCTGGCCGTCTCTCTGGCTCCGGAATATCGCCCCACGACATAATTCCGCAGCCGCCTCTCCTGAGTTCCCCTCCCCAAAAATTATTTTCACTTCCCTGTAACGCGCCGGGGAAAACGCGCATCTCACCAACAGAGCCTTTCAAAAATCCCTCCTTTGGGGCCGTTGAGGAGAATCTAATGGTAAATCGCAGAATGTACCGTCCTGGGTTTGCGGACGTAAAGGAGCAGACTCCACCCCGGGCCAATAATCACAATCACAACGGGCCGGTGCCCAGCAAGAAACCCGCGCCGCCCGAATCCACCCATGCAGAGAATTTCTACTGGGTGAAACAAATGCAATCGCGTACTCCGATGGCGTTGGTTCTGGACGATGGAGAGACCCTCCACGGCACCATCGAGTGGTACGACCGCGACTGCATCAAGTTGACGCGCCAGGGGAGCCCGAACCTGCTCGTCTTCAAGCGCGTGATCAAGTACATCTATAAAGAAGGCGAAGAAGTGGGACCCGGCAACGACGCCTAGAAACACATTCAGGCGGATTTGCCTTCCATACTGTGACCTCGAGCCGCTCCAAAAGTAAGAAGTGCTTTTGCCGCGAGCGTGCCCGCGTGGTTACGAATCTCACACTCGGTCACCACAAAATTTCTGCCCGCGCGCAATACCGTCGCCTCTGCGCGAATCCGCCCGCGCGGCACCGGCAGCAGATAATTGATTTTCAGTTCGATCGTCACGATCTCCGTGCCTCGCGGCACCACGGTATAGGCGGCAATCGCCGCCGCTGTATCCGCGAGCGCGGCCAGCACTCCCCCATGCACCACGTCGTGAATCTGCCGATGGCGGTCTTTCACGTCCATGCGCAG
>DATIXL010000064.1:0-10200 GCA_035518615.1 Terriglobales bacterium | reverse complement strand
CGCCGTCGGCGACTACGACAACGACGGCTGGCCCGACATTTACGTCTCCAACTTCGGCAAAAATCGCCTCTATCACAACAACCATGACGGCACGTTCACCGATGTCGCCGAAAAAGCCGGCGTCCAGCTTGGCGGCTGGTCTACCGGCGCCACCTGGGGCGACTACGACCACGACGGTTTGTTGGATTTGTTCGTTCCAGGCTACGTAAAGTTCGACGTCAACGATCCGCCCGTTGCAGGCAACGGCAAAATTCCGCCGGGCTTTTGCCAGTTTCGCGGCGTTCCCGTGATGTGCGGTCCCCGCGGACTTCCCGGCGAAAGTGACCACCTCTTCCACAATAACGGCGATGGCACCTTCACCGACGTCAGTGTAAAGGCGGGGGTCTCCGATCCTCGCGGCTACTACGGATTTTCGTCGGTCTTCGTGGACGTGGACGACGACGGCTGGCTCGATCTCGCCGTTGCGAACGATTCCGAGCCCAATTTCCTCTACCACAACAGACACAATGGAACCTTTGAGGACGTCAGCTACCTCTCCGGCTTCGCGCTCAATGACGACGGCCGCGAGCAAGCTTGCATGGGCATCGCCGTGGGCGACTACAAGCGAAACGGCCGGCTGGATTTCTTCATCACGAATTTTTCGGACGATTACGACACGCTCTATCGCAACGATGGCGGCGGCAACTTCACGGATGTAACCAACCAGGCCGGACTTGGCCAAGTCACCATTCCTTTTCTCGGTTGGGGTACGGGCTTCCTCGATTACGACAACGACGGCTGGCCGGATATTTTCGTCGCCAATGGCCACGTTTATCCCGGCGTGGACAAGCAGGATTGGGGCACGACCTGGGCCCAACGTCCCCTTCTCTTGCGGAACATCGATGGGAAAACCTTCGAGGAAGTCCCGCCGGCAACGGGCAGCGGCCTCGCCGTGGTCGTGCCCGCGCGAGGAGCCGCCTTTGGTGACCTCTTCAATGACGGCCACATCGACGTCGTCATGAACAATATTGACTCTCCGCCGACGCTGCTCCGCAATGTCGTCCACAATGGAAATCACTGGCTCACGTTCAAACTCATCGGCAGCGCGAAAAGCCCGCGCGACGCCATCGGCGCCAAGGTCTTCGTCACTTCGGGTGGCAGCACGCAACGCGAAGATGTTTTCAGCGGCGGAAGCTACGCTTCCAGCTCCGACCAACGCTTGCATTTTGGCCTCGGCGCCGCGAAGCACGTGGAGAAAGTCGAAATTATTTGGCCGAGCGGCAGGAAAGAGCAACTTTCCATCCCCGCGGTTGATCGCATCTATACCGTCGTTGAAGGAAAAGGAATTGTGAAACCGTGAGCCGGCTTCCGAATGGTTTCGCACTTTCCTTTTTAATTTTGCTCGCGGTCGCCGGGGCAATCGCCCAGAGCCGCCAGGCAATCTCCGCGAGTCCCGGCCCGTTGGCCGAACCTCCAGGAAAGTTTGTGGACATCACGGCAGCCTCGGGCGTCAATTTCGACTACCAGTCCTCTCACACTTCCAAAAAATACCTCATCGAAACAATGGGAGCCGGCGTAGCGCTCTTCGATTACGACAATGATGGCCGGCTCGACATCTTTCTGGTCAACGGCACGCCCCTGGCTGATCCCACTCCGAAAGGAACCATCCCCCAAAAAAGCGGCCCGAAATATTGGAACCGGCTCTTCCATCAGAAGCCTGACGGAATTTTCGAGGACGTTACCGAGAAAGCCGGATTGCAGGGAGTAGGCTACGGCATGGGAGTCGCCGTGGGAGATTACGATAACGATGGTTACGAAGATCTTTACGTTACGGCCTATGGAGGCAACAAGCTCTATCACAACAATGGAGACGGAACCTTCACGGACGTGACCGCCAAGGCCGGGGTCGCAGCCGCCGGATGGTCCAGTAGCGCCGCTTGGGTGGATTTGGACGGCGACGGCTACCTGGATCTGATCGTATTACGCTACGTTCAGTGGGATTTCGACGACATCTGGTGCGGCGAACACCGCGAGGGCTACCGCGCGTATTGCCATCCCGACTACTTCAAGCCCATCACTCCGCTCGTATACCACAACAATGGTGACGGCACTTTCACGGAGGTCTCCTCCAAGATCGGCCTGGACAAGCCTGGCAAGGGATTGGGAATCGCTCTAGCCGACTACGACCGAGACGGGCATATTGACGTTTTCGTGGCCAACGATTCGATGGTCGAGTATCTCTACCACAACAAGGGAAATGGCACGTTTGAAGAAGTCGGCTTGCTCTCCGGAGTTGCCGCGGACAGCGATGGCCGCACCTACGCCGGAATGGGCGTGGATTTTGCCGACTACGACAATGACGGCTGGCCAGACCTGGTCGTCACCGATCTCGCCAATCAACGCTACGCCCTCTACCACAATAATCGCGACGGCTCCTTCACCTACACGAGCATGAATTCCGGCATCGGCCAGATGACCATGACTCACAGCGGCTGGGGCGTACGCTTCCTCGACTACGACAACGATGGCTGGAAGGATTTGCTTATCGCTCAGGGACACGATCTCGATACGATCGAGCTGAACTTTCCCAACCTGCGTTACCGGGAGCCGATGCTGCTTGCGCGAAATACTGGCAAGGGTTTCGTGGATGTCTCTTCGCAGTCAGGGACCGTATTTCAAAAGCCGTGGGTTGCTCGAGGCATGGCCATCGGTGATTTGGATAATGACGGGAGGTTGGATGCCGTGGTTACGACCAACGACGGGCCGGCCCATATCCTGCACAATGAAACGCCTTCCCAAAACCATTGGCTTCTTCTCAACCTGGTCGGTCACAGGAGCAACCGCGATGCAATCGGTGCGAATGTGGAGCTCGAAACTCCCGCCGGAAATCAATACGCAACCGTGACCACCACCGGAAGCTACTTGTCCTCGAGCGACAAGCGCGTCCACTTCGGACTGGGAAAAAATGCCTACGCTTCCAAAATTGTCATTCGTTGGCCTAGCGGAATCGTGCAAACCCTGAGCGAAGTCAAAGCGGATCAAATTCTGAAGATTGATGAACCTGCAAAATGACGCCTGAGCTTTCAGCCACAGATTCCTTCCGGTAGCTTTTCGAGTCAGGCTAGTGAAGAGTGCTTTGAGGTACCGCTTCGGCCAGGCCCATTTGCGCGGCTTCCGCTGCTTTGTGGCCGATCAACAGGAGTCCCGCCTGCGATGCATCCCTCTGCAACCTCCGGAGGTCGGCAATCCCATCGGAATGATCGCGGTTGTTGAATTTCAGTTCTCCCAGTGCGAGCCGCGCCTCCAACGCCACGACGGCGAAGCCTGCGCGATTGGCTTCTTCGAGTGTTGTCGCCAGTTGCTTTGACGCTCCCACCACATCGTTTGTGGCGCCCGACGCTGCCTGAACCCGCGCCGCACCAATTGCGGCCAAAAGGCTCAGCTCACGTTGGTGAGAAGATCCCACGGCCTTCAGCGCCTGCCCGATCATCCTTTTCGCCTCAGGCACATTTCTCTGCGCCAGAAACACTTCGGAAAGCAGCAGGTACGCGTTCCCCGCATCCGAGAAGCTGTGCAATTTCTCGAAGGACGCCGCGGCATTCTGCGCGGAGTTGAGTGCTTCCGAAGTCTTATTGGTATCGAGATCCAGCTGGGCCAGCGTCAATTCGGCTCGCGCGATGTTCAATGTGTCTCCGATTTGTTGGTAATCGGATTTGGCTTCTGTGATTGTCTGCGCGGCTTCAAGCAATTTGCCCTGCACCCGTTGTGTCCTCCCCAGTCCCAAGAGCGCCCCCGCAGCCTTGCTGCGGTCTCCAAGTTGGCGGCAAATTTGCAGCGCTTGCGTGTAGTCTCGAGTAGCTTCTTCCGGGGATCCCATGGCCAGCAGAACGTCGCCCAGCCCAGAATCCGCCAGTCCGATTCCGTCCTGGTGGCCGATTTTTCTGTACGTCGCAGCGGAATCTTCGTAGCTCTTGCGCGCGGAGGGCAGATCGCCCAAGTAGAAAAAGGCATCACCCAAATTGTCCAGTTCCGCAGCAACGGCTTTCAGGTTTCCGATTTTCTGATCCAGAGCGAGGGATTGCTCGTATCCCTCCTTCGCCCCGGAGAAGTCCCCCTCCATTTCGAGAGCGATGGCCTCGATGGTGGTCGCGGACGCGGCTAATCCTTGATCGTGTGCGGCAATGGCGATCTCTTTGGCTTCGCTCACTGCGGGAGCTACTTTGTCGAAGTCTCCGAGATTTTCCGAAGCCCAGGCTTGCGAGAGCAGCGCGTGTGCAAGGAGTAGAGACGCGCCGGTCGCTCGCGCTTTTTCCACCGCCCGCGTCGAACACTGCAGGGACTTGCGGTAGTCGCCTTGTGATTCGGCGGCGAGACCTTCCTCCATGTCAATGCGCGGGTCGTCGCGGAGCGGCGCGGGAAGTTGCCGGAGCAGTTGCGTTGTCGCCAGTGCATCCGGGCCTTTTTCACCGCTGACCTGCGCATCGGCGAGCGCCAGGCCGTAATCCAGATTGTCCGGGAAAAATTCGAAGAGCGCCCGGTAGATTTCAATCGCTTTCCCCCAATCGAGCGAGGCCTCGCGGTATCTTCCTTCCACTAACAACCGATCCACGCGCGAAAGCTTAGAGGAAAGGTTAAAGGCCTTTTCCGCCTCCTGCTTTGCGTACTCATCATAGCCAAGGTGTTCCCAGGCTCCGGCGAGCGCCGCATGAGAAAGCGCAAAGTTGGGCTCGGCGGATATCGCTTGTTGCAAGAGATTGCGGGCGGCAAGCGAATCGAAGTCGCGCAGCCTTTCAATCCCTTCCGAATAGAGGCGCGCCGCTTCCGGGTTTGCGGGCAATTCGACTTCTACTGCGGCTTCTTCTTCTCGCGTAACGGCGCGTACTCCCAGTTTCGACCGCAGATTTTGTCCCGCTTTCGAGACGAGATCGAAGAGGTTGGACTCCGTCCCTGTTTCCGAGAGCGCGTCCAGTGTTTCGTCCGTCCGCGTATCTTGCAGGCGTACATCCAGTCGAATCTGGTCGCCTGACTTATCGTCCAACGCCGCATAAGAACCCGCCACGACAAGATCCGTCCCGAGATCCTTCCGAACGCGTTCCAGACTGCCCGGCTCCAGCACTCCCACATCGGGCAGGGAAAGCTCAATTTTCATCCGTGCCACGCTCTCCGCCGGGATCGTGCGGAGTTGCCCGCCGGTGGCCAATTCCGTCGTAAGCCATTCAGACAACGCGGTCGAAAGCCAGGCTTCATGTGGATCTTGTGAGAGGTTTTGAAATCCTAAAACAGCAACAGATCGTATAGGGATCACCTGGGATGAGGAATTGCCGAGCGTGACCCAGTGGAAATACCTTGCATAGAGCAGCGAACCCAGAATTAGAAAAATGCCCGCGAAAACGGCCCACTTCAAAATACGGATCCGCCTTGGAGATCTCTTGCTTACTGAGCGCTGTCCGGTCTCGGAGAAATATACCCTGGATTCAAATTGGGTTCCGTGCGGCTCAGCCCCCGTAACCCGCGCATGCTCTGCCTGCATCGTCACCGGTGCCAGTAGACGGTAGCCTCGCCGGTAAAGCGTCTCGATGTATCTGGGGTTTTCAGCGGAATCGCCAAGCGCCGACCGCAGCTTGGTCATCGCTTTGTTCAGGCTGCGATCAAAATCAACAAACGTGTGCTCCGGCCAGAGCCGGTGGCGCAGTTCGTCGCGCGTAACCACGTCACCTTGACGCTCGATCAGCAGAGACAGAATCTGAAAGGGCTGTTCCTGAAGTTTGATGCGGATGCCGTGTTTGCGGAGTTCAGCCGCTCGCAGGTCCAGGTCAAAAACTCCAAACCGAACGACGCCCGCAGTCTCCTGCGCCGTTTCCATTTCAGAGCACCCCGATGCCCTCGAAGCCTAGCACGCAGTCGGGCCATGCGCAAGGAGACTCATAGTCCCAATGGGGACAACATTCAGCACCCTCCATGATAGCTCGTGGTTGTTCTGAACTCGAAGGGAATTCCGGCTCTGCCGGGCCTCGATCATTTTGAGAGTGCTTGAGAGCGCGCCTGTTTTTCACTCACGGCCGCAGCGCCGAATTCAACTCGTATCGTCTTGATCTCGTAGGGTTTCGTGGGAACGCTGACAACTCCATCCTTCAGAGTTAGCTTGCCGATGGGACGTTCCATCAAGTCGGTCTCGTCCGCAGATGTCGCCCCCGCAGGGACGTGCAATTGCACATCGGATGTTTTTCCAGCCCACTCGTAATATCGAAAGATCAGGTCGTTTCCGTCTTCCGCCTTTTTAACGGCTGTGAGCACTACGTTTCCCGGCTCCACTTGCACGAAAGACCGCTCCGAACCTAGCGTTCCCTGGTGCTTCTCGGTCTGTCCAGCCATCAGCGGATAATTCAGCTCATAACCCTTCCGAACAGTGTCCGCTTCTCTCCACGTCCCGCCGTGCGGATAAAGCGAATAAGTGAATTCATGATGGCCCTGGTCTGCGTTTGGATCGGGCCAGACCGGCGAGCGCAAAAGAGAAAGTCGCAAAACGTTTCCTTTGGCGTCGTAACCGTACTTGCAGTTGTTCAGCAGGCTGAAGCCGTGCTTTGCATCCGAAAGGTCCGCCCAGCGAATGGCTGGAACTTCAAATTCCGCCTGCTCAGCCGGCGTCCTCCTCGTAGTGGGCCGTTCAATGCTCCCGTAGGGGATTTCGAAAGTCGCTTTGTCGTTGTGAGCGCTCAGCGGGAAGCCCACCTTGAGCAAAATATGCTTCTCGTGCCATTCCACCTGTGTTCGTACATCCACTCTGGGCGAATCCTCGGTCAAAGTAACGTCTCGCACGAAGGTCGAATTCTGAAAGTGCTGTTTGATTCGAATAACAGCGCGCATGGGACCGCTTTCGACCAGCTTGACTTCATCCGCGGTATCCAGGTCCCAGTGCACTTTCTCGAAATCGGCATCAATGTTCCACGCGTCCCACTGTTTTGGTTTGTCCACGAAGGTTTGCAGCAAGTTGCCGCAAATCGAGTTCGTGGGTCCGCCGGTGTCAGTTTCGGAAGGTGCGAGCGCTTCGGTATCGGTGCGTTTGTCGAAGAGGCTGGTCATGCATCCAGTGTGCGGATCAATCTTCACTCGCAAGAACTGGTTCTCAAGACTATCGGCGGAGCTTTTTACCGGATTCCGGGGAACGTCCGTCTTCACTGCGGCATGTACGAAGTAAGTTCTGAAGCCCATGCTCGGAACATCCACCAAGAGTAAGAAATGCGCCGTGTGCGTCGCTGGATCCATTTTGAGAAGCTCTGAATCCACGCTCTTCCCTGCCGCGTCAACCACGGCGATTTCCTTTGCTGATCCGGGCAACTGCGCCTCGGTCTCAATCACTTCCTTTCTTGGCCAGGAAAGCGAATTGAAGACAACAACCGGGACTCCGGGGCCCTCCGTATTTGCCCGCGCGGAGATTTCTTTGATCGCCCCGTGGAGAATCCCATGCCCGATGCGGCCAACATTTGCGAGGTTCTTCTTGGCGTCCTGATAGTTCACGCCGATGCCGGATCCGGGAAAAATATCGTGAAAATCGTCGAACAGCAATCCCCTCCAGGCGGTCTCGAAATCGTCCGACGGATATTCCTTTCCATAGAGTGTTGAAATGGATGCAAACTTCTCCGCGTTCAGCAGGAGTTCTTCCGTCGTTCGAATCCGCTTTTTCGTTTCCGCCTGCGTTGTGAATACTCCCCGATGGTATTGAAAATAGAGTTCGTCGTCCCAGGTTGGAACTTTCATCTCGGGCAATTTCTTGTCTAGGTCGTTGAAAAACTCCGTCGCCGTGCTGAATTCCAGCTTTGGAAAAACCGCGTCGGGTTTCATCAATCGTTGTGCTTCGTCCAGCATCTCTCGCGTCGGCCCACCGCCGTGGTCTCCGACTCCGTAAAGATGCATGATCTCTGGCTCATCCTTCAGCTCCGGGCCGTAGATGGATGGCGCCCAGATCGAAAGGTCTCTCTCGAGCGAAACCGGATCAATCCCTCCCGCATAATCATGGGGGAAATACGTCAGCATCTTGCTTCCGTCGGGCGACTCCCACCAGAAGAGCTTGTACGGGAAGGTCGTGTAATCGTGTGCCCACAGGAGTTTTTGCGTCACGAAGAAGTCGATCCCGGATTTCTTGTAAATCTGTGGAAGCTGCCAGTTATATCCGAACGAATCCGGATTCCAGCCGATTCTGATGTCCACGCCAAAATTCTTCTGGAAATATCGCTTGCCGACCAGAATTTGCCTCACCAGTGATTCTCCACCCGGCATATTCAGATCGGGCTCGACCCACATCCCTCCCGTCACTTCCCAGCGTCCTTCCTTTTGACGCTTTTCGATCTCCTGGAAAAGTTCCGGATATTTATCCTGCATCCATACGTAAGCCCGTGCCGTGGACATCGTGTACTTAAAGCCCGGATACTCGCGCATCAGATCCAGCACGCTCTGGAAGGTGTTCCGCACCACTTCCACCGTTTCCGTCCACGGCCACAGCCACGCCATGTCAATGTGGGAGTTCCCCACCGCCCGGATCGTGAACCGCTTCAGCCACGGATTCAGCTCTTGCAGCTTCTTCTGCGAAGCCTCCAACGACGTTTCGAACACCGCCTGATCGCCACGGTCCAGCGCACCCAGGTCAATCGCCTTCACCGCCGCATCCACGATCTGTTCGCGCTCCTCCTTGCCGTCTGCATATGCGGCAATCAGCGGCCGCACCGCCAGAATCTCTTCCCGCAGAAATCCCGGATCGATTCGGCTATCCGGGGGCTGGATGCGCAATTCGCTTCGGAACAATCTCGTCTCCACAGGCTCCACATCCACGCGAATCGCAATCAGGTATTTCTCGCCGGGCTTCGCGCTTTCCGTCAGGAGAATCGGCTGTTGCATGTCCTCGTCTCCGCGATATACCACCGACGCGTTACTGAACACCGTGATCATCGCCGAGTCGTCGCTGCCAATCCGCACATTCAACTCGACGCGGCATCCTGCCACTGGATATCCGTTGATCTTTTCCGGGATTTCGATCCATCGCCTCAGGTCTCGCGCACCATCGGTCCACCGATCTCCCGCTTTCATCATCTCCCACGACGAATCATCCAAAGCTGGATCTTCCGGATGAGCCACATCCGCGTGATACTTCCAGTCTTTCAGCGGTTCAACGGTCAGTGATTCCAGCCGGTCCAGGGTTGCCTTGTAAGGATCGGCACCTGCGGATTCCTGTCCCCAGGCCGTGCAGGACACTGCCAGCATGCCGGAGATGAGTAAAAGCACTGCCAACTTTATTCTGCGGTACACGGTCGGGCCTCCATCCACAGTCGCTCGAAGCGGCCACGCAAACTGGGCAATCTTGGATACCTAGCTTTGGCGGAAATCAGCCCCGCAAACTCAACAGCTGCTACTTGCTCTGCAAGCGGACGAAACCGCATCATCCGCCGGGGCGAGCCCATCCTCCTTACTGAACTTAATCTTCACTGTCAATGCACTCTGGTGTCATCTAAGCATTCCCTGCTAAGTTCCTCATCTCTGACTACATAGCTGCGGCTCTTCTTCCGCATCTTTCTTATCCCTTGGCCCGCAATTCCTGCCGGCTGGCGTAAAATTGTCTTAATTCCTCTGTTTCTGCGGCTTTCCCGGGGATACGCAAGGGACATCACGGCCAGTTGACACTTTTCCTCAACTCGCCAAGACTGGGGTGGCGCACTTACCTTGGCCACTTGCCCCAGCCTGCTGCGGTTCGTGTGCCGATCGCGCGATCCAAGAAGGCCCATGCCGACCCCAAAAGCAGTAACTCACCGTCGCCCCAACCTCCACATCGCCGCCCTTCTGTTTCTCCTGGTTCCCTTCCTCCTTGCCGACGCGCCACAATCCGGGCAGCAAGCCGGCCCCTCCAGCAGCATGGGTGTCAGCACCGGCGGCATTCACGCCCCAATCAAAGACGCTCTCTCTCGCCCCATCACCGCTGGAGGCTTCGTGGATGGAGCCCCCATCATCTTTGCCGACATCACCAAATCCTCCGGCCTCGACAAATTTCATCACCGCTCCGGTGGCCCCGAAAAGCGTACCATCCTCGAATCGCCGGGTTCCGGCGTTGCTCTCCTCGATTACGACAACGACGGCTGGCTCGACATCTATCTCCTCAATGGGTCCACCTTCGACGCCCTCAAAGGCAAGGAATCTCCTCCTCACGCCATGCTCCTTCACAACAATCACGACGGCACC
>DATIXL010000063.1:0-21082 GCA_035518615.1 Terriglobales bacterium | reverse complement strand
GGAAGAAGCAAGAAACAGGCTGCGAACAAGGCAATGCGGGGATGAGGGCGCATCAATTTCTTCTCCATGAGTGTATGAAGCAAATCAAGAATATGAATTCGCAGAGTGTAGCGCAAGTCAGAGAGGAAAAACCTGCGAGAGAGCGGTTTCGAGGGCGCGCGCAATCAGGCTGCATTCTTCCGAGGTGATAATGAACGGAGGCGCAAGCAAAATATGGTCGCCGCGCGAACCGTCCACGCAGCCTTGCGTCGGATAGACCAGTACATTTTGCTCGAACATCGCTTGCCGAATTTTCTCCGCGATATTTTCCTCTCTCGGAAAAGGCTCTCGCGTGGACTTGTCTTGTACAAATTCAACACTGAGCAAAAGACCGAGACCGCGGATTTCTCCCACGTTCGGATGCGCCGAAATTGGGGAGAGCGCGGAGCGCAACTCCGCCGCAGCTTGTGGTACACGCGCAAATAAATTCTCTCGCTCGATGTAATCGAGGACAGCGTTTCCCGCCGCCGTGGAAACGGGATGCGCTTGATAAGTGAATCCATGCTGGAAAGCGCCGCTGCCTTTCGCAAACACATCGGCAACGCGTTTCGAAACGAGGACGGCACCGAGCGGAGCGTAACCGCTCGCAATTCCCTTCCCCACGAGAATCACATCGGGCTCGACTTCGCGTTCCTGAGAGCGCCAATGCTGAACCGCAAAGGGCAGTCCCGTGCGGCCCATGCCGGACATAATTTCGTCCGCGATGAGAAGTATTCCGTGACGTTTGCAGATTTCGGCAATGCGCTGGACATAGCCTTCGGGCGGCGCGGCAGCACCGAGAGTCGCACCGACGACAGGCTCAAAGATGAAGGCGGAAGCCGTTTCGGAGTGATTGCTTTCGAGGAACGTTTCGAGGTCGTCCGCACAAGAAATTCCGCAAGAAGGAAAAGTTTTGTCGAAGGGGCAGTGAAAACAAAAACAAGGAGCGATGTGTCCCCATTCGGCGAGAAGCGGAGCGTAGGGAGCGCGGCGGGCGATATTGCCGCTGACGGACATGGCACCGAGCGTGCTGCCGTGATAGCTCTGGCGACGGGAAATCACACGGAAACGCGCGGGCTGGCCATTTTCGAGGTGGAACTGGCGTGCGAGTTTGATCGCTGTTTCCGTGGCTTCGCTGCCGCCGGAAGTGAAATAAACGCGGCCTCCGCGAAAGTTTTCGGGTGCGAGAGCAAGGAGACGCGCAGCGAGTTTTTCGGCGGGCTCGGAATGGAATTGCGTGGCGTGCGCAAAGGCGATTTTTTTGGCTTGCTCCGCGATGGCTTCGGCAATTTCTGTGACACCGTGGCCGATATTGACGACAGCGGCCTGGCCAGAGACATCGAGAAAGCGGCGGCCAGTTTCGTCAATGATCCAGCAGCCTTCACCGCGCACAGCAACGGGAAAGGATTTTTTGAAATTGCGTGGGAAAAGTGCGGAAGAGTCCGTCATGCTGAATTGGAATTGTAGCAGGATGAGCCCGCGGCGGGCGTTTTCCGATGGACACGATGTAGGCAGACAAAACCGCCTCCTGCGTGTTTGTTCGCATGGGTGTTGCTCCTGGGTTGTGGGTTAAAACCGAGACTGTGGAAGGAAAAACTCTGGAAGCGAATCTACTACTGGAGAGCGGCAGAAATCGTTCCAGTCGTCAGCGGTTGTGAATCGAAAGGGATTGTGGGCTGAAAGCGTCAGTAACTGTGATCGGTGGGCCTTGTCTTCTGGACTTTCAAAATCCGTACCACCTCGAGAATTGTGTTCGTTGCAGGTGAACACGCTCGTCTTAATTCAAGCCTAGTTTTGCCTTCGTGCGACGAAAACTACCGGTTGTGGGTATGAAGAAGCTGGCTTGAGTCCAGCAGTGGTGCGCAGCTTCTGCTCCTCCGGCTGGAGATATGCAATGAGATTCCAGGTCGTTGCTTCGCGAAGGACGACTTCGAAATCTGCTCCTCCCGGTTTTGACGAAGTTGGATCGGTGCCAAAATCAGGAAGACTCATTTCGAAGCGGCCGCTCATATCAGGCGTGACTGTGCCCAATAAGATCTGCGGAACCCGGCAATCCGCTAGGCCGAAGAAATCGCAGGCCCAATCGGCAAGGTAGTAGACTGCGATCTCGGATTTGTTGTGCAGCAGCCCAGAGTCAAGGATCTTTCCGACCAACCTTACCGTCGATTGTGGACTGCACGAATAGAATTCCCGGAGGTCTGAGAGCTGGATCGCAACATCGAAGGTCGCTATCTGGCACCCTGGCGCCCAAACAAACAGCTTGAGCCGGTCTGCGACCTTACCCTTCACACTGGGAAGGATTTCGACCGATCTCGAAGTTGGTTCTGGCGATGCACCTCCGCCGGATGCACCGAACGAGCCATAGAGATAATACTGGATCGCAACTTTGTCAGGAGGCACGTCGGCCGAAAGGACGATGCTGACCTTCGGCGGTCGCCAAGCGGGCGGCGGCGCTGCGCAAGCGGACATCAACAGGAAAAGAAAGGCGACCGCGCGAATTGAGATCGCCGTATATTTCTTCAGCCAGTCGAGGCTTGAGATCGTTTTTCCGGTTTCATGGAAGAACGTCACAACTCTTCCAGGCTCTTACCTCGGCTCCTGAGTGCGCGTTAGTATAGTTGCGCAAAGTGGTTTGAGCAAAGAATCCGAGTCAGAGAGGCTCTCGTCTCTCTGACTCGGCTAGGTGGATATGGCGCGAGCCGGTCATTCGGCAGCTCAGGGTTTGTAAGTACAAACCCTGAAACCCGCGTCAGGCTTCGGGCAAGAACCTGCCTAACGACAGGCGGGCTCTTCGATAGTCTTTTGTCCATTCGCGCAAAGCGCCCCTTGCCGGGAGCCTTCGCGCGCTCCTGCGTTGCCCTGACCGACTTTCACCAGACAGGGAAGATGGAGTTCCATCCCAGCTTCGATCTCACTCGCTGGAATGTCGTAACCACCAATGACGCGGGGTTTGCAAGTACAAGCCCCGGCCCCGTCGCTTCCAAGAGCTCCGCCAGTTCTTCGGGATGGCCGAACACCCGCACCGTCTCGCCGCCGACATCCACCTTGAGAAAAAGAGAATCGCCCTGACGAGTCTTCATGCGATCAATCTTGGTGATGACCGCAGGAACAGGACTCCCTTCCGGAGCGGATGTGGCGTGAGACTTATTTGGCTTTGGTTTTGCCGCGCTCGGTGGAAGGTATTTGTTGGCGCTCCGGCCCCGCCCGCGGGGACCCCGTCGTGCCGCGCGCACCCCATGTGCGCGCCGTCTTCCCGAGCGTTGTTGTCTGAAGGTGCGCGGTTCTTGCCGGCAAGAGAAGCCAGGCGTTCGAGCAACGCGTAGGCATGGGACGCGGTTTTGCGGTCTTGCGCCTCGTCATTCGTGACGCGCGCCTGAACCTCGACGACCGTGCCCGTCTTTCCATTGGACTGGCCGTCGTTCTGGAGGTTGCGCCGGATGCGAAAGATGAGCAGAGGCGGATGAGAAGATCATTCAGCACGAGAGGGCTTCCTAGAGAAGTCCATCATTGGGAGAGGACGCAAGTTGCGCATCCTTGCTGACTGGGCTGGCAGGCCGAACCTCCGCTCATGAAAGCGAATCCAGGGAAAAAGCAGATTCCTCGTCGCTTGCGACCCGCTTGCGCGGGGAGGCTCCTCGGAATGACAAGGTATGGTAACAATGGTCGTTGCACGCAGAGCTCCTTACTCGTAGCGGAGAGCGACGATGGGGTCCACGCGCATGGCTCGGCGTGCGGGGAGATAGCCGGCGGCGACGGCGACCGCGGCGAATAGAATGGCGACGCCGATGAAGGTGGCGGCGTCACTGGGCGAGACTCCGTAAAGGACAGCGGCGAGGGAGCGGGTGACCGCAAGAGCCGCCAAAACCCCGATGGCGATGCCGATGAGAGCAAGGCGCAAGCCCTGACCGATGACCATGCGCAGGACCTGAAGAGGAGACGCACCCAGAGCCATGCGGATGCCGATTTCCTGAACGCGCTGGCTGACGAGCTGCGACATCAATCCATAGATCCCTATGGCACCGAGCAGCATCGCCAGGAGACCGAAGAAGACCATGAGCTTGGTGAGGACACTGTTGCCGGAGTCGGAAATGGAAATCAGGGTATCGAGCTGCTCGACAGAAGAAACAGGCTGGTCAGGATCCACGGACCAAACGGCATCGCGGACGGCGTTGGGTAGAGCAGGAGAGGAGCCGACGGCCCGAACGGCGATGCCCAGCGTTGAAGAAGGGAACTGCGAGTAAGAAACGTACATCTGGCGCTCGGGTTCGGCGCGCAGATAGTACATCTTGACGCCGCGAACGATGCCGACGATGGTGCAGACGGCATGTTGCTCGCCAAACTGTATCTTTTGACCGATGGGATCTTCGCTGGGCCACAATTGTTTTGCGAGCGTTTCGTTGATGACCGCGGCCGGAACCGTGCCAGGCGCATCGGCGGAGGTGAACGTGCGGCCTTTCAGAAGCTGAATCCGCATGGTGGAAAAATAGTCCGGAGTGACCGCCGTGAAGCGCGCGCCGAGCTGCTCGCCAGGCGGTGGCGCGGGCTTGCCGACGGCCTGAATATCAACGGTCCGGCCAAAGCCACCGAACGGGACGGCGCTTGCGGCGGCAGCAGAGCTGACTTGCGGCAGAGCGCGGATGCGAGCCAGGACTGCATCGGTGAAATTGCGGAGGGTGGTTTCCTGCGCGTAGCGTGTATTGGGCAATTCCAGTTGCGCGATCGTCACGTTTTCCGGATTGAATCCCGGGCTGGAACGAACGGAAATCACGAAGCTGCGCACAAGAAGCGTGGAAGCGATGAGAACAACAACTGCGAGCGCGATTTCCGCGGCGACAAAAATGCGGCGGAGACGGGCACCGTGCCCGCTGCCGGAGAGTTGTCCGGAGGATTCCTTGAGCGGTTTATTCAGATCGAGGCGGGAACTCTCGTAGGCCGGGACGAGACCAAAGACGAGGCCGCAGAACAAGGCGATACCGAGAGTGAAGGCCAAGACATTGAAATTGAGATCCACGCGGCCGAAATTCACCAGATAGCCGCGGACATGATCGGGAATTGCAGACTGGATCCAGCGCATACCCCAGGCGCCGAAGAGAGTGCCAGAAATGGCGCCGAAGAAAAAGAGGAGCAAGGATTCCGAGACGAGCTGGCGCGCGAGGCGCCCTCCCGCCGCGCCGAGTGCACGGCGAAGAGCGAACTCCTTGGCGCGGGCGGTGGCGCGGGCAAGCATCAGGTTGGCGACATTGGCGCAGGCGATGAGAAGAATCAGGCCAACGATCCAAAAGCAGATCATGACTTGCGTTGTGCCTTCGTGGCGGCCAACTTCTTCCGTCATGGAGTTGACGAGAACGGTGACATTCGTGTTGGTCTGCGGATATTGCTTTTCGAGGCGGGAAAAGAATGCAGCGCAGTCGGAAGCGGCTTGCTGTGGAGTGACGCCGGGCTCGAGGCGGCCGAAAGCGGCAAACCAGGAAGCGTTGCGGTCAGCGCGTTCTTTTTCCGTAAGCGCGAGGGGCGTCCAGAGGTTGGCAATGCCCATCAGGGGAAGCTGAAAGTTCGCGGGCATGACGCCGACGACGGAATAGGGCTCGTCGTCAATGCGGATGGTGCGGCCGAGGATCGAGGGATCGGCTGCGTACCGCGTGCGCCAGAGGCCCTGACTCAAGATGACGACGTGTGCGGCTCCGGGACGATCGTCGTCCGGGGTGAATATTCTCCCCATGAGCGGTTTGGCGCCGAGAGTTTCGAAGTAATTCCAACTGACGCGGCCACCTTCGAGGAATGCGGGCGGACCGTCGCCGGTGAGATTGAAGTTCCAGGATGCCCAGGCGGCGAGTTGCTGGAACGATTTATTCTGCTTTTGAAGATCATAAAAATCCGCCGCGGAGGAAATATCGTCACTGGTCCATCCTTTCTTTGTGTCATGAGCTTGAAGGACCATGAGATTGCCTGCGTCGGGATAAGGCAGTGGCTTGATGACCCAGGCATCCACGTAACTAAAGATCGCGGTGGTGGCGCCGATGCCGAGAGCAAGTGTGAGTATGGCAACGGCGGTGAAACCGGGAGATTTGCGGAGCATGCGAAGACCGAACTGAAGATCCTGGAAAAACGATTCGAGGAAGCGAACACCGCGCGCATCGCGACACTCTTCTTTCGTTTGCTCCAGGCCGCCGAGATCGAGGCTGGCGAGACGATGGGCATCTTCGCGAGACAGGCCGGAGACCACGTATTTTTCGATTTGGCGATCGAGATGGAAGCGGAGCTCGGAGTCGAGATCCGTCTCGGCGGACTTGCGACGAAAGAGAGACCGGAAGCGGATGAAGAGATCGCTGAACATGACGAGCTCCTAAGTGGTGCCAAGAATCTGGGCCACGGCGGTGGCGAGCTTTTCCCAAGCGTCTTTTTCTGCTTCGAGCTGGCGTCGGCCGCTTCTCGTGAGCTCATAGAATTTTGCGCGGCGATTGTTGTCCGAAGCGCCCCAGCGAGACTTGACCCAGCCGCGGCGTTCGAGGCGATGGAGCGCAGGATAGAGAGAGCCCTGCTGGACGCGAAGGACGTCGCTGGAAATTTGCTGGATGCGCTCGGAGATGGCCCAGCCGTGCTGAGGTTCGAGAGCGAGAGTACGCAGGATAAGGAGGTCGAGTGTGCCTTGAGGAAGGTCAATGCTCTGCACGGGCATGTGTTCCCCTTTCACTTCTACAGGGGAAGGTACAACGTTTCTTGTCGAAGCGCAAGGGGAGAATCGGAACCGGGAAAGGAGCGGATTTGCGCTGCCCAGGGCGCTGAGGAGCGACGGAGAGGCTCGCGGGAGATGTGCTACGCTGGCAAGGAAATTTGCTGGGGGAATCATGGGGAGATTTGCTGAACGGCTGAGCCTGCTGGCGGTATGCGCGTTGGCTTTGTGCGAAGTGACGGGTGCACAGGATTCCGGCAAGGCTATTCGACTACACGTGGATTTGAGACAGGCCCCGGAGCGGATTTATCACGCGACGATGGAATTTCCGGCGCGGCCGGGACCGCTGACGTTGGTCTATCCGGAGTGGATTCCAGGTGAGCACGGGCCGACCGGACCGATTACGGACGTGACCGGGCTGCATTTTCGAGTGGACGGGAAAGACATTGCGTGGCAGCGGGACGATGTGGACATGTACGCGTTTCACATGCAGGTGCCCGAAGGCGCCACGGAACTTGATGCAACACTGGATTATTTGTTGCCGCAAGAGGCGGGGATCCAAGGAGTGCCGGACGCGACAGAGAAGATTGCAGTGCTGCCGTGGAATGTTGTGGTGCTGTACCCGCAGAACACGAACACAGATGATGTGGAATTCAGGGCGAGCCTGCAGATTCCGGCGGGATGGAAATTCGCAACGGCGCTGCCGATCGAAAAGGAGACAGGCGACGAGGTCGATTTCGGGAAGGTTTCGCTGACGACGCTGGTGGATTCGCCGGTGATGGCAGGCGAATATTTCAATACGTACGATCTTTCGCCGGGACAGAAACCGGAGCACCGGCTGGACGTCGCGGCGGACAGCGCGGCGGCAGCGCAAGCGACAGAGGAAGAGGTTCAGGATCTGCGGCAGTTAGTAGCGGAAACGCGGGCGATCTTCGGCGCGCGGCATTACCGGCATTACGATTTCCTGTTGTCGCTGAGCGATCACCTGCAGATCAACGGCCTGGAGCACCACGAATCGAGCGATGACCGCGCACCGGAACGGATGCTGCAGAGTCCGGAGATCATGGAGACGCTGGCGGATTTGTTGCCGCACGAATTCTTTCATTCGTGGAACGGGAAATACCGGAGGCCGGCGGGGCTGGCGACAAGGAATTATCAGGAGCCGATGAAAGGCGATTTGCTGTGGGTCTACGAAGGACTGACGCAGTATTACGGGACGATTCTGGCGGCGCGAAGCGGGATCTGGTCACCTGAGCAGTTGCGGGAGAATCTCGCGTCGGTGGCGGCGTATCTGAACTACCGGCCGGGAAGAACGTGGCGGGACCTGGAGGACACCGCGATTTCGGCGCAGCTGCTTTATACAGCGCGAAAGGAAGGTTCCTCGTGGCGGCGGGGAGTGGATTATTACGACGAGAGCACGCTGATCTGGCTCGAGGCGGACACGATCATCCGGCGGGGGACGAAGGGCAAGAAATCGCTGGACGATTTCTGCAGACTTTTTTATGGCGGGGAAAGTACACCGCCGAAGGTCGTGCCTTATACGTTTGAGGATGTCGTGAACACTTTGAATCAAGTTGCGCCGTACGATTGGAAAGGGTTTCTTCAGGAGCGGCTCACTTCACACGGGCCGGGAGCGCCGCTGGGCGGGCTGGAAAACAGCGGATGGAAGCTGACGTTTAACGACACGATGAACGAGGATCAAGAGGCCAACGAAGAGGTGTACCAAACGACGGACGTGCAGTATTCGCTCGGGTTCATTGCTCATGACCCGGACTCGGGCGAGAGCAGCAAGATTGAAGATGTGATTCCGGGTTCGCCCGCAGCGCTGGCGGGAATTGCGCCGGACATGGAGTTGGTGGCGGTGAACGGGCGCGAATGGTCACCGGAAGTTTTGCGCGAAGCCATCCGTAGGGCGAAGGAGAGCAAGGATCCGATTGAACTGGAGCTGAAGAACGACGGGTATTACAAGATTGTGAAGATTGATTACCACGGAGGAGAAAGATACCCGCATCTGGAGGCTACCGGGGCTCCGGATTTGCTGGACAAGATCGCGAGCAGAAAGGCCCCGGAAGTGAAGTGAGCCAGGGAGAGACACGACGATGAAGACGCGGATGGGCGCGGCGTGGATGCCCGCGGATGAATACGGGAGAGCGCTGCCCAAGTTTACCGTGAATTTGCTGGTGCGAGAGGTGGCGAAATCTCTGCCCTTCTATCGCGACGTGCTGGGAGCGACGGTTCGTTATGCGGATGACGACTTTGCGGCGCTGGAGATTGTGGGCACAGATTTTATGCTGCATGCGGATCATGCCTACGATCAGCATCCTACGAGGGATAGATTGAAGTCAGGCGGGCTGCGCGGAACGGGCGCAGAGTTGCGGGTGATAGGGATTGATCCGGATGCAGTGGAAAAACGGGCGAGAGCCTGGGGGGCAAGAGTCGTACAGCCAGCCAAGGATTTTCCCCACGGGTGGAGAGACGTAATGCTGGAAGATCCGGACGGGTATGTATGGGCAGTGGGAATCGCGATTCCTTAGATCACCACGAAATCGCAACCGGAGACAGCGAAAAAGCGTACGGGGCAGCGGGCCATGCTCAGGACGTGCGCGCAAGAATGATGAGCGCGAGGCCTGAAAGAAAACAGGCAAACATCAAAATGAGAAGCCGCGAGGTGCCGGAAGGGGCGGAGCGAAATTCTCTCCAAATGAAAACGCCCCAAAACGCGGCGACCATCGTCGCACCTTGGCCAAGTCCATAGGAAATTGCGAAACCCGCGCGGCCCGAAGCGATGATATTGAAAGACATTCCAACGCCCCAGATAATTCCGCCGAGAATGCCGGTCCCATGCGTGGTAAGACCGCCGCGAAAGTAGTCGGAGTAGGAAACGGGGGCGCCGACAAAAGGTTTTTTCATTACCAGCGTGTTCAAGATTAAATTGCTGAGCAGAATTCCAACGCAGAAGATAAAGACCGCGGCGTAGGGGCCGAGCTTTCCTGGCTGCGGATGAATAAAGTCCGGATACATGGATGCAGCGACGAAGCGATAGAAGAATCCCATAAGGATGCCGCAAGCGACGGATAAGAGCAGACCTTTGGCGCTGACGCCAGCGGAGCTGCCGGGAATCTTCCTATAGGCAGCGGCATCGAGAATGATGGCGAGGATGACGAGGAAGACGCCTGCAAAGAGGAGCGTCGGATTCCCAACGGGATTCGCCACGTAATTCACGATCACACCCAGAACCAGGGCGAGCCCGATTCCCACCGGAAATGCGACGGCCATTCCGGCAATGTCAATTGCGGCGACAAGGAGAATATTCGCGGCATTGAAAATTGCACCGCCGAGCAAGGCGGATTCAATGCTTGCATGGGAGGCTTGAGAAAGATCAGCGACAAAGGGCCGGCCTGCGCTGCCGGAGTTGCCCAGAGTCAATCCCAGGATCAAGGAGAGCAGGAGGACGCCGATCGCGTAATCCCAGTAGAAAAGTTCAAAGCGCCAGCCCTTGCGCGCGAGTTTCTGGGTGTTAGCCCACGAGCCCCAGCAGAACATCGTGATAATGCAAAAGACGACGGCCCATGAATAACTTTGCAATACGAACATCCGGGCTCCTTTCCTGGTGACTCTTCTGATTCCCTGACGCTCAACCGGCGCGCGGGAGATGGGCCGAAATCTAGTTGCTTCGCGCCCTCCATTCGGATTCGAACTCAGAACGCGAAGAGAATGACTTTTGCGTGCCAACGCGGGTCGTGGACAACGCCGCATAAAGATTCGCGCGCCGTAGAGCTTCCTTTTCGGGAAGACCTTCGGCGAGGAAAACGCTCAAGCTGCCAATGAAGGCGTCACCGGCCCCGGTGGTGTCCTTCGCGTTCACGGCAAACGGAGGGATGAGTTCGCTGCCGGCGTTTGTGGCGATCAGGGAGCCTTTTTCTCCAAGAGTGAGAATCACGGTTCGAAGTCCCTGCCGGAGAAGCGAAACGGCGCAACGAAGGGCGTCATCGGCGCTTTGCACGCGCATGCCCGTGATGGTTTCCGCTTCGCTTTCATTGGGAATGAAATAGTCGGCGGCGGAAAGCTCGGAGACGCTTACGGGCTGCGCGGGAGCCGGATTCAGGATGCAGCGGATCCCATGGGAGCGGGCAAAACGCAGCGTGTAGTGAACGGTTTCGATGGGGATTTCGAATTGCAGGACGATCGTATCCACCGCGCGCAAGTCGTCCGCGGCAGCGTCCACATCGGCGGGTTTGAGCAGATCGTTCGCGCCTTTGACAACGATGATGCGGTTCTGGCCATTCGACTCCACGAAGATCGGCGCGACGCCGCTAGAAACACCATCGAGAATCCGAACGTGCCTGGTATCAATCCCATAGGAATCGAAGTTCTTGATGGTGGCTGAACCGAAGAGATCATTGCCCACTCTGGCAACCATCATGACTTCGGCGCCGCACAATCGAGCAGCGACAGCCTGATTTGCGCCCTTGCCGCCGAAGCCGAGGTCAAATTTCTGCCCAAAGATGGTTTCACCCGGACGAGGAAAGGCATCGCTGAACGTGGTGAGATCCACGTTAGCGCTGCCAACGACGGCGACTTTGGGCGACCTGGTCATTCGCAGCCCTAGCTGCAAAACAAGCGGCGAGAGTATATCACCAAGAAAAAACCGCAGAGCAATTGGATGCCATTCCAGAGGCTACGCGCAGGGTAAACTTGGAAATCGGGGGAAATCGTGACATGATCGGGCTCCCGTGAGAGCCGCGGAAAATACCAGAACAATCGAGGAGAGAAGATGAGAAATCGCGTGTATTTTCGCGTTGCGCTGACGATTGCACTGGGAGCGTGCACAGCCCTGAGCGCGCCTGCGCAGGATACGGCAAAGCATCCGATTACTTTCGACGATTTGATCCAGATGCATCACATCGGCGATGCAGAGATTTCGCCGGACGGAAAATGGGTCGTCTATACGGCCGCGACGCCGGACATGGAAGCCAACCGGAATGCGAGCAATCTCTGGATCGTGCCGACGGCGGGCGGCGAAGCGCTAGAGATGACGCAGAGCGGAAAAGATTTCTCACCCGTATGGTCACCGGATTCGAAGACGATTGCATTTATATCGGCGCGGGGAGGCGAAGCGCAGGTCTACCTGCTCTCGATGGATGGAGGCGAAGCACGGCCGATCACGCATCTGTCCACGGGAGTGGACATCGTGAAATGGTCGCCGGACGGGAAAACGATCGCGTTCACGTCGTTCGTTTATCCGGACTGCAAGGACGACGCATGCAACAAGAAGAAGGACGAAGAGAAGGAAAAGAATCCGGTAAAGGCGCGCGTGTATGAACAACTGCTCTACCGCCACTGGACGCACTGGTTCGAAGGAAAACGTTCGCACCTCTTCGTCGAAACAGCCGATGGATCGGGTGAGACGAAGGATTTGACGCCAGGCGCGAACTACGATGTTCCTCCCGATGAGCGCGGAGGACCGGAAGACATTAACTTTTCACCCGATTCAAAGGAGATTTGCTTTACGGCGGTGACGGATAAAGTGGAAGCGATCAGCACAAACGGGGATTTGTTCACCGTGCCTGTTGCCGGAGGCGAGATCAAAAGGATCACGACGCAGAAGGGATTTGACGGCAATCCGGTGTATTCGCCGGATGGAAAGTACATTGCGTATCACGCGCAGATGACCCCCGGTTACGAGTCGGACCGGTGGAGAGTCATGCTGTATGACCGCGCCACGGAGAAGATCAGCGATTTGACTCCTACATTCGACCGAAGCGCCGAAGAACTGGCATGGTCGCCGGACAGCAAGATGATTTATTTTGTCGCGGAGAACGAGACTCTCCTGCCGATCTACGAAATGAGGGCAATGGAGGGCGCGACACCGAAGAAACTGATTGATGGATATAACGGGGCAGTCTCGCTGAGCGCGGACGGCAAGACGCTGGTGTTCACGCGATCGAGCCTGACGATGCCGGCGGAAGTCTTCGCGGCTGCGAACGACGGAACGAACGTGCGGCAGCTGACGCACGCCAACGGCGCGATCCTGGCGAAGCTGGAGATGAACGCGGCTGAGGATTTCTGGTTCACGAGCACGGATGGAACGAAAGTGGAGGCCATGCTGATCCGGCCGCCAAATTTCGACGCCAACAAGAAATATCCGCTGCTGGCGCTGCTGCACGGCGGACCGCAAACGATGTGGACAAATTCGTGGGGCTATCGGTGGAATGAACAGGTGTTTGCGGCGCCAGGCTATGTGGCGTTGATGATCGAGCGGCGCGGCTCGACGGGATACGGACAGAAGTTCACGGACGAGATCGCGGGCGATTGGGGCGGGAAAGCCTACGACGACATCATGAAAGGCGTGGACGCGGCGATCGCGAAATACCCATTCATTGACAGCACGCGGATGGCGGCTGCGGGAGGATCGTACGGCGGATTCATGGCGGACTGGATCGCCACGCACACCGGACGGTTTAAAGCGATCATCAGCCACGCAGGTGTGTACGACCAGACCTCCATGTACGCGACGGAAGAACTGTGGTTCAACGAGCACGATATGGGAGGAACGCCATGGTCGAATCCGGAAAGTTACCGCAAATGGTCCCCCGTTACCTACGCGGCTGATCTCGGCAAATTCAATACGCCGACGCTGGTGATTTGCGGCGAGCGGGATTTTCGGGTGCCGTACACGCAATCTCTGGAATTCTTCAATGCGCTTCAGAGGCAGGGAGTGCCCTCAAAACTCGTAGTCTTCCCTGATGAAGGACACTGGGTGTTGAAACCGCAGAACAGCAAGTTCTGGTACAAGACGTTTCAGGACTGGCTTGCGGAGTATCTGAAATAAATTCCGGCACAAAAGCTGGAACCAGCGGGGCGCAGCGGACAACTAGGCGCTTGCGAAGATGCGCCGAACAAACCGGAAGAGCCGCGCGAGCAAATAAACGCAAAGCACAACGAGCGCAACTACGATGACGACCGTGGCCACAGGGTGCTTGGTGGCAAACCAGGTCAACCAAACTGCGAGCAGATCCTCCCCGAAACTGAGAGCCCAGTTGCTGAGAGGTTCCGGTGAAGTGTTGATGGCGGCGCGCGTGGCGGCTTTCGTTCCGTGGGAAGTGAGCGCGACGCCACCTGCGAGGAGCGCGGCCATCCAGCGCCATTCCGGAGGCGCGCCACCGACCGCTGCGTAGGCAAGAACGGCAGCGGCCGGAGGACGGATAAAGGTGTGAACGGCGTCCCAGATCGTGTCGAAAAAAGGGATTTTGTCTGCGAAAAACTCGATCAAGTAAAGTGCTATGGCGATGCCGATCACGAGAGGATGGGAGAGGACCGCGAGCGGCTGAGGAAGATGGACGACGCCGTAACGCTGGAGCAGGCCCAGCGTTGCAACAGTGGCGTAGAGGTTGAGACCGGAGGAAAATCCGGTGCCGAGCGTGAGAGCAAATAACTGAATCGGATTCATTTGGCTATGCCAACCTGCTTCACCAGCGTCAATAAATTCACTTTACACGAACTCCAGCCGAGTGTGGAGTGGCGAAAGGATCGATGCGTCTGAAGCCGGAATCTCCGGCAGGGTGTGCGAGCCAAAACAGAATTTCATTCGAACAAATGCATTTCAAATATGCGGTAGTATCGCACGCACAGGAGCCGGTATGAAGCCACAGCGCATATGCAAATTCGTCTGCATGACGAGCCTGACGGTAACTTTGAGCCTGGTCGCAGGGGCCGCTCGCGCGCAGAACGTCATCTGGCAAATCGGGCAATTCGACCACTCCTCCAACGAGTTCAGCCACAAGTTGAATTTTGATAAGCCGGACTTCCGCGTGAGCTACATCGTCGGGCAGAGCAATCCCAGCGAGTGGCCCGCTTATCAACCCGGTTCAAAGAATATAGAACTGAAGATGCATACCTTTCCTTACACCATCCTTTTCGCGATGCCGCAGCGGCCCAGTGGTGTTTATCTGCTTACGATATCGCTGGTACTGAACAGCCGTCGCTATCCCGACCTGCTCCTGGATGTGAACGGGAAAAAGGGGATGTATTACGTGCATCGGCATCCAAGCGATTATCCAGGTGACGGCGGATTCGACTCGCCCATCTATGCCGAAGCCAGGCTCGAGATCAAGTTACCGGCTTCGCTTTTTGTTCCTGGGCAGAATCGTCTGGCCCTCACTGCGATGGACGACCCATCCAGCCCTCCCGGCGAAACCTATCTGATCTATGATGCTCTGAGTCTGACTCAAGAGCCTCCTTCACGGATGCCGCCTTCCGTGAATGTCACTCCTACGGTGTTTTTCCGAGAAAAAGACAATCACCTCTACGAATTGACGAATGTCACGGTGAGCACGGCTGAAAAGGTGATTCGCGGCGATGTTCAGCTCGAAATCGGCGACGAGCACTTTCATGCCGCGCTCAAACCCCAGGATTTTGGTGAACAAAGGTTTTCTCTTGAAGTTCCGGGGACGATTGGACCCGGAAAAGCGAGCATCTCGCTCAAAGTCAACGGGAAAACGCTGCACACTGAGCAGCCATTCGCCCCAGCCCGAAAATGGACCATTGATTTCGTTCCCCACGCGCATTTGGACATTGGCTACACCGATTTTCAGGCCAAGGTCGCCGAGGTGCAGAGCCGAAATATAGACAAGCTGCTCGACTATATTCCGCAGCATCCCGCGATGCGCTTCAGTCTGGATGGATCGTGGGTCGTCCAGAATTACCTTGCGACTCGTAACGCAGCTGCAAAGAAGCAATTTTTCGATTTGGCTCGTGAAGGCAAGATCCAGATTCCCGCGCAGTATGCAAATCTTCTGACCGGATACGCGAGTCTAGAGGAGCTTATCCGTTCCACCGACTACACTGCGTTTCTGCACCGCAAGGATGGCGTGCCTTTTGATTATGCCAACATCACGGACGTGCCCAGCACAACCTGGTCCTATCCCTCCGTTCTTAGCGCCCTCGGACTGAAATATTTCGCCGAAGCCGCCAACAGCGACCGAGCGCCCATTCTTTTGTACGGCAATTGGAATACCAAATCACCGTTTTGGTGGCAGGGCCCCGATGGCGCAAAAGTTTTGATGGCTTACACGCGGCAATATTCGCAGATGTTGTTCGTTTGCGGACTGCCGCCGCAAATCGCGAATTGCGAGCAAGGGCTCCCCACTTTTCTGGAACAGTTTGCACCGGCCAACTACGTTCCCGACACGGTTTTGATGTACGGCAGCCAGTTTGAGAATACCGACCTGCAACTCGGCGAAACCGAATTCGTCAAACAATGGAATTCGCTATACGCCTATCCGAAATTGGTCATCGCAACATTTCCTGAATATTTTGAGCATATTGAGCAGGCTTACGGCTCTCAACTGCCGACAGTAACGGGCGATGGCGGCCCGTATTGGGAGGATGGGGTCGGCGCCGACGCCAAATATACAGCGATTGACAGAAACGATCAGGAACGCGCATTGAGCGCAGAGAAGCTCTCAACGGTCGCCACATTCCTCGATCCAAACCTGGCATCGCCTCGCGATTCCATCGCAAAAATGTGGCAGGATTTGCTCCTTTATGCAGAGCACACGTTTGGTTCGTGGGACTCGGTCTATCGGTCGGACAGCGAGGAAGCGAGGCATCAACTTGAGGTGAAGGATGACTACGCGCGAGATGGGCAGGAGGAGGTTAATTCGCTAGTCGAGCGTTCGCTTGCGCAGATCGCCGACGAAATTCACATGCCCTCAGATACGCTTCTGGTTTTCAACACTCTCGGCTGGCGTCGCGACGGCTTGGTTTCGCTAGATCTCGACGATGGCATGGCGGTCAGCGACTTTAGTTCGACGCAGCCGCTGCCTCTCGAAGTTCTCCGGAAAGGTAACGGGTATTCACGCGTTCGATTCCTGGCAAAGGATGTTCCCGCGATGGGATTCAAGTGCTACCAGCTCATCCAAGAGAAGACAGGTACGCCAGCGTTGAGCGTCGAGAAACCGCAAACAGCCGAGCGCATGGAGAACGCGTTCTATCGCGTTGAAGTTGACCCCGATTCGGGCGCGGTCAAAAGCGTCTTCGATAAACAGCTGAACCGGGAATTGGTGGATTCGGCCAGCCCGTACAAGCTCAACCAGTATCTATATGTTACCGGTGGAGGCGAGCGGGAGACCCAGATTGTATATCTGCAAAAGTCTCTCCCACTTGCGAATCTTACGATCCACCCTTCGTCGGGCGGACACACGATTGGACTTCAAAAGACTCCGTACGGACAAATCCTGACCGTGGAATCGAAGGATCTGCACACCCCGTTGATTCGGACTGAAATCATGCTGTTCGACAACGCGAAAAAGATCGAATTTGTGAATCGGTTTACAAAGGACGTTGTGCACGACAAGGAGGCGGTCTACTTCGCGTTTCCCTTCAACGTACAGAAACCGGGGTTTTCCTATGAAATTCAGAACGGATGGGTGAACCCGGCGCGCGACCTCCTCGAAGGAGCGGGAGTGGAATGGTTCTCTGTGCGGCATTGGGTCAAAGTGTCCAATGACGATGTGAGCGTTGCCCTGGTTCCGGTGGACGCCCCGCTGATTACTCTCGGCGATATCAACCGTGGGACATGGCCCAAAGCGTTCGCAGCCAAAAGCTCGACAGTTTTTTCTTATGCCTTGAACAACTACTGGCACACGAATTATCGCGGTGAACAGGGCGGCGACTTCACGTTCCGCTATGTCTTCACGAGCGGCTCGGCGCTCCCGGCTGGCGATCTGGCGCGTTTGGGCCGGTCAGCTATGACGCCTCTCGAGGCCCAAAAGGTCGTCAGCCAAGACAAGTTCGATAATCCTGCCCGTCCACTGGCTCCTGTCGCGACAAGCTTCATGGAAATCAGCTCGCCGGATGTCGCCGTAGAAAACTGGAAAGCAGCCAATGACGGTGAGGGAACCATCATCCGTCTGCTTGAAGTCGGCGGCGAGTCTGCGAACGCTCAGCTCTCGTTTCCACTCTTCCACCTGGAACACGCCTGGCTCGACAATGCGGCTGAGGAAAATCAAAAAGAGATTCCTGTGACCGGTTCTTCCGTGGATATTTCTTTAAAGCCTCATGAAATCTTTACGTTGCGAATCGTGGCTAGCTCAAAGAACAAGGTTCCCGCCCCGCCGGAATGAGCGCCGTCACAGTCACGCGGCGTAGAATCAGTCTGAAACCGCTTGCACGGCAAACGAAGGCCCGCCAGAATTGGCGCCTGGAGCGGGCATGGGAGCGGCGTGTCGCAAGCATTTCCAGATTCCCGAAGGGACTCATTCACGCTCTCATCCCAGAATCTTGAAGGCAATCTCGTCGCACCTTCAAATTTCGCCAAAATGCCCAACCGGCCGCTGTATTTGGGCGAGGAATAAACAATGCTCAGTAATCTCTGGCAGGACATCCGCTATGCGCTGAGGATGCTGGTCAAGAGGCCCGCTTTCACCATTGTTGCCGCGCTCGCGATTGCTTTGGGCATAACCGCGAACACATCCATCTTCAGTTTCGTGGACGCCGTAATCATCCGGCCGCTTCCCTATCCGGAACCCGAACAGCTTGTCGGGCTCGGGCAGTGGCGCATGTTGAGGAGCCAGTACGTGCAGGCGGGAGTTTCCGCACCGAATGTCTCCGATATCCAGAGACAGAATTCCGTTTTTCAGGAAGTGGGATATTACCTCTTTCACTCCTATAACCTGACGAGCGGGAATCCACCCGAACGCCTGGAAGGCGCAGAATTGTCCGTGGACATGCTCAAGCTCCTCGGCGTCCAGCCCGAGTTCGGAAGAAGCTTCACAAAGGAGGAAGCGCAGCCCGGCCGGGAAAAAGTGGCGATCCTTGGGTATGGGCTTTGGCAAAGGCAATTTGGCGGTAAGGCGGACGTCCTTGGAAAGACCATTCAGCTGGATGATGCGTCCTACACCGTCATCGGGGTAATGCCTCGAAACTTTTATTTCATCTGGGATGAGGTGTTGGACGTCATCACCCCGCTGGCTTTGCCGGCTGACCGCTGGACTGAGGCGGGGCGCGCGTCGCGCGACTTGCAGACCATGGCACGATTGAAGCGGGGGGTTACGTTGCGCCGGGCGCAGAGCGAAATGGATACGATTGCCGGGCGGCTCGCCGTAGAATATCCCGACGCTGACAAAGGATGGGGAATCAAGGTTGAACCCCTGCATGGCGCATACCATCGGCATATCGCCACGCCACTAATCATTATCTCGATTGCCGCGCTTCTGGTCCTGCTGATTGCCTGCGTGAACGTTGCCAATCTCCTGCTCGTACGCGCCACCACGCGCCGCAAGGAAATTGCCTTGCGGATGGCAATGGGAGCAAGTGCCGCCAGGCTGGTTTCGCAACTGCTGACGGAAAGCGTTCTGCTCGGCTTACTGGGAGGCTTAGCAGGAGTGTTGTTTTCCTATGCAGGCGTCCAGTTTCTGGCTTATGGGTGCGCCCGCTACTTTCCGGTCATTGGGGCGCAATGGATCGGCCTGAATGGTGAAGTCCTTGCGTTTTGTCTGGGTCTCGCGCTTTTAACGGGGCTTATCTTTGGTCTGGTCCCCGCAATCTTTTCTTCGAGGATGGATTTGAACGAGCCGCTGAAAGAGAGCGGTGCATCTGTTACTGCGGAGGCTGGCGGCCGGCGCTTGAGAAATGGGCTCGTGGCTTCGGAAGTGTGCCTGGCGATGGTGCTGATGGTGGTGGCAGGGCTGCTGATTCGGACGTTTGTAAACGTCCTGGGAATTGACGTGGGCTTTGATCCGCACAATGTTTTGTCGGTCACAGTACCGTTGCCGCGTTATCAGTATTCAACGCCGGCCCAGCAGGCGGAGTTCTTTCAAGCCGCCATCGAACGGATTCGCGCCTTGCCTGGAGTTGTGTCGGCATCCGGCGATTGGGTTCATGATGAGCTCCTGTTCAATCCGGAAGGCTCCGCGCCCTCCTCTCCCGAGCAGGAACCGAGCGCCACATATTGCAAAATCCTGCCCCGCTATTTCCAAACGATGCGAACGCCTCTGATTCAAGGCCGTGATTTCACTGATGCGGATAATCAAGCCTCTCCCCGAGTGGCGATAATTAATGAGACTTTGGTTCATCGCTACTTCCCAAATGCAAATCCCATTGGCCATCTATTGATTCCCTTCACTCAGGTGTATGACGAGCAGTCGCGCGGCGCCTCGGCGCCGCTCGAGATTGTGGGTGTCGTAAAGGACGTGAAGTACCCGGGACAGCGGGAAAATCGAGCCGAGATCTTTGTCCCCCTCTTGCAGCAGCCCATTCCTGTTCTGGAGTTTGACATCAGAACTGCGGGGGAGCCCCTTGGGATCGTCCCCTCAGTGCGTGAAGCCTTGCATTCCATCAATCGAGAGCTTCCCCTGGGCGATGTGGATACCCTGGAGAACCGGGTCTCTCGAACCTATGGCTCCATCCGTTTCCCGTACGTGATCGTCTGGATTTTCGCTGGACTTGCGTTTGTCCTCACTGCTGTCGGAATTTTCGGCGTGATCTCCTATTCGGTAAGCCAGCGCACCCGCGAAATGGCCATTCGTCTGGCGCTCGGGGCGGATCGAAGGGAGGTTCTGAGGCTAGTCCTGACAGAGGGGCTGAAGATCACTGCCGTGGGCATCGCGATCGGGGTTCCTGCTTCTTTGGCTCTCGGTCGGCTGCTCCAGAGCGCACTTTATCAGGTTCCATCCTATGACCTCGTCACTCTCGTGAGCGTAACCGTAGCCATGGCAGGCGTTGCAGTGATCGCCTCCTACTTCCCAGCTTTGAGGGCCACGAAAGTGGACCCCCTCGCCGCTTTGCGCTGCGAATAGGCTCCGCCCGTTCATGAAACTCGCTGCAAAACAATCGAGCACGCGGAGCCAACTGGGCTGCGAGTTTTCTTGAGAATCGCGCTAAGCATTGCACCGTCCGCCGGATTCGGCATAATGAGAATTCGGAGACTGCGTGCATAATTACTCTCAAAAAAAGGCCTTCAGGTGGTGGTACTCGGTTTTACTTCTGGGAACCTCCCTGGCTCTCGCAAAGGTTCAGCTTTCCGCGCGGCAAAATCCGGGACAAACTGGACAACAGGCCGGGCAGAACGCGGGCATCAGTACGGGTGCGGCTCACGCGCCTGTAAAAGACGCGCTCTCGCGACCCATCACCGCTGGAGGATTCGTTGACGGCGCCCCGGTGATTTTTCTGGATATTACAAAGTCGTCGGGGTTGGACAAATTCCATCACCGCATGGGATCGCTGGAAAAGAAGACCATCCTCGAAACTCCCGGTTCCGGCGTTGCTCTCCTCGATTACGACAACGACGGCTGGCTCGACATCTATCTCCTCAATGGGTCCACCTTCGACGCCCTCAAAGGCAAGGAATCTCCTCCTCACGCCATGCTCCTTCACAACAATCACGACGGCACC
>DATIXL010000062.1:0-6229 GCA_035518615.1 Terriglobales bacterium | reverse complement strand
GCAACGGTCCGTCCTAGCTCTTTATCGAACGCCTTGTAGACTTTTCCCATTCCTCCTTCGCCGAGCAGCTTTTCAATCCGAAATCTCGGCCCAAGATCCATTCCCGGTTCCAAGATCCCGGACAGGTTATAGCTCAGTGACGACCGTCGACTCGAGCTCGTCGGCGATCCGGTTGGGTTGGCGGCGGATGGCTCCTCGTCGATGACCGTTCCATCATCCACGCCTTCTTCGGATCCGGGAGCATTTGGCCCGACTCCCGATGGCGTTTTACTTATGACCTGCGGATCTCTCCACTTTTCGCTAAGCGGTGCCGCGCCGCCTCCACCTTGTGGAGGCTCTTTTGCTCCTCCGGCGTTCGTCCGTGGCACCCTCGTGCGCTCTGGCTTCTCGTCCTGTTTGGATGAGGATTTGCCGTCGAAATCTCCGAGCGTTTGATTATCCTCCGGACGAGAAAAGGGCTTGCCGCACTTAGAGCAGCGTTCGGCAAGAGCGGGATTCTCATGGCCGCATGAAGGGCAATTCATGGTTGAGGGCTGGCCGTGTCAAGGCCATCTGCAAAATTATCCTGCAGCCTTTGGGGAACGGCAAGGCTTCAACTCCTTTTGCTTGACCAAGGCAGTATCCCCCTCGGTCCGGAGTACTTGGATCAGAGAGTGCTGCATAAGTACTGTCGTTACTTCTATTCACAAACGGCTTCTGCTGGCAGACAGGTAGGCATTGACCAATGAACAGCGGTCTCGACCGGTTTGTTTACAGCGGCGCAGATCTTCCACCGGGTCCAGGCCGAAGCGATTTTCGACCCCAGGCACGATTTCGCACCGAGCAGTTCCTGATTGCTCGTCGGCCCGCTTCAGAATGACACACGGAACAAGAAAAAGGGCGGCTCCCGCCCGAGCCGCCCTTTACCGTTGCGACGTCCGCTTACGGGGACAATCAAGCGGCCATGCTACGGAGCCTTCCAGGGTAGCGTTCAATATGAGTTAGGTGCACGATCAGTTTTGCCTGCTTGCTTCGCCAAGCAAGCTGAGGGTTCTGGCGAGGCGGAAATTGCGCCCCTCAAAGAAACGAGCCGAAAGCCGCTAGACAGCGCTAGCAAGCCAGCCTAATGGCGAGAAATGGAAATACTTGAACCACATGAGCGGCCTGAGACATAGGTGACACATTGTACCGGACACATAGGTAACACTTTCCTCCCATGAAGGGAGGGAAAGATGCCTTGGAAGGAGTGTTCGGTGACAGACGAGAGGATGCAGTTTGTGGCTCGCCGGCTAGCCGGCGAGGCGATGGCCGAGCTTTGCAGGGAGTTTGGGATCTCCCGCAAGACTGGCTACAAGATCTTCGATCGCTATCAGGAATGCGGGATTCAGGGACTTACGGACAGAAGCCGACGTCCGTATCGCTACGCCAACCAACTTCCGTTTCAGGTCGAGAACTTCATCCTGAACGTGAAGCGTGAGCACCCCAGCTGGGGTGCGCGAAAAATCAAAGAACGACTGTTGCGCCGGTTCTCCGGCATTGCGATTCCTGCAAAGAGCACCATCCATGCGGTACTGGATCGCCATGGCCTGGTCGAGCGCCGCGGCCGTGCACGTCGTTGCGCTCAAGGAACCGTTTTATCGTTGGGCCAACGCTCCAACGAACTGTGGTGCACCGATTACAAGGGCGAGTTCTTGCTGGGGAATCATTCCTACTGCTACCCGCTGACGGTCACCGATCATGCCAGCCGGTATCTGCTGACCTGCGAGGCGCTTTCTTCCACCAAAGAAAGCTATGCTTTTACTGTGTTTGAAAGGCTTTTTAAAGAGCGCGGCCTGCCTGCCAATATCCGCAGCGACAACGGCGTTCCTTTCGCTTCTGCTCATGCGTTGTTCAACCTAAGCAAACTCGCGGTATGGTGGCTGCGCCTGGGCATTGGCATCGAACGGATCAAGCCGGGTCACCCGCAACAAAACGGCCGCCACGAACGAATGCATCTCACGCTGAAGAAAGAGGCCACTAAGCCGGCCGCCCGGAATTTTCTGCAGCAGCAGGCCAGATTCGACAAGTTCATCGATGTCTTCAATAACGAACGTCCTCATGAAGCCCTGGCCATGAAGTGTCCGGCCGAAGTCTATCAGCCGTCCACACGACCCTACACCGGATTGCCGGACATCGACTATCCCCTCCACGACAAAACCATCGTGGTGACCCGTTGCGGGCGCATTTGTCTGGGGAAAAAGAAAATCAATTTCAGTCAGGTCTTTGCCGGGCAGGCCGTCGGCGTCAAAGAAGTTCATGACGACATTTGGCTGGTGAGTTTTATGGATTATGATCTGGGATACTTCGATCTGGAGACACGAGTGCTCGAACCACTCGAAAATCCGTTTGGCCCAAAAGTGTTACCCATGTCTTAGGTACGAAGTGTTACGCATGTGTCCGGGTCGGACACAACAAGGAAATGGAGCCGAGAGTGGGAGTTGAACCCACGACCTGCCGATTACGAATCGGCTGCTCTACCACTGAGCTACCTCGGCCCTGAAGAGAGGATAAACCTGTGGCCCTGCCACTCACTAAATTTTATCTGTGTCGCACTCTTTTCTCAACTTGAATACTGGCCTGTGTTTCAGTGTGTCGGCCGGAGCGAAAACTTTCGCGATCCGCCGTTTTGCTCATCGTTTCACCCCGGACATGTGCGCCAGCACATCAAACATCACTGCGAAATCCTTTTCCGCCAGTCCCATAGCGCGCGCCGCGGTCAGAAATTCGTTGGAAACCGCTGTGGTGGGCAGCAAGACGTCCAGTTTCCGGCCCAACTCCATCGCCAGCAGCATGTCCTTCTGCATCATGTTGACGTTGAACCATGCCTCTTTCGGCAGGTCCACCACAAACGGCCCGCGATACTTGATCATTGGCGACGCAATCGCGCTGTTCGCGAGCACTTCAACCGCCACGGCTCGCGAAATTCCACTCTTCTCCGCCAGCAGCACGCCCTCGGAGAACGCCAGCATCTGCACCGCGAGACTCAAATTGGTGGCAATCTTCATCACCAACGCCAGCCCGTTACCGCCGACATGCGTCACCTTGGGCCCGATATCGAGCAATACCGGCTTCAGCTTCTCGAACGTCTCCTTCCGTCCACCCACCATCACCGAAAGATTGCCCTGCTGCAGCGTAATGACGCTTCCAGACACTGGAGCATCCACCATGTCTGACCCTTTTTCGCTCACCTTCTGCGCTACCGCCCGGCTGTGCTCCGGACTCACCGTGCTCATGTCCGCGTAAAGTTTCGCCGCAGTCAGCCCCGCTAGAATTCCGTCCGGTCCTTCCACAATCGCCTGCAGCGCCGCCGAATTCGTCACCATCGAAAAAACGATGTCAGACGCCGCCACAACCTCGCGCGGGGAATTCCCCCATTTCATTCCTTTCTGGATCAGCCGCTCCGCTTTACTCTTCGTGCGGTTGTACCCGGTAACCGCGTGCCCTTTGTCGAGCAGCCGGTTCACCATCGCCCCGCCCATCGCCCCGAGTCCCACAAATCCTAGCTTCGCCATCAAAGTTGCTCCTAACTCTGTTCGCGAAAAATTCCAATCCTATCGCGCCGGCGGGCTTGCGGAATCCTCCCCCACCTGCCGCAAATGTGCGCGCATCGCTTCTCTGGCGCCCGAAGCGTCGCGATGCTCCACCGCCTCCAGAATTTTCTTATGGTGATACTGGCCGCGAGTCGGCCCGCCATCCATCTTGAAAATTTGCATTCGCTGCTCGCGCAACACCGCGACAATGGAGTCGATCAGTGAAAAAATGACCGGATTGCCGGAGGCCTCCGCCAACGCCAGATGGAAATCCAGATCCGCTTCGATATAGGCTTCCGGATCCTCCCGCGATGTGTCCATCCGTTTTACCGCCTGGCGCATCTCCTTCAGCGACTCTTCATTCGCGCGCGTAGCCGCCAAGGCGGCAATTTCCGGCTCCAGTATTTCGCGCACCTCCACGAGTTGCAGAGTCCCTTGCAGTTGCCCGGATCGGATCATGCGGTCCAGCGTGATGCGGATCGTGTTGGATGTCTCGCTGGTGATAAACGTTCCGCGGCCGGGGTAGGCCTCCACCAAGCCTTTTTCGCGAAGTGCCTTCACCGCCTCGCGCACTGCCGTCCGGCTCACGCCGAATTGTTCTGCCAATTCACGCTCCGCCGGCAATTGATCTCCGGCCTTCAGCGTTCCTTTGCGAATCGAATCTTCAATCTGCTGTACGATTTGTTCGTAAAGACGGGAGGTCTGCACCAATCTGTACATGTTGGTTCTCCACTGCGAGACGAGGGCGCGGGGACGTCACAAAGGCTCGCCAGGCCGGGCCGGCTCAGAGCGAGAGTCAGGCAGAATCGGTCTACTGGTCTGGCCACCATATAATAATCCGCCGCTGCAACGCAACTGCCGCCAAGCGCGACACAGTCCAACAAAATTCGCGTCTTTTGAATCTCTATCGAGAATGTCGGCAGGCTCTTCTGTGGTGGTCATATCACCAGACCACCTCAGCGCGAAAACGGATACATTGCCCAGCCAATCCCCACTCCGACAAGCAGGAATAAAAAGAACGACCACAGAATGTACTTCACACGGTCCTTCGGCTGACGGCGGCCCAAAAAACCAAAAGCCACGGAAATCACCGCGGCAAACAACAAGAACGCCTGAAAATGGGTAAGCATCAACGGATGCATGCCGTTCACGCTTTCCGCCCTCTGGCCGCCTCGTACGCGTGCAGCGCGGCCAGCAGATTCAACACTCCCGCTGTGGCCAGGAACCTCGTCCCAAAATCTCCGTTCGCATGCGAAACGTCCGCCCCGCTATGCTCCATGCCACGCGCCACGAAATAGAAGCTTCCCGTACCCAGGTCGGCCAAATATCCCAGCGTGTCAAATGCATCGGTGCCCCGCGATACAAAAATGTTGCCGCGCATCGCCACGCCAGAAATGACCAGCAAGCCCACGCCGCCGAACACAATCAAGGCGCGTCCCCACATGCGCTGCAGCGCATGGCCCAAGCCCGGCAAGAACCATCCCGCAATCGCCAAACCCAACGCCCGCGCCTCGCGAGGTTCTTTTGACGCACGCGCCGTCGGTGGCTCCTGCACCACGGGTTCCTGAACTGCCTGACTCGTCTCTTCGCTCATGTGCTTCGTAATCTCGTGGCACAGACACTCCTGTCTGTGCTCTTCTTTTGCTCTACCAAACTCAGGCCAGCAGCGGCAAAATCTCCGTTTGCACCGCTCCTGTTACCCGCGCTTCCTTTTCGTCTACGTACACATCCACTTCCGTGCGCATTCCAAATTCCGGCAAATAAATCCCCGGCTCCACGGAATTGCAGGTCCCGGGAATCAAGTGCCGGTCGTCGTGTGTCTCCATCCCATCCATATTGACGCCGTTGCCATGCACGCTGGTCCCAATATTGTGTCCTGTACGATGAAAAAAATACTTGCCGTACCCAGCTTTCTCCACCACGCTGCGAGCTGCCTTGTCCACCTGCCAACCCTGCAGCGGCTTGCCGGCCTTGACACTGGAACGAATCAAGTCCACAGCACGGTCGCGCGCTTCTCCAAGCACCCTAAATACCTTCGCATATTTCTCCGGCACGCTCGCGCCCATGTAGCCAACCCAACTCACGTCGTAATAAACGCTCCCGGGCGTCTTCTGTTTGCCCCACACGTCCAGCAGAATCAGATCGCCTTCGCGAATCGCCGAAGATTTTTCCTTCGTAGGGCCGTAGTGCGGGTCGCTGGCATTCGCGTTCACCGCCACGTCCGGACCTTCTTCCGTCATGATTCCCGCTTCCGCAAACTTCTGCGCGATCCATTGCTGCACATCGTATTCCGTGAGCGGATTCTTCTCGCGCACGCACTTCGCCGCATATTCGAACGCCCCGCTGATGATGCGGTCGATGGCCTTGCCTGCCGCTAAGTGCGACTCCAACTGCTCCTTGCTCCAGCAAGCCTCATATTTCTGTACCAGGTCTGCCGAGCTGACCACCTTCGCTCCACAGCCGCGCACCAGTTCAATAGTTCCGGCGTCTACCATCGCCACATAAGGAATGGCGTTTTTCGGCGAATATTGCATGGCGACTTTCTTCGCGCGCCCCAAAGCTTTTTTTACCCCGTCGCGCAACTCCTTTTGGCCCGCGTAATAAAGCGTGTCGCCAGGAACGGCCGCCAATGATCCTGCCTCAATCTTATGCACCAGTTTCTTGGGCGTGCCTTTCGCGGG
>DATIXL010000061.1:0-2114 GCA_035518615.1 Terriglobales bacterium | reverse complement strand
GTCATAATCTGCACGATCGTCGCTCCTTTTCGTCATTTTCTATTGATTTCTTTTTTTGGAAAAGAATACTTCTACGGCTGCTAGTTACTTTCCGTCGCAAAATGGGCATTTCTGAAGAGCCCAGGTAGTTCCCGTGACTTTTCGGCGATGCTCCGGTGGCGCTTTCGGCCTCTCGCGCTCGTAGGCGCGAGGCCGGGTGCCACGGATCTATGTCCGGGCTGCCAGAACATTTCCCATGCTGATCAACGTATCCGCCATCACACCCAGGCCTACCCATCGCTTCATCCCTTCCGCTCCGCGATAGCGACAGCGGCTCAGCCCGTGGCGCCGTTTCAGCACGCTGATGCGGCCCTCACATCCCGTGCGCCAGAGCTGCGCTTTCTTAAACCACCGACTGTGTTCCTTCTTTTTCCGTTCGGCACTTTTTGTGTTGCGATTCGGCACCGCCACCCACTTCACGCCCTTCTGCTCTACGGCTTGCTCCTGCGCCCGCGAATAGTACCCCGCATCCGCCGTCGCCAGGCGTGGCAATCGGCCGAGAACCCGCTCATGCGTCTCTACCGCTCCTAACAAGAGCTCGCGGTCGCTCGGCCTCTGATCGAACACATCGTAATGCGTAATGATTTGGTTCTCGGCTTCTTGCACCTGCACAAGTTTTCCAAACTCGGTCGGTTTACTGGCCTTGCCCTTACGAATAATTTCGCTGTGCGGTTCAAACAGGCTTACGATCTTGCCTGGCAACTGCGTGATGCCATCGAAGACCCGTGTCTTGGCCTGCTTCACCACCTGCCGTACACGGCCTGCCATCTCCCCCAAGTGCTCCACCAGTCCGCTCAACCGCTTCTTCTTTCTGCCGGACATCTCTTCTACTTCCGCGATCACCCGTTTGGCGTCGTTGAGAATTTGGCGCGAGTAGCGCAACAATTCCCGATACTGCTTCTTCCGCTTGGCCTCCCCTTCCGGGCCCTTGTGACGGCTGGCCGTCGCAATCGCAACCACGCGCTTGCTAATACTCCGCATGCGGTTGCGCACCTTGCGCTTCAGTCGACCCGCTCGTGTTTCGATCTTCTTCATCGTGCGCGTCAGTACCCGCGCACCATCACCGAGCAGGCTCGAATCCGTGGGGTAGTGTATGTTCGTCTCCACCACCGTCGTATCCACGCGCAGTTTGCGCCCCTGGATCACGCCTTCTTCCTGCGCGATTTCGACCAGACGCCGATGCAGTTCCGCGATCACTTCCCCGCCCAATGCCTGGGCGATGCGCGCCAGTGTCTTGGCGTCCGGCACTTTTCCCATCCCGATCCGCGTGAAATCCCGGTAGACCAGATTGGCCCGCACCTCGCGCTCCAGCGTGTCGAAACTCCAGTTGCGCACGTGCTTGAGCAACAGCAGACGCAATACCATCTCGGCGGGTGTCTGCGAGCGGCCTTTCGTAGCGCTGTGCTCGTGCCGTTCGCCTTGCGCCGCAAACACGCCATCGATGAGTGACTCGTCCTCCAGAAATCTGTCGGCTTCGATCATCCACGGCTCGTACAGCGCCCGAACATCTTCCTCCACCACACCTTCCCAGAGAGTCCGTTGTGCCTGTTTGCGTCGCGTCATGCCCTATTGTGCAGGCACCCCAGAACAGGATCAATAGTAAATGTTCTGGCACCGAACACTCCGACTGGCGCTCGATTGGCGCGGGTCAGAGCGCCCCATTTTGCGACGGAAAGTAGCTAGTCCTGAGCTGCCGCAGCAGAAATCTCAAACTGACTGATTGCCCGGGCAGCCGCTTCTACCGCCCCACCACATGCTCCGGACGCCCTTCCGCGAAACGCCAGATATTCTCCACCGCCATCCGCAGTCCCGCCTCCAATGCTTCCGGCGTGATGCCGGCGCAGTGAGGCGTCAGCACCACGTTCGGCAGCGCCGTCAGCGGATGCCCCGCCGGCAGCGGCTCTTGTGCGAACACGTCCAGCCCCGCTCCTGATAGCCGCCCGCTTGCAAGGGCCCTGAGCAGCGATTCCTCGTCCACCAATCCGCCGCGCGCCGCGTTCAGCAAAATCGCGCCCGGCTTGATCAGCGCGAACTCGCGCTCGCCCAGGAAATTCGCCGTCCGCTCCGAAAGCCGC
>DATIXL010000060.1:0-3673 GCA_035518615.1 Terriglobales bacterium | reverse complement strand
TTTCCCCGGCGGGAGAACACTGCCGAGTGTACGACTTTTGTTCCAGGTCGAAGAAAATCCCTACCTCGTCAAAGTCGAATATGCCGGATCGCGGCTACTCTCCAGCTCCCAAATCGAGAAGATGCTCGCTGAAAAACAGTTGACTCCTCGATTGGGCGAACCCACAAACGACTTCAAGCTCGACCACACTGCAAAAGTCATCGAATCAGCGCTCGTGGAATTGGGCCATCCCGAATCGCACGTGCTAATGCGGCGCCGAGAGTCCTCCAACGGCACCGTGGCTGTGCGCTATGAAATCAACGACGGCCCGCACGTACCGGTTGGGCGGCTTGATTTCATTGGGCATCCGGAGGTGTCGGCACGCATGCTGCGCCGCGAAATGCATCGCGGCGCCCCAGGGGGTCTCTTCCCCTCCTGGCGCGGTAAAGGGGTGTTCACGCGCGAGGGGTTCGCGGAGGATCGCGCAAGGCTTCTGACCTACTACCAAAACAACGGTTTCCCCGAAGCGCGGATCGGCGATGCCCGGACTGCCGTCTACGAGAAAACTCCAAGCCGATGGATTCCGTGGCCCTTTCGCAAGACCTCGCAGTGCCTGGTGGTTTCCGTGCCCATCGAAGCCGGCCCAAAGTACCGCGTCAAATCTGTGGTGATTTCGCCCGAGCTCGCGGAAGCTGCCGGAAAACATGCGAAGAAGCTTCTTGCGTTCTCGGACGGTCAGGCCGGCTCGACGTACTCTGCAAAAACAATCGAAGATCTGCGCCATGCATGGGTCGCGGCCTCTCATCCAAAGCACCTTGGCGAGCGCTTGCAGGCCAGCATCGAGGCATCTCGCACAATGGATCCAGTCACCCATGAAGTGCGCGTCCGAATCGCTCCAAGCGACGCGCTGCCTCTTTTTGTACGGCACATCGAGTTCCGCGGCCAGCATCGTTTCAGCGACCGGTATCTGCGCCGCCGCGTTGGCTTGCAGGAGGGTCAGCCCTTTGATGAGCGTGGCCTTGAAAACGGCCTCGCGCGGCTCACCAGGACCGGCTACTTTCACCAAATTCACAAAGAAGACATTCGCGTCGAAAGGAACGACGTTACTCATACCGCGGATGTGACCATCCGCGTTTCCGAAGCTGGTCAACAACGTGCATCCTTCTCCGGGGAACATGGGCAATTAGGCAACACCTTAGGAATTGCCTACTCACTTTTCGACTTGCTGCAGCGCGAAGAGCTGCTTTCCACACAGCTCGATGGCGGGCCCGATAGCCTGCAGCTAGTCCTCGGTCTCGTTATGGAAGGCTTCCTCGGCTCCCGCAGTTCGCTGGCCATCTCGCTTTTTGACAATGTGCTGCGTCCACGTTTCGTAAGCAGCCTCAAAGGGCCCTTCTACACCTCGCAGAGCAACGGACTCAATGCAGTTTGGAGCTACCTGCTAACGCCGACCAACACCCTATCCGTCGATTACGGGTTCTCACGTTCCAACACGGACTACTCGATCGTTCTCCCTCCGTCGCTGACGGGCCTGCCGTCACCCAATCTCGTTGCAGAGACCACCAGCAGCGCAGTCAGCATCTCTGTGAACCACGACGCGGTCAGCAATCGCATCGCAGTTGCGAACTCTATCTCAGGTAACGTGCTCGGTGGCGACGAGAATGTTGTGCGCTCGAACGAACAGTACGCCCACGCCTTTTCCGATCCGCTCTTCAATCACCAGAACGCGTGGGCTTTTCGAACAACGTTCAGTGGAGCAGGCAGCTACCAGGGGGACATGCCGCTCTACGCGCGTCTCTTCTCCGGCGATGCGCAAGTCCGCGGTCTCCGCTCCGGCGAACTTGGCCCTTATGCCGTGATTCCGAGTTCGTCGGCGAATGGAAGTCAGACTTACACCGCCCTTCCGGCCGGAGCGAATCTGGTATCCGCCGCAAATGTGGAATATCGCGTCCCCCTCGGTAGCACTGCACAAGCGGTCGGTTTTTTTGATCTGGGTTCCGGCTGGCTCCTTCTAAACTGCCTGGGGAAGACCATGCCCGTGTTGCTGGATTCAACCAACGGCGTTCTGCACGGTTCCATCGGCATCGAATTGCGCTGGACCGTCCCGGAGATGCAGGTTCCAGTGCGCGCCTACGTAGCCGTGAACGCGCTGCGCCTCAACCGCTTCCTCGAATTACCCGACGGCTCCCTCTTCCACGCGCACAACAAATTGTTCGCCCTGGGCTGGGCTCTGGGAAACCTGTTTTGATGCGCCGCTCTGTACTACACTCAGCGGCATGAAATACAAGAAACAGATTAAGGAGTGTGCGCGTCTCTCGGGGCCCTACTGCGTCAGCAAAGGAAAACAATTTCGCCTCAAAGATTATGACCCCGCTGACACCGACGGCGTGAGAGACAAGGCGCACGCCGAACAAATCCTAGCCGGTCGCGCAGGACTGCTCAGCGACTTGCAGCAGAAGCTGTACGCGCAGGACCGCTGGGCCCTGCTCATTCTTTTCCAGGCCATGGATGCCGCCGGCAAGGACAGCGTCATCAAGCACGTCATGACTGGTGTCAACCCGCAGGGATGCGACGTCTATTCCTTCAAGACACCAAGCAACGAAGAACTCGATCACGACTACTTGTGGAGAACCCACAGCCGCATTCCCGAGCGCGGAAAAATTGGAATCTTCAACCGCTCTTATTACGAAGAGGTCCTCGTTGTGCGCGTCCATCGCGATGTTTTGCAGAGGGAAAAGCTTCCTGATTCCCTACTGACCGACGATATCTGGGAGCGCCGCTTCGAAGATATCAACGCGTTCGAGCGCTACCTCACAAACAATGGCGTGGTCATTCTTAAGTTTTTCCTGCACGTTTCCAAAGAGGAGCAGAAGAAGCGTTTTTTGGAGCGCCTCGAAGATTCCAAGAAGAACTGGAAATTTTCCATGGACGACGTCAAGGAACGTGCTTTCTGGAAGGACTATCAGCGCGTCTATGAGGATATGATCCGAGAAACAGCCACCAAGCATGCTCCGTGGTATGTGGTTCCGGCCGACAACAAGTGGTTCACGCAGCTCATTGTGGGATCAGCGATCATCAACGCAGTGGAAGGACTAAATCTCTCGTTTCCCGATATCGAAGAAGAAAAGAAGAAGGAATTGGAGGCCGTTCGTAGGTCGCTGCAGCAGCAGGGGAGCTGATCTGTCCTCGTGCGACAGCATTCTCCGGTGGTAAAATAGCGGCTCCCGGCGACGCATCCTCAAACGAGAGGAAAAATTATGGCGAAGCCCATTCCACTCGAAATCAACGGCAAACACTATTCCGTTTCCTGCGACCCCGACACGCCTCTCTTAACCGCCCTGCGCGACGAACTTGGACTCACGGGCACCAAGTACGGCTGCGGCGAGGGTCAGTGCGGCGCATGCACCGTGTTGATGGACGGCACGCCGCGCCGCTCGTGCCAAATCCCCGTCAGCGCCGCCGCCTCCAAGCCCATAACAACTATTGAAGGGCTCGAGAAGGACGGACACCTGCATCCGGTGCAGCAGGCCTTCCTCGACGCTGGCGCATTTCAATGCGCCTACTGCACTTCCGGAATGATCTTGAGCAGCGTAGGGCTCCTCTCAACGAAGCCCAATCCATCTACGGCCGAGATTATTCAATCCCTGCAAGGCAATATCTGCCGCTGCGGCACGCACCCGCGAATTATCGAAGC
>DATIXL010000059.1:0-63790 GCA_035518615.1 Terriglobales bacterium | reverse complement strand
CCGCCTCCGCCTAGGATGGGCTAATTCGATCCCTTTTCCGGATCAAGCTGAGCTAGCGCCCCAACTCCGTGCCCATCTCGATGAAGCGTCTCCAGCACCCGGTTAACGTCAGCTTGGGTGAGCTTTGCCCTTCCATCCCGTGCCGTAGAAAAGACGATCTCTACGTGGAAATCCTGCGGATCGTATAGTTCCAGGGTCACGCGTTTTGGGCCTTTCGCGGGGTCGTCAAGCTGAAATCCCCTCCAGCCGTTCGCCTGCACTGCAAAAAGACCAGTCTCTCCGCCGACGGAGGCAACTGCTTTGAGAAGTAGTAAGAAACTGGCGCGAACGGACTCCCGCCTTCCGGTCCAGGGCCGGACCTCACTGGGTGTCGCCCAAAGTATCGTTTTCTGGAATTCGTAATCGCTCCTGGTCGCCTCCGGTCCGAGCAAGAGAGTAAGATTCCCTTGGGAATCTCCGAAATCCTTCTGAACCTCGGCCAACAGATTTTCATGAATTCTATCCGACCCAAAAAAATTGATCGCATGACCGGACTCAAATGCAAACACTGCGGCATACGGGAACAGCTTTGACCTTTTCGCGTCGAAGCCACTCCACGGAACCTCGAAGGCAAAACCATTGGGTAGCAACTTCGTGCCACGACGCGCGTCTACAACCAGACTTGGCAGCGGCCTTGGCGTGAGATTTAGCAACGGAAATCGCCTAGCCCTCGATCTCATCTCCAGACACATGACCGTCTGGAAACCCCACAGTTGGACCACAAGAATGAATAGGAAGATGCTTCCCAACACGATGAGGAACCGTCGTGAAATCTTGAATGATGCCCGTGATAGACCCACTTTGCTCACCTAGCCGATGATTCGTATCATGACTAGCATAGTGAGCCGACATTCTCCGAGCCATGGGACTTATCCCAATGAGTTACTCATCTCCCGCAGCATTTAATTCCTACTCGGGCTGGCTTCAACCTCTCGCTTGATGTGTTCCAGCACGCGCATGTGGATCTGGTGAATGATGTAGTCCGACCACAAATGCCAATACGCTTGCGGCCACATCGTGTGCGAATACCACGTCGTTCCTTCAAGCCTCGTCCGGTCGCCCGGCAACTCTGTCAACAAAAATTGTCCTTGGTGCGATTCGAAATAGCCATGCAGATGTGCTGGCTGGATGTGCCCATATGGTGACAACTCATTTAAGGGCGCCGGATTTGCCGTCACGCCAAATCGCAACAGATGCGGCTCGTCCCAAACCTCGATCGGCTCCACGAACGCTCCCGTCGAAAATTCGCATCGCCGCACCGCTCCCGGCCCCCGTCCGGTGATTTCTGCGCGAATCGGATACGCCACACCCGCGCGAAACAGCATTTCTTTCGGCGGAGGAATTTCCGCGAACGCCACCACCTCCTTCCATACCGCTTCCGGCGGAGCATTCACCTCAATCGCTGAATTCACCACGAACGTGGAAGCCTGTGGCTTAACCGTCTGTTCCAGGCCCATGGAAAACGGTGTCAGCAGTAGCGCCACAGACAATAGCGCAGGCGCGCCTTTCCTCGACCAGTGCGCCGACTGAATGCCGTACCCAAGCGCTCCGCCTGCCGCCGCAAGAGCGATCGCCAATGGCGCCGCCATCAGTATGCAAATGATTCCCTCGATGGCCAAGGCCACTAGCACGATGCCAAGCACCGCGATCGGCAGCAGCGCCACCTTCATACAATCACCGAAACTTTTCGGCGAATGGTAACTGTGCAGTAGCACTGCAAACATCCCCAGGCAAAACGGTAGAGCGACGAACAGTCCCCAGCCGTAGGTCTTCACAATTTCAGTTCCCGCCACCGCAAATCCCAATCCGAGAAGAGTCGTTAGCCCCACGGACAACACTGCGCTTCCCAGCGCGCTCTGCGGAATCCACCGGTCAAGTGCGCGAGGGCCCGGCCATGGCGCCGCTTCCTTCTGGATTTCTCCAAGCGCGGCCGGTATCAGACAAAGAAATCCAAAGAAAATACCGTTGATGATGGGCACGAAAAACAAGCACACCAGCCACACCGGCTGCCCCGCGTCGCGGAGCCGCTTCATCGTCATCGTTACGCCCAGCCAAATGAACGGCAGGGCCACTGCCAGCATTGTGAGCGCAAACTTTTCATTCCCGGGCCAAATCTCCCATACGCCCTGGACCAGACCAAACGGCCTCCAGTAAAACCACAATCCCCATGGCCGCAGAAACAGTTTCGTGGTCACCAGCCAGTCCACAGCGAATTTGATGGCCAGCGCGCTCGCTCCCACGCCGAGATACGTTCCTCGCCCAACTTTTCCTTCCCAGCTCCACAGATTTGTTGGCCGCATCAGGCTCTCCTTCAACGCTCAAATCCTCCACGCTTATCAATGTTCCCTGCGCACTGCGCGTGGATCTCCGTGGCCCACGCCACGGGCCTCGCCAACCGCCGCTTGCTAGGTGCGCAATGCTCCAAGCCAATGCCAGAACGTCACACCCAGAAAAGTTCCGGAGAGAAATACGAAAAGCGACGTTAGCAGGACATGTCCAACCCGGAACGCCGCGCCGCTCGGCCAGTCTCGATGCGAGTAATACGCAAAATCGACCACGATGCGCAGCATCCAATAGAAACCAATGAAAAAAGCCAGCGCCAGCGCCGCGCGGTTTCCACGCATGATTTCTGCATGCAATACGAGCGACAGCACGCCGAATGCGATGATCGTGTAGACCGTGAAACCTCCATGCACCCACATCAGCTTGCGATTGAACGGCGTGAGCTTTGCCAAATCTTCTTTCCAGCGAAGCCGACCCGGAACCTGGAAACTGGCCCCCAGCACCATGAAATGTCCGGCGGCCGCGATCCATAATGCCAAACTCAGCCACTCTTCAAAGTTGTTGGGCATGGTTGATCTCTCCCTTCATCCCGCCACCGCGCGCACGAACGGAACCATGACACGCATCACAAACCATGGATGAAACAGCACGTACAACGGGCCCACCGCGATGAGCGCGGTCCATGCAAAACCTCTCACGCTTCGGCCTAAACCCAGCCGCTTGCCGGTTCTGGAGCGCTCCGCGATAACTCCCAAACCCTGTAGCAAAAAGTAGCCAGTCGGCAGTCCATATCCGGCGCGAGCCGGAACGGAGATCACCAAATCGTGCAGCACTCCCGAAGCGAGAAACGCACCAAACGTTCCGGCTACGGATCCGAAGCGTTTTTGCAGCGGCTGAAATACCCAGCGGTGTGAAAGCATCCGAAATCCCAGATTCCAGCGTCTCCCCCAGAGTTCGCTCAGCGATCGCGACGCAAGGGGCCTCTCCATAATGGGTTTCACGGCAAGCCCTGCTCGTTGCCACACCAACGCAGCCAACTGAAAAATTCCAAAGTGAAGAACCAAAACAGTGCCGACCATGCCCGCCCATCCACCCAGGAGCGGATGCCCGAGTGAGATGAATCGCGCCCCTGCCCAGAAGAGCGCCACTCCAACAATGATTTTCGTCGCGCTTGCGGCCCACTCGAAAATTGACACTTGCCGCCCGCGCCCCAGCGGGTTGAAGAATTCCCTCGCATCCATTCCGGGCCACAACAGAAAGTAACTCAGACTCCGTTTCCAATTTGCGGCGTCTCGTACGCCCCCAAGCACCGCCCACCATGTCCGCCATTTGCACCCCGCAAAGATGGCTATGGCAAGCAGCCACATAAAGGCCCATGCTGGTAGCCTCGCCTCCACTGCGGTCGCGGCCGCGGGGAGGGCAAGCAAAGGAATCAAACCATGCATTGGCGGCCTCCTCTCTCTTAAGCCCGCGTCGCCGATCGGGTGGCCTGGCATTGCGTCGCCGCGCAATTCCGGTGCATTGCCACTTGGCGGTATCCGCGCCGCAGTAGCTCAGTGACTCCGGGAACCCCGCTGATCCACACGAGCGGCCTTGCCCACCAAATCTCTCGCGCCAGTGCCACAATCGCATCCGCTCCGCCAAATTGCCTCCCATCGCTCAGCATGAATCGCATCTCGCGCAGCAACTCCTCGCGCCTCAGTCCCAGCAGCGCTCCCACTCGCGGGTCTTGCAATGGCGCCAGCGCCATTCCTCGCCGCACCAGTATCGGCTCCAGCCATCGCGCAATCTTCACGCAAAACTCGCACTGCGCATCGAAGAACAGCCATCCTTTCGCGTGCCGCCCTTTCCCATCCGTCCATTCCGATGTCAGCGAAATCATTTCGTCCCTCGATCCTCGCGCGATCAACCCGTCTTCTTCCCCATCCCCAGAATGTTCACGACTTTTCCTCGCAGTTTCACCACGCCTTTCAGCGCCGGTATCGGCATCCGCAAAATCTCTTCGAACAATCCATTCATCGCCGTCAAGAATTCCTGCATGCTTTCGAGCCTCTGCCGCATATACGCCTCGCTCGCCGGCCCCGATTTCGCTTCCTGCACGCACTCTCCAATCACCCGCAGCGTGGGATCAATCTCCCTGCGTTTCCGCTCTTCCGCCACGATCCGGAAAATCTCCCACACGTCTTTCAGCGTCTCGAAATGGTCCCGCCGGTCGCCCAGCACGTGCACCACGCGCACGATTCCCCAGCCCTGCAGTTCGCGCAGGCTCGTGCTCACGTTCGACCGCGCCACCGCTAGCGTCGCCGTGATCTCGTCCGCCGCCAGCGGCCGCTCCGAAAGAAACAGCAGCGCGTGCACCTGCGCCACCGTGCGGTTGATGCCCCATCGCGTGCCCATCTCTCCCCAATGCAAAATGAACTTCTGCGCCACGGGCGCCAGCGGGCTTTTCACTGTCTCTGCCATGTGCCTCCCTCTCGTGCGGTCTATTCCGTCATTTGCGATTGTTCTGTTATTTCTGTTATGACAGAATATACTGCTATCACAGCTCTTTGTCAACCCCTTTCTTGGCACACCTGTACTTCTCCCTCCTTCCCCTCTCTTCCCCCTCCCTGTTAGCTTTTTTCCAGGCTGCCTCTGGGATTGCGGCCGCCCTTAGCCGTGCCTTCAATGCTCCATCGCGTCTTCGTTCTTCTGGCTCTTGCAGCTTTCGCCGCAGACATTTCTCCGTCCCCCGTGGCCAACAATCGGCCTGCTGAGGAGCCCGCTCCCGCCTCCGCCCTCTGCCCTATCGTCTATCCTCTGGACAGTTACACCACCACTCACGGTTATCGGTACACTTTCTTCGGCAACGCTTTCTTCATCAACAAGGACGGCTACCTCATCACCGCCGCCCATGTTCTCCAGACATTCCGCGACGGCGGCCAGCCTTCCATCCTCGTGGACCGCCCCGACGCCCCCTCTCAACTTCTCCAGGCCATGATCGTCGCGATTGACTGGGATCACGACGTCGCCATCCTTAAAGCCACTCCCAATCCCTTCCACGGCCGATATCGTGTTTCGTTCCTCCCGATTTCCCCCCATCCTCCCGACCTGGGTGACTCCGTCGTTGCTCTGGCGCTTCATCCCCGCGATCCCCGCCGCGCCAGCACTTACCAGAGCTCGGTCGAGGACCATTCCCCCGGCCAGGTGCTCGACTACGAATTCACTCAGGAACAGAAAGGCGCTCCCGACACCGAAATGCTTCTCTTCAGCCACGAAGTCGAGCACGGCCAAAGCGGCTCTCCGGTCCTCTCCGCATCTTCCCGCGAGGTTGTAGGCATCGTGGACGGCCGTTGGCTTCGTTCACTCGGCGCCTCCGCGGGATCTCCCGGCCAAGCTCCCACCGTTCCCGGCGCCGCAGTTCCGATTCATTACGCCCTAAACCTTCTGCAGAATAAGGGCGTTGCCTGGCAAACCGCCGAAACTCTGCCGGGCGGCAGCCCCAAACAAATCTCAGACGCCTCTCAAGAAAACCTTCCCGTGCCGCTCTCCCTCGTCGGTGCGGACTTCCCTTCCGATTCGCTTCTTGGCGGCCAGGTCTTCCTTGACGCTACTCTCGGTGCTACTGGGGGAGTTTCCGGCATTCAGGTCGTCAGCGGCAGCAGTTCCGTCTCGCAAAAAGCTTCCGACGCCGTTCGCACCTGGACGTTTCGCTCCTCTCATCCCGGCGATCCTCTAGCTAACTCGCACGTCGGCATCGCATTCAAATTCGTCTCCTCTCAACCGCAACATGCGGAGCCGCAATCCGGTCCGCCCGTCGGTTCGCTTGGCCATTCTGCGAATTGCGCCGCCATTCCCGTCTCGACCTCCAGTTCGGTTCTCGCTTTACATTCCTCGCGAGGCATGGTCTTCCTCATCGCTTCGCTCAGCTCCTCCGGCGAGCTTACTTCTGCACGATCCTGGTCTGGCTCTTCCGAGCTTTCCAACTCAGCCCTGGCGGCTCTCTCCAAATGGCGCTTTTCCCCTGCGCGCCGCTCCGGTTCCCCTGTCCCGTCCACCTTTGTCTTGGTCTTCATCTTCCGCGGCACTGCATAATCCCGGCCAAGCTGCCCCCGCTCCCTTTTCTCGCTGAACTTCTGGGCCCCTGCTTTCGTATATTCCATTCAGAGCCATAACACCGTAATGGATTCTCCGAAGTTCGCGGAGCCGCAGGAGGAGTGCCGATGTCCTCGTTCATTCAGCAACTCAAACACGTTTTCCGCAGGCTTGCTCGCTCTCCTCTCTTCACCTTCATCACCCTCTTCACTCTCGCCGCCGGCATTGCCGCCAATACCGCCGTCTTCAGCGTCGTCGAAGGCGTTCTCCTCAAGCCGCTTCCCTATCCTCATCCCGAGGAACTCGTCGGCGTTTGGCACTCTGCTCCCGGCATCAACATCCCCAATCTCGAGATGTCTCCGTCCAACTATTTTGTCTATCGCAAGCAGTCCCAGACATTCGAGGACATTGGAATCTATCAGCAGGACGCTGTGAGTATCACAGGAGTCGCCGAACCCGAACGCGTCGCCGCTCTTGACCTTACCGACGGGATCCTTCCGATTCTGGGCATCCCACCGCTGCTCGGCCGCAATTTCTCCTCCCAGGACGTTCTTCCCAATGCCCCCAAATCCGTCATTCTCATGTATGGCTACTGGATGCATAAATTCGGCGGCGATCGCTCCGTTCTCGGCCGCACCCTCCTCGTGGACGGCGATCAGCACACCATCATCGGTGTCATGCCGCAAAATTTCCGTTTTCTGGACATCCAGGATACGGCTTTACTCCTACCTCTCCAGTTCGATCGCAACAAAGTCCACCTCGGCAATTTCAGCTATGAAGGCATCGCCCGCCTCAAGCCCGGCGTCACCGTCGCCGAAGCCAACGCCGACGTCGTGCGCATGCTTCCCATCACGATGCGCGAATTCCCCGCCCCTCCCGGCTTTAGTCTGGAATTATTCAAAAAAGCCAACATTGGCGCCGATGTCCATCCTTTGAAGCAGGATGTCATCGGCAGCGTCGGCAAGCTTTTATGGGTCTTGATGGGCACCATCGCCATGGTTCTGCTGATCGCCTGCGCCAATGTCGCCAATCTTCTTCTCGTACGCGCCGAAGGACGCCAGCAGGAATTTACTATCCGCGCGGCTCTCGGCGCCACTCGCCGCCGCATCGCCTCCGAGCTTCTCTTCGAAAGCCTCGTCATCGGCATTCTCGGCAGCGTCTTGGGACTCGCCCTCGCTTACGCCGCCTTGCGCCTGCTCATTGCCTTGGCGCCTTCGGGTCTTCCTCGCCTTGCGGACATCGGCATAGATGGACGCGTCTTGCTTTTCAATCTGCTCGTCTCTCTTTTCGCCGCGCTTCTGTTCGGCTGCATCCCCATCCTCAAATACGCCGGCTCGCACGCCGGAACTGGCCTCCGCGAAGGCGGCCGCGGCCTCAGCCAGAGCCGCGAACGCCATCGCGCCCGCAACACTCTCGTCACCGTTCAGGTCGCCCTCGCCTTCGTTCTCTTGATCTCTTCCGGCCTCATGATTCGCACCTTCGGCGCTCTCACGCACGTCAATCCCGGCTTCACCCAGCCCCAGGAGCTGCAAACATTCCGGATCTCTATTCCCGATACGGAGGTAAAAGACGCCGAGCCTGTCCTCCGCATGGAGCAAGCCATTCAGCAAAAACTTGCTGCTCTTCCCGGCGTTTCCTCGGTGGGCTTCTCCACCGGGCTCCCCATGATCGGGTATGGTTGGCACGATCCCGTCTTTGCGGAGGACCACAGCTACGCCCAGGGCGAGCTTCCTCCCATTCGCCTCTTTCTTTTCCCTTCGCCAGAGTATTTCCAGACCATGGGCATTCCGCTCGTCTCCGGCCGCAACATGTCCTGGAGCGACACCTACAACAAAATCCCCGTCGCTCTTGTTTCGGAAAATTTGGCTCGCGAATACTGGGGCAACCCCGCCAATGCAATTGGCAAGCGCATTCGCGTCGGCTCAACGGACGATTGGCGCCAGATCGTCGGCGTTGTTGGCGATGTGCACGATCTGGGCTTGGGCGAAAAACCTTCCACGACCGTGTATTGGCCCGTGATGCTCGATCATTTCGAGGGTCAAGTCGGCCTCCAGGTGCGCCGCGATATCTCTTTCGCCCTTCGCACTCCCCTTGCGGGCTCGCAATCGCTCATGAACGAGGTTCGCCAGGCCGTTTGGGCCGTGGACCCCAATCTTCCTCTCTCGGGCGTTCACACGATGGATGATTACTACCAGCAGTCCATGGCCCGCACTTCTTTCACGCTGGTCATGCTTGGCATTGCCGGAGCCATGGCGCTTCTTCTCGGCACGGTCGGCCTTTATGGCGTGATTGCCTATTCCGCTTCGCAGCGCACCCGCGAAATCGGCATCCGCATGGCCCTCGGCGCCCAGCCCGGAGCCCTCGTAGCTCTCTTCGTCCGCCAAGGCCTTCTCTTAACAAGCCTCGGCATCGCGATTGGCATCGTCGCTGCCATTGCCGCCATGCGCCTGATGTCTTCGCTCCTCTTCAACGTCAGCACCTTGGACCCCCTCACCTATATCGCCGTAACTCTTGGCCTCCTCGCCACCGCGCTCCTTGCGAGCTACTTGCCCTCGCGCCGTGCCTCCTCCGTGGACCCCGTCGAGGCCCTCCGCGCCGAATAGCGTCTACTCATCGCGGCATCTCACACTCGCGCGGCCTCACCCCGCCAAATTTCTTTGCGCCGACCCGGCATTTTCCCCTCTCTACCCCCAAAATCAACCATTCGATGATAATTACTTGCCAGTTAGTAAATTCTCCTGCTATCATTTCATATGTTCGCCCGCCGCAAGCCACTCTTTCTTCCCTCTGTGAACTCCGCACCCTTTATGGTGACATTCCCCGCTGATCTCACCTCGCGATTCCCACTCCGCCGCAACGTCCAACCCTCTCCCGCTAACCCCATTATTTGCCGCACATCCAAAAATCACGCCCGTAACTCCTTTCCTTGCCACACATACAGAAACAAAGGACTTATAACCCTTGTGTTTGCCACACATACGAAAAAAATAAGGGGTGGGGGTGTTTATGGTTAACCGCGCACCCGCCAAGTTCGTACTTCTTAAGGAAGGAATCGCTTCTTCGCCGTTACCAGCGTACCGCCGCGGCCGATTCATGCAGCGCCGGAACCAATTCCGGCACCTCGATCCGGATCACCGTCCCCCGCCCCGGACGGCTCTCGATCTCCAGCCGGAAATCCAGCCCGTACAGCACCCGCAATCGCTCGCGCACGTTGCTCAATCCAATTCCCTCCACGTACACGTGCGGCATCTTCTCCTCGGAAATTCCCACGCCGTTGTCTTCAATCTCGATCCGCAGCCGCCCGCCGGAATGCGCCGTGCGCAACTGGATTTTGCCGCCTTCGATCTTCGGCGCGAGGCCGTGCTTCAGGCAATTCTCCACGATTGGCTGGAGCAGCATGCTCGGCACGAACGCTTCGAGCGCTTCGTCGTTGATCTCCTTCACGATTTCCAGATTGTCTTTTCCGAAGCGCGCCACTTCGATGTCCAGGTAATCGTCAATGAACTGCAACTCTTCCCGCAGCGGCACGAACGTCTCATGCTTCCGCAAAAGCCGCCGCATGATGTTGCTCAGCTTCAGCACCACCCCGCGGGCAGTGTCCGGGTCAAAGCGGATCAGCGCGGAAACCGTGTTCAGCGTGTTGAACAAAAAGTGCGGATTGATTTGCCGCGAAAGCGCGTCCATCCTGGCGCGAAGCAGCAATTGCTGGTGCCGCTCCAAGTTCATTTCAATGCGCGTGTTGTTCCAGATCTTCAGCGGCGCCGCCACAGACATCAGCGTCGCGATCACCGCCAGGATCAGCCACCAGTTCCATGCCGGATCAATGGCGAAGAGCCAGACCGGCTTCGTCGCCAGCACCAGCGCCACACGCCCTACTTCCAATCCCACGCAAGCCATCAGCGGCAGCATTTCCCAGGCAATTTCCCGCTTGCGCACCAGCCGCACGATCGCTTTGGGAATATTCAGAAAAGTGAACGGACCGAAATTCCAGATCTCTTCCTTGTTGGGAATCGCCTGCCGCATCAGCCCGCCGAGCAATCCCGCCGCCGCTGCCAGCGGCATTGCCAGCCATTCGTGCCCGATCAACGCGGGAATCGTGACGATCGCTCCGCCGATCGGGCCCACCACGCGCCCGCCGAGAAGTCCCATCAGAACTGCGCCTTCGAGCGACAGGTCGGCGAATGCATACTGGCTGTTCACCAGCCGCAGCGTCACGCCCACGATCAGCGGCGGCGTCATGAACAGCATCAGCTTCAATTTTTGGTCCGGATCGCGCTCTTCCGTGAACAGCACACGGCGCAAGGTATTCCAGCGCGCCAGGAGCGCGGCGAACGAGGACGCCACGCCCACTTTCAGCAGCAGCGTGAACAGAAAATCCTGCACCGAAAAGATGGTTTGCATCGGGTGTCCGGCGCTCTCTGCGCTTACGCTAGCCAATCCCGCCCGCGATGTAAAGCCGCGATTCCCCGCGGTTTCCGGGCTGACGGTTCTGGTCCTGCGATCGCTGCGCTCGCTGCAACCTGCTCCGGATTTGCGTATCCGCGGCGCCTGCTATACTGGAAATTCTTTATGGCAAAGAAAAAACGTTCCGTCCGCAACTCAATCCCGAAAATCGTTGCGCGTGCCGCGCTGCCTACACGCTACGGACGCTTCACGATTTACGGCTTCAAAGGGAAGAATCCGGACGACGAAGCGGTGGCGCTCGTGCGAGGGAACCTGAACGGAAAGACCGCGCCGCTCGTTCGCGTGCATTCGCAATGTCTTACCGGAGACGTTCTCAACTCACTGCGTTGCGATTGCCGCGCGCAGCTCGAGCTTTCGCTCAGGAAAATCGGCCAGGCTGGATCTGGAATTCTTCTTTATCTTCCGCAGGAAGGCCGCGGAATCGGCCTCATGAACAAATTGCGCGCCTACGAATTGCAGGACCGCGGCATGGACACCGTAGAAGCCAACGAATCGCTCGGCTTTGCGGCCGACGCGCGCGAGTACGATTTCCCCGCGCAAATCCTGAAAAAGCTTGGCGCCACGAAAATCCGGCTGCTTTCCAATAATCCGGAAAAAGTGCGCCAGCTCGAAGAGTCGGGAATCCGTGTCGTCGAGCGCGTTCCCTGCCAGCCGCGCATCTCCACAATTTCGCGCTCTTACCTCAAAGTGAAAAAATCAAAAATGGGGCATCTCTTGAAGGGAGTTTAGGGACGCTGCTAGCCGCCGCCGACGAAATGGACAATTTCGAAGCGGTCGCCCGTTTGCAGTTGCGTTTCCTGCCACTTGGGCCGCGGAAGAATTTCCAGGTTGCGCTCGATCGCCACGCGGCCGGGATCCATTCCGAGTTGAACCAGAAGATCCGAAACCGTTTCGCCCGCTGTGGCTTCGCGTGATTCTCCATTGACGGTGATATTGAATTCCGCCGGCATATTTCCCCTCTGCCCGATTATGCGGCAGGAGTGCGGGGTTTGGCACGCAATTGAAACCGCAGGTGCCCCCCCGCTTTGCCTTTCGAGGCTTCGATAAGGATCGCCGGGTCCGCGCTTGCCAGTTTGGGCATTTCGAATTCCAGAAGCGCGAATCCGTCCGAGCCCGAATTCGCGGAAAGTTCGAACGGCGCGGCAGAACCTTCGACGCGCATTATCACTTTGGCGCCGGACGCGGCAATTCCATCCGGCGTGCTCACCAAAACCTTCAGCGCAGCGTTCTTGCCTTTGAGCCAGCCTGTGGGATTGCCAAGCACCAGGATCAACGGCTTTTCAAATGCCGTGGGCTTAGCACGCTCGGAGGCCGCAGCAGCCGCGGGGGCCGGTGCGGGAGGCGGCGTAAGATGCAATGCGCCTGATCGCATATCCTCCAGTATGGCGCCGTGCTGCTCGTCGAGCCGGGCCCTGAGAGCGGCTTCGCGCGTGGGATCGAGCGGAAGCAGATCAAAATAATTGTCCGTGCGGCGATGCAGCACGCGCCCCCGGCAGTAAACTGTAGTGTCAATCAGGGCGTTCGAAACGCCGCGGTCTTCGGTTTGCACGTGATAGACCGTGCCGGCGATGGTGATGTTGGTGTTGTGGCCAAAAAGCATTGTTTAAACTTTCTTCCCCGGAGGGCCAGATCCGCCGAAGGATTTTTCCGCATTTGACCGAGCGACGATGAATCGTTATTATAGCGTTTCGGCTATGAGTAGTTCTGGTCTTCATACATACGCTCCGCTTGTTTTATACCTGCTGATTGCCGCGGTCCTCGCCGGCGCACTAACCGCTGTTTCCGTTCTGGTGGGGTGGCGGCGGCCAAACCGCGCAAAGCAGCAGCCGTATGAGTGCGGCATGGAACCCACCGGGGACGCCCGCGAGCCCTTCTCGGTAAAGTTTTACCTGGTGGCGATGGTCTTCATCCTGTTCGATGTGGAGGCCATTTTCCTGTATCCCTGGGCGTACGTTTTTCGCGATCTGCGGTTCTACGGCTTTCTCGAGATGATGATTTACATCGCGATACTGCTGGTCGGGTACTTTTATCTCTGGAAAAAAGGCGCGCTCGACTGGCATCGATAGCCGGGCGAGACAGTTTGGGGAAACGTGTCGGAAGGCGTCAGCCAAAACGCTCAAGTTGTAGTCGAACACCTCCGCACATGGAATGCACAGGCGGTCGCGGAAGTCGTTGAATTTCACGGTGAAACAACTATCGTGGTGCCGCGCGAACATCTGCGCGCTGCGGCGGAACGCTGCCGGGATCATCTCGATTTCAACCTGCTCTCCGATGCCACGTGCGTGGACCGCTATCCGCTTGAGCCGCGGTTCGAGCTGAATTACCATCTAACTTCCCTTCCCAAGAGTTCGAAGATTCGCCTGCGCGTGCGCGTGAGCGGCAGCGATCCCGTTGTAGATTCACTCATTCCCGTGTGGCCGGGAGCCGGTTGGATGGAACGCGAGATTTTCGATCTGATGGGCCTTCGATTCAACGGGCACCCGGACCTGCGAAGGATTTTGCTCCCGGACGATTGGGAGGGCCATCCGCTGCGGAAGGATTTTCCGACCCAAGGATTTCGTGATGTGCCCGCGTCCGCGAGCTATTTGAAAAAGGCCAGCACATGACCACCGTCGAAACGGCAACCGGCGAAGCGAAAACAATGGTCCTCAACATGGGGCCGCAGCACCCGTCCACACACGGAGTGCTGCGTGTGCTGCTGGAACTCGACGGCGAAAACATTGTCAAAGCGGTGCCGGATCTGGGCTATTTGCACACCGGAATCGAAAAATCCTGCGAGCATCTGACGTATTCGCAAGCGATCACGCTGACCGACCGGATGGATTACCTGAATCCGCTGGGAAACAACCTGGTGTATTGCCTGGCGGTGGAAAAACTGCTGGGGCTGGAAGTGCCGAAGCGGGCGCAATACATCCGCGTGATGATGGTGGAATTGCAGCGGATTTCCTCGCACCTGGTCTGGCTCGGGACGCATGCCATTGACCTGGGGGCAATGTCCGTTTTCCTCTATTGCTTCCGAGAGCGAGAAGAAATCCTGAAAATCTTCGAGCGCTTCGCCGGCCAGCGGATGATGACGAGCTACATCCGCATCGGCGGAATCGCGGTCGAGCCTCCGGCGGGCTGGCGGCAGATGGTGAACGGCGTGCTGAAAATGTTGCCGAGCCGGATTGACGAGTACGAGACCCTGCTGACCGAAAACCGCATCTGGATGGCGCGGACCAAGGGCGTGGGCTACATCAAGCCGGAAGAAGCCGTGGCGATGAGCATGACCGGGCCGACGCTGCGCGCCGCAGGGATTTCGTACGACAACCGGAAAGCTTTTCCGTATTCGAGCTACGAGGAATTCGAATTCGATGTGCCCACGCGAACGGATTCGGATTGCTTCGGACGGTATATGGTGCGCGTGGCGGAAATGCGCGAGAGCCTGAAAATCATCAAGCAGGCGATGGAAAAGATCACCGATCAGGGACCGATCAAGGCGGAAGCGCCCGGCATCGTGCCGCCGCAGCGCGAAAAGATGAAGACGGAGATGGAAGCGCTGATCTACCACTTCAAGATTTTCACGGAGGGTTTTTCTCCCGCTCCCGGGGACGCCTACGTGACGGTGGAATCGCCGCGCGGCGAGCTGGGGTGTTACGTGGCGAGCGACGGGTCGCCGAAACCGCTGAGGGTGCATTTCCGTTCGCCCTCGTTCATCAATCTGCAAGCTTTGCCGAATATCATTCAAGGGCAGCTGATCGCAGACGCGGTGGCGTGCATCGGAACGATTGACATTGTTTTGGGAGACGTGGACCGGTAGAAGACATGGAACTATCGAAACCATTGGCGGCGCGATTCGAGAAGCTGCAAAACGCATATCCCGCGAAGCGCAGCGCACTGATCCCCATGCTGATGTACGCGCAGGACGAGTACGGATTTATCAGCGACGAAATGATCGCGGAAATCGCCAAGCGGCTGGATTTGAACCTGGTGCAGGTCGAAGAGACGCTGGCGTACTACTCGATGCTGCGCCGCAAGCCCATGGGCAAGTATCACGTGCAAGTCTGCACCAACGTGGCGTGCATGCTGCGCGGCGGCTATGAACTCCTGGAGCAAGCGAAGAAACGCCTGGAAATCGGGCACAAAGAGACCACCGAAGACGGTATGTTTTCCCTGGAAGAGGTCGAGTGCATCGGAGCCTGCACGGGCGCTCCAGCAATGCAGATCAACTACGATTTTTACGAAGACCTGACCGCGCTGAAATTCGACCGGATCATCGAACAACTGGATAAAGGGAAACACCCCGAACCGGTTCCAGTGATTACCGGGGCGCTGCACGAAAGAAATCCCGAAGAAACGCCGCTGATCAGCAAGCGATGGGGAATCAGGGATTCGCGAAAGCTTCACACCTACAAGCAAAATGACGGCTACCAGGCGCTGGAAAAAGCGCTGAGGGAGATGACGCCGGAGACGATCATCGAGGAAGTGAAAAAATCAAACTTGCGGGGGCGCGGAGGCGCAGGATTTCCGACGGGAATGAAGTGGGGATTCGTCCCGAAAGATTCGCCGAAAGCGCGATACATCATTTGCAACGCCGACGAATCGGAACCGGGCACCTGCAAGGACCGGCCGCTGATGGAGATGGACCCGCACCAGATGATCGAAGGGATCATCATTGCCGGCCGCGCGATCGGCGCGCACCAGGGGTTCATTTATATCCGCGGAGAATACCGCTACGTGCTGGACATCGTGGAAGAAGCAATTGAGGAAGCGTATGCCGCCGGATACCTTGGCAAAAACATTCTGGGCAGCGGATTTGATTTCGATTTGCTGATTCATACGGGCGCAGGCGCCTATGAGTGCGGAGAAGAGTCGGCGCTGATGGAATCGCTCGAGGGCAAGCGCGGCTATCCGCGAATCAAGCCTCCCTTCCCCGCGGTTGTGGGTCTTTATGGATGCCCGACGATCATCAACAACGTGGAAACGCTGAGCGCGGTGCCGGCGATCCTGCGCGAAGGCGGAGAGGCATACGCCAACCGCGGAACGCCGAGGAACGGCGGAACGCGGCTCTTGTGCGTGGCCGGGCACGTGAACAAGCCGGGGATTTACGAGATTCCCCTGGGGATGAACATGAAAAAGTTCATCTACGAAATGGCAGGAGGAATTCCCAACGGAAAGAAATTGAAAGCGGTGATTCCGGGCGGAAGTTCCTGCCCTTTGATGACGGCGGACGAGATTGACATTCCGATGGACTACGATTCCGTGGCCAAAGCGGGCTCCATGCTCGGCTCCGGCGGCATGGTGGTGATGGACGAAGATACCTGCATGGTGGATATGGCGCGACGAATCATGCATTTTTACGCGCACGAATCCTGCGGGTGGTGCATTCCCTGCCGCGAAGGAACCTCCTGGCTGAAAAAGATGCTGGAGAGGTTCCACGCGGGGCTAGGGCGGCCGGAAGACATAGACCTGATGGGCGAACTGGCGAAAAACATGCTGGGCCGGACGTTCTGCCCGCTCGGAGACGCCGCCGCGCTGCCAACGATCAGCATCGTGCAAAAGTGGCGGAATGAGTTCGAAGATCATTTGAGCGGGCGCTGCCCGTACAAGTCCGCGGAAGCGCTGCTGGGCGCGCGATAGGAATCCATGGCCGAACAAAAGCAAGTGAAGCTGAAGATCAATGACCGCGAACTGCAAGTGCCGGCGGGAACGCTGGTGATCGAAGCGGCCAAGCAGATCGCCACGGAAGTGCCATCGTTCTGTTACTACCCCGGGCTTTCGCTGCAGGCTGCGTGCCGGATGTGCCTTGTGGAAGTGGAAAAAATGCCGAAGCTGCAAACGGCCTGCACGCTGGTGGCAACGGATGGCATGGTGGTGAAGACGGACACGGCCCAAGTGCACCAGGCGCGCAAAGGCATGCTGGAATTCCTGCTGACGAACCATCCGCTCGATTGCCCGGTCTGCGATAAGGGCGGCGAATGCGAATTGCAGGACATGGTTTTCCGCTATGGAGCGGATACCAGCCGCTTCGTCGAGGAGAAAATCCATCGTCCTGAAGAAAAATGGTCCGAGCTGGTTTATTACGATGCCCCTCGCTGCATTCTGTGCTTCCGCTGCGTGCGTATTTGCGACGAAGGAATGGACGTGAAAGCGCTCGGCGTCGGCATGCGCGGGGCGAACTCCATCATTATCCCGAACGGCGAAGACCATCTCGAGTGCGAAGAGTGCGGAATGTGCATTGATATTTGTCCCGTGGGCGCGCTGACCAGCGGAACGTACCGCTACAAGACGCGGCCGTGGGAAATGGAATATGTTTCGACCATTTGCACGCATTGTTCAAACGGCTGCAAAACCACGCTCAGCGTGCGCAATCACGAGATTATTCGCGCGAATAACCGCGACATGAGCGGGATTAACGGCGAATTCCTGTGCATCAAGGGCCGCTTCGGATTCGATTTCACCAAGCACCCCGAACGCATCAAGCAGCCCATGGTGCGCAAAGGCGATCAGCTCTACCCGGTTTCCTGGGAAGAAGCGGCGCAGGCGGCAGCCAGCAAACTGAAAGCGGCGCACGATGCGGGCGGGGCGGAGGCCGTCGGGTTCATCGGTTCGAACCGCACGACCAACGAAGAAAATTATCTGTTCCAGAGGCTGGCGCGAAATGCTTTTGGGACGAACAACGTGGATCATCACCGCACGGCGGATTACACAGGTCTGGTGACAGCGCTGGGCGATCAGGCGAAAGATTCGATGCTCACGATGGATCAGCTGTACAAGGCGAAAGCCGTGCTTCTCATCGGCAACGATCCGACCAACCAGAATCCGCTGGTGGCGTGGCAGATTCGCACGGGAGTGCGGCACCACGATTTGAAGCTGTTTATCGTAAATTCGCGCGAAATCAAGCTCAAGCGGAAAGCGAAACTGTTCATAAAAGTTCCGGACGGGCAGGAAGCTGCTGCGGTGCGCTGGCTTGCGCATGGCGAAGGGCACGTGGGGCCGGGACTGGTCGAGCAGCTCATCACAATGAAAGCGGAGTTGGAAGCTGAATCCGACATCGCCATCGTGTTCGGCGCGGAATTGAGCGGGGCGGCGATTGCGCAAGTGGTGGCATTCGGATCGAAACTAGCGGGCAAAACGCGCTACATGGCGCTGGGCGATTACGCGAATTCGCGCGGCGCGGCGGACCTGGGCGTCTTGCCGGACCGCTTGCCCGGATATGCAAGCGTGGATGATGCCACGGTACGGGAGAAGTGGGAAAAGATCTGGGGATGCGGGCCGCTGCCGTCGAAAGCCGGATTGACGACGCCGAAGATGGTGGAAGATGCGCAATCCGGGAAACTGAAAGCGCTTTTCGTGATGGGAGCGAATCCGTTGGCGCATTTCGGCACACTGGGATACGGGCGCGGAAAAATGGAGGCGCTGATCGTCCAGGAAATGTTCATGACCGAGACCGCCAAGCAGGCGGACGTGATTTTCCCCGCGACCTCGGGTTACGAGAAGGAAGGCACGTTCACGAACACGGCCGGCGAGATTCAACTGATTCATAAGGGTGCGGAAGCGATGGGGCCGAGAAGCGATTTCGATTTGCTGCGCATCCTTTCGCACCAACTGGAAAAACAGGGCCTGGGCAAAGCATTCCACTACAAAAATCCCGGAGCGGTATTCGAGGAGATCCGTAAGTCCGTGCCCGGATATAACGTGCAGCATGTGGGATTGCTAACCGGCGGCGCGGAATCGGTGCAAGTCGAAGTAAAACGAAACGGCCATGCACCATATGATGTTCCCGTCGGCCTGATCCGGCCAGCGCAGGACACCTTGTTCACGAGCGGGACGCTGGGGAGGTATTGCACGGCCGTGGAATCCGTGCCGGAGGCGCAAGCGAAGCCGTGAGCGGATTCCTGACACAGAATGCGTTCTGGATCCTGACGATCATCAAGGTCGTGCTGCTGCTGTTTGTCGTGCTTACAGTGAACGCGTATTTGACCTGGTTCGAGCGGAAGATGGTGGCGCACATCCAGTCCAGATGGGGACCGCACCGGGTTGGGCCGCACGGGCTATTGCAGCCGCTGGCGGACGGGGCGAAATTTCTTTTGAAAGAAGACCCCACACCGGCCGGAGTGGACAAATTCGTGTATTTTCTCGCGCCGCTGCTGGCGCTGGCGCTGGCGCTCACGGCACTTGCGGTGATCCCCTTCGGGCCCGATCCTCTTCCCTTCCGGTTTTTCGGGCAGCCGATATCGCTGTGGGTCTCGAACCCCGACATCAGCCTGCTGATTCTATTCGCAATCACAGCACTGAGCGTGTATGGCGTGGCGCTGGCCGGATGGTCCTCGAACAGCAAATACTCGCTGCTGGGAGGGTTGCGGAGCACAGCGCAAATGGTGAGCTACGAGCTGGCACTGACGCTGTCCGTCGTGGGCGTGCTGCTGATGGCCAACACTTTCAGCCTGCCGAAAATCATCGAGGCACAGGCACATAGCAGATGGGCGATAATCCCATTTCTCGGATGGAATATCTTCGGCCTGAGCAAGGGAATGATTGCCCCGCAAATTGTGGGATTTCTTTGCTTTTTCATCGCAGCCTTTGCGGAGACCAACCGCGCGCCGTTTGATTTGTCGGAAGCGGAATCGGAACTCGTGGCGGGCTTTCATACGGAATATGCGAGCTTCAAGTTCGCAATGTTTTTTATCGCGGAATACACGGCAATGATTACGGTGTCGTGCTTGTGCTCGATTTTGTTTTTCGGCGGCTGGCTGTCTCCTTTTCCTGATTCGTGGACATGGACGCAGTATCTGCCGAGCGTGATCCTGCTGCCGTTCGGTCTCTGGGTGATTTGGGACGGCATCAAGTATGAAACGGTCTTCGGAAGGCTGGTTCTTCCCGCGGTGGGAACAGCGATCACGGCGGTTGGCGCTGCGCTCATTGCGTTTCCGCAGGCCAACGAGTTCATCCAGCCGACCTTCTGGCTGGTGGCCAAAGTATTTTTTTTCCTGTTCTTTTATGTATGGGCGCGAGGCACGCTGCCTCGGCTGCGCTATGACCAGCTGATGAACGTGGGATGGAAGCTGCTACTGCCCGTGTCCATCGCGAACGTGATCGTCACTTCCGCGCTGGTGCTGTGGGGTGGCCACTGATGACCGCGGCAGTGATCATTTTTTTTGTGCTGGCCGCGATCGCGGTGCTGGGCGCGCTGAGTCTGATCTTTCAGAAGCATCCAATTCACAGCGCGCTATCGCTGATCGTAGTGATGGTCGCGCTCGCGGGCTTGTATCTGCTGATGGGAGCGGAGTTCGTGGCCGCGGTGCAGATCATCGTGTACGGCGGCGCGATCATGGTGCTGTTCGTATTTGTGATCATGCTGCTGAACGCCGAAGCGGAAGAGCGGACGGATTTTTCCAAGCTGGCGAAGTTCGCTGGATTGCCGCTGACGCTGGCGCTCCTCGGAGCACTCGCCGCGGTGATGATCCGGGCGAGACCGGGAGTCGCGAACGCCGCGCATCCTGGCTCGCTCGCGGACACGCGCGCGCTTTCAACGATGCTGTTCACGAATTTTGTGTATCCGTTCGAACTGACCTCGTTTTTGATTTTGGTGGCGATTCTCGGTGCGATCGTTTTGGCACAGCGGGAGCCAAAATAAGATGGTTCCGACGAGCTATTACCTGATCCTGAGCGCGATCCTGTTTGGATTGGGTGTGGTGGCGTTCGTCTTCCGGCGGAACATCATCACGATTTTCATGTCCATCGAGCTGATGCTCAACGCGGTGAATCTGGCGTTCGTGGCCTTCAGCCAGGCGCTAAACAAACTGGACGGGCAGGTTTTTGTTTTGTTCGTGATTGTGGTAGCGGCTGCGGAGGCGGCCGTGGGCCTGGGAATCATTATCCTGATTGCGCGGAACCGGCGGTCGCTGAACGTCGAGCGCGTGGACTTGCTCAAACTCTAATGCCGATCCTTGAACACCTGTGGATCATCCCGCTGCTGCCGTTGCTGGGGTGCGCGATCAACGGTCTGTTTGGTGAAAAGTGGCCACACAAAGCCGTGAACTGGGTGGCGTTGGGCGCGACAGGGCTTTCCTTCGCGTTTGCTCTTGAAGCCGTTCGCGAATTTATTTTTGTTCGGCACGAGCAGCTGTTCCACAAGGAATTTTTCGATTGGATCGTGGCCGGGAGTTTTCGCGGGGGCTTCGATCTTCAGATGGACCAGCTGACTGTCGTCATGGTCCTCGTCGTAACCGGCGTCGGCTTCCTGATCCACATCTATTCCACCGGCTACATGGCGCATGAAGGCGGGTATTACAGGTTCTTTTCCTACATGAACCTGTTCATGTTCTTCATGCTGATTTTGGTCCTGGCCGCGAATTACGTGCTGTTGTTTGTGGGTTGGGAAGGCGTGGGGCTCTGCAGCTACTTGCTGATTGGATTTTATTTCCTGCGAAAATCGGCGTCGGACGCGGGCAAGAAGGCCTTCATCGCCAACCGCATCGGCGACTTTGGATTCATGCTGGGAATGTTCCTGTTGTTCCGGACGTTCGGAACGCTGGATTTCGTGCAGGTATTTTCGAAGGCCGGGCCATTGCCACACGAGGCGATGGGCCAGGTGGGAACCCTGACGGCGGCATGCCTCCTTATCTTCATGGGAGCGTGCGGAAAATCGGCGCAGCTGCCGTTGTACGTGTGGCTGCCGGACGCTATGGAAGGCCCAACTCCCGTCAGTGCCTTGATTCACGCAGCAACGATGGTGACCGCCGGCGTTTACGTCGTGGCGCGTTCGCATGTCCTGTTCATTCACGCGCCAACCGCCATGTTCGTGGTTGCGGTAATCGGCTGCGCCACTGCGTTTTTCGCGGCGACCATCGGCCTGGTGCAAACGGACATCAAACGTGTACTGGCCTATTCCACCGTCAGCCAGCTGGGCTACATGTTTCTGGGCTGCGGCGTGGGCGCGTTTTCTGCCGGAATTTTCCACTTGATGACGCACGCGTTTTTCAAGGCTCTTCTCTTCCTCGCGGCGGGTTCCGTTATTCACGCCATGGGCGGCGAGCAGGACATGCGGCACATGGGCGGCCTAGCCGGAAAAATCAAGATCACCTATCTTACGATGCTCTCCGCCACGCTCGCCATTTCCGGCGCGCCACTGTTCGCAGGATTTTTTTCCAAAGACGCGATTCTCTTCCATAGCTATCTCAGCCCTGAGCACGGCGGCATTCTTTACGGTGTGGGTCTCTTTACCGCCTTACTCACCGCGTTCTACATGTTCCGCCTGATGTTCCTGACGTTCCACGGCAAGCAGCGCTACGACGAGCATCACGTCCACGTTCACGAATCGCCGTGGAACATGCTCGGCCCGCTCGTGATTCTCGGCATTCTGTCCTTCATCGGCGGATGGTTCGCGCTTCCGGAGTTCTGGGGCGGCACGGATTCGTTCGCGAACTTCCTTGCACCCGCATTGGGCAGTTCCGAAGCGGCGAGCGGAGTCTCCGAAGCCGCCGCTCATTCCCTGCAAATGACGTTGGCTGGCGTTGCCGTGTTTACCGCGTTGCTGGGCTTCCTGGTGGCGTTCTGGCTGTACATTCGCCAACCCGGCAAGCCCGAGGAATTGGCGAAGTCGCTCAAGGGCGCTTATACGACCCTGCTCAACAAATATTACGTGGACGAACTCTACGCCGCCGTCGTGGTGAAGCCGCTGCTCTGGATTTCGACCAATGTCCTCTGGAAGGTTGTGGACGTGGGCGTGATTGACGGCACCGTGAATGGCATCGCGGACGGCGCACGTTCCATCGGCGATGCCGTCAGGCATACGCAATCCGGCAATACTCGCAGTTACGCGGTTTGGGTGGTCATCGGAGCGCTGATCGTGTTGGCCATCATCTTCTGGCCGGTAATCGGACCGGCCATGGGCATGGTGCCGCGATGATTCCGAGCGCGCACCTCCTCACCGTTCTGATTTTCTTCCCGGCTGTGGGCTCCCTCGCCTTACTGCTGCTTCGCGCGGAAGATCACGAGTGGATCCGGCGACTGGCGTTGACCGTGGCGACCGCGGAATTCCTGCTTTCCCTGCTTCTTTTGTGGGGAGTTCCTTTGGGCTCTTCCGGTTATCGCCTCGAAGAGTTCATCCCGTGGATCAAGGTGGCGATGACCGGAGGCGTGCCGCACTACATCAATTACCACCTCGGCGTGGACGGGCTCAGCATGTTCCTGGTGCTGCTTACGACTTTGCTCACGCCAATTTCCATGCTGGCCTCTTGGCACAGTGTCGAAAAGCGCATAAAGGAATTCTTCGTCACGCTGCTGATGCTGGAGGTGGGCATCATCGGCGTTTTCCTCTCCCTCGATCTATTCCTCTTCTTCCTCTTCTGGGAAGTGATGCTGATCCCGATGGCTTTCCTGATCGGCATCTGGGGCCACGAGCGGCGCATTTATGCCGCGGTGAAGTTCGTGCTGTACACCATGGCCGGTTCGATCCTCATGCTTGTCGGGATCCTTTGGCTCTACAACGTCACCGGAACCTTCGACCTGCCCGCGATCCAGCAGGCGCTGCAGAACAATCCGCAAATTCTGGGCGGCTACCGCAACGAGCTGCTGCTTTTCCTGGCGTTTTTCATCGCCTTCGCCATCAAAGTTCCGTTGTTCCCGCTGCACACCTGGCTGCCGGACGCCCACGTGGAAGCGCCGACAGCCGGCTCCGTGATTCTGGCGAGTGTGCTACTGAAGATGGGTACCTACGGTATGCTTCGCTTCTGCCTGCCACTGTTTCCGGAGGCATCGCACCGCTGCGCTTGGTGGGTGGCGACCCTGGCGATCATCGGGATCATTTATGGAGCGCTGGTCGCGCTAGTGCAGCCGAACCTGAAGAAACTCGTCGCATATTCCTCGGTCAGCCACCTGGGTTTCGTGGTGCTGGGAATTTTCACGTTCAACACCATCGCCATGCAGGGGGCGGTTTTCCAGATGCTCGCTCACGGCATCTCCACCGGCGCGCTATTCCTTTTAGTCGGTATGCTGTATGACCGGCGGCACACTTTCGAGATCAACCAGTACGGTGGCCTTGCAACGCCCCTGCCTAAACTATCGGCGCTGTTTCTATTCGTCGTGCTCTCCTCCCTGGGCCTGCCGATGCTCAATGGTTTCGTGGGCGAATATCTGATCTTGCTGGGAACCTACCAGGTGAAGTGGACCTGGGCCGCATGGGCGGCCGTGGGCGTGATTCTGTCGGCGTGCTACTTGCTGTGGTCGTACCAGCGCGTGTTCTTCGGCGACGTCACGGTGGAAAAAAATCGCTCGCTGGCGGACGCCAGCTCGCGCGAGCGGTTCATTCTGTTTGCCATGTGCGCGGTGATCCTGTGGATGGGCATCGGATCCTCGTTCATCACCAGGCGGACAGCCAACGCGGTGGAAACCGTGCGACAGCAGATGGACCGCCCGAGCTGGCAGGAAGGCTCCGCGCCAACGTCGCCTGCGCGAATTCAACTTTCCGTCGAAAGGCTCGGGACTCGCTAAATGATTTCTTTTCCCCATCCCGATGATTTCTTGAGGGTCCTGCCGGAGCTGTTCTGGTGCGGCTTTGGCATGCTGATCATGCTGCTCCAGCCGTTCGTCAAGAGCCGTCACTTCCTCATGTTTTTAGCGCTGCTCGGCGGATTGCTCGGCGGCGTCGGCACAATGGTCGCGGGAATGAACGGCGGCTCCGCGTTTTACGGACTGATCCAGATGGACACGTTCAGTTTCTTCTTCCATCTGTTGATCAGCGGAGTCGTTTGCCTGGTGGTCCTCTCGGCCGATTCCTATCTCGAAAGGGAACATCTTGATGCGGCGGAGTTTTATGCCCTGGTACTGTTTGCGACCGCCGGGATGGGCGTGCTTTCCGGCGCGCAGGAACTGCTCACAGCATTCATCGGGCTGGAGTTGAGCTCAATTTCGAGCTATGTGCTGGCAGGCTACCGGCGCGACGCGTTGAAATCCAGCGAAGCTTCGGTGAAGTATTTTCTGTTGGGATCGTTTGCAACGGCGTTTTTTCTCTACGGAATCGCGCTGGTCTACGGCTCGACCGGAACAACACAGCTGAACTTGATGTCCGGTGCCGATCCCGGAAAAGTTCTCCTGAAGCTCGGGCTGGCGCTGATTTTGATCGGACTGTGCTTCAAGGTGGCGGCCGCGCCGTTCCAGGTGTGGACTCCGGACGTTTACGAGGGTGCGCCCACGCCGGTGACCGCGCTGTTCTCCGCCGGCCCCAAGGCTGCGACATTTGCGCTGCTGCTAAGAATTTTTGCCACCGTTCCCGCGGCGACGCATTTCTGGTTTTGGTCGTTCTGGGTGCTCGCGGTGCTGACGATGTTTGCCGGAAATCTCGGCGCGCTGGTGCAAACCAATATGAAGCGCCTCCTGGCGTACAGTTCGATCGCGCACGCAGGCTATGTGCTGGTGGCCTTCGCCGCGGTCACGACTCTTGCGGACCGCGGGACCGATCTCGGCGGAATCCCCGCATACGCGGCGGTGCTCTTTTACCTTCTGAGCTACGCGCTCGTAAAAGTCGGGGCTTTCACCATCGTCTCCCAACTCGGCGGCAAAGGAGAGAAGCTGACCACGCTCGAAGATTACGCCGGACTTTCGCAGCGCCAGCCTGTCGCAGCCGCCGCGCTCGCCCTTTTTCTGCTTTCGCTCCTGGGATTGCCGATTACGGCGGGTTTCTTCGGAAAATTCTACGTTTTCAAGGCGGCGATCAATTCGAATCTCATTTGGCTCGCGGTGCTCATGGCTATCAACAGCATCATCGGCGCCTACTACTATTTGAAAGTGATCGTGACGATGTACATGCGCGAGCCGAGCGGCGAAGCTGCAGCGCTGGCGCCGGTTCCCTTCCCGCTGACGGTCAACATCGTGCTGGTCGTCTCGGTATTGGGCACGCTCTATTTCGGATTATTCCCCGGGCAAACGCTGAATTTCCTTCTGCATCGCGCCCTTATCGCCACCGCCCGCTAAGCCCATCGAAAGGCCGCGGAATAAATGCCCCTTCGCAAAAAAAACGAGCCCGGAAGCGGTTGCTCCCGGGCCAAAACCTTTTCAAGATAGTGAATTACTTGACCTTGGCGAAGATGATGGCGAACGTCAGCAGCGCCAGAGTTTCCACGAACACGAGGCCGAGAAGCATGGCCGTGCGGATGTTGCCTGCGGCCCCGGGATTCCGCGCAATACCTTCGCAGGCGGCTCCGGCGATGCGTCCTTGGCCAAGCGCGCCGCCAAACGCGGCGATGGCCATGCCGATGCCTGCTGCAATCCACAATGCACTGTGACTTTCCGGCGCCTCCGTTACTCCCTGTGCGAAAACAGCGGGAGCGCACAGGACAGCGGCAGCCAGCGCGGTAAACAACACTCTCAACTTATTCATTGCGTTCTCCTTTGACCGAATCGCCGCCAGGAGGTGGTTCCCGGACACCGTGCAGCCGGGCTCACGCTGGTGCAGCGCTTTGCCGGCAAACTTCGCCGTCAAAAACCAAATTAATGTTCATCCGCCGTGGCAAGCCCAAGGTATACGGACGGCAGAATTGTGAACACATAAGCCTGTATAAAGGATACGAGCAGGTGCAGCCCCAGGAACGCGATGGGCACGGTCGCCGCGAAGATTCCAAGCAGTGCACCGCCGGCCGCGGTTTTATCCCATCCCCAAAGGGTAAGGCCCGAAAGCAAGCTCAGGAAAATGTAATAGAGAAGATCGCTGGCAAAGATATTGGCCCAGAGACGAACCGTGAGCGAAAGCACGCGGGCGATCGTGCTGATCATTTCGACGGGAATCATCAGAGGCGCAAGCCACCAGACCGGCCCCGAAAAGCTCTTCACGTAACCCAGAGCGCCGTGATGCCGGATGCCGTGCCAGTTGAAATAAAGAAACGTGAGAGTCGCGCAGGCAAGCGGGACCGTTACCACGCCCGTCGGCGGCGTCACGAAGGTATTCGGGATCGCCCCGAAGAGATTCGCCACCAGGATGAAAACTGAAATCGAACCGACGAACGGCACATAGCGCGCCGCGTCATGGCCCGCGTTTTCTTCCAGCAGGTCCCGGATGCCGAAACCAAGCGAGTTGGTGATTAATCCTTCCGCAATTTGCTGCAGCGCGCCGGGCCGCTCGACGGAAAGGCGCGAGCGCAAGATAAGCGCCAGGACGGTGAGGAGCGCGACGACGATGACACCCATCACCACGGGCTGCGGAATCGGCAAGGCTGGATTTTCAGGCTTGATGTGCAGCAGAGAAAGCAGCGCCAACGCCCAGTGCCCGAGGACATGGTTCGCGAAGCGGGTAATAAAACTTACTGGTTCTTCCATTCGCCTTTATTCCGCCGGATGAAGGATTTCCCACACACTCGCCGCGATCGCCGCGGCTCCCAACGCGCACAAACCCACAATCAAACTCACCAGGGGAACGTGCAGATAAGTAAAAATAACATACACTCCGAGGGCGAGCAAGGCGTAGCGGAAGGCAGCTGTGAAGTAGCTGATGAGAGGGACGCGTGGCTTGGGCTGACCCTCCTGCGCTGCGGAGCCACCAACCAGGGCGTCCATTCCGCGCCGGAGCCAGCGGAAATTGAGCCAGGCTAGAACCGCACCAAGAAGGAGTCCCTCCGCCCAGTCCGGTTGGCGCAAAGAAAGGGCTAAGAGTGCCCCAGCGAAGCCCAGGAGCGGCGTCAGCCAGGAGATCCGGCGCTCCGTGCCCAAACCGTGGATTCGGCCTTCCACAGGCCTATCCGGGCTTTGCGTTCGGTCCGTCATTATGAGTTTTGCCGTTGCCACTCGGATCCTGCGGCAGGCGACGCAGCACCTCGCGCACGCCCGCGTAAAAGCCAAGGGCGCCAAAGACCATCATGAGCCAGGGGCCAGTGTGCAGCCAATGATCGAGGAAGTAGCCGACAGCGCCGGCAAGGAGGATCGCTCCCACGAACGTGAAAGGCAATTCCATGGCGAGCGCGGTCTGGTTCGCAGCGTCTTTTGCGCGCTTCTTTGGCGGTTCGGAGCCGGTTGGAGATTCGTCTGGCAAATGCCTTCCTACTTTTCGAACAGGAGTTCGCCCGCGCGTTGCGTGGCTTTGACGACGGCCTTGATCAGAGTGACGCGCAGCTTGCCTTCTTCGAGTTCGAGGATGCCGTCAATGGTGCAGCCCGCGGGTGTCGTGACCGCGTCCTTGAGAAGCGCTGGGTGGTCGCCGGTCTCAAGAACCACGCTGGCGGCGCCCTTCATGGTTTGCGCAGCCAACAAAGTGGAAATGTCGCGTGGCAGGCCGACCTTGACGCCGGCTTCGGCGAGCGATTCGAGAATGATGTAGATAAAAGCCGGGCCGCTCGCGCTCAACCCTGTTACTGCGTCCATGTTTTTTTCGTCCACGACCACGGTGCGGCCGACGGCGTCGAACATTGCTCGCGCGATCTCCAGATGTTTCTCATTTGCGTGTGATCCCTTGCAGATACCCGTCATGCCGGAGCCCACCGCAGCGGGAGTATTCGGCATGGCGCGAATCACGGGAACGCCGGGGCCCAGAAGCTGCTCGATATAGCTCGTCGGGACGGAAGCGGCGACGGAAATGACCAGCGTTCTATCGCTCAATTCGGATGCAATTTCCTTGAGCACATCTCCTACGACTTGCGGCTTTACGCAGAGAAGCACGATATCGGCGCCGCGCACCGCCTTGCGATTGTCGGTCGAGACACTGACGCCAAGTTCCTTGCCGAGAGCGGAGGCGCGTTCGCCGTGTTTCACGGAAGCCGAAACGCGCTTCGGAGTGAAAAGGTCTTGCTTTAAATAGGCACGCAACAGGATGCCGCCGAGCTTGCCGGCTCCAAGAACGGCGAGCCTCTGATCGGAGAGTTTGGTTGTCATGGTCAGAGTATTGTTTCTGACGCTGAATCTGGCGTCAATCGGGGATTTGCACAGCCGATGAAGGGCAGGAAGAAGCTGAAGTTCGGAGTTCCATTCAATAAGGGGTTAATCGTGGCGGGCGCCGTGGACGATTTGCACGGCGTGATGCAGAAGATGAGCGACGGCGTCGAGGGATTCGACGGCGCCCTTCGGGCTGCCGGGAAAATTGAGAATGATGGTGCTGCCGCGCACGGCGGCTGCGCCTCGCGAAAGAATCGCTTTAGAAGTATGTTCCATGCCTTTGCGGCGCATCTCTTCGGCGAAACCTGGAATCATTTTGTCGGCGATGGCCTGCGTCGCTTCGGGAGTGACGTCGCGCGGGCCCAGGCCGGTGCCGCCGGTCGTGAGGATCAGGTCCGCCTTGTTGCTGTCACAGATTTCGGAGAGCAACTTTCGGATTTCCTCGGATTCATCTGGAATCAGGCCTTCAGAAACGACCTCGTAGCCGAGTTCGCGGCAACGCGCAATGACGGCGGGGCCGGACTTATCTTCGTTTTCCCCTCTGGCGACGGAATCGCTGATAGTGATGACGGCAACTTTCATCGGGGATTCGGTCAGGTCGGCACGGTATCGCGGTTGGCTTCGTCCATCAGCCGCATGGCTTCCATGAGCAAGCCGGTGGTATTCCGCGTTGTAGTCGTGCGCGTGGAGGCGCTGGCCGCGTTGAAATCAATTTCGAACTCGCCGGCGGTCCACAGAAGAACCTTGTAAACGGCATCGTCGCCTTCGGTGTTGCCAATTTTCGCATGGCGGCACTGGCCGCCGGTGAAGAACAATTCGCAATGTTCGCCGCCCTGTTGCACATACAACCGGCAGGATTTCTGGCCCATTTCGAGCGATTGCATAAGGTCAATCATGCTCATCTCTTCCAGGCGGCCCTGTATCACGCCGGGACGCGAAGCGCGCTTCTGAAGTTTCTCGAGATGCAGGCGATCCACAACTTTTTTGGTAATGCGCACGAGATCCTTCACGAGAAAAGGTTTGGCGATGAAATCCTCGACGCCGTCCACGAGCGGGCGAAGGCGCTCCTCAATATCCGCGCGGCTGGCCATGAACAGGAAGGGAATGTGGCGCGTTTTTTCGCGGCCGCGAAGTTTTTCAAAAAGCTGGCGACCATCGAGGCCGGGCATCTTGTAATCGCACAGGATAGCGTCCGGAGGCTCGTCAACCACCTTGAGCAGCGCGTCAGCGCCATCGGCGGCAATCACCACTTCGCAGTAAGGCTCCAGTCCTTTGGCGACAAGATCGCGCACGAGGGGATTATCGTCCGCGAGCAACAGCTTGACGCTTTTTCCAGCGGCTGCGCTCATCTCTTTCGGCTGATTGGCCTTTTTCCTTTTCTGCGGTAATCGCCGCTCTTCCCACCGGTTTTTTCGACGAGGAAGATGGCGGCAATCTCGATTCCCTTATCGAGGGCCTTGCACATATCGTAGACCGTGAGGGCTGCGGCCGTGACGGCGACCAGGGCTTCCATTTCGACGCCCGTCTGGGCGGTAGCCGCCACTTGAGAGCGAATCTCCACGCCATTCTTGCACAGGCGGGGGGTCACATCAATGTGCGTGAGAGGCAGGGGATGACAAAGAGGTATCCACTCGGCGGTGCGCTTGGCGGCGGCAATTCCGGCAATCCGGGAGATTTCGAGAGGGTCGCCCTTGGGATTCTTGAGACGGCGAACCGCGCGGAGCACAGCCGGGTTCATCTTAACGAAGGCCTGAGCAGTGGCGGTGCGCGAAGTGATGGCTTTGGCGGAAACATCCACCATTTGAATTTCGCCACGCTTGCTGTAATGAGAGAGTTTCGGCATCGGCTAAATCAAATCCCTTCGAGGCAGCACACTTACCATTTCGCCCGCTGAGAGCTTTTCCTTTTCCGCGGGAATGTGGAGCAGGCAATTCGATTTTGCCACAGCCACGATATCTCCCGAACCTTGCCAGTGGATCGGACGCACTTCGGGAACGCCCTGCCGCCAATCCAGGCGCGCGGGAAGGAAATGGGCAAGGCCGGGTTTCTCTAGAAGGGGCTCTGCCAGGCGCGCCTCCAGGAGAGCAAGAGGTCGCGGCGGGGCGCCGGAGAGCAGGTCAATGGCAGGCAAGACAAAAAGTTCAAAGGTGACCATGGTTGAGACCGGGTTGCCGGGAAGACCAAAAACAAAGGTATTTCCGTAAGTTGCGAAAACCACAGGCTTTCCGGGACGAATGGCGACGGAGTCAAAGTGGAGTATGGCACCGAGATCTTTAAGTACTAGTTCTACTAAATCGTACTTGCCTGCGGAAACGCCGCCGGAGAGCAGGAGGCTTGCACAATCGTGACCAGCGGTCATATATGACCGCTGGTCATCTTGGTCATCGCGGGCGTTGCCCAGAACGATGGGATCGCCACCAGCAAGGGCAACCTGAGCCTGTAAGGAGTATGCGTTGCTATTGCGAATCTGGAAGGGACCAGGAAGCTCCGCAGCGGAGACGATTTCGTCGCCAGTCGACAAAATTCCAATTCGTGGCCTTTTTGAGACCTGGGGATGAACGGCGCCGACTTGGGCCGCGAGCGCGAGTTCCGCGTAACCGAGACGGGTGCCGGCAGAGAGCAGCGATTGGCCGGCGCGGGCTTCGGCGCCGCGCTGGACGATGTGTTGGCCCGAGGCGATGGGGCTTTCGAACAAGATCCAGTTTTCTTCGCGGCGCGTGTGCTCGATCATGACCACAGCATCAGCGCCCGGCGGCACGGGTGCTCCGGTCATGACTTGCGCACACGTGCCAGGCGGGAGGGGCTCGCCAGCAGGATCACCCGCCTTGATTTCGCGTACACAATGGAGGCTTGCACCGGGCTGCGCTTCGGAGGCGCGAACGGCGTAGCCATCGCGAATGGCGCGATCGAAGGGCGGGTAATCCCGGTCGGCGGAGATTTCCTGCGTGAGGACGCGGCCAAGAGCCCGTTCGAGAGAAAGGGATTCCGCCGGCAAGGGCTGCAAGCCCGTCTTAACAACTTCAATCACTTTCCTGCGGGCTTGATCGTAGGTGAGCATTTTTTCCAGAACCAAATTGATGCAACGAAGGAGGCAAGCCGCCGACGTAAATCGGTATCTGACGGCTAGAGCCAGCTTGAAAACAGAGTACCTTCGGGAACGATGGATGCTTCGCGTTCCGGGCCGGTTGAAATCATCCCAATTTCCAGCTGGAGAAAGTCCGAGATGAAGCGTAGATAGTCCACCGCAGCCTTCGGAAGACGATTGCTATCACGCAAACCATAGGTGGGCTGGCACCAGCCGGGCAGAGTTTTATATTCGGGAGTGACGCGCTCGTATTCCTCGGCGAGAGCGGGCATTTCATGGATGGGCTTGCCTTTGTAGCGGTAGCCAGTGCATACCTGAATTTCGCGCTGGGTGTCGAAGACGTCGAGCTTGGTGACGACGAGGGAGTCAATGCCGTTGATCATTTTGGCGTAGCGAAGAACGGCAAGGTCCAGCCAGCCGCAGCGGCGCGGCCTGCCGGTAACGGCGCCGAACTCCTTGCCGCGTTCGCGGACTTCTTTCGCATCCAGGTCGGGCATTTCGGTGGGGAAAGGGCCGCCACCAACGCGGGTCGTATAGGCCTTCGAGATTCCCAGAACATGTTTGATTTTTGTTGGCGGAACACCGACGCCTGTCGTCGCGCCGCCGGAGATCGCGCTGGAACTCGTAACGTAGGGATAGGTGCCGTGATCAATATCCAGCATGGTTCCCTGCGCGCCCTCGAAGAGAACGGACTTGTTGCCGTCCAGTGCGCGGTTGACAAGTTCGGCGGTATCGCAGATATATTCACGAATCTTTTCTCCAAGCTCGAGTGTCTGATCCACTTCATGAGAAAAATCAATGTCCGCGCCATAAGCGCCCTTGGCGAGGCGGTTTTTCTCGGCGACAACGCGCGCGGCCTTTTCGCGGAATAGCTGCGGCTCGAGCAGATCGCACATGCGCAGGCCACGGCGGGCCATCTTGTCTTCGTAGGCGGGGCCGATGCCACGAGAAGTGGTGCCGATTTTGTTCTCGCCCCTAGCGTTTTCCGCAGCTTTGTCGAGCTCGCGATGATAGGGAAAAATCAAGTGCGCGCGGTTGCTGACGTGAAGGCGGCCTTTGACTTCTATGTCCACTTTTCCGAGCATTTCGATCTCTTTTACGAGCGCGGCGGGATCCACGACGACGCCGGAACCGATGACCGCATGGCGCTCGGGACGAAGAATGCCGCAGGGAATGAGCTGGAGAATGTACTTGTGATCGCCGATGATGACGGTGTGACCGGCGTTATGGCCGCCAGCGACGCGAGCGATGAAATCGAACGAGCCGGCAAGATAATCTACGACCTTGCCCTTACCCTCGTCACCCCATTGCGCGCCGACCACGACGACCGATTTCATACGAGCAGCGTCCCTCTATCCACACCGTTCCCCGTGATCCGGAAGAAAAGCTTTTCTGGAGGGAATCGGTCGAAAAATGGCAGAAGAAGAATCGTACGCTGGCTGTAAGGTCAACGCAAGGAGAGCGATGGGAGGCCGTTGACCGGCGCAAAGAGCGTGCAAGACATCAGCTTCCGCGCCCCAATTGCTGGAAGCGGAAACAGGTCACAAGATGATCATTCACCATGCCCGTGGCCTGCATGAACGCGTAGCAGATCGTGGAGCCAACGAAGCGGAATCCGCGGCGAACGAGATCCTTGCTCAAGGCGTCGGATTCCTTGGTTTTGGCAGGCACCTGGCGGGGAAATTTCCAGGCGTTCCGGCGAGGAGACCCCTGTACAAAACCCCAGATGTAAGCATCGAACGAGCCGTACTGCTGCTGTACCTTAAGGAACGCACGAGCATTGCTTACAGCCGAGGCAATTTTCAGCTTGTTGCGGACGATGCCAGGGTCCGCGAGAAGTTTACGCACTTTTTTCGCGTCGTACCCGGCGATTTTAATCGGATCGAAGCGATCGAACGCCTCACGATAGCGCTCTCTCTTGCGTAGAATGGTGTCCCAGCTCAGACCAGCTTGCGCGCCCTCGAGAATCAGAAATTCAAAAAGCAGGCGGTCATCGTGAACCGGCACGCCCCATTCTTCATCGTGATAGGGAATGTTCAGCTCAGTCGTGGCCCAATGGCAGCGAACCGTCTTGCCTGCCTCATTACGCATCACTTTTCTCCCGAACCAACGAATATCCGCCGATCAAGAACTCAATACCTGAATGCGTGACCACGACGAAGCAATGGATTTTCATAAACGATCCAGGAGAGCTTCGCGAGACCATAGGTGAGGAACGCGGCAGCAACGGTTACGACCGCACCTTTGGGCGTGGAAATTTTTGGAGTGGCGTGGAGGAGCACGGCGTGACAAACGACATTGACGACGATATGGATAATGTAGACGCAATACGAGACCGTGCCCAATTCGCGGAGCCAGCCGACCCTCATCACCCTCGCGATCGGGCCACCGGTTCTTAAGAGGCTGAGCAGGAGCGCTACAACATAGAACATGCCCAACCAGGTGAATCCGAACGTTTGCATTGCCGCAGTGCCGGATTGGGGAGCCCAAATCCACAGGAAGGCAACTCCGACGAGGAGAAGAGCCAAGAGGCTGTAAAGCTTGTTCCCGTTTTGTTCGAGCCAATCGCGCCAGCCTTCATTTCTCCACAACGCGGCGGCGAGCATTCCGAGAGCGAGGGCGTCGGCCCGGCACGGCATGAGGACAGTGACCAAGCCGGATGAGGCATGCACCCAATAAACGAGGGCAGTCCGCAATACCGGTACAGCCATAATCACGGCGGCGAGAATGGCCGGCAGTTTTCGCGGGCTCGAAAAGCGAACGACCAAAGGAGCCAGAAGATAGAATTGCTCTTCCACGGCGAGCGACCATAGATGACCAAACCAGGCTCCGGCCAGGCCTCCGAAGCCATGGAAGCCGAGATTCTGAAGAAAAAGATAGTGGGCGAAAACCGCAAAATCCAGAGGAGGGCGAATGCCGGAATTGGAAAGAGACTGGATCCGCCCACCCGCAAGAAAGATAGCGACCACGTAGGCCGTGATCCAAAGGTAGTAAATCGGAATGATGCGGAAGAACCGGCGCGCGTAGAACGTGCGGTAATAGGAAGAGGAGGAGCGGGCATCCATCAGAATGCCGCCGATGAGAAATCCGGAGAGGACGAAAAAGAGGTCCACGCCGCTCCAGCCCATGATCACGATGCGTTGTAAAACATGGGCTATCGTTCCGGGAGGAGTGGGGCCCTGCTGAGTGATGTAATGAAACACGAGAACGAAGAGGATCGCGGTTCCGCGCAATCCATCGAGTTCGGGGATGCGACCGCTAGGCCTTGGTTCTGCCATGGAAATTCAGGGCGGAACTTAACAAGATCGAGGTACGCGGTCAAGCGAGAGTGGGACACACAATTGGAGGCTCCCCGTTCGAACGGCGGGCCTCCAGAAGCGCCACAGATGATTCGAGTTGGTTCAACCGACGTGACGGTCTATGGCCTTGGTAATCTGATCTTTGGGCACGGCACCAACGATCTGTTCCACCATCTGCCCACCCTTGAAGATCAGGAGCGTGGGAATGCCGCGGATGTTGTACCGGCCGGCCGAATTCATGGCCTCGTCCACATTTAATTTCGTGACCTTCAACTTTCCCGCGTAATCGTGCGCGATCTCCGCGACCGTGGGCGCAAGCATGTGGCAGGGGCGGCACCACTCCGCCCAAAAGTCCACCATCACCGGCTGGGAATTGCTTGCCGTCAGCACCTCGGCTTCAAAATTACCGTCATTCACCGCTTGGATGTTTTCCGCCATGGTTTCATGCGCGGCAGGCTCGTTGGCCGGCCGCTCTCCTTTTCCGGTTAATTAGATGTTGCAACAGGCATTTGGTTACTTGCCGGTTGCAGCCCGCGAGCCGCGCGAGCAAACTCGTACAACTTCGCGTACTCGCCCGCAGGGGTCTTCCATGAAAAGTCCTTGGCCATGCCATTCAATTGAATGCGTTTCCAGATGCGTTCGTCAACATGGTGTTGCAACGCCTGTTTCACAGCGTACAAGAGAGCGCCCCCGCTGTACTCGGCAAATTTGAAGCCGGTTCCCGTGCCGGTCTGGAGATCGAACGGCTCGATGGTGTCGTCCAACCCGCCCGTCGCGCGAACAATGGGAACCGTACCATACTTCAAACTATAAATCTGATTCAAGCCGCAAGGCTCGTAGCGGGAGGGCATCAGGAACATGTCCGAACCGGCTTCCACCTTGTGAGCGAGCGTGTTATCGTAGCCGATCTTCACGCCGACGCGGCCGGGATATGCGGAAGCAAGCGCGCGAAAGAGGTCTTCGTAGCGCCGGTCGCCGGTGCCCAGAACGACGAGCGACAAATCCTCATGCATCAGTCCGTGTGCGCGGTCGGCGATCAAATCGAAACCCTTTTGATCCGCAAAGCGGGATACGATGCCGATGACGGGACGTGAGGAGTTTGCGGCCGCCAATTCAAATGTATGGAGCAAGTCCTGCTTGCAGACCTGCTTGCCGCTCAGGTCCCGGGCGGAATACTTCATCGCGATGTGCGTGTCTTTCATCGGATTCCACTCCGTGTAATCCACGCCGTTGAGGATTCCACGCAAATGGCTCGCGCGCGCGCGCACGACGCCATCCAGACCGTAGCCGAATTCGGGGGTCTGAATTTCTTCTGCATACCTGCGGCTGACGGTGGTCAGATAGTCGGAAAAGACGAGGCCCCCTTTCAGGAAATTTACGTTGCCGAAAAATTCGAGACCTCCGGGGTGGAAAACTGCTCGCGGAATTCCCGCACGATCCAAAACATCGCGCGGGAACTGACCGTGATAGCCCATGTTGTGAATGGTGAAAACTACGGGAAGATCCTTGACTGCCGGATCGTCCCCGTAGGAAGTGCGAAGAAGGACGGGAACCAGAGCGGTTTGCCAGTCGTGGCAATGAAACACATCAGGAGGCCAGACGTGCTTGGCGATCTCGATCGCGGCCCGCGAGAACTCGCTGAAGCGCTCCGCGTTGTCCGGATAATCGCCGCGGGCGTTGCCATAAAGGCCGTCACGCTCGAAGAAGGCCGGATCGTCCACAAAAAAGTAGCGGACGCCGCGGAGAAGCGCTCCGCCGACAACGGAAGGAAAACGGAGGCGCGTGCCCAGCGGAATGGTCAGGCTGGTGGCGACCACGGGCATTTCCTTGTCGGCTTGATAGCGGGGCAAGACTACGGCGACTTCGTGCCCTTTGCTAACGAGGGCGCGAGGCAAAGCTTCAACAACGTCTGCAAGCCCACCCGTTTTCGAAAACGGCAGGCCTTCGGATGCGACAAAAAGGATTCTCATGGACGGATTGCCAACACGTAACGCTAGCGAACCGGCGGAAAAGCGTCAAGCCGCGCGCGGAGGGGATTGAGTTGCTGCTAAACTCTGCGTTGCATGACTCGACAGCGGCTCGGCCAACATTTTCTTGCGGATGCCGGGTGGCGCGAAAAGATCGCGCGCGCGATCCGCATTTCGCCGCATGGAACTGCGTCCCCGGCAGCGGCGAAGCCCTATTGCTGGATTGAAGTGGGCGGCGGGCACGGGGAAATGACTGAGCAACTGGTGAAAAGCGGGGAACCGGTGTACTGCATCGAAATCGATTTGCGGCTTATTCCCCGGCTTCGTCAGCTTTCTTCGCGATTCCCGAACCTTTTCGTGGTGCACCGTGACATCTTAGAGACGGACCTCGGATCCCTTGCCGGTGAGCACAGGCTTCGCGTCTACGGGAATCTGCCTTACTACATCACTTCGCCGATTCTTCATCATCTCTTCAAGTTTTCGTCGCTGATTGATGAAATTCATATTGTGATGCAACTGGAAGTGGCCCTGCGTTTGGCGGCGCGGCCGGGAACGCGGGATTACGGATATCTATCCGTACTGACGCAGTTTCATTCGAAGCCTTGCATTGCATTGAAGATTCCGCCCGGGGCGTTCCGGCCTCCACCAAAGGTGGGGTCGGCGCTGGTCTCCCTGGTACTGCCAGGGGAAGGTGCACGGCTCGCGATCGGCGACGAGGGCCGTTTTTTTGATTTCGTGAAGATGTGCTTTGCGCAGAAAAGAAAAACGCTACTGAACAATCTCCGCGCGGCGGCGGACCCGGAAGAAATCAAAACCGCACTAAATACAATGGGGCTCAAGAGCGGAGCGCGAGCGGAGGAACTCAGCATCGAGCAGTTTGCGCGATTGTATTGCGTGCTGCCGCAAAAGAATGGTCCGACGCTTTGATTGTACGCACTACGGGCGGGCGCCGGCTTGCTTGCTCTTCGCCATTTCGAGAAGCCGGTCAGGATAATCGCTCATGATGCCATCCACTCCGGCTTCCATGAGCATGCGCATGTGCGCGGGATGGTTCACAGTCCAAGAGACGACTTGGAGGTCGTGGCGCTTGGCTTCCTTGAGCATCCAGGGAGAGACGAGGTCGCCGCGGACACAGATTTGACGGGCGCCGACTTCCAACGCTTTGTCGAGGGGCTCGACAAGGGTGCCGTCGTGGAGCAGACCGGTCATGAGAGTCGGCTCGATCTTGCGCACGCTGGCGAGGATCGCAGCATCGAATGAAATTACAACCATGCGAGCGATTTCGCCGGATTCGCGCAGCGCTCCAATCAGCGCGTGTTCGCCTCCCCAAGACCCGCCGGGTTTCAACTCGAGGTAAAAATCTACGTCGTGCTTCTTGGCGAATTGCAGAATTTCCTCGAGGGTGGGAATTCTCTCGCCGGCAAATTCCCCGCCGAACCACGAGCCGGCATCCAGACGAAGAAGTTCCAGGCGTGTGAGATCGTGGACGGAGCCGTGACCGTTGGTGGTGCGATCCACAGTATCGTCGTGGATGGCCACGAAGCGGGCGTCCCGCGAGAGATGCAGATCGGTCTCAATAAATGTGGCGCCCATGGCGACGGCTTTCCGGAACGCCGTCATGGTGTTTTCGGGCGCATAACCGGAAGCGCCACGATGCGCGATTACCAGCACTCTCCCTCGCCTCCCAAGTTTATGCGCCGGGAAAAATCCCCTTCAGAGGGGCGCGAACCGGCGATTTTGCGTTTCTTGCCGTATCCTACCACCCGAGCCGGGCTGAAGGGTGTATCCGCTTCTGCGGCTTTATGAATCTAACATTGAGGAAATCATTTGGGGCTTTTTGAGGAGGAGATCATGCTGAAGAATTACGGGGCCCTACCGTTGGCGGCGTTGATCGCAGCGTCGCTGCTCATTCCGGTTGGTGCTCCTGTGCGAGCGCAGGAAATGCCTCACCAGCGGAACGAACAGAAGGAAGAGCAGAGGCTAATCCGCGAGGTTCGTCACCAGCTCCTGCTTCTGCCGTACTACTCAGTGTTCGACAATCTTCAGTACAAGGTGGAGGGAGACAAAGTCACTCTTTATGGGCAGGTGGTGCGGCCAACGCTCAAATCGGACGCGGAAGCGGCGGTGAAAACGATCGAGGGCGTGGCGAGCGTGGACAATCAAATCGAGGTTTTGCCGCTATCCCCCAACGACGACCGGATCCGGCGCGCGGTATACCGCTCGATCTATTTCTACGCCGCGCTTTCGCGATACGGCATGGAAGCTGTGCCTTCGATTCACATCATTGTTAGAAATGGCAACGTGACGCTTGAAGGCGTAGTGGATTCCGAGGCAGACAAGAATCTTGCGGCACTTCGCGCGAACGGCGTGCCAAACGTCTTTTCGGTGAAGAACAACCTGGTGGTGGCAAAGTAAGACAAGCGAGGAACGGGGAGTGAGGCTCACTTCCGGGGCGGAGCGCTCCCTTTACTTGAATTTCGCGATTCACGGTATACTTTTTCATGCGATCCAGGCTTCGAGTATTTCACTCAACGGGCATGGTTGCCCTTTTGGCCGTTTTTTCCGCGGCAGCCTTATCCGAAGGTTCCGCATGGCGGAACGAGCTTCTGAAATGGCGTGAAGACCACGCTGCGAAGCTGCAAAGGCCGGACGGATGGCTTTCGCTTACCGGGCTTGATTGGCTGGCGCAAGGAGACACCTCTCTCGGATCCGCTCAGGACAACAAGATTCGCCTCGCCGCCGGAAATCCGGCGCATGTGGCGATCCTGCGGCTAAGCGGCGATACCGTTGCGTTGATTCCGCCTGCCGGGGGATTTCCGAAGGAATTGCTCGTAGGGGGAGCCGCAGCAAAGGAAGGATCGCTTCGCACGGATCCCGATGAGGACAAGTTCAATCCGCACCTGACCATCGGGACGCTGAATATGTATGTGATTCGGAGGGAAGACCGCTTCGCGCTGCGCATCAAGGATTCGCATTCACCGACTCTGGTTCATTTCCGCGGGCTGAAGTGGTATCCGGGAAACGCGGCCTATCGCGTTACGGCGCAGTGGATTCCGTACACGCCGCCGAAAACGGTGATGCTCGCAACGCTCGTGGGAACGAGTTACCCGCAGCCGGTTCCTGGGGTGGCTGAATTTACGCTGCTCGGAAAAACACTCCGCCTGGAGCCGGTGCTCGAAGATCCCAAGGTCGCTGAATTGTTTTTTATTTTGCGCGATCCAACCGGCACGACAACGACCTATCCTTCATGCCGGTTTCTGTACACGGGGTTCCCGACAAACGGTTTGGAAAAGCCCGGCGAGCTCGTTCTGGATTTCAATCACCTGGAAAATCCGCCGTGCGCCTTCACCCCGTACGCAACTTGCCCGCTGCCGCCTCATGGAAATGTTTTGGCGATCCCCTTGCCCGTTGGGGAGAAGCGATATCACAATTAGATGTGAGCCTTCCTCCCCCCAATTCACCTCGGCGAGCCGGAGACGATGCCGGCGCGCGTGAAAGACTGGTCGCACTGCGCGGCGCCCTGTTGCGGCTGCACAAATCGCTTCTGGAGATGGAGCGGCGCGGCTACGAAAAGGAGTTCGGCGTGGTGAACGCGGGCGAGTTGTTCAGACTGGTGGTGGACAATCCACAGTTTGCGTGGCTGCACAACCTTTCGGAGTTTGTCGTGCGAATTGACGAAACGCTGACGAGCGAGGCGCCGGTGGCCGCGCAGGACGCAGACGTGGCACTTGAGTTAGCGCGCAAGATGTTTGCTCCAACGGCGTCGGGCGATGAGTTTCAGAAGAAATACTTCGACGCGATCCAGAACGATCCGGCGGTAGTGATGGATCACGCGGAACTGGTGCGGCTGTTCGGGCCGGGGCGGGCTGACCGGCAGGCAGAAGGTTAAAGTTCGCACCGGGCGAAAGCACAAAGGAATCCCTGCAGAATGGACTTCGATCTGGACGCTCTGACGGTAGTTCTCAACGAGTCCGAAAATCGCTTTGAAATCGCTCTCGGAAGAGAATTGGCACTTTTGACGTATCGCCGCCGTCCGGACTGCATCGTCTACAACCACACGGAAGTGCCGCGAGCGTTTGAGGGACGAGGGATCGCCGGAAAATTGACGCGTGCAGCTTTGGACTACGCACGCTCCCAAAAATTGCTGGTGGTTCCCACTTGCCCCTTCACTGCGGAATTTATCGCCAAGCATCCCGAATACCAAGATCTGCTGACGCCCGAAGACTTGAAGCGATTCGTCACCGGCTAACTTGCCCCCGTTTTCTGTGCCGCTTCTAGAATGAATTGCGTAGCTGGCCCCGCGCGCGCAAGTTTGAGCTTTGCTTTGTGCGATACTCGGATTGCCGCTGGGATGGCGGAGTTCGCCCCCGGCTGGAACTTTCGAGAGAATGCCCGCACCCCGATCCAAGCGAACACTGGCTTATCTGGCATTGATTGCCGGGATCATCTGCATTTCCTGGTCCGCTATTTTCGTGCGCTGGACGGACATCCCGGGGCCGGCGTCCGCATTTTACCGGCTACTGATTCCTGCGCTCATTTTGCTTCCCTCCTGGCTCTTTGACCGCAATCGCCAGCGGGTGAGCCTGCGAACTCTGGGTATCATCACGGCGGGCGGACTCTTCTTTGCCCTGGATTTGGCTTTTTACAATACTTCGATTCTGAAAACATCGGCTGTAAATGCGACCTTGCTTGGAAATAATACGCCGATTGTTGTGGGACTGCTGACCTGGCTGGTATTTGGCAAACGGCCGAATTTTGCCTTCTGGCTTGGACTGGCGCTAGCAATTGCCGGGGCGTTCGTGATCGTGTGGAGCGATCTGGCGCGCCACGCGAGGTTCGGCTGGGGCGACGTGATGGCTCTTCTGGCCGCGGCCTTTTTCGCTGTATACCTGATGGCCACGGAGCAGGTACGAACGCATACCAGCACACTGGTTTTTTTGCGCCTGGCGATCCTTATGAGCACAATCTTTTTATTCGTTTTCAACCTCGTGCTGAGAGTGCCCTTGAGCGTGCCGAATGGGCGGTCCTGGGCGGCTTTGCTGGGGCTAGGTCTCATTTCGCAGCTGGGCGGATACTTTGCCTTGACCTACGCCATGGGGCACCTTCCGGCCACGGTCACTTCGGTTAGTCTGCTGTCGCAAGGTCCGCTTACCGCGGTACTCGCGGCGCTGTTGCTGGCGGAGCCGTTGACTGGCGCTCAAATCATGGGAGGAATTCTGGTCCTTGCCGGCGTGGGGTTTGCGAACCGGCCCGCTCATCCGGCAGAGGAAGCGAATGCGACACTTTGCGAAGCCGCGGAAAGCGGCGGTGTTTAGGGCGCAAGCCGATCTGGTTTCCGAGTTGTTTCGCGTTGTTGGAAACGAGTTGCCCAAACTCAAAAGCTAAGTAAGACTCGGTAGGAAATTCACTGTCAATCGCCGTCCTCGTTCAGGAGGCTTCCATGAGCCGCCGTGTTCCTTACCTCTGCCCGATTCTCGCGATGTTCTGCATACTCACGCCGTGGGCCAGCGCAAAGCAGGAGAAAAGCGCTCAGCCCACGACGTCGAGTTCGGCGCACGAGATGCGGCCCAAGATTGGCGTGGCACTCGAGGGCGGCGGGGCTTTGGGTCTCGCGCACATCGGAGTCCTGCAATGGTTTGAAGATCATCACATTCCGATTGATTACATCGCAGGGACCAGCATGGGCGGGCTGGTCGGCGGCCTCTATGCGACGGGAAAAAGTCCGAAGGAGCTTGAGGATTTGGTCGAACACCAGAACTGGGACCTGATTCTTGGGGGCCAAACACCGTACGAAAATCTGTCGTTTCGAAGAAAGGAGGACCTGCGCGCCCTGCCGAACGCCCTTGTCGTGGGACTAAAGAACGGCTGGTCACTCCCGGCGGGCCTCAATGCAGGACATCAAATCAGCCTGCTGATTGACCGGGAGACCTTACCCTATTCGGAAATATCTTCTTTCGATCAGCTTCCAATTCCCTTTCGCTGCGTGGCGACCGATCTGGTTAGTGGCAAGGAGGAGGTATTCCAAAACGGCTCGCTCGCCAAAGCGATGCGCGCGACGATGTCTATCCCCGGTCTTTTCTCGCCGGTGCGTGAAGGCGAAAAAGTGTATGTGGATGGCGGCTTAGTCGGCAATCTTCCGACGGACGTGGTGCGGAAAATGGGAGCGGACATCGTCATCGCGGTCCATTTGGAGACTGCCCCGGTGAAAGCCGAGGACATTGAGTCGCTCATAAGCGTGCTGGGCCGGTCCATCGAAGTCGTCATTCACGAAAACGAAATTCGCGGGCTGGCCGACGCGGACCTGATCGTCAATGTGGATTTGCGCGATTACACTTCGCTCGATTACGGCAAAGCCAAAAGTATCATTCAAAAAGGCGAATCGGCCGCTCAGGGAAAATCGCGCATTCTTGCGCCTTACTCTTTGAATGAAGCCGATTGGCAGAGCTATTTGCGCGAGAGAAACGCTAGGATTGAGACCAGAGTTCCTACACCGCAGTTTGTGAAAGTGGAAGGGGTCTCCGGCGAGCCGGAAAAGCAACTGGAGCGGTTTCTGCAACCGCTTGCGGGAAAGCCGCTCGACACAAAAGCGGTGGACAGCCTGCTGACGCGGCTTACGGGATTGGGGAGATATGCCTCGGCAGGCTACCGGATGACGCAAGTGAACGGGCAGGCGGGCCTCATCGTCACGGTACAGGAGAAGAACGACGCTCCACCGAGCGTGCAGTTCGGATTCGAGCTGGACGGGTCAGAGAATCAGAACGTCAATTTCACGCTGGCGGCCCGATTGACGTTTATGGACGTGACCGGATTTCGCTCGGAGTGGCGCACGGACGTGCTTTTTGGAAACACGTATGGAATCGACAGCGAGCTGTACAGGCCATTCACGCCATCGAGCAAGTGGTTTTTTGCTCCACACGGCGGAGTAGAAGACACTGCATTCAACATCTACCACACGAGCGATCCTCTTGCAGATTATCGAATCACGCGCGCGAATATCGGCGGAGACCTGGGTTATGGATTCAGCCGGTTCGCGGAAATCCGCGCAGGATATGAGGTCGGTTTTCTCGACGATCGCTTGCGCCTCGGAACTCCGCAGTTTCCTTCCGTCGAGGGTCGCACGGGGGACTTGCGTTTTCGGTTCCTGGTGGACCACACGGACGATCCAGTGATTCCACGGCGCGGGTTCGGGATGGAAACCAATTTCCGGTGGTTTAACGCAAGCCCCGGTGCAGGCGAAGATTTCCCGTCGTTAACGACTGAGATCCGCTACTTTCATCCCGTCAGCGAACCTGCATCTCTTTTTATTGTTGGCGATGGCGGGACAACCTTTGGATTTCAAGACACGGGAATTCCGCAGTTTTTCCTCGGCGGGCCGCTGCACTTGAGCGCTTATGGAACAAACGAGCTCTTCGGCAATCAGTACTACGATTTCCGTCTAGGCTACCTGCACGAGCTCGCAGTCTTCCCGCCTCTCTTCGGAAAACATGTCTATTTCGTGGGGAATTATGAATTCGGCAAGATGTACGGCGTCCCGAATGAAAGCAAATTCCCGAATGACTTCGCCGCGGGAATCATTGCACAAACTGCATTCGGGCCATTCTTCATCGGCGGAAGCGTGGGAGATTCCGGGCACCAAAAATGGTTCTTCCAGCTGGGCCGCGTCTTCTGAACGCCGGAACTATTCGCCTTCGAAATAGAGGAACAAGTTGTTGAAGGCCTCTGCAAGCGTCGGGTGCGCAAAGACCCCGTTTTTCAACACGGTGTATGGCAGCTTGCCCATCATGGCCAACTGAAGTTGCGCCATGATCTCGCCGCCCTCAATTCCAAGGACGGTGGCACCGAGCATCTGGCCGGATTCCGCGTCCACGATCACTTTCATGAAGCCGCGAGTCTCGTCCATCTCCAGGGCGCGTGCCACGTAACTCATCGGCATTTTGGCGACGCGAATGCGAAGGCCCTGCGAGCGCGCCTGGGTTTCGCTCAAGCCGACACGACCCAGTTGTGGATCGAGAAAGAGCGTATAGACCAAGAGACGACCGGCGATTGAAGCGCTTCCTTTTTCGATTACATTTGTGCGGATGATGCGAAAGTCGTCGTAGGAAATATGCGTGAAGGCGGGTCCGCCTTTAATGTCGCCGAGCGCGTAAATGCCCTCGACGTTCGTTTCTAAGCGATCGTTCACGCGGATGTAGCCTCGTTCGTCCACTGCGATGCCGGCGGCGCCGGGATTCAGAGAGTCCGTGTTCGGGATGCGCCCTGCGGCCACCAACAAATGACTTCCCTCGACCGTGCTCGCTTTTCCTTCGACCCGAACCTCCAACTGAATCTTCCCGCTTGCGCTTGCAATTTTCGAAGCGGTCGCGTTCAACAAAACCTCGATCCCATCCTCACGCAGGATGGTCAGCACCGCGTCGGTAACATCCGGATCTTCGCCCATGAGCAACTGGCCGCGCGATTGCACAACGGTCACGCGGCTGCCGAACCTGCGAAACATCTGGCCGAACTCCAGACCGATATATCCGCCTCCAATGACCACCAAATGTTCCGGAGCAGTATCAAGCTCCATGATGGAGGTGCTATCCAGAAAGGAGACTTGATCCAGACCTTCGATTTTAGGTACTGCCGGTCGGCAACCCGCATTGATAAAGAATTTGTCTGCGGTGATCTGGCGAACGGAGCCGTCTTTTGAGGTTATGCGGATGGATTTTGGGCCGATAAATTGCGCATCTCCATAGATTAGATCGAGATTGGCGGTATTTTTGATGCGAGACTCGTTGCCCCCGCGAAACTCTTCGACAATGGCGCGTTTGCGCTCGCGAACACGCTTCAAGTTGATGGAAATCGGGCCGGTCTCTACGCCATAGTCCGCACCGCGGCGTGCAAGATATGCCACGCGGCCACTGGCCACCATTGTCTTCGTCGGCGTGCAGCCGACGTTTACGCACGTGCCTCCCACGTTCTCTCGTTCCACGAGTGCAGTGCGCATCCCACTTTTCGCCAAAGCCTGGCAGAGGGGCGTGCCGGCCTGGCCGGAACCGATAACGATGGCGTCGTATTGGTCAGAGGGATTCATGTGCATGCTCCTGGCAGGGAACGAGTGTGAGCGGCTACAAATCTATCGCGGAATACGCAGAATTAGAAACGGGTAACGATGAGGAGTGCCCCGCCAATTGCCACGGCATCTTCGAGGAGGGCAATCACAAAATCCGGTACTTGCAGCGCCTTGACGGCGCGGGTGCGCACAAAATAGCCGGAGTACGCTCCAATCAAAGCTCCCACGATGCCCAGAAAGAGTCCTACATGAGAACCCTGGTGCCCGGCCAGGGAGATGCTCGCGCCAGAAAGCCCTCCCAGAACGATTCGCGCGATCAGACCGACCGCGGCCGTGCGCTTCGGCGTCTTCGGAAGCTTGTCCGCGATGAGCTCCGCAATCGCCAGCAACGAGAAAATTCCCACAGAAAAGGCCGAGCCCATGAACGCGTGCGGCGTGCCACCAAGATGGATCCAGCCGAGATACGCGGCCCAGGCCACGATGGCAGGCGCGGTCAAGGAGCGAAGGCCGGCGACGATGCCGATCAACAATGCCAGCAGCATAACGAAATGGAGGGTCATGGGCTGAGAGGATGCTCCCACTCGCATGCGATGTCAAGGGAACTTGACCGGCCCGCGAGAACCTGGAAGCGCGAGCCGGAAGATTCATACGGGCGCAGCTACCTCTTCAGGCTCGGAAATTTCGGGCAAACTTCGCGCGCGGATGGTGCCGGCGAGCAGAACGAGATTCGTCAGCAGAATCACCGCAAACGCCAGGTCTGGTAAGAATTGAAATTCATTCCCGCGCGCTTCGAGCACCTGGATGCCCAGCACGGCAGTTATCAAGCCACGCGGGAAGAACCACACCATGATCTCGCGCTCAAGCTGCGAGAAGCTGGGCCAGAGCCATCGCACGGATTGAATCGCCAGCCATCTGACCACGAACAGCACCAGAAAACAGACGGCGGCAAATGCGCCGCCCTTGTGAAACGCCACAAAATTCAGACGAACTCCCAGCAAAACGAAGAAGAACGTGCGGATCAGGAAGGCAAGTTCGGCATGAAATGTGTGCATCTGCAGGTGAGACTTCTTCCCTGCGTCGTGCACGTTCGCAGCGTTGACGGGAACTTCGGCAAACCAGTCAGGCCGGGCAAGGGCATTGTCCGAATCGAGCCGTTTGCGAATGGCGGGAAAATTTGCGAGCGTAATGCCAAATACCAGCACGGCCACGAGGCTGTTCCCTTTCAACAGGTGAACTCCCGCATACACCAGCAAGACGGCCCCGAAAGTCAGCACGTGCCAGAATCGTTGCTCGGAAAGAGCCGGCAAAAGGTAGGACCAAAGCATGCCTGCGAGGATGCCCATGGCTACGGCGAGCACCAGGCTCGATCCCAAATTCCACGCAATCACCTTTGCGGAAGTGCTGCCCCCCGCTGCAATGTCCAGCAAGGTGGTCACCGCCAGCACAGCGAGCGCGTCTCCGACAGTCGCCTCAACGAGCAGCGTGACGCGCACTGCGCGCCGCAATTTTACTTGCTGCAATACCGGCAGGACGATCGAGGTGCTCACGCAACCCAGCGTCGCGCCCACCAGCAGCGCATGATTCCAACTGAACTGCTGCATGCGGCGCGAGACCGCGGCCACGGCCAGCATGCTGAGCACATAACACAAGATCGAAAGATAAAAACCGCCGGCGAAATGGCTCAGAATTTCGGACAACTTCAGGTCCAAGCCGCCCTCGAACAGGATCAGCAGCAGGGCCAGCGCTCCGAATCCCTGCGTGGCACCGTGAAAATGATCCGGGTTCACCCAGTGCAGCACGGGACCGATCAAGACGCCGGTGACCATCAAAATGATCACGTCCGGAATGCGCGTGTAGCGCACCAGGCGATTGGCCACAAAGGCCAGGACCAGCAGGCCGCCCAGCAGCGCGAAAAAGAGATTCAGATCCATCCCGGCTCCGTCTTGATCGAAGTGCGGAGAATCATGGCCAAAACCTTCGAGCGAGGCAATTGCAAAAGTGCGTTAGGACACTTTGCCATTTTTGCAGAAACGTATGGACGGAAGGGTGGCATGCTTTGCACTTGACTTTCGCTTTTTATTCGCCTATAGTGCGGGGCGGTAGAGGAAACGGGAAACGGGTGGCTCCGGCTCCATTGCCGTACAGGCTCTCACGAGCCGGATGCCGCCCGTTGAATCTATCCCGGCTCCCGCTTCCCAAACAGGTGCTCCATGGAAGTCTGTATCGAAAGCGTATCTCCCGCTCCTGCTTTTGCCGCTTCCCTTCCCGTGGAAGCGCCGAAGCACGCTCCTGCTGATTCGCAGCCCTCTGCCAATGACGCCAGAATTCCTAATATCGTTCATGTGGACGTGGACGCCTTCTTCGCGTCCGTCGAGCAGGTGCTCAATCCCAAGCTGCGCGGGAAACCCGTGCTTGTCGGCCGTGGGGTGGTCGCTTCCGCGAGCTATGAAGCCAAACTGCAGGGCGTAAAAACCGCCATGACGTTCCGGGAAGCTCGTCGCCTTTGCCCAAAGGCCATTGTCGTTCCCGGCCAATACGAGCACTACGCCGATTACGCCGAGCGTGTTCGGCGCATCCTTGAAACTTACACCCCGGCCGTCGAAACCGCCGCTCTCGACGATTTCTATCTCGATTTCGCCGGCACCGAGCGGCTTTATCCCGATTATCCCGGCACGCTGCACCGCCTTCAGCTTGAAGTCCTCAAGCAAACCGGTCTCAGCGTCAGCATCGGCGCGGCACGCACCAAAGCTGTCGCCTCGATCGCTTCGCGCCTCGAACGCCCGCGCGGCTTCCGCATCGTCGCTCCCGGCACCGAGGAGGAGTTCCTCGCGCCGCTTCCCGTGGAGAAGCTCCACGGTATCGGCCATGCGCACGCCACTCTTCTTCGCGAGCGGGGTATTACCACGATTGCGGAGCTTCGTCAGGTGCCGGGCCCCGTGCTGGAAGCGGCCTTTGGCGACGTGATTGGCCGGCAGATCTGGGAGCGCGCCCGCGGCCTCGATGGGCGCGAAGTCGTGCTTCCAGCCACGCCCAAATCCGTCTCCCGCGAAACCACCATCGAGGAAGGCACCATTGACACGGAGTTTCTCAGCGCCCTCATCGAATATCTCTGCGAACGCGTCGGCTCGACGCTGCGCGATTACGGCCGTCAGGCACGCACCATTGGCCTTCGCCTCCGCTACGTGGACCATTTTTCCGCGCACCAGACCGTGCGCCTGCTGCGTCCCACCAACGACGAGCGCGAACTGCTCGCCGCTGCGAAAGACCTTTTTCAAAAACTTTTCACACGCCGCGTGGCCGTTCGCCTCGTTGGCGTTACCGTTGTCAATCTGGAGCTCGACCGGCGCCAGAACGATCTTTTCGATACCCGCGCCAACCGCCGTTGGTATCTCAACCGCGGTGTGGATTTGGTCCGCGGCCGCTTCGGCTGGAACGCGCTCTTCTACGGCAATGGCCTCGAACTGCGCGAACATTACGCTTCCAAGCCCACCGGCCTCGTGCTGTCCACGCCGTGCCTCTCCCGCTAATTTCTCTTATATATAACTTTATGATATAAGCTGCAGCATAATGGATGAACTTGAGGCAATCGGCATTTGGTCGGAAATCAAGCTGCAAATCATACGAGAATATGCCGCTGCCTATACAACTATCCTCAAGGAACAATCCTGGTGTCGCGGCTATGCATACATAGATGCATTCGCAGGTGGAGGCCAATTTGTTTCAAAAAACGATCGAGAGAGGCTCATCGTTGGTTCTCCGCTTAACGCCCTTAATATCCAGAATAAATTTACGGAATATCACTTCATCGATATCGACCCACTAAAAATAAATAGGCTCAGAGAACTGACCGTCGATCACCCGGAGCGCAGCACAATTCATTTCTATACCGGTGATGCGAATAAAATAGTCATTCAAGAAATTCTGCAGAAGTTTCAATACAACTCTTTCAAACGTGCCCTGTGCATTCTCGATCCGTATGGAGTCGATATCGAATGGGCAACGATTGCTAAAATCGGACAAACCAAAACGATGGATGTTTATTTAAACTTTCCACTTATGGATATCAATCGAAATGCCGCGCGTAAGTTCATCGAATTGTCAGATCCAAAGCAAGGCGAAAAACTGACTAAAATATGGGGCGATGATTCGTGGAAAGAACTTGCCTATACTATTCAGGACCGCCTTTTTGGTGAGCCGATACTTATAAAAATCAAAGGAAACGAAACCCTGAAGCAGGGTTTTATGGATCGTCTTAAGAATAAGGCAGGTTTCTCGTATGTCCCAGAACCAGTTCTGATGCGAAATCAGCAAGGTGGCCCACTTTACTTTCTTTTCTTTGCGTCCCACAAGCCAGTTGCACAGGATATAGCCGAAGATATCTTCCAAAAATGGGATGTCCTATGAAACTGGCTCTAAGAGGATCCAATTTCATCCGCCAGTTCGGTGGCCCGGGCGAAGACTCACAGATCGTCTGCTTCAAGTTCTGGCAACTCGTTGTTGCCGGTGGATGTCCCTATCGGTGCGCTTACTGTTTTCTGCAGACCGTGCCCTGGTTCCGCTTCCGACCCGAAGAACTCTATGGGCTTGTTTACACCAACGTGGACGACATGGTCGCCGAAATTAAAGACTGGCTGGCCGACCCGACTCCCAAAATGATGATTGCCGGTGAACTTCAGGATGGCCTTGTCTTTGATTCCGCATACAAAAAGACCAGCGGAAAACCGCTGACGCACCGGATCATCCCACTTTTTGCGGCGCAAAAAAAGCACCGCTTGATTTTCCTGACCAAGTCCACGCAGATTCAGCATGCGTTGGAACTGTCACCCACGCCGCAGGTTGTTTTCTCCTGGTCTGTCAACGCGCAAGAAGTCGCGGCAAAGTGGGAACATGGCACACCTCTTCCGTCAGAACGTTTCGCTGCTGCGGAAAAAATGAAGAAAGCAGGTTGGCCCATCCGCTTCCGCTTGGACCCCATGGTTCCCTACCCTGACTGGAAACGAGGCTACACAGAAGCAATTCGCCGCATCAATGCACTTTCTCCCGAGATGGTCACCATCGGCGCCTTGCGAGCAACTTCATACAATGGTTTGCGAAATGCCGCGAAGGCAAACGGCCGTGACGAAAGTATTTTCGATTACCTGACGGAGGAAAAGGATCCTTCCGGCTTCAAATACCGGATTCCCTTTGCCACCCAAGTCGAAATGTTCCGCTTTGCAATCGATCGCCTGAGAGACAGCATCAAACCGGCGCTCTGCAAAGAAGACCGCGCGCTATGGAAGGCTTTAGGCATGAAATTCGATGGATGCCATTGCCTGCTGGGGCGCAATGACACCATCGTGAAAGAAAGAAAAGCAGAAATGAAGCAGTCACGAAAGATTGGACCGGCGATTGGCATCGGGAAGCCTTTACCTGTTTTGGCTTGATTGTTCCCATTTTTCCTTCTCCCTGTTCCTCCTACCGCTGAAGTAAGACATTTCTTGAGGCACACGTGTTCGTTCATCTGCATTGCCACAGCCATCATTCGTTCTTGCGGGGCGTGCCTTCGCCAGAGGAAATCGTTGCCGCCGCAGCGGAGCAGAACATGCCCGCGGTTGCCCTCACGGATACGAACGGCATGTATGCCGCGCTGCCCTTCTATCTAGCAGCGCAAAAGGCGCACATAAAGCCCATCCTCGGCGTTGCACTCGACGTGGAATGGAGAATTTCACGCGACGAATCAAGAAATTCGAGACAAACAACACGTAATTCGGCCAGCGCGCCCATCGTGCTTCTTGCCGCCAATGTCGAAGGCTATAGCAATCTCTGCCGGCTCGTGACCCTGCGCCATCTTGGTACCATCGCTCCGGAACAAAATGTCGTCGGCAACGAAACGGGAGACACCAGCCGCCCCGTTACCCTCGACGAACTCGCGCAACACGGCTCCGGCGTCATCGCCCTTGCGCCAGTGACCTCACCGGTTGCCGAACTTAAAGACGCTTTCTCCGACCGGCTATACCTCGAAGTCCAGCATCTTTCTCCCGGTGATGGCCGAACGCTTCGCGAAGCCGAACGTTTGGGCCGCGAATTCTCGATTCCTCTCGCCGCCACCAACAACGTCTATTTCCTCAAGCCCGGGGAGCATCTTCATCACCGCGCCGTCAATGCCGTCCGCACCGGCGGCCTGCTGACCACGGTCAAACCGCCGGAAATCACCTCTGCCGAAGCCTGGTTCAAGCCTTTTCCGGAAATGCAGCACCTCTTTCCCGATCATCTCGAATTGCTGCAAAACACGCTCGAAATCGCCGATCGCTGCAATCTCCAGCTCGAACTCAACAAGCTGATCTTCCCCGAATTCCCTGTTCCCGAAGGCGAATCGCCGTTCTCCTATCTCTGGAAGCTCAGCTTCGAAGGCGCGCGCCGTCTCTATCGTCCGTTGCGCCCGGAAGTGCTTTCGCGCCTCACGCATGAGCTCGAAGTCATCGAGAAGCTCAATCTCGCTCCTTATTTTCTTCTGGTGTGGGACATCGTCGGGGAAGCCCGCCGCCGCGGCATTCCCGCCGTCGCGCGCGGCTCAGCCGCGAGTTCCATGGTTACGTATTGCCTGGGCATTTCGCGTGTCTGCCCGCTGCGCTGGGGCCTTTATTTCGAGCGCTTCCTCAACGAGCAGCGCGGCGATTGCCCGGACATTGACATTGACATCTGCGGAGCGCGCCGCGACGAGCTTCTCGATTACGTTTATGCCAGATGGGGCGGCCAACAATTTACCGAGCCTCAGCAGGGGACTCACGTTGCGGCGCCCCGGGAAGGGGCGCGCGTGGCAATGATCGGTAGCTTCATCACCATGCACGCGCGCCTCGCCATTCGCGAAATCGCCAAAACCTTCGGCGTGCCGCCCGGCGAAGTCAATCGCTTCACCAAGCGGCTTCCACATCGCCCCGTGCGCGAAATTCTGCAAGCCATCCGTCAGCTTCCTGAATGCCGCGATCTCCCTGTCAACGACGAACCATGGAAAACCATTCTGCAGGTCGCGTTGCGTCTCGACGACGCTCCGCGCCATCTGGGCATTCATCCTTGCGGCACGGTCATCGCCGCGCGGCCGCTGACGGATCTTGTTCCGCTCGAGCGCGCCGCCAAAGGCATCATCGTCACGCAATACGACATGAATGCCATCGAGGCCCTGGGCCTCATCAAAATGGATCTTCTCGGCCAGCGCGGATTCACCACGATGTCGCTCGCCCTCGACAACATTGATCGTTTCCTGGGGGCTCCAACGGTTGCAAAACCATCCGCGACCGTCGCTCCCGATGGGGCTACTCCCTGCCCCACCGCCCGCCAGATCGATTTTGACGCCATTCCCGAAAATGATCCCGCTACTTGCGACGTCATTGCTTCCGGCCGTACGCTGGGCGTTTTCCAGATCGAATCACCCGCGATGCGCGGAATGCTTCGCATGATGCAAGCGCGAACGCTCGAAGAGATCGCCGTCGCGCTGGCGATTATTCGTCCCGGCGCCGCGGAATACGGATCGAAGGAATTATTCGTCAGGAGATTGCGCGGCCAGGAAAAAGTGGAATTCGCCCATAAGTCGCTCGAACCCATTCTCGGCTGCACGCTGGGCGTGTGCATCTATCAGGAGCAGGTGATGCAGATCGCCCAGGCGGTTGGAAGTATGTCTCTTGCGGAGGCCGATCTTGTGCGGCGCTCCTCCGTGAAATTTTCCGGACAGCGGGAACGCGAGCGTCTGCACGCCAAATTTCTCAAAGCGGCCGAGCATCTTGGCCTTGCCGGCGCCGAACGCGAAGAAGCCTGGAAGATGGTCGAAAAATTCGCCGGCTTCGGCTTCTGCAAAGCCCATGCCGCCACCTATGCCGACATTTCTTACCGCATGGCCTATCTCAAAACGCATCATCCCGCCGAATTTCTTGCCGCCATGTGCAGTTCAGGCGCGGGGTTTTACCACGTTTCCGCCTACGTCGAAGAAGCCAAGCGCTGGGGCATTCCCGTTCTGCTTCCTTCGGTCAACCGCTCGCTCATGCAATACACCGCAGAAAATATCGATAATCTTGCAAAAGGCCTCCGCGTCGGGCTTATGCAAATTCGCGGTCTTCGCATTGAAACTATTGCGACCATCGTCCGCGAACGGGAAGCTCATGGTCTTTACCGCTCGCTCGAAGATTTTCTCCGCCGCGTTTCCGTCGAGCGCGACGAAATCGAAGCGCTCATCAAGTGCGGCGCTTTCGACGACGTTTGCGATTCCACGCGTCCTGCTCTGTTGTGGCAATGGAATCTGCTTCAGGAAAACACCCGTCATGGCCTTGCTCAACAATCGCCTGAAGGGCTGTTTGGCGAAACTCTGCAGGAAACTCCCGCAGAGACTTTGCAACACTTCGGCACTTCTCAATACACGCTCGAACAAAAACTCCGCTGCGAACGCGAGATTCTGGAACTCTGCGTCAGCGGCCATCCGCTCGACTTTCTTCCGCGGAACGGCGAAGCCTGGAGCGACGAGCTTCCCTGCCGGCTCGGAAAGCGCGTCTCTCTCTGCGGCTGGGTGGTCACTTACCGGCATGTGGGCACAAAAAATTACCGCAACATGATGTTCGTCACGCTGGAAGACCAGCGCGGCCTCTTTGAAGCCGTGCTTTTTCCCGAAGCTTATGAGCGTTATGGCGGGCTCGTCTATGAAACGCGCGCGTTACGCGTCACCGGGCGCGTCGAACCCGGCGGCCAGCTCAATTGCGAATTTATGGAGGCGATTGCCAAAACTCCGCCCGCCGCCGAGACAGCAAAATCGCATTTTCACTGTTGACGGGAAATGGTCTGAAAGAAAGCTATTGGAAAAAAAGAAAGTATTCGACGCACATGATTCGCCGCGCATTCCATCCCACGCAGCCGCACGCCGAACCGGATTCGGGCCGTCATTCTGCAACCGGCGAGGAGTGGCTCGGCCACAATCGCAGCGAAAAGCGCCGCCTCTGGGAACGCCTCAACCCGCGCCATCGCAAACTGCTGCGGCTGCTCGCAGAAGCACTCGCGCTCCATCAATCGCAGGGCCGCCTTTCAGACGCGGACCGCACGCAGCTCTCATCCACCCTCGCCGAGCTGGAGCGCCTCGGCGGTCGAGTCAATTCTCTCCTCCTACGAATCCTTAAACATATTCCACGCGGCTGAAGCGCCGATACCCTGGGGCGCGGATGCCAAACTAGTCTAAACGCAGGGCCGCTCGCGCCCGCGGCTCAGGAGATTGCGCCGGATGACGAATGAAGGCAGAATTCGCGCTTGAAATCGGTTGCAAACGCACGAAAAATAGCAGTCTTCCATGACGGCGTACATCTGCATGCTGCGCGGCGTCAACGTTGGCGGGCACAACAAAATCAAGATGGACGCTCTTCGTGCTCTCTTTGCGTCCTTGCGCTTGCGCGATCCGCAAACCTACATTCAAAGCGGAAACGTTGCCTTCCTCTCGGACGAGCGTGACTTGGTTCTGCTCGGCAAGCACATTGAAACTGCTATCGGGAAGAAATTCGGCTTCCGTCCAGGAGTTGTTCTACGCACATCGAATGACTTGCGCCGGGTTATCGCCAAAAATCCTTTCGCAACTCGTCATGAGCTCGATCCTGCCAAGCTGCTTGTTGTCTTTCTCCCCGCCGATCCTTCCAAAGACGCTCCGCAAGTAATTCTCGCGAAAAACCGCGGGCCCGAAGAAATTCACCTCCACGGCCGCGAACTTTACATTTATTTCCCCGAAGGCATCGCGCGCTCGAAGCTTACGCCGGCTGCTCTCGATAAGGCACTCGGAACTCCCGGGACTGGGCGCAACTGGAACTCTGTCACCAAGCTACTTCAAATGGCGGAAGGGCTCAGAAGCAATTGGTAAACGGCAACAATCCTTGGGCCATGAACAGACCCTTGTTTCTCGCGCGCCATAGATTGCAAAAAATTGCCGTGGCGGCTTCCATAAAAGCTTCTAAGGAGAAGCATCCAGTCCCACGAGGCACCTCGCTCCCGTGTCCATCGAGACACGCCTGAGTCAGCTCCCGTTGCACGATTGCCCCCGCAGCGTAATACTCTCTTTATGCGTGTCCCCGCGAAGTGCGGCCTCCTGATTGCCGTGGCAGCGGTCCTTGCGGTCCAGGTCCGTGCGGATGAAATCCGCCTCAAAGATGGCAAAAAACTGTATGGCGTGATCGTCGCCTACGAAGACAACATGTTCAAAGTCAAAACCGACTTCGGATATGTCCTCGTGGAAAAGGACAAGATCGCATCTATTATCCCGACGACACCCGCGGCTCCAAAAAAAGAATCCGAGCCCGCGAAGAGTCCAGCTCCAAAAACGGAACCGGTGACGTCCAAGCCAGCTTCTGCGTCACCAGGCGAAGAACCGAAGACGGAAGATACTTCACCGAAAATAACCAGCGCCACGGTTCGCCCCACGCTCCCTCCCGCCACCCGTGAAGTCAAAGTGGCGGCTCCGAGGGTGAACGATTCTTCGGCCGCGCCATCGAGTGCGCTAGCCTCCGCCGCGGCGCCGCCAACTCCTCCGAAAGAACCGGAACTCCCTCCGAATCGCGAGGAAATTCAGGGCAACACGTACATCAACTTCACGCATGGCTTCCGCATGTACAAAGCGCCGAGTTGGAACTTGATTAAAGGAGTGCGCAAGACCATGCCCAATGCCATTGTCGCCATGGGCACGGAAGACGAATCCACGCTGCTTGTCGTGGGGCAGGAACCCAACAAAGCGCCTCTCGCAAAAGCTGCTCCGGCCGTCGAACACCGCCTCACTGATATTTACGACAACTACCGCATGCTTTCAGAGCAGAAAGCCACGGTCGCGGGTTTGCCCGCGATTGAGTATAAGTTCGCCGGCTCTGCGGACAGTCACGATTGGTCGGGAACGCTGGTGGTACTTGTGCGCGGAGAGGATACGCTGACGATCCTTGGCATGACCTACGCGCAGTCGGATCTCATCCAGATCCAGGAGAATGTGATCGCCCGCGCCATCGCCAGCATGGATTTCAACGTCCATGAATCGCTGCGCTGAGAACGAAAAAGCGGTTTGATGCGCGACAAGAAAATAGAAGTAAACAATCAGGTTGGGTAACGTTGAGGAAATTTTCTGCTTCTCAAGCCGCCTCGCCCGCTTCGGGAGCCTTGCGGTTTTCACGGATCATCGCAATCAACGCTTGCGCCGCGCGCGGAAGGCTGCGATCTCGCCGGTAAACGAGGCCCAGTTCGCGCCATAGATCCACGCCTTCGACGGAGAGCAATTTCACTTCGCCAGTCTTGACCTGGTCCTTGGCAAAACTCTCGCTGATGAAGGAAACGCCCGCGTCGGCGCCGACAAACTTCTTGATCATGCCGATACTCGGGAGTTCCATCGCGATATGGACGCGCGACCGGTATGGGCGGAACAATTTATCCAGCACCTGGCGCGTATATCCGGTGCGCGGGAAAATCAGCGGCTGGGAAGCAACTTCTTCGAGGGTAACCTTGGTGCGTTGCGCCAACGGATTTCGCGCGCTCACCATGAAACGCATACGGTCGCGGTAGATGTGGTGCACTTTCAGGTTCGGCGATTTCAAGGGCAAAGTGACAATTCCAACATCCACGGACCCGTCTTCGATGCGCTCAAGAATCTTGTGGCTGAAATTGCGGTAGATGCTGACGTGCACCTGGGCATAGCGCTTCTGAAATTCCGCAAAAATGTCGGGAAGCAGATACAGGCAAGTGGCCTCGTTTGCGCCGAACACCACGGGACCCTGCACGACATTCCCGCGATCCGCCACCACCTGGATCGATTCGTCTCTCAAGCGCAACATTCTTTCCGCGTATTCAAACAACACTTCGCCCGCCGGGGTGAGTTCGACAGACTTCGCAGAGCGATCCAGCAATTTTGCCCGGTAGGCCTGCTCGAGCTGGCGAATCTGCGCGCTCACGGCGGATTGCGAACGGAAGACTTTTTGTCCGGCGCGCGAAAAACTCTTCAGTTTTGCTACATAAACAAAAGTTGCGAGTTGGTCAAAATCCATAAACGCCCATCTTGGCGGATGATTATAGCCAATTCACATGCACAAGTGGATTAAGAATTCTCATTCGCTCTCAGGCATGGATCGCCTGGGAAACTACCGGCAGTTCGGCAGCAACCTGTGCGATAGGTGCGGGCGAACGAAGCCGCATCAGTAATGGACTCCACGTCGCTTCGAGTGTTCCCTGATAATGAACCGGTTGCACGCGAACCAGCGGTAGCGCGCCGCGGCGTGAAAGTATGCGCGACGCGCGTGGACTTCCCGTGAGCTGGACGTGTTCCCGCAGCGCGCGGCGAACCCAATTTTCCTCGGCTGGCTCAAGCTCCGCGAGCTGAACGAAATCCTGGTGAAGAACGTCTTCCGCTTCCGCGCGAAGAACATACGCCAGCCCGCCGGTCATGCCCGAACCGAAATTCAAACCGAGCGGACCCAGAATGAGGACGGCGCCACCTGTCATATATTCGCAGCCATGCTGGCCAACTCCTTCGACAACGGCAAGCGCGCCGCTGTTGCGAATGGCGAATCGCTCGCCGGCGCGCCCGGCGACAAACAGTTGACCGGAAGTCGCGCCATAGAGGACGGTATTGCCGGCGAGAACATCTCCTCGTCGCGAGGCATTCGAGCCGGCGGAAATGATGATTGATCCGCCGGAAAGGCCTTTGCCCACATAATCGTTGGCTTCGCCCCTGAGTTTTAACGTCATGCCGTCCGCCAGAAATGCGCCAAAACTTTGCCCGGCGCAGCCGTGATATTCCTGGTGGATTTCGCCGTCGGAGTGACTTTGTATTTTCCTGCGGCGCATCAATTCGCCGCTCAATCCGGCGCCGACGCTGCGGTCCGAGCTGCGAATCAATTGCGGACTGTCATGCAAGGAAAGCGCGGCGGGCACAGCGGGAGAATCCGCCAACGAGGCGTGCAGGCCGGGTGCCTGCTGCGGACAAATCCGGTAGGACATGTCTGATTCCAGCGCGAGGGCGGGCGTTTCCGCGAAATTGGCGGAGCGCGGGCGCAGGCGCTCATACGCTCCCTTCAATTCACCGAGGGAGTTCGCGCCGAGTTCCGCCAGGCGCTGGCGAATTTCCTCCGCCAGGGCGCGGAAATAAGAGACCACCATTTCCGGCTTACCGTTAAAGCGCGCGCGCAAAACTTCGTCCTGGGTGGCGATGCCGACTGGACAGGTATTCAAGTGACACTGCCGGGCCATAACACAGCCGATGGCAAGGAGCGAAGCCGTGCCAAAGCCGAATTCATCCGCTCCGAGAATAGACGCAATAATGATGTCCCGTGAAAATTTCAGGCCGCCGTCCACACGAAGCGAAACTCGCGAACGAAGCCCCGCGCGAACCAGGGTTTCGTGCGTTTCGCGCAAGCCGATCTCCCACGGAAGGCCAGTGTTCTTGATCGAAGTAAGCGGCGAAGATCCGGTTCCGCCGTTGTGACCGGCGATGGTAATCACGTCCGCACCCGCCTTGGCAACACCGGCGGCGATGATGCCGACGCCCGCCCCGGAAACAAGCTTCACGCCGATGCGCGCACGCGGATTTACCGCGCGGAGGTCATGGATCAGCTGGGCGAGGTCTTCGATGCTGTAAATGTCATGATGCGGTGGCGGAGAAATCAACGGCGTGCCAGGAACGGCGTGGCGTATGCGCGCTATGTAGTCCGTGACCTTTCGCGCAGGCAGCTGGCCGCCCTCGCCCGGCTTGGAGCCCTGCGCCATTTTGATTTCGAGCTCCTCGGCGTGGATCAGATAGTCTGCGGTGACACCAAAACGGCCGGACGCGACCTGTTTGATCTTGTTGGCGGCGTGCGGCTCGTCGCGGTAGACGAGCGGATCTTCTCCGCCTTCGCCCGTGTTGCTTCGGCCCCCCAACTGATTCATCGCAACAGCCAGAGTCTTGTGGGCTTCGGGGCTAAGCGAGCCTAGAGACATGGCCTGCGTGCTGAATCGTCGCACGATGGTCTCCGCGGGCTCGACCTCCTCCAGCGGAATCGGAACCGTGGAAACCGTTTCGAGAAGATCGCGCAAGAAAACCGGCCCCTGCGGTTCAGATAGCTCCTCGAAAGCACGAAACTTTGCCGCATCGGGAGCTTTTATGTGCGCGTGCAAGCGGCGGACAATTTCCGGGGAATTCGCGTGGAGTTCGGCGCCCTTGCGAAAACGGTAGAGGCCGGCGTCCTGCATTTCCTCGCTGGCTGAAGAAAAAGCATGAGTATGCATTCGGAGGTACTCTGCCAGCAGGTCGTCGAGCGTTTTTTGTCCCGCAAAATCGGCCGCATCCTCGAAAAATTCCGTGCAAAGATCTTCAGATAGGCCGACGATTTCGAAGAGATAGCTGTTGCGGTAGCTCGCCAGAGTGGAAACACCCATGCGCGCGAGAACTTTTCGCAGCCCTGTGATCATCGCCTGGCGGACGCGCTCTATTCCGCCGGATTCCTGAGATTCCGCGAATTGCTCTGTGAGGTATGGGACAACTGCGCTGGCTCCCGCGGCGACAAGCAATGCGACGTGATGCGTGTCGAATGCCTGAGAAGTCTCGATGATCAGGGGAACATTCCAACGTCCCTCGCGGACCATCATCTTCCATGCAGCCGCCACCGCCAGAAGCGCCGGGACCGCTGCGCGCTCCGGACCAATGCAACGGTCGGAGAGGAGGAAGAGCCCCGGGCGCGTGCTGCCGCTCAGAGGGGTAGCTGCAAGCTGAGCGAAAACGCCCCGCGCACCCGGGACTCCCATGTTGGAAGGAAAGCTAAAATCCATTCGCTCGATCGGCCCGCAAAGCCCCGCCACATCGGCGAATTCCGCTTGCGTGAGAATTGGGCTCGAAAGCACGAGGCCATTCCCGAGATTGACGTCGAGCGACATCACGTGCGTTTCGCGAAGCGGGTCAATCGGAGGATTGGTGACCTGAGCGAAGCGCTGTTTACAATAATCCCAGAGCGTGCGTGGCAACGCAGACAGAAACGCGGGAGGAGCGTCATCGCCCATGCTCCAGTCCGCTTCCTTTCCCTTCAAGAGCGAGGAAAAGACGATCTTGAACTGATCTTCGGTCCAGCCGCTGGCCGCAGCAACGCGCTTGGGGTGCTCGGCCTGATCGAAAGAAGCCGCCGTGTTCGGCGGGATGCGCCGCGAAGACAGTGCAGGATCATGAGCGCGGCGCGTTGCGAGGCGTTTCAGGATCTCGCGCCATCTCAGGAACAAGCCAGAGGAGGGATTTGCCAAAATCATTTCGCCAGGACCCAGGCGCTGGCGCTCCATGATGCGGGAGTCTTCCCAATCCACAAGGCCCGCTTCAGAGCCAGCGATCACCAAGCCATCATGCGTGACCGCGTAGCGCAAAGGACGTAGGCCATTTCGATCCAGCTTGGCGCCCACGAATTGCCCATCCGAAAAAATCAGAGCCGCAGGGCCGTCCCAGGGCTCGCTGTTCTGTGAAAGGGCGCCGAGCGCTCCGCGCACATCGCGGGAGAGCAAAGGGTCGTTCTCAAACGCGGGCGGTACCATGGCCAGCATCGCCTCGTCGGGAGAAAACCCTTCAAGAAGCTTTACCTCGAATCCGTTATCGAAGCTGGCGGAATCGCTGACGTAGTCCTCCAGCGCGTGGAACCAGGTGCCAACCGTGAGTCGTTCGCGAATTTCGCGTTCCTTGGCGCGCAGCCAGCGGCGATTGGAAACGATGGTATTGATTTCGCCGTTGTGCGCGACGTGGCGGAACGGTTGAGCCAAACTCCAGGAAGGCTGCGTGTTCGTGGAATATCGCTGGTGGAAAATGGCAAAAGTGGTCAGGTACTCCGAATTGCGGACATCCGCATAAAACTGGGGAAATTGCCAGGGAGTCAGAAGGCCTTTGTAGACCACGGAATGCGAAGACAGGGAACAGATGTAGCTTCGCGGCGGCAACAGCGATTCGGCCCTTTTTCTCAGAAGGGCAAGTTGCCCCTCGAAACGCGCGTTCCCCTGCGATGAGGCCGGCTTTTCCCGTTCGCGCCGGGCATGAAAAGGACCGACAAAAAATTGCCAGATTTCCGGCATGGTTTCGCGAGCACGCCGGCCGAGGCAATCGGGATTCGTAGGCACTCTGCGCCAACCGAGGATGCGAAGGCGCTCAAGATCGGCGGCTTCTTCCACCGCGTTTCGAGCGGCGCCGAGGGAATCCGGGGTAAAAAAAGCGAAGCCGAGGCCAAAATGCTCGGGGAGTTCAATTCCCTGCTCCTCGGCGCAAGCGCGGAAGAAAGCATGGGGAATTGCTGTAAGGAGTCCCGCTCCGTCGCCGCTGGCTCCATCGGCATCCACGCCGCCACGGTGGGTGAGTCGTTCCAACGCCTCCAAAGCGTAATCAATGATGTCATGGCTTGGCGAACCACCAAGGCGCGCGACGAACCCTGTCCCGCACGCGTCATGGTCGGGATGACCCCAGTTGGGGTGGCGCCTTGAGGGCGAACTCTGGCGCGACGGCACCATACTCTTTTATAGGGCCGGGCCCAACAGGGTGTACAACGCAGAAAATTGATTCGCTGAATTCGATTTCTGGAGGCTATGCCGGGAGCTCGCTGAATCCTAGAACTTTGTGACTTCTGTGAAGCGGAAGTTTCGGACTTTCATTGCCGGGACCACCATTTCAAAGGCTTCTTCTCCCGTGGCTCGGACGGCGGGGCCCATCATCTCCACGTTACCCAGCATCTCCAAAATGGACTGGTTGAAGCGAAAATTCTTAACCGCGGAAGTCACTTTACCGCTTTCCACACGGAACAAGCCGTCGCGAGTCATGCCTGTTAGAACTTTCTCGTAAGGATCCACCTCGCGGATGTACCAGAGGCGGGTCACCAGAAGACCTTGACCCGTCGAGGCAATCATTTCCTTCATGGACGACTTGCCCCCTGCAAACACCAGGTTCATCGGAGCTTCGCCATACTCATTGGGGAGCGCAAAACCGTGGCCAGTGGCCTTCTTCTTTGCCCTTTTGGCGGACGCACGAGAGTAGACGAGGTTCCTGGGGACACCTCTTTCGACCAGTGGAACGCGCTGGCGCGGCATCCCTTCGCCGTCAAACGGAGCGCCCATCTGCAGCGGATGATACACGTCGTCGGAAATATCTATATTGCCGCCGAACAGTTTTTTCCCCATACGGTCATTAAGGCAGGAGCGCTTGTCTTCAAGAGCCGTGGCCGCAAAATCGTAGAAGAGGAATCCGACCAGGTCGAGCACGGCGGCAGGTTCGAGAATGACCGTGTAGTGGGCGGGCTCGAGTTCCTTGGCGTTTGCAGCGAGATGCGCCTTGCTGCTGGCGCGCGAGGCCAACGCCCGCGGGTCAATTTCCCTGATATTAGCCGCGTTGCCTTTCGCCCAGCTTGCCGCGCCGGATTCCTGCATGGTGATGGAAAATTCGGCTTGCGTCTGCCGATACGCCGCGAAGAGACCATGGGAATTACCGACGGCAGACAGGGTTTGCCCGCTGGAAAAAATTCCCGCTGCGATCTGGCCGTTTTTTGAGGCAAGGTCACAGGCATTCTTCACCGCTCGGGCCCGATCCTCGGGAGTGAGAGCAGCTGTTTGCGGCACGAACCGCCGCACGGCCCGATACCGCTGCTTTCCGGCCATTGTCAAAAGACCGGGATCCTTCGGCTGGCTCGACGCAAGAGAAAGTGAGGATTGAATCGCGGCGCGCAAGGAATCCTCGTCGGTG
>DATIXL010000058.1:0-20966 GCA_035518615.1 Terriglobales bacterium | reverse complement strand
CCATCTGAGCTACAGCCCCGCTGTTTACTTTTATACCCGAACTGCATTCGTTTTGCACGAGACCTCCCGTGCTAATATCGCAAATAGATGGCCGAGGATGCGATTATCCGAAAGTTGCGAAAGGCTTTGGGTGAGCCGATTGACAGCGAGTACAAGGTTGTCTACATTTTGGCGGAATCCAGAAAACTGCTTGAGACTTATCCTCCCGACCCTGTTCCATTCGCCCTGAAACTTTATTGCCATTGGGCGCTACACGTTAACCTCGAAAATCCTGCTACGACCACACAATTCCTAGAAGACGTGGAAGCATTCGCAGACAGCATTCTCAGGGGAAGCCTAAATATAGCGGCTGAAAATAAGATGTTCAGAGAGTTTGTCTTCTTCGATACATTCCGAAACCAATTTAGTCAATTTTTGTCTAGCTACGGACTTCCGAACGATCTCTGTGACAATAAGGCACGCTGGCATGAATTCCTAACCCACTACGCTGGCGTAATTGAGGATGGATCAATCTCCTGCAAAGCCAAGACGAATCGTTTGAAATTGGTGAGCGAAGTCGAGTTTAATATTGGGAGGGACACGAGGGATTTGGAGCACCCACATCTACCATTTGGACTCATGTGGGACATTACTTTGACTGATGGGAAAAAGTTGGAAGTGGAGGTAAAAGCATCGGCTCCGAAGGGGAATGAGATGATTTTGTACGGGATTAGATTGCACTGAAATGTACCTGGTTGTACCCAAAATCTGTACCCAACTAGTCCGAAAATCACCCTAAATCACCATGCGCTACCTTTGGAAGACATTGAAAACAAAAAGAACCATACGGGCTGGATAGTTTCCTAAACCGTGTGTCGCGAGTTCGACTCTCGCCAGCCCCACCAGCCTACGCCTGCTGCGCAGGCTTCGGCTCGGCAAGCCACGCCGCAGCTTCAGCGGAGGCGGGCAAGCCAGCCCGAAAGCCAAGGGCGATAGCGCGGCAGTACCTCGAAAGCAGAATATCATATGAAGTACGTATACATTTTGCATAGCTTGGCGGACGCGAGGCACTACTACACAGGGATCGCTGACGACGTGGATGCGAGGCTTTTGGAGCACAATTCCGGGGCTGTAACGCATACCGCGAGGTTCCGTCCATGGCGCATGAAGACGTATGTCGCCTTCTCCGATGAAGATCGCGGATATGCATTCGAGAAATATTTGAAATCCGGTTCGGGCCGCGCGTTTGCAAAGTCCAGACTGTAGCTGTAAGAGATTTGAGATAACACGGAAAGTAAGTGATCGGAGCAAGCCACGGCGAACCTGCAGGCCGTGAGTGGTACGCTGCGATATCGAAGCAGAAGGAAGAAACACAATCCACGGAGAAAAAGTTGGTACGAGAGAGCGACCCCCGGCTGCTGGCAGAATCGGTCCTGCTAGGAGTGGTGGGCGCGCTCGCGGCGCAAGTGTTCATGTGGGCGCTGCGATTGTGCCAACACGTTTTTCTGATCTGGATGGCGGGATATCGGCCTCCCGGTTTGCCCGAGGAGGGCGGAGTGCTGACGCAAGTGATCGGACGGCACGGACTGCTGCTGATCCCCGTTGCGACGACGATCGGCGGATTGATCTCCGGGCTGCTGGTGTACAACCTCGCGCCGGAAGCGGAAGGGCACGGGACGGACACGGTGGTGAAGGCGTTCCACCGGACGGGCGGGTTCATCCGGGCGCGCGTGGCGCCGCTGAAGCTGGTGGCGTCGGCGATCACGATCGGGTCGGGAGGAGCGGCGGGTCGGGAAGGGCCGATCGCGCTGATCGGCGCGGGCGTGGGATCCATCTACGCGACGCTCGGAAAACGCAGAGACGACGATCGGGAACTGCTGCTGCTGATGGGGATGGCGGCGGGACTCTCGGCGATCTTCCGGTCGCCGATCGGGGCGGCATTTTTCGCGGTGGAGGTGCTTTACGGAAGCATGGAATTCGAGGCTGGCGCGCTGCTCTACACGATGCTGGCGTCCGTGGTGGCGTATGCGGTGAACGGGTTTTTCGTGGGTTGGAGTCCGCTGTTCTTCTTTCCGACAGCGCAACTCAAACTGAAACCCGAATCGTATTTGTGGTTTGGCGTGCTGGGAATTGCGGGCGGGCTGGCGGGCACGCTGCTGCCCGTGGTTTTTTACGGTTTGCGGGACGCGTTTCGAGCGCTGCCCTGGCCGGCGTGGCTGAACCCGGCGTTGGGAGGATTGGCTGTCGGGCTGTTGGCCATGAAGCTTCCGCAGGTCGTGGGTGGAGGGTATGGATGGATTCAGGAGGCGATTGACGGGCGGTTGGCGCTGGAGCTGTTGCTGGTGCTGGTGTTCGCGAAGATGCTGGCGTTCGCGCTGACGGTCTCGTCGGGCGGATCGGGAGGAGTTTTCGCGCCGTCGCTGTTCGTGGGAGCAATGGTGGGCGGAGCGATCGCGTCGGCGGCGCATTTGCCCGCGGCGGCGTTTGTGGTGGTGGGCATGGTGGCGGTGTTCGGAGCGGCGGCGCACGTGCCGGTGGCGGCGCTGATCATGGTGACGGAAATGACGGGCGGGTATCAATTGCTGCCGGCGGCGGCATTCGCGGTGCTGCTGAGTTACCTGCTGCAAGGAAGGATGTCCGCTCAATTGAAATACAAGAGCTTGTACGAGGCGCAAGTGGCGGGGAGAGCGCAGTCCCCGGCGCGATACGTGGACAGCGTGGATTCGGCGCTGAAGATACTGGGTTCGCGGCATTTGCCGAAGGCAGCCAAAGTAGGACATCTGGACCTCGTGGCGGTGCTGGATTCGGGAGTAGGGGTGCAGATTCCGGGGAGGAAAGAGCTGGGGATTGGTGTGTTGAGGCCGGAAAGCTCGCTCGTGGGGAAAACCGTGGAGGAGTGCTACGACATTGTGGGCGGCGGGTTGGAAATCGTGGCGGTTCTGCGAGGAGAGGAAGTGGTGCTGGCGACGCCCGAGACGAGACTGCTGGAGCAGGACCGGATACTGACATTAGGGACGCCGAAGGCGCGGCACGAACTGGCGGAGCATCTTGCGCCGGTGACGCCAGAGCATCGGCAAAGCGCGACGGTAGTGAAGAATTGAGAGACGCGAAGTCGCTCGTGATAGGAGCGAGAGGAAGAGTCTATGACGTTTGGGCGATGCCCAGTGAAATGGGAAAAAATAAGTTGAAACGAGGTTTTGCTGTGGCATGATTGTGCGGAGCAAGCCGCAAGACTCGCGTCCTTCGAGAAAACCGCGGCCTGCCTGCGAGAGCAGGCAATAAGGCCGATCACCGCTCAAAAATAGACGAGGTACCGCGATGGGACACGCACTGGACGTACACCGGCTCCAATTCGCGTTCACGGTGACGTTTCACTACATCTTTCCTCAATTGACGATGGGACTGGCGCTGTTGCTTTTGTATCTAAAAACGAAAGCGATACGAACCGGCGATGAGCATTACAACCGGGCGGCGCGGTTCTGGGCGAGGATTTTCGGAATCAATTTCGCGATTGGAGTGGTGACGGGGATTCCGATGGAATTTCAGTTCGGGACGAACTGGGCGGAATTTGCCAAGGCAGCCGGAGGCGTGATCGGTCAAACGCTAGCGATGGAAGGCGTGTTTTCGTTTTTCATGGAGTCGAGCTTTTTGGGATTGTTTTTGTTTGGAGAGAAAAAGCTGGGGAAGATGGGGCATTGGTGGGCGGCATTCATGGTCTGGCTGGGATCATGGCTGAGCGGATATCTGATCGTGGCAACGGATGCATGGATGCAATACCCGGTGGGCTACCGGCTTGGAGCAAATGGAGAAATTCAACTGGCGAGCTTCTGGGGGCTGGTGCTGAACAAGTGGGCGATCTGGCAGTACATGCACACGATGCTGGGCGCCGTGCAGACCGGATGTTTTGTGATGGCGGCGGTGGGGGCGTTTTATCTGTTGACGCACCGGGATGAGGTGTATGGGAAGACGTTCGTGAAGGCGGGGGTATTGGTGGGGGTGATCGCGTCGTGCTTGCAGCTTTTCCCCACGGGCGATGTGCAGGGAAGACTGATCGCGGAGAGCCAGCCGGTGACGCTGGCGGCGATGGAAGGGCTATTCGAATCGCAGCAGGGAGCGCCAATCGCGATTTTGGGGCAGCCGGACGTGGCAGAACGAAAGATGGACAATCCGCTGATTGTGCCAAACATGTTGAGCTTCTTGACGTACCGGAAATGGAGCGCCGAGGTGCGAGGACTGGAGGACTTTCCGCAGGATTTGTGGCCGGACAAAATCGAGATGCTTTATTACAGCTACCACGTGATGGTGGGGCTGGGGACGATCTTCATTGCGGTGATGGTGATTGCGGCATTTTTGCTGTGGAGGAAGAAGCTTTTCGATTCGCGGTGGTTGTTGTGGGTGCTGATGCTCTGTGTGCCGCTGCCTTACATTGCGAACACGGCGGGATGGATGACGGCGGAGTTGGGGCGGCAACCGTGGCTGATCTACGGATTGATGCGCACGGCGGCCGGGGCTTCACCGCGAGTGGGCGCGGGAAACGCGTGGTTCACGCTGATCGGATTCATGGGCATGTATACGGTGCTGGCGATCTTGTGGCTGTTCCTGGTGTGGCGAGAGATCGAATTGGGCCCGGAACCCGGCAAGCTGAGCGGCGAAGAAGCGGCCGCGCTGGCAGCGGACTGAGGAGGGCGCGATGGGAACCGTGTGGTTCTGCCTTGTGGCAATCATGATCGCGATGTATGTGCTGCTGGACGGGTTCGACATTGGAGCTGGAGCAATTCATCTGTTCATCGCGAAATCGGACGGAGAGCGGAAGCAGGTGCTGGCAAGCATCGGACCGGTGTGGGACGGGAACGAGGTGTGGCTGCTGGCGGCGGGCGGAACATTGTATTTCGCATTTCCGGAGCTGTACGCGAGCGGGTTCAGCGGGTTCTACCTGCCGCTGATGATTGTGTTGTGGCTGCTGATTCTGCGCGGAACTTCGATTGAATTTCGAAATCATATCAAGAGCATGGTGTGGGCGCCGTTCTGGGATTTTGCGTTTTGCGGATCGAGCTTGCTGCTGGCGGTGTTTTTCGGCGCTGCACTGGGTAATGTGGTGCGCGGAGTGCCTCTCGACAAGACCGGCTATTTCTTTGAGCCGCTGTGGACGAATTTCCGGATGGGAGAACAGACAGGAATTTTGGATTGGTACACGATTTTGGTGGGCGTGCTGGCGCTGGCGGCCTTGATGATGCACGGGGGACTATGGGTAAGGTTGAAAACGACGGGCAGGGTTGGGGAACGGGCCGTGCAGCTTGCCAATGGAACGTGGTGGGTGGTGGCAGGACTTACGGCGCTGGTGACAGCGGTAACCTTCCGGGTGCAGCCGCAAGTGGGGGAAAACTTCAAGACGTGGCCGTGGGGAATGGTGTTTCCGGTGCTGGCAGCGGGAGGGCTGATTGCGGTAAGGATCTTTTTGGCGAAAGGAAACGAACGGAACACGTTCCTAGCTTCAGCAGCTTATTTGACAGGCATGCTTACGAGCGTGGTGTTTGGGGTATATCCGATGGTGCTGCCTGCGCGGGATCCGGCGTACTCGTTGACCGTGAGGGGAGCGCAGGCGGGCGAATACGGCCTGAAGGTGGGACTGATCTGGTGGACAATCGGAATGATTCTGGCAGCAGGATACTTTATCTACGTATATCGGTCATTTGCAGGCAAGGTATCCGTGGATAAGGACGGACACGGCTATTGATCGGGGCTCCCGTTGTAGGCCTCGCGGCGAGTCGGGAACACTAGTACGGCAGTGCCTCTTTCGCGCCTGTAGTACTGCGGTCGGATTGACCCCCTGAAAATTTGATGGGTACTGTCAGAGGATAGGGCGCAGGGGTGTCGGCAGACCAATCTGCCCTACCTTGCCTTGGGGACCAGAACGAAAAGAGGCGGCGGGAACTCCCTTCCACCGCTGAAGCAGCGATGTCTACGTCTTTGACCAAAGCCGGACGGTATGAGATCCAGGGCGAATTGGGCCGTGGAGCGATGGGTGTGGTGTATCGGGCCCTTGATCCGGTCATCGGCAGAAGCGTGGCAGTCAAAACTTTGAAGCTTTCGCAGGAAGGTACAGGACTGACCCACCCCGAATTGCTGGCTCGATTCCAAACGGAAGCGCGCGCCGCAGGCTTGTTGACGCACCCGAACATCGTGGTGGTGTACGACGCGGGCGAGGAAGACGGCCTCTACTACATCACCATGGAACTGGTGGAAGGCAAGAGCATGCAGGCACTGCTCGACGCGGGACAGGGATTTCCCCTTCCGCGCGTGCTGCGCATCATGGAGCAGGCTTGCAGCGCGCTGCAGTTCGCACACGAACGAAACATCGTGCACCGCGACATCAAGCCGGCGAACCTGATGCTCACGGCGGACGATACGGTGAAGGTGACGGACTTCGGGACAGCGAAAATCCTGCAATTTGGGACGGTACAGCAGACCGCGCACGTGATGGGCACTCCGAGCTACATGTCACCGGAGCAGGTAAAGGGCAAAGTGGTGGACGGGCGAAGCGATATCTTTTCGCTGGGCGTGATGCTCTACGAAATGGTCACCGGAGAAAAGCCTTTTCCGGGACAGAACATCACGACGGTCATCTACAAAATCGTAAACGAAGAACCAGTGCCACCGAGGCAGATAGATTCCTCCATCCATCCCGGACTGAGCGCCGTGGTGATGAAGGCGTTGGCAAAAGAGCCGGACTCTCGGTACCAAAACTGCCGCGAGCTGATGGAGGATTTGAAAAATTACCGTGCCATCGTGCCGGCTGCGGGCAGCCCACACTCCACCATGGCACTTTCCGCAAATCCAGAATCCACGGTGGTCATGGCGCCAGGCCGCGCCAAACCTGCCGAAGATACATCGGCGGCGGCGAGATCGTTGAATGCGCGCGCCGCAAGCCCCATGCATACGCCGGCAGTGCGGCGAACGGGGCCCATCGCGCCCCTGGCTGAGCCCAAGAGGAAGAGCCCTGTGGTCAGCGTGTTTGTGGCGCTGCTGTTGATCACGGTGATTTACTTCGGCGCGAAGCAGATTCGCCCCGTGTTTGAAGCAGCCCGTGAACAAAATCAGGAACATAAGGAGGCGGATTCCTCCGGCATTGCAGCTTCCAAAACGCCTGGCGCGAGCCCGGACACGGCTGCGAGCGCCGCCAACGAAGCGGTGGCGACTGCCCAGCCACCGGTTATCGAGAAGCCTGCTGTCCCCAAAAATTCGGAGGCCTCCGCGCGACCGCCGGAGGCGAAGAAATCCAATACTTCGCTGACTCCCGCGGCGGCGGAATATAAAGGCCGGGTTGAAGAAGCAGCAGCATTGCACGGCCTGTCCGGTAAATTGAAAATCCGTGGCGCGGGAAACACCCTCACCCTGAGCGGCAAGCTCCTCTCCTCAGAGCACAGCGAACTTCTCAAGTTCTTGAAATCCGCACCGGCCGGCGTGCAAATTGTGGACGACATCGGATATGAGGCGCCTCCTACGGCGGCAAGACCGTCCATTCCTTCTTCTGGGAGACCCCTGCCCACTCCGGGCCGGGGAGCGATCTATGTAGTGGCCAACGTCGCGGGCGCAACTGCAGTGATCCCGGCGACTGGAGGAGAACCGGCAAAGCAGTGCGAAACGCCCTGCGGATTGAGTGGACTCTTCCCGGGGCAATACAATCTGGAGGTCCGCAAGGCGGGCTTCCAGCCGATGCAGACGGCGCTTCAGGTTCGTTCCGGACAGGTGCTGGACGAAAAGGTGACCCTGGAGCCGACGTCGGTGGGGTTGTACGTCAGCAGCAAACCGGAAGGCGCCGACGTGTTCATTAATGGGGCCAAGCAATCGGGACAGACTCCCGTTTCGCTGCCGCTCGCGCCGGGCCAATATGACATTGTGCTGCGTCTGCCTGGGCATGAGGCTTACTCAAGCAAGGTCGCCGTGACCGCCGGAGCGCAATCCCAATTGGATGTGGAACTCAAGCCTCGCAATAGCCACGTCGCTTGGGCACAGGTGAAGAGCATTCCAAAAGGCGCGGAAATTTTTGTTGATGGCATCACCACGGGCCAAACTACCCCGGCCCGCGTCGAAATCCCCGCCGGGATCCACACCATCGAATTGAAATTAAACGGATTCCAACTGGCCCGGAGATCAATCCAAGCTACTGAAGGCGGAACGGTCATGGTTGGCGCCGAGTTGCAGCGCCAATAGAGGGCGTCAAACTGGTCGAGATGGCAGGTTAGGTGAACTCTGCGATTCTCCTCAGAACGTAACCTTTTGTAACAGAAAAGCATTGTAGGTACTGGAACCACAATCAAAAGTGCTTTATACATAACAAGTTAAAGGGCGGTATGTGAGGCAGGAGAGTTGCATGCCCTATCCTTAGGGCATCCCTGCCTCAGGCTGGACGGCCCATCGAATTGTCGGCTCCGGGCGCTGGCTCACTGGCCCATGCCGCACGCGGGTGGGGAACGGACGGGAAAGAATTCAAACATGAGGGCGATGGCGAGAGCGAGTCAGCCAACTGAAATTCCAGCGGGCGAAGCTCGCGAAAACGTGGTTCCCCGCAAGGCCACGCGTCCCCTCACGGATTCCAATTTCACGACGTCCTCCGCGCAAACCAGTGGAAAAGCCGCAGACGCGCACCGCGCACTTCGCGAATTTCACATCCTTCTCCGGTCCGAGAGGCTTTATGAACGGAATCATCCCCGCGTCCTCGAGAGTCTGGAGACGGCGTATCAATCGTTGCGGGATCTCGCTGCAAGCCTAAGCGGATTGGAGCTTTGGATTTCGCGAACCGGCATCGTAATTCCCAAGTTCAGCGAAGCGCCTTTGTCGGATGCGCGCGGGGAACTGGAGGGGCTGGCAAGCGATCTGCAGCGCGCAGGAATTCAAACGCTGCTGTTTGAGAAGCGCTTCCATGTGGGCGAACTGGACACGCTGGCGCGATTGATCAAGACATCGCTGCTAAAATCGGATGAGCCGGCCCAAAAGAAAAGCGATGCGTGGTGGACGGCGAAACTCCTGGAAAACGGCGTGGACGGCATCGGAATCAATACGCAATCGGAGCGCAAGGTGGACACCGTACTGGCGAGCCTGGTCGCAGCGATGGTCGCCTACGGCGGAAATTCGCCGCGCGAAGAGACGGAGACGCCGATCAGCGCCCCTTCGCTTGACGATCTTTCGAAGGCTCTGCGCTTACTGGCCCGTTTGACGCCGCCCCTCGAAGCGGCCCGCGGCCTTTCACCCGAAGATGCGGCACACGCAATCCATGGCGCGCTCGAGGCAGCAAAGCGGGAAACCGTTCACCTGCTATTGAGTTCGGTTTCGCATCATGGTCCTCGCGATGGGGAAACGCCGCAGCCGTATCTGCTGCGTCTTTCCGAAAACCTGGTATTCGAGTTTCTCGGTGCGGAGTTTTCCGCCGGCGCACTTAACCCGCAAGGAGTGCGTCCGGCGTTCAACAAGCTTGCAGACGTACTGGTCGCCGCAGGCGGGTATTCCGGGCCGCATTCGTCGCAGCACCTTTCCTCCCTTTCCACAACGTGGTCCACGGAAGCACACAGGGAAGGAATGATCGAGAAATTCTGGACGGCCATGCCCGCGAGGGAAAGGACGGGAGTTCTTCGCGGGCCGGACGTATGGTGCGTGCCGGTTACGGCGTTGCGGCAGACGCTCGTCCAACTGGCAGACTCCGGCGCCGATGCGCCGCGAAGAGAAGCGCGGAATCTGCTGTTGAATTACGCCCGGCGGCTCGATCTGACAGATCCGTCTGCCCGGCGAAGCGTTGCCGCCGGCTTGAACGATCTGACGGGAGTCATCGGGTCGCTGTGGCCCAATCAGGTTCCGGAAGAATTGAGCCGGGTGGCCCTGAAAGCACTTGAGAATGAAGGTGTACCGGAGTCGGCAGCGCTGCTGGCCGCCTTTCTGGAGTCGCTTGGGCGAATTGCAGTGACGAGGGCCGACTACGCCGGCCTTGAAGCTATTCTTTTGGGACTCGAGAAGTCTCCCCGCGAACTGCAATTCGAGCACATGCACGCGCTGGCACAGAGACTCGTGGCACAGGACCGCTGGCTGCTTATCGTTGATGCGGCGCTCGCGAATCGCGCACTGGATCCCGCGCTGCCGCGGCTGCTGCAACGCGATCCTGAGCGCTTGCTAGACCGGCTGACGCTGTTACTGACCGAACCGCGCGGACAAGAACTGGTGCCCCCAATGGCGCGCCTGCTGCGGACCATCGGCGTTCCCGTGCTGAACCTGCTGGAGACCCGCCTTTATGAAGCACGCAAGCAGCGGGTGAGCGCGGCCATCAAGCTCCTGGCTTCCGCGGACACGGAGCGCCTGCTGCGCGCGGTGCCACGCGCCATGGGCAGCTGGGAATGGCAGCTTCAGGATTTGGCGGTGAATGAGCTCGCGAGGCCTGCTAATGCCGGGTGCGCACAAAGTGCGGCGTTCATTTTCTCGGCGATCCTTGCGGACGCGCACCCTCTGGTCGTGCCGATGATGATTGACCAGATCGGGATCTCGCAGGAAACGTCTGCGGTACCCCAGTTGATGGAAATCGCGGCGGGGGAACACGATTTTCTTCGCGACCTTTTTGTGCGTATCAAGGCAATCGAAGCGCTTGGCCGCATGCACGCAACTGAGGCCGTGGACCTCCTCCGCACGCTAGCAGAGAAACGCGACGGATTGGCCCACGTGGAGCCTTTGGGCCTTCGCGCGGCGGCAGAAGATGCCCTGGCGATGATGGAAGAGCGGCCGACGAGTGCGCGGGTCCGCGCAGCCTACGGATCAGCGCCTCAAGCAGGTGCCAGTTTTGTCGTTCCGCGGCGATACATGAGGGTGCCGCTCGAGTCGCCCCTTAACGCACAGATTGAAGGAAGCCAGGCGGGCCTGGCCCGGGTTCGCACCATCAGTTTAGGCGGTGCCTACCTTGAATCTCCAAGGAAGCTGACCGTAGGCGATTCCATCAAGCTGGAAGTGCGTTCCGGACTGCGCAAGATTCACTTTACAGCGGTGGTACGGAACATTGGCCCGGATGGCAGCGGGGTCGAATTCGTGCACATGAAAGACGAAGACCGCGAAAAGCTGCGAAGGCTCGTCCAGAGGCATTTGCAAGTTTAACCGATCACCCTGAAGCGGTTACGCCATCCGGACCTCGCAAAAGCTGCCCTGGACCGCGTACAAGCAGTCCCACCAGCAGTTCTCTCCAAAACTGGCATGCCTGAGGGATGGATACGCGAATAAGTCTATCGATTCGCACACAAAGCGACCCCCGGCAAAGATAGGAGTTGCAAAGTGACGAGAACTTGCGGTAAAAGCCGAGTATTCCTTTGGACCACGCGAATGGGCGGAATGTTCCGCCACCGCTAGGGGTAGCGGCGTCAAGGAGTTAACAACTCGGAGGCAGACATGGCACGCAGGCAAAGTGTGTGTGCGTTGTTGATGCTGGCTGGATTTGTGCTGGGCGCCGCATGGCGGGCCGGCGCCCAAACGAATACTGCAACTTTGTCCGGCACGGTGGCCGATCCACAGGGCCGGGGAGTAAAGTCGGCGAAAGTCACGGCGACTTATCTGGCCACGGGGGTCGAACGATCCACCACGACAAATGAGAATGGTTACTACAACCTCTTGTCGCTGGCACCCGGAGCCTACAAGCTGACCGTGGATGCAGGGGGGAGCTTCGCGCCGTTCACAAATGAGAATCTGGATCTGAACGTCGGCCAGAACGCGACTTTTGACGTGGCCCTCAAATTGGGGAATGTGCAGCAGACCGTGACGGTAACTTCCGAAACGGCTGCAATCGAGACCACGAAAACGGAGGTTTCTCAAATCATCGGCGAACGCCGCATTGACAATCTCCCCATCAACGGCCGCAATTACATCGATTTCACGCTCACGAATTCCCAAGTCAACCGCGACGCCGCTCCGGCGATAGGCCCCGCGCCAACCAGCGGGCTGAATATCGGCGGGCAAAGGGCGCGTTCCAACATGGTGACCGTGGACGGCGCGAATTTCGTGGACAATACCGTGAACGGCATCCGCGCCACGGTGTCTCAGGAAGACGTGCAGGAATTCCAGATGATTCTGAGCAACTACAACGCGGAGTATGGTCAGGCTACCGGCGGGGTCATCAACATCGTGACCAAAAGCGGCGGGAACACGATGCACGGCGATGCGTTCGGATATTTGCGCAACAAGGCTTTCCAGGCCCGCAATGCCTTTTCCGGAGAGATTGACCCGACTAGCGGCGAACTGGATCCGGTGAAACAGCCGTATACCCGGGTGCAAACGGGCCTGGCGTTTGGCGGCGCGCTCAAGAAAGACAAGACGTTTTACTATCTTTCGTATGAGTACACACAGCGCGAAGAGACCGGATTTTCGAGCATCGGGCAAGGCAACTTCGGACTTCAGAGTTTCACTTTCCCCTTCTTTCCGGCACCGTTGGAATTGACGCCCGCCCAAGGCGCGGCTGTGAATACACTGCGTGCGACGCAGAATCCGGCGCTGGAAAACCTCGCTGAGGAGTACGCTGTCTTGATGGGCTCAGCCTCAAGCGTGGCCTTGCACGGACTGGACTATGGCGCCGTGGTATCGCAGCTGTCGGGAGGCAGCATCACTCCAGTCAATCCGGTCAGCACTCCCGCGGGCACACTCTTCGGCGAGTTCCCCTTACCTGTCTCTTGTCCCTCCGGCCAAACGGTGAACTCCTTACAATGCTCGGGCTTTGCGGCGATCGGTCCCAACGCTTCGATCGTTGCGGCCGGAGCGGTGCCATTGCCGGGCTCGTTTGTTGCTCTGAATTCGATCCGGGGCAATTTCCCAGAAATGGAGAAGACCAGCTTGTGGTCCGCGCGGCTCGACCAACACTGGAATAATCACAATACGTCGTTTCTACGGGCAGGGGTTTCGCCTTCGGAGGTTACCGGCCTCCAGACAACGGCGCAGAACCAGGTGTTCGGGCAGAATGCGGGCTCGCGCGTGGGAGAACAACATTCGCGGGACGTTTCCGCGACGTTCCAGCACGACACGGTCGTAAACGAGCATTCCGTAAATACGTTCCGCTTCCAGTTCGCTCGCAGAGGCCTTCACTTCGGGTTTTCGCCTCTGCCTGGAGGCGACCAGATCGCAGTCAACATCCCGGGTTACGCCTACTTTGGCCGTGAGCCATATTCGACCGTGGACCGCATCGAACGCCGCTACGAGTTTACGGACAACGTGAGCATCTCGAAGGGCTCTCATACATTCAAAATCGGCGGGGACGCGGATATTATCCAGCTACGTTCCGCAAAACAGCAGATTTTCACGCTGGATTTTGGAGGACTGGCAAACTTTGGCGGGCTTGCGGCTTCCACGTTCGGGATACCTGATTCCATAAACCTTGGAACCGAGACTTTGCAAATACCCGGCGCCACTGGGCTTCAGGCATATGCCTTTGGCATTCCCACCACATACATTCAGGGGATCGGCCAATCGAATCAGCCGTTTGACAATTTGCCGTTCGGCTTCTTTGTGCAGGATTCCTGGCGAGTGACGCGCAAGCTGGTTTTGAATTACGGTGTGCGCTATGACGTGGAGATCACGCCGCTCTTTGCACCAGCGACCGACGTCAATGCCGCGGCGGAAAAGGCCCTGGGCGTCACGGAAGGCATTCCGCGAGATTACAACAACGTTGCGCCGCGCTTCGGGCTGGCATGGGATCCGAAAGGCGACGGTAAGACCGTCGTTCGCGCGGGCTACGGTATCTTCTACGATCATCCGCTGCTGGCGATCGCCTTTGATTCCACGACCGCGGACGGCGGACGCTCCGTTCAACTCATTTCCGCGGGCGGCACGCCGTCGGCCTGCGGACTCATTTCAGCCGCGTGCGGTGGCGGCCTGGACAGCCCCACGAACCTGAATGGCTCCTCAATCTTTCAAGGCGTACTGAACTCGCAATCAATTTATCCCGCGTTCCCAGGCACGCTTACTTTGGGATATCTCCCGAACGAACAGCGCTTCGATCCGTTCGCGCAGGGATCTCTCTTTGCCAACCAGAATTACCTTACGGCCGGATTCCCGCTTCCGATTCTGCCGTTCACGCTTCCCGTGACGCGCGATTTTGTTTACGGTTACGCGCAGCAGGCCAACCTGACGATCGAACGGCAGATCGCCGGGTCCTGGAAGTTCAGTGTGGGATACCAGTACACGCACGGATCGCACCTGAATAAGCCGGTGGACATCAACTCCACCGATCCTCAGTTGCTCACGCAGAATCTGTTCAATGCTGATGCAGCCGGATTGGGTTTTTCTAGCCCCGTCACAGTTACTGCTCCGGCGACGACCGTTTTACCCACGGCCGGCACTTGCGGGATTGGCGTAGTTGCCCCCAGCGTCCTGGGCCAATTGTTTGGGTGTCCTGCCCCTCTCGCCAGTCTGAACGGTCAATATGTGAGCACTCCGGCATTTTTCAATTTCTTCCGGCCTTCGGGACCAAACCCGTCGTTCGGAGGCTTGGTGCCTGGCGGATACACAACGCAGGTGGCGCTGGCAGGGCTCGCCGGATACCCAACAGGTTTCGGGGTACCCGTGCCGTTCAACAGCGTGGACGCGCAGGAATCTACGGGGGGTTCCGTATATAACGGGCTGACAGTGAACGTGCAGAAGCGATTTTCCAGCGGCTTCGAGTTGCTCTCCAGCTATACGTGGTCGCATGCCATTGACGATTCCACCGACCTGCAATCTCCACTCGAACCGCAAGACAGCCGGTTTCCCCAGGACGAACGCAGTAATTCGGATTTCGATCAGCGGCACCGTTGGGTCACAAGCGCGGTGTTCCAGACCGGAAGTTCGAAATCGGGCGATAGCGCCTGGCGCCATTTTGCCTCGGGCTTTACGTTTGCGCCGATCATTGAGGTTTCCTCGGGGCGTCCATTCACAGTCATCACGGGAACGGATTACCGCCTTGACCTGGGTTCCTCGAACGGACGACCGTCGGTCGGGTCCAGCAGCGGGCTTCCGACAGCAACCTCGCAGTATCTCCCTGGAGTAACGTTCACGCTCCCCGATTCGTGCCTCACGAATTCGGGGCAATCCTTCAGCGTGTTGGGAGTTACGCCGCCCGCCGGTTGCGACGGAAATCTGGGCCGCAATCCATTCAACTCTCCAGGCTTCTTCCAGATTGATTTGCGTGTGGGCAAGCGGATTCCGCTCGGCGAGCGCATGAATCTCGATCTCATCGCCGACGCGTTCAATATCCTGAACCGCACCAATGTGATTGCCGTAAATCAACTCTGCGATCCGGGATCGAGCAGCATGTGCTATGCCGGACAGCCCACCGCGGCGGCCGATGCGCGCCAGTTCCAGTTCGCTCTCAAGCTGAGCTGGTAAGCGATTTGTACGGATTCCCCAAAGAAGGGGCATCTCACTCGGACGCCTTTTCCTCGTCATAAGACGTGTTTGCCGATGGCTGCCAATCGAGTAAATTAGGTGCAGTGTCCGCGGAAGAGCGGACGGAGCAGAGATGAATGGCGCATTGATTGTGGCGCTTCTCGCGCTGGCCGCCCTGGTGGCTTGGGTGGCATTGCAAGCCCTCTCCAGCCAGAAAAAAAGTGGCGCGCTGGAAAACCAGATGAACGAGTTGCGGCGGGACGTGCAAACCATCGCGTCGGCGCAATCGCAGAACACAGGGCAGATCAGCACGTTCGCGACGACGGTCACGCAGCGCCTCGATGCCGTCTCAAAATCTCTCCAGGATGGCGTCGCCAATTCGGCTCAGATCGCTTCGCAAGGGCAATCGGCGATTGCCGGCGAATTGAAGAACACGCAAGGGATGATGGAACGCATCCACAAACAGCTGGGCGAATTTCAAGAACTCGGTCGCGGCCTCAATGAAACGCAGCAATCCCTGGAAGCCGTTCTCGGCGGAGCCAAAACGCGCGGGCTGCTCGGAGAGGTAACGCTCGAGCATCTGTTGGCGGATTCGCTGCCGCCAACCCAATATGCGATCCAGTACCGCTTCACGTCCGGCGAAATCGTTGATGCGGCAATCTTTCTTCGCGACCGGAAACTCTTGGCCGTGGATTCCAAATTCCCTCTCGATGCCTTCCGTCGCATCGAAACCGAGAGGGACGATGCGCGGCGCGCGTTTGGCTTGGCCGTCAAGGGACACGCCGACGCCATCGCCAAAAAATATATCGTTCCGAACGAGAACACGCTCGAATTGGCATTGATGTTCGTTCCTTCGGAAAGTGTGTACTACGAACTCTTAATGACTAAAGACAGCAAAGGCGAGCTTCTCGACGCGTATTGCCGGGCCAAAAATGTGATCGCCGTTTCGCCCAATACTCTTTATGCCCATCTCTGCGTGATCGCCATGGGCCTGCGCGGCATGCAAATCGAAGAAAACGCCAAAGATCTGCAGGCCGGGCTAGCCGGCCTGCAACGGCAATTCGATACCTTTTCAGATATTTTCCAGAAGTTGGGAACACACCTGAAAAACGCTCAGCAGAATTACGCTGATGCGGATAAGCGGTTGGAGAAAGCCCAGATGACCCTTGGCAGCATGCTTCGTTCCGGTGAGACATCCGCCGAGCTCGCAGACGACCAGGGAAAACTCGCACTCCCGCCTGAAGCAGCCGCAAAACAAAGCCGTTGAGACTCAGGGGTTGCCGAGCGCACCGTCAGTCGTCTCAATGGCGAGGCCGCGCGTAGGTCGGACGCAGGCGAATCGAAATCAGAATTTTGCCGTGGCTTCGCCCGATCAATGCAAATTTCGCGATGTTTTCCGCGCCTCCGCTGGTGGACAGCTTGACGGGATTTCCCCCGGAAAGTTGCGCAACCTCTGGCGCCAGATTCCTCGCCTCCATCGGCACCCGCCCCGTTGTTCCTCTGACGCGCACAACCATCGTTCGCTGCTGGCCCGGAGCCAGCGGAGAGCTGTCAGCTTCCAGTTCAAGCGAGAGGAAAGTTGCCGAAAAATTGCCGACCTCTTGATTTCCGCAGCTGACTTCTACCTTTGCGGGGCCGGGAGACAGTTCGGCTGGCGGAAGCACCATGAGGGAAAGCGGAGAGGACGCGAGCACCAGAGCTTTTTCTCCTCCCACAACGACGGCGTTCTTGTCCGCATCCCCGCAGAAGCCGCCGCCATAGATGGTGAACCAATCGCTGAGGGAAGCCAGACGCGGCGCAAGAGTCACTTCGATCCCTTCCGCCGCAGCTTGCTCTTCGCTGACGACCGCGGTCCTGACTTTTCCGGGGCGGCCGTCAATCGAAGCATAGAGATCGCCCAATGTTAGCGGCGCGACGTAGAGTGCGCGGCCCGTCGAGTCTGTCTTCACGCGATCCCCATTGGAAAACTGGACCGTCACCCCGGGGGTGAGCCGGCCGCCGAAATCCAGGACAGCGAGCGTCGAGCGGTCCCCGGAGACCAGGCGGCGCGGCAGCAACAAAATTCGCGCTGCTGAAGCGGGAGGCGCTTCCTGGGCCCCAGACCAGAACGGCAAGGCAACCCAGGCGCAAGAAAGGAAAGAAAGCAGGAGCAGCGGAACAGAACAGTGCCTGCGCATGCGCAAAATTGTAGTTGAGAAGCGCGTCCGGGAGAAACCCTTGCCGAAAAATATCCGGCCTTTCCATCCGCTATTTGTTTTCGAGCCTTTCAGGTTCATCGGGCGCGTAAACCAGCACGCTCCGCCCAGGCACTCCCGCGGGCAATCTTCGCAAAGTGTAAGAATAGGGCCGGGGGAACTTTCGGCGATCCGTCTTTTCCAGACGATAGTATATATCGCCAATACGCACGACACGAGGCGGTATCCAATCGGACTTGGCTCTTTGGCTTAGAATTTCGGTGATTTCTTCGCCTTCTACCATTCGACTCTGAATCTCGTCGGCGAGCGGCTGGCTCATTGCCAGCCTGATATGCTCATGCAATGTTTGCACGATCGAGGAGAGAACGGTTGCCAGTCCCTGGCGGGGAATCGCGTCTGGCGTGGGCACGCGACCTGAGATCTTCCCGATCCCCCAATCCACCAGGTAGAGAGGTAGCGTGCCTCGGATGTCGCCCGCGGAGTAGGCGATCAATGCCCGGACGGTCCCTTCGATGGCCAGGTAGGCGCTCACCCAGGTGAGCGGATGAAGCGCCCACAGCGTCAGTGCGGCAAAGCCGAGCACCTGGCCCGGCACGCTCGTCGCGGCTTTATTTCCTCGAAGTGCGGCATCCAGGGCGCGATCTGCCCAAGTTTCGACGGAATACGAATACCAATAAAGCAGTGCGGCAAGTGCGAGAAGGGATTCCAACAGTCCGCTGGCGATGGTTGCCGGCACCCACGGAAACGGCCGGGAGAAGTGCAAAGCACCACGCCAACGCCTTGGGAACAACGCCAGGATGGGGCTAAATAGCAGAAACCACATGACGCCCTGCCTTCGCGCTCAACTCATTTTCGCCGCGATTCGATAGACTTGCCCCTCCAAAAAGAGTCGCAGCAGCTCCTCGTCAATCTCGCCGTCTCCGGCGCACAGCTTCAGGATGTCAATCGCGCGGTCCGTGGGAACAGCGCGCTTGTAGGGCCGGTCGGAGGCCGTGAGCGCGTCGAAAATGTCACAGACGGTCATCATCTTCGCCTGCACGGGAATATCAGCGGCCGACAACCCGAAGGGATATCCTTTGCCGTTCAATTTTTCATGGTGGGCACGCGCGATTTCCGGAATACGGTGGTATTCGGGGGTCCACGGAATCTGTGCCAGAAACTGGAAGCTGTGCATGACGTGCGCTTCGATCTGCGTCCTTTCCGCGTCGTCCAGGCTGCCCCGCGGGATCGAAAGCAATCTCACTTCCTCAGAGGTGAGGTAGGGCCGCTCCAGCCCGCGCGGATCCATGTAGCTTTTTTGCGCGATCTCCGCCAAGAGCTCAAAGTCTCCGGTCGGCAGGATCGTCGGTTCATTCGCTTTTCCGACGAATTCCTGGCAGCGGTCGAGTTCATCCAGCAGGCGCTTGGCCTCCGCATCCAGTGCGCGGGTTTTCTCAGCCGCCCGTTTCCTGGGAAGAGTGAGAATCGCATCCAACTTTTGCTTCTCGGTTCGCGCCTCGATATCCCGACGGATGTAATCGAACCGGTCTATCAGCCGCGCGAACTGCCCGGGATAGAGCTTTTTCGCCTTGACCAGAACTTCCTCACGGACTCCCACCTTCCCGAAGTCGTGCAGCAAAGCGGCGTATCGGAGCTCCTTCATCTGCTCTCTTGAAAAGCGCATCTCTGCGTAGGGGCCGCGCACCTCGTGATCCACTGCGCCTGCCAGCGCAACGGTCATATCGCAGACGCGCTGTGAATGTCCGGAGGTTGTGGGGTCGCGCTGTTCGATGGCCTTCGCAGCCGCTTTCACGAAGCCGTCGAACAGGTTCTCAATATCCTCGTAGAGACGGGAGTTTTCATACGCCACCGCCGCTTGCGAAGCCAGCGACATTCCCAATCGAACAGCGCGTTCCGGAAAAGGATGCACGTAGCGCCGAACGGCCGCCGGGTCCGACAATCGCGCTTTTGGCTTGCGCTTGCAGTTCAACAGCTGCAAAACGCCCAGCACTTCCCCTTTCCCGTTCTTCATGGGCAACGCCAGAAGAGACCGCGTACGGTAGCCAGACTGCTCGTCGAACGTTCTGTTAAAATGAAACGGTCGGCCTTTTGGAATCCGGTAGGCATCCGCAAGTTCCACAGCCTCGCCGTGCACTGCACAAAAACCGGCGATGGAATCTTCCGCCAGCCGCAGCAAATGTTCCGCGAAGCGAAATTGCGCGCTGTCATTCTGTGTCAATTTGAAACGCAATTGGGCTGCCGCGCTCTTTCCTCCCGCCTCTTCTCCGTTCTCAACCAGATAGAGAGACCCTGCATCCGCTCCCGTGATCGCCCGCGCCTTTTGCAGTATGAGGGACAATAGCCGCTCGACATCTCGTGTTTCAGACAAGGCAATCCCGATGCGATTGAGCTGTTCGAGATCGTGGGTGGCTCGCGTAGCGCTCAGACGGTCACGTCGGTGAGGGGACTTCCCAGACTTTTTCCTTTTACGGATGGCAACCATCATGCGGCCTTGCCTTTCCTGTCTGGGACCCTGCAAACGCAACAAGTGCAGTAGTCACAACAGTATAGCGAAAGCGTGCTCCTTGGAAGCATCCAGTCGCATGGTAATTAGTAAGCGGCATTCCCTATGAAAGCCGCAGAGGGTTTGATAGCGTGAGAATTGCGTTGTGCGTGATGGGTGTGTGCGAGGGGAGCTTCCGCGCCTGCCCGGGGAGCTTTTGTGCGAATCGTGAGTGGCGGTGTGAGCGACCTAGGTCGCGTCCGCTCGAACAATGAAGATTGCTTCCGCATTGTCGAGCCGCTACACCTCTTTATCGTCTCCGATGGCATGGGAGGCGAAGCTCACGGCGAAGTGGCAAGCGCCCTTGCAGTGGAAACGATCGCCAAGCACTGCAAAGAGGGACTCGAAAATCCGGCTACGGAATATTTCGGGGATCCACAAACCGGAATCTGCGAGAGGACTCGGCGCCTATCGAGCGCGGTTCATCTGGCCAATCGCAAAATCTTCGAGTCAGCAGAGCAAAATCCGGAACAGCACGGCATGGGCGCCACGCTCACCGCTGCCTGGATTGATGGTTCGACGCTCAGCATCGCCCACGTCGGAGACAGCCGGGCCTATCTTTTGCGCAGCGGCGGATTGCAGCAGTTGACGAGTGATCACTCGCTGGTCGCCGAGCAGGTTCGCCGCGGAATCCTCACCACCGCGGAAGCGGATGAGAGCGATATGCAAAGTGTTCTTCTTCGTGCTTTGGGTACGCATCCGGATGTGGATGTGGATGCCGAGGAACACACGCTATTTCCCCAGGACGTGCTGCTGATGTGTTCGGACGGCTTGACCCGCATGGTCACGGAACCGGAGATCGCCGGCACTCTTCAAGTGGAAACGAATCCCCAAACCGCCGCGGAAAAACTAGTCGAACTCGCGAATGACAGCGGCGGCGC
>DATIXL010000057.1:0-20180 GCA_035518615.1 Terriglobales bacterium | reverse complement strand
CTAGAGCGGCATGGCCGCCGGACCTCCCGGAGGAAGCAGGAGCTTCGGTTCGGTCAGTGATTGGACCTGCTCGAAAGTGGCGTCGGGCGCGAGTTCGCGAAGCAGCAAGCCATCAGGAGTTATTTCGATTACGGCGAGTTCCGTGACGATGTGATCCACGACTTTCACTCCTGTAAGCGGAAGCGAACACTTTTTCAGGATTTTCGGTTTGCCATCTTTCGTGGCGTGTTCCATGGCAACGAAAACGCGCTTCGCTCCCGCGACCAGATCCATCGCGCCGCCCATACCTTTCAACATTTTCCCGGGAACGGCCCAGTTCGCGAGCGTTCCTTTTTCGTCCACTTGCAACGCGCCGAGAACGGTGAGGTCAATGTGGCCGCCGCGAATCATGGCGAAAGAATCTGCGGAAGAAAAATAGCAGCAGCCGGGAATTTCGCTGATGGTTTCTTTTCCCGCATTGATGAGATCCGGATCCACTTCCGCGTCGAGCGGATACGGGCCGACGCCGAGCATTCCGTTTTCCGATTGCAAAATCACGTCCATGCCTTTGGGAACGTAATTGGCGATGAGCGTGGGCATGCCAATGCCGAGATTGACGTAGAAACCGTCGCGCAGTTCCCGCGAAATTCTTCGCGCAATGCGATTCCGTTTTTCATCATCCGTCAGCGGCATGTTTGCATCACCTGATCCTCAATTTTCCCTCACGGTGCGGCGCTCGATGCGTTCTCGTTTCTGATCTTCGGTGAGAGGCGTCTGCCGGTCCTTGGCCTACTTTGCCCGATTGAGCTTCACAACCAAATCGAAGCACGGCAAATACAGAATAAAGTACGCCACTGCCAGCGATGAAACCGATGCCGAGAAAATGATTATCGTGGCGGTCAGGCGGCGCCGTTTCTCGTGCACCGCAAACTCGCAAACGATCAAGAGGATCGCAGCACCGCCAAAAAACACGGGGTAGAGCCAGACATAATTTGCAAGTAAGAATTTCGTTGCAACTGGTAGATCGACTCCGAGTCCGTTGAATAGATCCCGGAAAATAGGGGTAGCTTGGAACAAACCGAAGCCGATCACTAAGCAGCTTAGCAAGGTGAGTAGGGAGAACAGCCGGGCAAGGAATTCTCTTGGAGGGTTGGGTTGCGGGATTTGTTGCGATTCCATAAGAGCGGGCTTTCCTATGATCTGCGCACCATGCGACGCTCGATGCGCTTTTCGTACTTGGGTCCCTGGAAGATGGCATTGACATAGATTCCGGGAGTGTGGACCTGATCGGGAGGAAGCGCGCCGAGTTCGACGAGTTCTTCAACTTCGGCGATGACGTAGTCCGCGGCGGTGGCCATCATGGGATTGAAATTTCGCGCGGTCTTGCGATAGATGAGATTGCCCCAGCGGTCGCCCTTCCACGCTTTGATGAAAGCGAAGTCGCCGCGAATGCCGCGCTCGAGAACATAGCTTCGGCCATCGAATTCGCGCGTCTCTTTACAGTCCGCGACCGTGGTGCCGAAACCCGTTGGCGTGAAGAACGCAGGAATTCCGGCGCCGCCGGCGCGGATGCGTTCCGCAAAAGTGCCTTGCGGATTCAGCTCGAGTTCGAGTTCGCCGCTGGTGACAAGCTGCTCGAAGAGTTTGTTTTCGCCGACGTAGGTCGAAACCATTTTCTTGACCTGGCGCTTTTCAAGAAGAACGCCAATGCCGAAGCCGTCCACTCCGGCATTGTTGGAAACGACGGTGAGATTTTTCGTGCCTTTGCGCTGAACGGCGGCGATGAGGTTTTCCGGGATCCCGCAGAGGCCAAAGCCGCCCATGAGGACAGTCATGCCGTCCTGGAGGTTGGCGATGGCGGTGTCGGCGGTGGCTATGCGCTTGTCCATGGAATGGATCCGATCGGGAGCCGCGAGACACGAGAAAGGGTTCCGTGCTCCTGGCACCGGAGGAAAAGTGTAGCGCAGAGAAGAGGGGTGCCGGAAGGAGATGGGCGGGTTCCTGCGAGTGAGGGGCGTGATGTGGACCCCTCCCCCCCGGGTGTTTTTGGGCAAGAGTGCGCAAGCGTTTGACAAAAAAGGAGTTGGGGGAAAATTCCCGCTTGCAAGAGCGAGGCAAGAGTGCGGAAGTGTCTGCAAGGAAAGGGGTTGTAAAAAGCGGACCGGCGCACGGAGCGGTAATGACTCGGAAGGTGCTAAGGGATATTGCTTAGAAGTGGCAATGCTATCCCTCGTTGTTTTGGCAAGCGTGCGGAAACGGTTGAAGGGAAAGGGGATGGAGGGAATTCTTGCGTTTCGCTTTGGGAACAGTGTGCGCAAGGTGCTGAATCGAAAGGGATTGACCGTGGTGGAGGGAATCACTTTGCGACGCGCGGCGGGAGACGGTGGGGGAGCGGTGCGAGGATCGGTCGAAAACAACATAGACTATTATAACATGGATGTCAATGGAGATTGTGGTACCGTTCGAACGGGATGGGGCCGGGAGTTGTCGAGTTGAAGGGTTTTAGTGCGCGGAAGCTCGGCTTTTTTCTTCCGAGCCTCAGTCGTTTGCGCAACCAAGTTTACTCGGAGCTAGGAGCCGACGCCCTCATCTAATCAGTCAGGAATCAAAAAGGCGGAGAACGTCTCGAAGGTGAAACGGATTTCCTGGGGCGCTCGGGTATTGCGGGAGAGGACGACTCACGATATTCGGACTGGAAGCTGGGAGCTATGAGGATGGCGCGGGCGGAGGAGCCGCGGATGATGTCAATGGCGCGGGCGACGTCGTTGAACGGGATGGCAGCGTCGCCCTCTACATAGACGACGCGGTCGGGAAGGACGCGGAGAGCGCGATCGAGGCCGGCGGGGAGCTTTTCCCAAGTGGTTCGCTGGTAGTTGAGATAGACGCGCTCCTTCGCGTCAATGCTGACGAGGGGAGCAGTGAGACCCGGGGCGAGTGCGACAGGGGGAACGCCTCGTCGCGGAACGGAAACCGGCAGGCCCTTGCTCAACGACCAGGGATAAATCGAGATCCTGACAGAGACGAAGCAGGCGAGCCAGGTCAAGGAACAGGCTAATGCGAAGGTGGGCAGATTTGCGTTAGGGCTTGTGGACCAAGCGGAGTGAGTGGTGCGGGGCCTGAGGCGCAAACCCGTGATGCCCCAGGCAGACGGTTGTTGCGGCAAAGAAATCTGCAATGGAAGAGGTGAAGGCCTTATCCTCAAGCGCGTGAAGCGGTACGCGATAAGAAGGGCGCAGCCCAAACCGAAGAGGAAGAGCGAGAGCCATTGGAGACGGGCGCTGAGGTCGTCGTAAGAATCGCGATCGAAACCCGAAAGCGAGACGAAAAGGCGCGGATTTCCGGCGTTGAGGCAACTCGCGTCAGAAAGAATTTCAATGTCGAGGTTGTAGGTTCCCGGGACGACACCGAAACTGTGGAGAGACGTGCCCTCGATGGGAGCATCGGGCGGTTCGTAATCATATTCGTCGTGCTCGCGATGAGCGAAGACTTTGCCATTGCTCTTCACGACCCATTTTGATTTGAGGACGGAGTACTCGGAGCAGTTCGGGAGGTATGAACCCGAGGTCTCGAATTCGATGAAGTAACTGCCGTTCAGATTGGTGGAGAAGGTGCCGGTGCGAATGTGGCCTTTGGAAAGCGAAACGGGCATGTCCACAAGGACGAAATCGCGCGAATCGTACCAGTGTTTTGTCGCGGCGAAGATGACGACTGCCGCAGAAATGAGGAAGATTCCGAGGATCAAGCGGAGTGGAAAGCGGCGTTCAGGCCGGGAGGGTGGAGGGGCGAATTGAGGAGCGAAAGGATCGGCAGGGAAGATTCGGAGGCGGAGAACTTCGAAGGAATCTTTGCGAAAATAGGTGGTGAAGTAGACGAGAAGGGCGGAAATTCCGGCAAAAACGCAGAAGTCGGAGAAGTAGAAAGCAACGGCAAGGAGATCATCCCATTTGCCGAAATCTTCCGGAGTAGCCTGGATAAGAAGACGGGGGTTGCATTGGTCAAAATGCTGGGTGGGGGAGAGGACTTCGAGGTCCAGATGATAGCGGCCGGGTTTTAGGTGGAAGGTTCCGAGATCGGTACCGTGAGTCACACCAGGATCGGAGTCGAAGGGGTTGACGCGATCGAGGATCGGCTGGCCGCCGAGAGACGTGAGGCGGCGGGTGTGCAGACTCTCTGCGGTCTGGCAATCCTCGCGCCGGTTCCAAGGGAAGTAAACCTGAACGGAGAAATTGGCTTCAATGTTGATTTTGAAATCGCCGGTGCGGATATGGCCGGGAGCGAGGCTGACGGGGATATCGAGAGGAGTCAGTGTGCGGGTGCTGACCCACCAGAAGGTAGAGGCAGAGATCAGGATGCCGGCCGCGAGGGAGTAAATGCCAACGCGGGCCGTGCTGGGCAGCCGCATGTATTCATTAGACCCCGAAAAAGGGACGGATGTTCCCGGTGGTTCCAGACGGGAACGAGGTTTGAACCGACGACCTGGAAAAGTTGAGAGTTAGGTTGCGGATTGCGCGGGAAGTATTTCGGAGCGTTCGGGCCAAAGGGCGGTGAGGAGGAGGCCAACAACAATGCCGATGGAGACTTCGAGGAAACGATGGATGGCGATGGTCCAGTGGCTCTGAGGGTGAGCGATGAGCATGACGATGGCGAGAGTGATGCCGGCGAAACGGTAAGCGGCGCGGTCGAGATGCAACGCGGCACAGAGGAGTCCCATGAGGAAAATGCCGGCGCCAAAAGCGATGACGCTCGAGCCGAAGCGAGCCGCCAAGAGAGCGCCGAATGCCGCACCAATGGCGGTACCAATAAAGCGCTGCGCAGAGACCGTGAGGGCGGCACCGAGGGTGGATTGCAGTATGACGACGGTAGTGATGGCAGCCCAGTAGGCTTCCGGGAGATGGACGAGCCGCGCCGCCAGAAGAGAGACGACGGCAGCGACGGTTGTGCGCGCGGCGTGAATGATCCATTGCGGAGTGAAACCGGAGAGAATCCAGTTTTGTCTGGGGCTCATTTGGCGAGGGCCTCCCGTGCGGATTCTGACATGAATGCGAGAGTTCCAGCGCATGGAGTTCTTACCGCACCGGCGGGGGCTTGCGACTTTCAGTGAAGGATTTTGGGAAGCACTGCGGCACGCGGAGCCGCGTGCGGCAGATTACTGGCCGTCGTAGGCGCGCTGGAGAGCGGCGATATCAATCTTGGTCATTTTGAGCATGGCTTGCATGACGCGCCGGGCTTTCGCGGGATCCCCGCCGCCCATTTGCTTGGTTAGTGCAGTGGGAATGATCTGCCAGGAGAGGCTGAATTGGTCTTTCAACCAGCCGCACTGGCTTTTCGAGCCGCCTTCGGAGAGTTTCTCCCAGAGTTCATCCATTTCGCCCTGAGTTTCAGAGTCTGAGTTGAAGGCTATTTCGCGACAGACTGGCAAAACTGACAGTATGAGAAAGAGGCTCGAGTCTTCAAGCATGCATCGCATATCACCGGGCGCCGCCACGACTCCTGGAAGGGATGGACGGGAATATGCGGGGCGGCGCGGCGCCGAATCGGGAAGAAGGAAACCATGAATTGGACGCAGCCTAGAAATACTCTCGCGAAGCACAATTTGAGTCGCCGCAATTTTATCGGCACATCTTTAACCACTTGCGTCATGACGCCAATGGTCCCCTTGTCACTGCAGTTCGAAGTTCCCGGGGGCGGCTCACTGACCAAAGAACAACGAGACCGCATGACTCCGGCCCAGGTGCTTGAGGAATTGAAAAAAGGAAATGAGCGGTTTCGGTCGGGAAAGATGGCTCCCCGGGATTACCTGGCCGAGAAGCGTTCAAGTGCTGCCGGTCAATACCCTGCATCGGTGATTCTTGGATGCATAGACTCGCGGGCACCCGCCGAGATCATATTTGATGCAGGCATTGGGGATGCATTCAATGCACGCATCGCAGGCAACGTGGTGAACGACGACCTGCTCGGGAGCATGGAGTTTGCGTGCGCGGCCGCGGGAGCAAAGCTGGTCCTTGTTCTGGGACATACGGCCTGCGGAGCGGTGAAAGGCGCAATCGATGACGTTGTGCTGGGTAATCTGACCGGGTTGTTGGCCCGCATTAAGCCGGCTATCCCCGCGACGAATTTCGATGGCGAGAAATCGAGCAAGAACGCAGCTTATGTCGATGCCGTTGCACGAACCAATGTCGGTCTCTCGCTCGAAAACATTCGCCAGCGAAGCACCGTACTGGCGGATCTGGAAAAGAAGGGTTCTATTCAGATTGCCGGCGCAATGTACAACATTGCCAACGGAATGGTGGAATTTCTAGTCTAGCGAAACGTTGGTCCGCGCTGAAAAGGATCCACCAGCATCCACGGCTTTCTCCCCGACTGCTGCCAAGGCAGGTACCCCGCCCTATCATCCGCGAGTATCTCCCGTGAGCAAGGTGACGCGGCAAGCCGTCCAAGCACGGCCGAAATAAATGACCCGGGCTCGCCTAGCGACGATAAGATGCGGGAGTTCCCGCCGGGAACTCCGAGGAGGGCCGCGTTGCGGACCTCCGGTGCGGATTCTGACATGAATGCGAGAGCTCCAGCACATGGAGTTCTTACCGCACCGGCGGGGGCTCGCGACTTTCAGTGAAGGATTTTGGGAGGCATTGCGGCACGCGGCGCCACGTGCGGCAGATTACTGGCCGTCGTAGGCGCGCTGGAGAGCGGCGATATCAATCTTGGTCATTTTGAGCATGGCCTGCATGACGCGCTGGGCTTTCGCGGGATCCTGGTCGCCCATCAGTTTGGTTAGCGCAGAAGGAATGATTTGCCAGGAGAGGCCGAACTTGTCTTTCAGCCAGCCGCACTGGCTTTTCGAGCCGCCTTCGGAGAGTTTCTCCCAGAGCTCGTCCACTTCGGCCTGAGTTTCGCAGTTTACAAAGAATGAGATGGCTTCGGTGAATTTGAAGTGCGGACCGCCGTTGAGAACCGTGAATTGCTGGCCATGGAGTTCGAACGCGGCGGTGATGACTTTACCGGCGGGACCAGGAGTACCGGCAGGAAGACGATTGACGCTGTGAATCTTTCCATTCTTGAAAATGGAGATGTAGAAATTCATGGCTTCTTCGGCGTTGTCGTCGAACCAGAGAAAGGGCGTGATTTTCTGCATGGGATATGGATCCTTTGCGCGAATTTGAGCGGGGTGAAGGGTAGCATGACGATAATTTCCAAGAGGAGAGAACGGCAGGGCGCGAAGTAGAATTGGAATGCGATGAGCATACTGGTGGCACAACCGTGGTGGGTGAATCTGTCGGCGGGGATTCCGTTCGCGGTGTATTTTTTGTGGCGACGGGATGGAAACGGGCTGACCGCGCGAGCGCTTCTTTATGGCGGGATTTTTGCGCTGGCGTTCGGGTTTGTGGAAGCTTCGGTGGTGGTGTATTTGCGAGCGGCGACGGGATTGCTCGGCGCAACGGCAGAAGCCGCGTACCAGCAGGCACAATTGCTGCACGGGATTCCGGCAACACTAATGAAGATCGAAGTGGCGCGGGAAGCGGCAACAATGGTGATGCTGGCGAGCGTGGCGCTGCTGGCGAGCGAGAATGCACGGGCGCGGTGGGCGATGTTTCTGTGGACGTTTGCGATCTGGGACATTGTTTATTACGCGGGACTGTGGGCCCTGGTGAGATGGCCGGGATCGCTGCGAGAGACGGATGTGCTGTTTCTGATTCCGGTGCCGTGGCTGGCACCGGTGTGGTTTCCCGTGGCAGTGAGCGCGCTGATGATAACGGCGGTGGTGGCGGGGAGCTGGAGAAGTGCCGGTTCCGAGAAGCCTACCGGGAAAAGAGATTCCTCGCTTCGTTCGGAACGACAAACGACAGGAAATGCAAACGACGGCTAATCCGGCAGAGTTAATCCGGAAGTCATCGTGAATTTGGCGGAGACTCCGGAGGATTTTGGCAAGTTTGGAGGAGTAACGGGCTGGCCGCCGCCGATCCAAACTTCGACAAGGCCGGGAACGATACGACGCTGGCCGGATTGATCCACGATGCTGAGATCGCGGCCGGTGAGCGTGAAGGAAATTTTCTGTTTTTTCCCACGAGCGAGATGAATGCGCTGGAAACCGGCGAGGGAGCGAAGCGGAGCGCCAGAGACGCCGGGGTGCGCGAGATAGAGCTGGACGACTTCATCGGAGTCCGCGGAGCCCGTGTTTTTGATTTGGGCGGAGATGGTGATGGAGCCATCGGCTTTGACCTTGTGGTGACTCACTTGAGGTTTTGAGTAAGCGAAGGTGGTGTAGCTCAAGCCATAGCCGAAGGGAAATAGCGGTTCGCCACTGAAGTAGCGATAGGTGCGATTGGCCATGGAGTAGTCGTCAAAGGGAGGAAGCTGATCCACGGATTTGTAGAATGTGACGGGGAGACGGCCCGCTGGACTGAAGTCCCCAGCGATGGCTTCGGCGACGGCAGCGCCACCCTGACCACCGGGGTACCAGGCTTCGAGAATGGCGGGGACGTTTTGCACGGCCCAATTGACGGCGATTGCGCTTCCATTGAGAAGCACAAGAACGGTGGGTTTGCCGAGAACCATGACGCGATGGAGCAACTGCTCCTGAGGCCCGGGGAGAACGAGTTTCGTGCGGTCGCCGCCAGCGAAGCCCGTAACTTCGATTTTCATTTCCTCGCCTTCGATGGTGGGAGAGAGGCCGAGAGCGAGAACGACGAGATCGGAATTGCGCGCCGCATCGAGGGCCGCAAGGACGGGATCGCCGGGAGGGCTCCAGAGAAGACGGGCTTCGGCGGTGCCGACGCCCTGAAAATATTCGATCCTAATGTGATAGGGATAATCTTTTTCAAGATGGACGGTCTTGGAGAGCGTGGTGGGTGAATGGGTGGACCAATCCTCGAAGAGGAGGTTGGCGTCGAGCCAGACGCGATAGCCGTCGTCGCCGGTGAAGGCGAGAACGTAATCGCCGTTTTCCGGGGGAACGAAGAGGCCGGTCCAACGGACGGAGAAGTTGTATTTCAGCGCGGGGGAAGCGCCGGATGTGGTCCAGTCGAAATTGACGTCCGAATCGTTGCGGCTGAGGGCAGGAGCGGCCTGGAGATTGACGTTGGGAAAATAATCGGCTTTGAGGCCATGCTGCGTTCGCGAGTCGTCGGTGAAAAGAGCGCTTGAAGGAAGAGGGACGGTAACGGGGCCGGTGAGGCCAGTACCTTGGGCAAAGGCAATCCTGGCTTGGGGGAATCGCTGGCGAAGGCCTTCGAGCACGGTGACGGGATGAGAGGGAGTGCCATTGTAGTTGCCGACAAGGGCATCGAGATTGTCCGCATTAGGACCGATGACGGCGATGGATTGAGGCGGGTGCTTCAGAGGGAGGAGATTCTCCTTGTTCTTGAGGAGGACGATGGATTCGCGGGCGGCCTGTAGAGCAAGCTGGCGATGCTCGGGAGTATCAAAATCGGTGGGGGAGATTTTCGAATACGGAACCAGGGATGGCGGATCGAACATGCCAAGGCGGAAGCGAGCGGCGAATAGGCGGCGCAAGACGCGATCAAGATCCGTTTCGGAAAGCAGGCCCTCCTGCACAGCTTTGAGAATGGCTTCGCGGTCTTCGCGGCCGTGAGTGGCCGAATCGCCGCAGATGATGTCCATGCCGGCTTTGAATGCATCGGCGAAGCCTTCCTGAACGGTCTTGGCGAAATGGTGCGATTCCGAAATATCCGTTGCGGCGCCGCAATCGGAAACAACGTAACCCTGGAAATTCCAGTCGTGGCGGAGAAATTTTTCCAGGAGATCCTGGTTTGCGCACGCAGGCTCGCCGTTGACTGAGTTGTAGGCGCACATGACGGAGCCGACTTTGGCCTGGGTGACGGTGGCACGGAAAGCGGGGAGATACGTATCTTCCAAATCGTGTGGCGATGGCCGCACGTCCACGGTGTGGCGCGTGGATTCGGGGCCGCTGTGGACGGCGAAGTGTTTCGAAGTGGCGAGAGTTTCGAGGTAGCGCGGATCGTCGCCCTGCAAACCGGTGATGAAGGCGATGCCCATGCGGGAAGTGAGATAAGGATCTTCTCCGTAAGTTTCCTGGCCGCGTCCCCAGCGAGGATCGCGGAAGATGTTGATGTTGGGAGACCAGATGGTGAGGCCGCGGTACCAATCGCTGGAGCCATCGGGATGGAGTGTGGCGTAATACTTGGCACGAAATTCCGTTGCGATCACACCGCCGACGCGATGCATGAAAGGCTCGTCAAAGGTGGCGGCGAGGCCGATGGCTTGGGGGAAAACGGTGGCGTTGCCGGCGCGGGCAACACCGTGGAGGCCCTCATTCCACCAGTCATACGCCGGGACGCCGAGACGCGGGATCGCCTGAGCGCTGTTCTCGAGCTGCGAGATTTTTTCCTCGAGGGTCATGCGCGAGATCAGATCGTCCACGCGCTGTTCGACGGGAAGAGTGGGATCGCGATAGGCAGGCTCCGTCGAAGGAGTCTGGGCGACTGCGACGGGGAGAATTAAGGATGCAACCAGGACCGTGAGTAACGTGGCATTCGGTTTGTTCATGAATTCAGACGAATCTTCATGGTGTGCAACTGAAGCGGCGCGAATTTTAGCCCGGAGAGCGTCAGGGGGCAAGCACAACAGTGCGCGTTAGAGAAGAAGGGACAGCTGGCATAGGGTGCTGAGGTCCCATCACGCCGGGCTCGCGTGAGCGCTAGCTCAGATTGAAGTAAGTAGAGTAATGCTCGTTTTCGATTGAAGTAAACGGAAGAAGTGTGATGGGTGCCGAAGGAGTTTCGATTTGCCAGCGGGAGGAGCCGGATTTTTTCGCGGCGAGCAGCTGAGCTCGGGTGAATTTCGGTACGGGCGGAGCGACGGGAAAAAGAACGAGAGGGCCACAGAGCAAAGCGACGAGATCCGGATGTTGTTCGTCCAGTGGTTCAAGACGGGTGGTCAGGGGGAGATCGAGCTCGACGCGATCGCCATTCTTCCATTTCCTATCCAGAGCGACAAAAGACCCAGGCACAACGGGGGAAGAAACGCGTTTGCCGTTCACGGAAACCGAAGCGGCTTCAGCCCAGGCAGGGATGCGTAAATTCATCTTGAATCGCGTGGAAGAGGCAAGAGAAAGACTGATCTCAATTAGAGGGTCGAAGGGGAAAGAGGTCTTCTGAGTGAGGGAAACGGGCGTGCCATTGTGAACCCACGTAAGGGTGGAGGGAATGTAAAGGTTGAGGTAAATGCCGGCCGGATCGTGGAAATAAGCGCTGATGTAGTAGTCGGCGGCGATTTGAGGAAACGTGCCCGAACAACACGGCCACAACCATTTGGAGTAGATCTTGCTGCCGGCAAAATTGTAGTCGGAGTAGTAGAAGGCGTGTCCATCGGACTGGAGGGGCTTGGCGCCGAGAATGGTGTTGTACATGACGCGCTCCATGCTGTCGCCATAGCGAGAGTCGCGTGTGACGCGCAGGAGGTAGCGCGTGATCTTGAAATGTGCGTAGGAGCCGCAGGGCGTCTCGAAGCTGCTATGGGAATTGCCGAGGCTGGCGGCGAGATCGGGGGTGTCGGTGGCGCGGAGCTTCTCGTCGGGGCCCCAACCGCCGGTGGCATAGCTTTGCGCCAATAACATTGCGAAGGCATTCTCCGCGGCGCTCAGGTATTTGCCATCAGCGAGGGTGAGATAAGCCTGCATGGCGGAAGAGAGAGAATTGACGTGGCTGTAAGCGTGGCGGCCAGCGAGGGCATTTTGGCCATTCGCAAGGGCATTGTAGTAGTCGTTATAAAGATATTGGACCGCGAGATCGCGATAGCGTTTTCCGGCGCCGCGCTGATAGGCAAGGAAAAGATTTTCGGAGATGGTGTAGGACTCGTCCCAGGTCCAGGAAATGTCCTTTGCGGGGCGCCATTCGGTTCCCTGCTCGACGGCCTTGCCCGGCAGGTGGGGCATGGCGACGTCGGTGGTGTGATCGAGGATCGAAAAAGCGTCCAGGTCGCCGGCAAACTTCTGGGAATCAATGAGGCCGCAGACGAGCTTGTCGTAGCAGTACGCGGGAAAACGATTCTTGATGTAGAAGCCGGGAGAGATCGTTTGCGCGTAAAAGCGATTCAGGCGCAGAACTTTTTCGCGGAGCGGCGAAGAGCCACTGATCGCGTATGATCGCGCAAGAGCTGAAACCCATTGGCCGAACGTCGCGGCAGGAGCAAATCCGGTGATGTCCGTGTGATAGTCATAATCGGGCTTGTAAATGTACCAGCCGCCGAGATCTTCACCGGGGGCGGGCTGACCAGCCATCTGGCGAAAAGGTTTTAGCAGACTGTCCTCGCTGAAGTTCATCAGGATCGCCTGCGAATCCCGCAACTGACGCATGTGAAGCGCGCTGGAGATGACTACATCGCCGTAGCCAAATTCCTGGAGTGGAGCATAGGATTCCGCCGCAGAGGCAATCGAGGGAATCCCTAGACGGTAGCTGGCCGCGCCAGCAATGGAGAGACTTGCGGAACGGAGGAAGGTACGGCGCGAAATGGAGCTCAAAGAGGTCACTGGGCCTCGGTTGACAACAACCTTACGAAGAACAGTATACGACTTCCGGTAAATGCGCGGAGAATGCCGGCGCCGTGAAACAATCCGGGTGAATCGGGGGGCTCAAATTCATCTGCATTGCGCCACAATCATGGTGATGTCGTCATTTTGAGTTTCGGTGCCGAACCGGCGAACTTCGTTTACCAGCGACTTGAGCAATTCCGGAGCGGGGAGATTACGATGCCTCTGTAAAGCCTCAACTAGCCGCGGTTCGCCGAATTCCTCGCCCAGTTCGTTAAACGATTCAGTAACGCCATCGGTGTATAAAACCAGCCTATCGCCCGCGCGGAGCTGCCGCTCCTGTACGGAGCACTCCCATTCCTTGAACGCCCCAATTACCGTGCAGGTGGGGTCCAGGTGGTCGACGCTTTCATCGCCGTTTAGAACGAGGGCAGGAAGATGGCCGCAATTCGCGTAGCGCAAGTGGCGTTCCTTGTCGTCATATTCGGCGAAAAATAGAGTCGCGAAGGCGTTGTCGGCGGTGTTTTCAAGAAAAAGCCGATTCAGAGCCCGTAAGAAGCGCTGAGGCTGTTCGACGGCGAAGGGGGTGAACGGCCGGCTCGAATAGGACGCGCACAAATTGCGCAAGTGTGCCTGCAGATTCGCCATCAGGAGTGCGGCGGCAGTTCCCTTTCCGGAGACGTCGCCGATCACCAGCCCGAAACGATCCCGACCAAGCTCGATAAAATCGTAATAGTCTCCACCCACGACGCGAGCCTGCATGCATAGACCGCAGTATTCAAGCGAAGTCAGGGCCGGCTGGCACTGAGGAAAGAGCCTGGCTTGAGTCTCCCTAGCGCTTTCCATTTCCTGTGCGGCGCGGCGCTCGGACTCCAGTTGTTCCAGGTGCTCGCGGCGGATCTGCTGAATCTCCCGGTTCATCGCGTCATAGCTGACGAGCGCGAACGAGTTGCCATCGGCGTCCTCGAACCTCGCAGAAACGCCGCCCCAGGATTCGGTTTGCGGCAACTGCGGAAAGCGGACGCCCTGTTTGAGCCATTCCTCATACTTGCCGGGGACGTCTTCCGTGAGAAATTCAATCTGCGTCGTCCTGCCAATGAGCTTGTAATCCACAGAGTCGGGCGGAGGGGAAATCAAAGCCAGGTTGGCGGTTCCATCGGGAGGAGTCACAACGAGCCAGCGCTCACCGGAGGGGAGCTGAGAATCAATGGCGACATCGAATCCGAGGCGGTGGACGTAGAAATGCAGGCTCCGCTCCAGATCGCGGACAAAGACAGAAACCGTGCCAAGACGGAGGTATAGATCCTGGCGATCCGGGTGAAAACTGCAACGGTGCGCCTTACGGCTCAGGATGGGAAGCCCCATGAACGAGATTATAGCGCCGAAAACGGCGGTGCCGAACTCACGAGCCCTGCGCTTCAGGCGCGGCACGAGTGAAGTACGAGAAACCGGGACTAGAGCGAGCGAAGAAGTTTGTAGAGTTCGTTTGCGGCGTCGAAATCGGCCTCGAGATCCCGGGAGCCGAGCTTTTCAGCAAGATCGTCGAGGCGGCGGGCGAAGAGATCGAGCGCGGCGGAAAGCATCTCGCGATTGGTGAGGATAATATCGCGCCAGACAGCGTAAGGACTGCCGGCGATACGGAGAGAATCGCGGAGGCCGGGACCGGCAAGAGTGATGGGAAGACCATTTTCGTCGAGGCGGTCATAAAGAAAAGAGGCAAGAGCGACGGCGGCAAGCTGCGGAAGATGCGAGGCGAGGCCAACGGCGTAATCGTGCTGTTGGGCGCCGAGCCAGAACGTGCGCGCTCCGATCTTATGGAGAAGAGCCAGGAAAGCGCTGATGCGGGGATCTTCCGGCGCGACCGAGTTGCCGATGAGGGCGTAGGTGTTGCCACGGAACAGATTGGAATCCGCGTTGGCGACGCCGGAGAGTTCTTTTCCCGCCATGGGATGGCCGCCGAGAAAGATGGGGCCACCTTCTGCAGGAAAATGATCAGCAGCTGCTTGGAGAATGCGCTCCTTGGTGCTGCACGCATCCGTGACGATGGCATGATCGGCGGCTTGCCGGGAGATTTCCGGAAGAAAGTCGAGCGTGACGCCAATCGGAAGAGCGATGTAGACGAGATCGGCACGGAACAGAGCGGGGCCGAGTTCGCCGGAGGAGGCTTCGTCGAGAGCACCGCGGGCTTTGGCTTCCTGGACGACTTCGGGACGGTCCCAGCCGGAGATGTGAATATCGGAAGTGTATTTGCGCAGAGCCAGAGCGAACGAACCGCCGATGAGACCGGTTCCGAGAATGGTCACTCGACGGATGAGATGAGAGGGCATGAGAGGAGAAAGTTTACAGTTAACAGTTGCTGGATAACAGTTGAAAGACGGCGTGGACCGGAGGAGCGGTCAGGCCATGCGGCGGCCAATGGCGGGTGCGATGATGCGAAGTTCGGCCATGAGCTGGGTGAACGCGGAGGTTTCAAGGGATTGCGCGCCATCGGAAAGGGCGTGTTCGGGATCGTTGTGGACTTCGATGAGGAGACCGTCGGCTCCGGCAGCGACGGCGGCGCGGGCCATGGGAGGAACCTTGTCGCGGCGGCCGGTGCCGTGCGAAGGATCGGCCCACATGGGAAGATGCGAGAGCTTCTTGATGACGGGGATGGCGGCGATATCGAGGGTGTTGCGCGTATAGGTTTCGAAGGTACGGATGCCGCGTTCGCAGAGAATAACCTGGTAATTGCCGCCGGAAAGAATGTATTCCGCGCTGAGGAGGAGCTCTTCCATCGTGGCGGAGAGACCGCGCTTGAGAAGGACGGGCTTGCGAACTTCGCCGAGGGCGCGCAGGAGATAGTAGTTCTGCATGTTGCGTGCGCCGACCTGATAAATGTCCACGTAGTTGCCCATCATTTCGACCTGCGAAGGATCCATGACTTCGCTGACGGTGAAGAGGCCGAATTTTGCGGCGGCATCGCGCATCATTTCGAGGCCTTTTTCGCCGAGGCCCTGGAAGGCGTAAGGAGAAGTGCGCGGCTTGAATGCGCCGGCACGAAGGATTTTTGCGCCAGCTTTGGCGACGGCTTCGGCGATGATATGAATCTGATCGCGCGATTCGACGGAACAAGGACCGGCGGCAACGACGACTTCCTCACCGCCGATTTTGACGCCACGACCGAGATCAATGATGGTGCCTTCCGGACGGAATTCGCGGCTGGCAAGCTTGTAAGGCTGCGTAATGCGCATGACTTCGCGCACGCCATCGAGCAGCTCGAAATCGCGGTGATCGAAATCGCGATGGACGCCGACGGCGCCGAGAACGGTGTGGGACGCACCGGTGGAGCGGTGAACGTCAAAGCCGTGGGCGATCAAATGATCAATCACATTCTGGATCTGGGCGTCGGTTGCGCCCTCTTGCATGACGATGACCATGGCGTTCCGTATTCTCCTCAGCGATGCAGCATGAGTCGCGGGGCTAAGGCCCGGCGTAACTCTTCTCGGATCAACTAGGAATCCTTTTTCGTATCGCCATCGGGATGCATGGCGGCGCGCTCGGCGGCGCGGGCTTCATCAATGATGCGCTCGAACAAACGGCGAATCGCGGCGTCAGAAAGCGGGCCCGAATTAGCTTGCTCTGCGTTCTGGAGCACTTCCTTTTCGCGATCCGGCTGGTAGAGCGGCAGATGCGCTTCCCGCTTGAGTTTGCCGAGTTCGAGAGCACAGCGGGAACGTTCGTTGAGCAGTTCGACGAGTTTGCGGTCAATTTCATCAATGCGGCGCCGCCAGTCGGAGATGCTCATTTTGCGACCTCGCGCTTCGAGAGGCCGTGGCGAGCGGCTTCCTTTAGGGACCGGACGCGGGCGGCGAGCGCGGAGGCGGCGCGCTCGATTGCAGCGGGGGATTGTTCGGCGGCGGTGGCGTCTTCGATTTCAGAGACGAGAGCAGAGCCTACGACGGCGGCGTCGGCGAGGCCGCCAAGAACCGAAACATGGCCGGGGAGCGAGATGCCGAAGCCGACGGCAAGAGGGAGCTGCGTGACAGCGCGGGTGCGTCGAACGAGAGCGGGAAGATCATCGGGGAGAGAATCCTTCGCTCCGGTGACGCCCGTGCGGGAGATGAGATAGAGAAAGCCCGAGGAACAAGCTGCGATTTTGGCGAGGCGGTCGTCGGTGGATGTAGGAGCGCCGAGGAAAACCGTATCGAGGTTGTGAGAGCGGAGAATGCGGCGATAGTCTTCGGATTCCTCGGGAGTCAGATCGGTGGCCAAGACACCGTCAGCGCCGGCGGCGGAGGCAGCGGAGGCGAACTTTTCCAGGCCCATCTGGAGGATGGGGTTGTAATAGCTGAAAAGGACAAGTGGAATTTCGTTTTCTGGAGGAGGCAAACTGCGAATCTTGCGGACAAGATCGAGAACGCGAGAAAGAGTTGTGCCGGATTTGAGGGCGCGTTCTGAAGCACGCTGAATGGTCGGACCGTCGGCGACGGGATCGCTGAACGGAATGCCGAGCTCGATGACATCGGCACCTGCCCCGGCAAGAGCACGAACAAAGATCAGCGTGGCATCGAGGGAGGGATCGCCCGCGGTGATGTAGGCAACAATGCCGAGCTCGCCGGATTGCCGCAGTCCCGCAAAGCGGCGGGAGATGCGCGTCGAATTGTCATTCCCAAGAGACACGTTTGATCCGCAAAGATTAGAGCAGGCGGGAATAGGTGTCCATGTCCTTATCGCCGCGGCCGGAGAGGTTAAGGATGACAAGATCGTCGGGCCGGAATTGCGCAATACGCTCCATAAGACCGGCAACGGCGTGAGCGGATTCGAGGGCAGGAATGATGCCCTCGGTGCGGGCGAGCGTGCGCGCGGCGTCGAGCGCGGCGGCATCGGATACGGCGGCGTACTCAGCGCGGCGCTGATCGGCGAGCCAGGCGTGCTCGGGCCCAATGGCGGGATAGTCGAGTCCGGCGGAAATGGAATGAGTGGTGGAGATCTGGCCGTCTTGGGTTTGCAGAACGTAGGTGTAAGTGCCCTGAAGGACGCCGGGACGCGCGCCGGTGAAACCCTGATGAGCCGCGAGCCGCGCTGCATGCTCGCCAAGTCCGCGACCCCGACCGCCGGCTTCGATACCGACCAGCTTGATAGATTCGTCCTTCAAGAATTCGTGGAACAGACCGATGGCGTTGGAGCCGCCGCCGACACAAGCGTAAAGATGCGTGGGAAAACGCTTTTCCGCGACGAGGATTTGCGCGCGGGCCTCGCGGCCGATGCAAGAGTGAAAATCGCGGACCATCGTGGGATAAGGATGCGCGCCGAGAACGGACCCGAGAAGATAATGGGTGTGGCGGACGTTGGTGACCCAGTCGCGCATGGCTTCGTTGATGGCGTCTTTCAGAGTACGGCTGCCGGAATTTACTCCGACGACTTCCGTGCCGAGCATGCGCATGCGGGAGACGTTGAGGGCCTGGCGCGCCATGTCTTCCGTGCCCATGTAAACGGTGCACTCAAGGCCGAGATGCGCGGCAACGGTGGCAGTGGCGACGCCGTGCTGACCGGCGCCGGTCTCCGCGATGACGCGAGGCTTTTTCATCCGCACGGCGAGGAGCCCCTGGCCGATGGCGTTGTTGATTTTGTGCGCGCCGGTGTGGAGAAGATCTTCGCGCTTGAGATAAATGCGCGGGCCGCCGAGATGCGCGGTGAGGCGCGAAGCGAATTGGAGAGGCGTGGGGCGCCCGGCGAAATTCTTCAGGAGATCCTTGAAGTGCGCCTGGAAGGCAGGATCGGACTTCGCAGCTTGGTAGACGCGCTCGAGTTCGAGGAGCGGCACCATGAGCGTTTCCGGAACGTAGCGGCCGCCATAGGGACCGAAACGGCCGGGGACGGAGGCGGGGATGGTCAGTTGAGCGGCCATGGAAGCGTTCATTCTCTCACAGGCTGGGAGAAAAACGGACTGTATGGATTCAGGTGGACGGAACTGCAGAAAAGAACTCGCGGAGTTTAGCAGGATCTTTGATGCCGGGGGCGGATTCGACGCCACTGGCAACGTCCACGGCGTAAGGGCGAACGAAACGGATGGCTTCGGCGACGTTTTCAGGTGTGAGCCCTCCCGCCAAAAGAATTCGATGGGATTTGGCGGCGTCGCGAGCGGCTTCCCGGTTCGTTGTTTGGCCCGTGCCCCCGAAGTGAGCTGAGTCTTGACCGGATGGAGGGGCGTCGAAAAGAAAAGCGGAAGCGGATTTGAAGGAATCGAGTTTGGAGAGGTCGAAATCCGCAGCCACGCGAAAGGCCTTGATGACGGGAAATTGTTTGGCGCACTCAGCGACTGTTGCAGGATCTTCGCCACCGTGAAGCTGGACTGCGGAAAGACGCAAGGATTTCGCGAGAACGATCACGGCAGAGGACTCCCAATTCACGAAAACGCCGACGGGCGCGACGAAGGACGGGAGCCGGCGAATAATGTCCCAGGCTGCCGCGGGTGCAATGGCACGCAGGCTCTTTTCATAGAAATTGAACCCGAGCGCGGAAGCGCCGAGATCGCACGCGAGGCGGGCGTCCTCCCAACGCGTGATGCCGCAGATTTTGACGCGGGTCATGGTTGGGCAGGCCTGGCCGGCGCAGCACCGAGGAGGACAGCCAGTGCTGCTGCGGGATCAGGCGAGAGCATGAGGTGTTCGCCGACGAGAAAGGCATCGAATCCCACGGAACGGAGTTTTTGCAAATCCTCATGCGACCGCAGGCCGGATTCGCATACGGCAGTGCAATCTTCGGGAATTTTGTCAATGAGTTCGAAGGAGATTTTGGGGTGGACTTCCAGTGTTTTGAGATCGCGGTTGTTCACCCCGATGATCCGCGCACCCGCCGCCAGCGCACGATCCAGTTCCAGCGAGTTGTGCGCCTCGACGAGCGCCTCCATGCCAAGCTCGCGGCCGAGAGCGATGAGATCGCGAAGCTGCGAATTCTGCAGAGCAGCGACGATGAGCAGAAAACTATCGGCGTCGTTGGCGCGCGTTTCCCAGACCTGCCACGGATCGAAGACAAAATCCTTGCGGAGAACGGGGAGATGGATGTCTTTTCGCGCGTCGCGGAGATTCTTGAGCGAGCCGCGAAAAAATTCTTCTTCGGTGAGGACAGAAAGCGCGACCGCGCCCGCGGCTTCCAGGCTTTTTGCGAGGGAAACGGAATCGAAGGGATCGCGAAGAACGCCGCGGGAAGGCGAGGCGGGCTTCAGCTCGGCGATCACATTGAGCCCGTCACGAACAAGGGCGGCAGCAAAATCGCGGACGGGAACGGCGGCTTTCACGCCGTACTTCAGGGCAGTTTCTGGAAGGACTTTCTTGCGATGCTCCACGGCGGCGCGGCGCGCTTCCAGAATGCGGTCCAGGACAGTTCCAGTCGGTGCGGGAGTCTGCATGAGCGTGAAATAGTATGCTAGGGGTGCGAGCAGAGCAGTGTCAAACGGTGCCGGACGTCGCGGGTGGCGTCTGAGCGGAGAAGAGGCGCGGCCAATCCATGAGCTATCGAACGCTATACGGGAATCTTTTGGAGGATATTGCAGAGGAAGCGAGGGAGATTTCGCTGAGGTATTTTCGAGCCCAGGAGCTGAAGATTGACCGGAAGAGCGATGGAACGGCGGTTACGCAGGCGGACCGCGAAGTGGAAGCGATGGCGCGTGCGCGCGTGAAGGCGAGCGGTCTGCCGCTCGATGTTCTCGGCGAAGAAA
>DATIXL010000056.1:0-11211 GCA_035518615.1 Terriglobales bacterium | reverse complement strand
GCCGAGGGAAAGGAGTCGCCGAACGCATAGGCTTTGTAAGCTTTCTCTTGCGGATCCCACGTTATGACCAGTGTGCCATCGAATTCGCCAACGGGACCTTTGGAGTGGAAGTGGTTGAAGATGGAGTTGCCACCCGGCCCGAGTTCACTGGTATAGACGCCGGCGTTTGTTCCGCCGTTCGTAGCCATGGACGATTTAGGATAGGTCTCGGTGTACTCCCAGCGGCCGACGTAGAGCTTGGAGAGTTTTTGCATTTCCGGAAGCGGAAGCGCAGGCCTCGATTGCTGCGCTGTCGCGGATTTGACGAGAAAGAGCATAGAGGCAGCAGGGAGAAGCAGAATCGCCGCGAGAAGTCTGCGTCGCGTTGGGTTAGTCATTGGCTCATCTCCGCTGGTGGCGTTATGCCGCGGCTGGTGATTGCGCCGGCTGCGATTGCGGTTTTTTTCTGAGCACGGCCGCGGAGAGCAGTGTAATCACCAGGCCGACGGGGAATGGCTCGATGAACGTCATCGCCATGTTCAAGAGCGGATTCTTGTACATCACTTTGAGTTGATTGAGTTCTTGGGATTTCTGCTGGATGGCGGCGGCCGTGGCGCCCGAGGCCTGCATCTTCTGGAGGACGTGAATGCCGTACTGGTCCATGAAGTCCGGCATAAATCTGAAGTAGATGACTTCCCAGGTGGCGACGTAAAAGACGCAAGAGATTAAGGTGATGGCGAGGCCAACCGCGAATGCTTTACCGAACGTGATTTGCCCATTCGCGACGTTGTCGCGGTACGAACGGACGCCAAAAAAGGTCAGCATCAGGGACAGCACGATGGTCGTATAGCCCAGGATATAGCCGTGGTCGAAGTCAGGGCGCCTCATGAAGGGGACCGTGGCGATCATCATGAGCGAGGCGATGACGCCCGAAATCACGCCGAAGGTGAGAATCGTCTTTTTCATTGGTTGCTCCCGAATGGCAGTTTGCGATTGCGGGGGCACTGTAACGCAGGCGGCGGGGGATTTGTCGTCATACTTTTGGATGATTTTGCGGCGCGCGGCGAAAAATCATGCTTTTGGGCTAGCGGTTCAAGGGATGAGCCGCAGTTCCTTGCCTAACTGGACAGCCTGGGTGCGGCGCTTGGCGCCCAACTTGTCAAAGACGCGGCTGGAGTGAGTCTTTACGGTGTTTTCGCTCACGAAGAGCTTTTCGCCAATTTCCCGGTTGCTGAGGCCTTGGGCGATGAGTTCCAGTATTTCCAGTTCGCGGGGGGTGATACCCAGAGCTTCGCGTTTGCCGTCGTCGGGACGAAAAGGTTCGCTGGTCGGAACCGGTACTTCCTTTATGATGACCCGTTCCTGCTTGCGGGTCAGCTTCAGGCCGAGCCAGATGCCGAGAGCGGCAAATATCGCGGCAACTAAACCACCGTAGATTTCGAAGGAGTGCTCGATCACCAGAAAACGGTACTCCGTCCATTTCAACGCGGCGATGAGGATGCCCGCGAGCAGACCGTAGAGGAGCACGTGGCGTTTCATGGATTGCGACTCAATGCTGTTCTGGAGGGAATTTTACTATGGGTTGGTAAGGCCGCGCCGTTCGGACAAGAATGGTCGGATCTGGAGTCCCTTCCACAAGCTCTGTTTACCGGCTTCGAACTGGAAGGAAGGTGTGCTTGCTTTCCAGAACTTGACCGTGGCCGCTTCCTTGGGCATCAACTGGAACGACGCCTCATCATGAATGCAGCTAGAATGATCAGGAAGCACCCTGCAACCTTAAAGAACTTTGCTGCAGGCGGGTCTATAGCGGCGTACTTTGCTCCGGCAAGAACAAGTCCCAAGCCAAATAGCAGGCTTGATATGCCGACCCCTCCCGCACTTGTAAATACAGAAGGCAAAAGCAAGTGCAGTCCACTTTTGTGTCCGATCCAAACGAGCGTCGGATAAATCACTCCCATCAGAATTAAAACCGGTATGAGAACGTCGGAAAACTCGGTCAGTCGTTTCAGGTTCGACTCCTAAACACGAGACTCTAGTGTGTCGAGAGTGGCGACCGTTGCCGTTTACGTCAGGGTAGAACCTGAATTTCAAGTTCTGTCGCCCGCCCACCTTGGATTGAAAATGCCCGGACGGGCACAGTTGCGTATGGCCGAGGCGTGACGATGAAATAGATCGCTTCAGAATAGTAGGCCAGCGCGATGTCTTTGGGCGAAGGCTCGTTCACGTCCAGCCAGTGCGGATGCGAATGGTAAATGCCGAGGAACTCGAGCCGGCGCTCGCGGAATTCCCCCATGAGGTGCACGATTTCCTTGGGCGCAATGACGTAGTTCCTGGCTGGATCGGCCGCGACGTTCTTGGCAGGGAACGCCTTGGTGATCACGTTGCGCTGCCCCGCCAAAATCCCGCAACACTCGCGGTGCGGCTGGCGGCGGGCATGTTCCAGGAGCTGCCCAAACACTTTGCGGCGACTTCGCACGGCTGGCCTCATTTTAGGAGTCTATAAAGGGACGAATACGCGAATCAAGCGCCGGCAACGGAGAGACTCGGAAGCCTTGAAAATTGGTCGAGCTCCTCGCCTTGGCGTGCGAACTGAAATAAGCGCCTGATTTTTCAGAAGCTGAATCAAACTCGTTGTTCTGCTGCCTAGTCAGCCGGTACGTCGTCCGAGCCCCGTACTAGGCTGCCGATGGACGGTACGCCGTCTTACAGAGACCTCCGCCACAATCGACAGCGTCGCGACCAACCGGCAAATCGACAAATTGCTAACCGCGTGCCGTCCAGATTCCGACCTATTCAGACTTCGTGACGGCCTTTTCCAAGAGCACGACGTGCATGCCTCCAAACTCCATCGTACCGGCGAGACTGAACGACTCACGCTGATCTTTAACGATGTCTTTCTTCGCATTTGAAATTTGCATCGCGGCGTGCAGGCGATACGTGTAGCGCTCCGCGGGAAGGACCGGAGGCTTCTCAGCGATCGCGACACCTACCGCGCCACCAAATTGTCCGAGGGTGCGCGGACGGTAGCGATAACCCTCCAGCCCAGCTTTGGTCAGATCCTTTGCCAAATTCGAAATGTTTTGGACATGGAAGATACGGTATTGGTAGACCTCCGGAGGCGTCGCAGCCTGCATCATCCGAACGTCGGCGCTCTTCGTGCCATGCGGCGTAAGCACGACCACTCGGTATCCCAAAACCGCTTGCTGGTTCAGATTGGTCTGCGCCTCCTCGAATGCACCCTTGGTAATCGACACGAACTTGTCGTCTGCCGCGGGATGCCGCAGAAACTCAAGACTGAGGCTGTCCGATTCGCTGACGAGCGGCAGAGGTTTCTCCAGATGTAATTCAAGAGCCGTTCTCAAGCGCCTCGCGAGTTCACGCGTGATGCCTTCGGACGCTCCGCCGAACGCTCCGCCGGCGAACGTCGCGCACACCTGCTCGAGAATGAGAGGCTGGTTCGTTGCAACATCGCGAAAGAGAATGTTAGCGACGATATTCCCGGAACCCAGACCGAACCCGATGTAACGCTCCCCTCGACTCCCTGGGTCGAAGTAAGTGATGATGCCGGTGACGCGAAGAACGGCGCTCGTCGCGTCCTCCGGACTTTGTCCCGGGAGCAGTGCTTGTTTAAACTCTCCGGATTTCTGAAATTCCTTCAAGGTTTCGTCCTGCAATCTCTGGATATAGTCATCCGAGAATGAGACTCCTTCCTGAACCTCGAATTTCTCAATCTCGATCACTTTGTAGTGGTCTTTCAAGCCTCCGACAGTATTGTTGTTCGCTTGTTGCGACACGGCTCGGGCGGTTTGATCGGTTGCGCTCGTTCTGATTGGCCCGACGGGACGAGTCACGAACAGAAAGGCAATCACGGCCGCGACCGCAAGAGTCAATTGGTTTGCTCGATACATTCTCAGTGCCTCTGTGGTTTCGTAACGGAAGAAGTTGGGACGTGCGGTGACTTGTGTCACGGGTATCAGTGACCACAGTAGTCCGAGGCAGGCGTCGACGCCCGACGCGGAGCCGCTCCCTTTGGGTCTGGTTGGCTTGCAGTGTCTACCTCCAAATCTATACAGGTGAAAAGGGCGCCTGAGATTGATCCTCGGCGCCAGATAACCCGGCAAATCGTGCACCTGGCTAGCGGATGGAACTTGGAAGTTAGCCCCCTTTACAGCGCATCAGCCGCCAGGCGGGGCCTCAAGGTCAGGACATTCAGGGATTTAGAACCCAGTTGACTGCAGTTTTCGTCGTATGCAAGATCCCGGACGAAGTACGTGCGGTTTTTCTTGTTGCAGACCCGAAAGCCTCGAAGCGTGTGAGAAACTTCAGGATGCGAACGGCAATCAGCATCCGGCCACGACCGATATCAATCCTAATGGTGTAACTAAATCCAACATCCGCAACAGGCCGGAATCCTCGCGAGCTGGGTCTACTTGCGAACGCAATCCTTCCGTCCCGTATCTGCGACGCTGGCAATCACCCATTTACCATCCGTACGAACAAGATTGAACAAGTCCGTTCCGCAGTGGTCCACCGTGCCGTCCACCAAAAATTCGAACGGAGCCCACACCACCGCCAGATCGTGATCGATCCGCACGAGCGGATCATGAATGCGCTCCTGAATGTGCGTGGCTCCAGGTTTTCCTACGCGCTCCGCGAAATCTTCAAAAGTCATCTGACTCGGCTTGCCGTCCCGCATCAGCACCATCGTGCCGCCGCTCAGCAACGGTTTCTTGATCGCCGCGGCGTCGCGTTTCTCCATGCCATCAAACATCTCCGTTATAGGCGCCAAGACCGCCTCCCGCTCCGCGCTATCGACCGCGGGAATCTCGCGCTCGAGCCCGGAGCTGTTGCGTGTGTGAGCGGCTGCCGCATGCAACGAGGACATCAGAAAAATGGCAGACGCTGTTGCCACAGCAATAGAAAGAAACGAAAGCAGTGCACGGAAGTTGATTTTCATGGGGCCAATTCTAACCTGCGCTATCCGCAATTCCAAAGGCCTCCACCGCCCAGGCTCGCCCATGTCCGCGAGGTATGCCAGATCTCGACAAATCGACCTATCGGAGGAGGAGCGTTTAGTACCGCCGCTCTCACTCCGGTTTGATGACCTGCCGACGGCCGTCTTTGTTCGTTAGGGTAAGCGAGGTCTCTCCGCCCTCCGAGCTTAGTACGATGTAGGTGGGATCGATTCCGCCGCCGAGGTCCAGCCCAGAGCCTTGTTCGGTGGTGGCAATCTTAACGGAAGGCCGCCCGTCGGGGCGAATGAGCCGAAATACAACCGCCTCCGGGTAGATTTTTCCGCTCGGTTCTACCAGCGTGCCGTCGGCCCGGCGCGCTGGCCCTTCGGGAATGATCGTTATAGACGCTCGCACTTTTCCTTGGGCATCCACGATCTCCAGTGCTCGTGCACGAACGACTTGCTCAGGGCTACTTGCTTGTACCGGCCTAAGGTGATGCGTCACAACGAATAGCAGTATTCCAAGATTCACGAAGGTGAGCGCTGCAAGTAAACGCATATTCCTCATGGCGGCTTTCTCCTCGATTCGACTCGTCTAAAGCAAAACCTACGATCGAATCAGACGCTTTCCCGCTCCCTCGTGTTAACGGAAGCGAACCTGAGCTTTCACGCGCTTTGCTAAAACCGATGGCCAAGCTGCTCGTAAACCGGCTAGTCGAAACAGCCGGGGCCAGAACCCGATCCCTCCGGACGGAAGGCTGAGGTTCCAGTTTCGCGCCAGTTTCCGTTGGTCGGCGCTCTTGTGCTTAGTTGGGATTCGGTCGCTTGCGGAGCGTGGGCGCGTCCGGCGGGCGGTTCTTGTCTTCTTTAGCTTTTTCCACAGGTTCGGTAGGAGGTACGACCCAATCAAACCCGCGCTCCGTCATCGTGCCCATGATGTACTTGGATTTGCCCGCGATAATGGGCATGGCAGCGCGCAGAAAATCCACCGAGTCCTGCGGCGCGGCTTTGTTGGCCTGCCCGTGTTCGATATCTTCCAAAACCTTGGCTAACTTCGGATTGCCCTTGGCGATGGCATCGAGGTCAGGATAGTTCCCTTCAATAAGTTGCTGCAGCGTTGGCCCTTCCATCGTTGGTGGGTAGCGGACCTCCACGAGCACCTTCGGCTGCTTCTTCTCCGGCGGATAGAGCTGCGTGAAGCGCGGGCGGAGAAGCCGCGTTTGCCAGAAATCGCCTCGCGTCGCGATTTCCTCCTGCTGGATCCGGTATTCGATAGTCCAGACCTCCGGGCCGTAGTCGCGCTCGTACCCGATGACGACCACCTCCAGCAGCGCTTCGTCCGGCTTGAACTCGATCCGATGCTGCAAGCGCGAAACCAGCGGACGCAGTCGCTCGAGAAAAGCCACGCCCATCGTTTCCAGGTCCGGCGCGGCCTCCTCCGGGTTATAGGAACCTTGCTGGTTCGCTCCTGTCACGCGCGGAAAATCTTTGTCGAGGCGCACCGGTTGCGGATCAGCGGTGCTGCGCCATTCGGAAGCGCCGAAGAGGATTCCGATGTGACCGGTATCAACACTGAGGACGCGCGGCGGGACGGAATTCGATTCCACCGGCTGGTCTATTGCGGCGAAGACAATTTCATCCCGAGCGACGTGAACAATGACGCGCCCGCCGGCCAGGTTGGCGACGATTTCATCGCCGTGCTCCCGCTCCTGCGCCCGGCAGGTCGTAGGCGCAAAAAACCAAAGCAACGCCGCGAGACAAAACAGTGTTCTGATGGCGCCAAGGGCGTGAATTGTGTGAATCAATTTCATAAACAATGCTCGAGCACAGCCTTCAGAGGCGCCGTATCATGCGGTTTCCCCCACCGGGAGGGCACGACTTTCGCTCACCCTGAGCTGCGAAGGGTCGTGCCGCAAACACCGCAAAATCAGCGCGGCTTTAGCCGCTGAGGTGCGAATTCATATTCGCCACAAAAGCTGCAAACCTGAGCCACTCGATGTGTCTTTCTCGACCTCCGGAACCGAGCCCAAGCGCGCAGGATTGCGTCACTCTCCTGCCGCCAGCGGTCGCTGAGCCCACGGCTCAATGCGACGGCGCCTCCGTCGTAGCGTCTGCAGCGGCCTGCCGCGCGTGCGCCAGTTGCTCGTCCAGCGCCGCCCGATCATAGTAGCGACCGTCGCGCACGACCGCAAAGACCTTGCGCGTATTGTCGATCGTCTCGACGGGATTGCCGCTCAGCAAAACCAGATCCGCGACGTGACCAGGCTCGATCGTACCGTAGTCCTTTTCCTGCCCGAGAAACTGCGCGGCGCCCCGGGTTGCAGCTTGCAGCGCTTCCATATTCGTGAATCCCGCGCGAACCAATTGAGCAAGCTCGTGATGGAAGCTATCGCCGGGGAAAACGAACGGATCCAGCGAGTCCGATCCGACCAGCAGCGGCACGCCCGCCCGATGCAGTTCCGCTGTCAGCTTCCAATCGTTGGATGCCTGCCGTCCCAGCCATGCCGCCCGCTTTTTCATGCCTTCGCTGTCCAGAGAATTGCGCCACTGTTTGCCGAGGGCCGGAGGAACATAGGCGAGCAGGGGATCGTCGGTCTGCCAATTCTCGGGATGCGCCGTGATGTCGAGCGATGCGAGCGTCGGCGTAACCCACGTGCCGTTTTTCTTCAAAGTCGCGATCACGGTCGCGGCTTTGGTGGGATCGTACGTGGCGTCCGCTTCGTGAGCGATTTGTTCCCAGGCAGCGGAATCACCTTTCCTTTCCGCTTGGACGAGGCGCGGGCGCAGCTCGGCTTCCTTCGACGAGAAGGACAGCGCGAAGGCGCTATACAGAAAATGCTCGATGCTGTGCATGCCGGCATTGCTGGCCTCAGCGGCGCCGATTTCGAACGGTAGATGCCCGACGAAACGGATGTTTTGCTTTTTACATTCGTCCGCCAAGGCGAAAAAGGCGTCGCGCGATGGCAGCGAAATGATTTTGATAAAGTTAGCGCCGCGCTTCGTGAGATCGTCGACAGCGGCGCGGGCCTGGTCGGCATTGCCAACGGGATATTGCTCGGCAGTTTTTTCACCGCTGGCCGCGATAAAGGGACCAGCGGCGACAATGTGCGGGCCGAAAAGTTCGCCGGATTCAATCGCCAGTTGCCACGCGAGGAGCGCCCTGAGATCGCCACCCATGTCCCGCACGCCGGTGATCCCGTTGGCGAGCAGCAGCGGGAGGAGGACCTGTTTGCTCCAAGCCGGATCGGCGTTCAGGCCGGCGATGTGAACGTGCATGTCCCAGAAGCCAGGCAGGATGAATTTTCCGGAAGCATCAATGGTGCGAACGTCCTTGGGAATTTTTGCCATGGCGGACGCGCTGATGGAGGCGATGCGATTGCCGTCGATGAAAACCGTTTGATCCGGCTGAGGTGCGCGGCCCGTGGCATCAATCACTGTGACGTGTGTGATGGCCAGTTGCGAAGGGGAGCCGGCGGCGAGCGCGGGAATAAGAAGTAGCAACAGCAAACGCAAGATCGTTCGCATCAACAAGGCAAGACTCACCTTCCGGCAACCGTTTCTAGCAAGCTATCACAATCGACGGTTGTGCAGCCTTTTGGTTTCAGTGAGCTGGGCCTGCAGAGACCGCGGGCCTTTAAACGCGCTGCCACGAACGGCCAAGCTCAATGACAGCCTTACATTTGCGAAGCGGAGCGGATTAAACTATTCGAACGCTTACAGGAGGCAACGCTAACCATGGGATTGCGGAAAGCGAAGAGTATTAAACACCAAGGGAAGCGGCTGACGGAGATTCTCGCAGCGCACGAACTTTTCTTTCGCGGCAAGGACGGCGGTGCGCGCGCGGATCTGGCCGGCGCCGATCTTTCGAACGCCGATTTGCAGGGCGTGAATTTTTCCGGTGCGATTTTGCGCGGAGCGAATTTGCAAGGTTCGGATTTGAAGAAAGCGAAATTGCCCGGCGCGGATTTGACGGGAGCGAATTTGACGCGGGCGGATTTGCGCAACACGGATATGACGGAAGCGATTCTGCCGGGAGCGAACCTCACGGAGGCGCAGGCCAGCGGCGTGGAATTTTTTCGCTGCGATCTTTCGAACGTGATATTCGAACGTGCATATTTACGAAACGTAAACCTAAGGGGAGCAAGTGTTACGGGGGCCCGATTTGCGGGCGCGGATATGGGTGTGGCCATTTTGCGCGAGACGGATTTGACGGGAGCGGATCTTTCTGGAGTGGACCTTTCGACGACGTTGCTGCCGCGCAATTACGCGCCAGCGCAAAAAGGCAAGAGCGCCTAAACGCGAGATTTGGTGTCGTGGGTTGCAGAAACTCGTCCGCAGGGATCGGGTTCACGGTCGCAGCGGGGATTCGAATTGCGGCAATCGTGGATGGTAAAGGGCGGGTGTGCGTGGTAGGCTGCGGGCGAGTGCGGGCCTTTTGTCTTGCGAGTGATGGTCTGCGAGACCTGGTGCGTAGTGTTTAGTCTGCTTAGTTGGCATTGTGGCAACGAGCGTCACGACGGTGCGCTATTTCCCGCGCGACGCCGCATCGTTTCCGAATTTGGCTATTGTCGCGTGATTTCGTGACTTTTCCCGCGGGACTTCCAACATGACTTTTCTCGTGTGACCTGTGGCGACTCCAGCGATACAACTCGATGCAGCGGAAGTGCAACAGCGGGTGCTGGACGCGGTCCGTGGCTTGCTCGAAGAATTGGGCAGCCGCGGTGCGCTGCCGATGCTCCGCGCCGAAGCGCAACTGGACCGCGACTTGGGATTGGGGAGTTTGGAGCGCGTGGAGCTGGCGGCACGGCTGGAAGGGCAGTTTGGCGTGGCGTTGCCGGACAGTGTGATTGCCGAGGCCAATACGCCTGGCGATTTGGCGCGGGCGATTTGTGCGGTGTCGGGCGTGGAAGCGGTCAGTGAGGATTCGAACGCCGCGATCGCGGAGTTTACGGCAGCGAGAAGATTTTCCGAGGAAGAGCCTGGCGCGGGAGTGGCGTCCGCACAGACGCTCGAAGAGGTGCTGCGTTATCGCGGAACGCACGATGCCGAGCGGACGCACCTGGCCATCGCGGAGGAAAAAGAGGGAAGAGAGCGGAACATTACGCTGACGTTTGGCGAATTGTACGCTGCGGGGCAGCGGTGTGCGGCGGAGTTGGCGAAGCGTGGCGTGCCGGCGGGCGGGCGAGTGGCGCTGATGCTGCCGACCTCGCGGGCGTTCTTTGTCTCGTACGCAGGAATTTTGTTGGCGGGCGCGGTGCCGGTGCCGATCTATCCACCGTTTCGCGCGGACCGGATCGAAGAATACGCAGAGCGACAATCAGCGATTCTGAAAAATGCGGGCGTGTGTTTGTTGCTGACGTTCCGTCAGGCAGAAGCGGTGGCGCGACTATTGAAGCCGAAAGTGCCCACGCTCGCGGAAGTGGCAGATGCGGAGAAGTTGCTGGATGCGGCGGATCATGCCCCGCCGCCACCCCCCGGCGCCCTGCCATTGCACTTGACCGGAAGCCGCGTGCGCAAGGCTACCGACACTGCGCTGCTGCAATACACCTCGGGCTCGACGGGCGATCCTAAAGGCGTGGTGCTGACGCACGCAAATCTGCTGGCAAATATTCGGGCCATTGGCGAAGCGGTACAAATTCGAAACGATGATGCATGCGTGAGCTGGCTGCCGCTGTATCACGACATGGGACTGATTGGAGCGTGGCTGGCGCCGCTGTATTTTGGACTGCCGCTGGCAGTGATGTCGCCGTTAGCGTTTCTAACGCGGCCGGAGCGGTGGCTGAAGGCGGTGCAGAAATATCGCGGAACGGTGGCAGCGGCGCCGAATTTTGCGTACGAACTGTGTGTACGAAAAATCGCGGACAAAGATATTGAGGGACTGGATCTGAGTTTGTGGCGCGCGGCGTTGAATGGCGCAGAGCCGGTGAATCCGGATACGCTCGAGCGATTTGCGGCGCGATTCGAACGCTACGGCTTTCGAAAAGAGGCCCAGCTGCCGGTCTATGGATTGGCAGAGGCTTCGCTGGCAGTGACCATTCCGCCGGTGGGCCGCGGACCGCTGATAGATCGGGTGGAACGCGAGGCGTTCACGGCGCACGGGCGAGCGGTTCCGGCGAAGAAAGAGGATGCGACGGCGATTGCGTTTGTGTCCTCGGGCAAGCCGGTGCCGCGCCATGAAGTCAAGATCGTGGATGCGAGAGGCGAGGAAGTGCCGGAGCGGACGGAAGGATTTTTGTGGTTTTGCGGGCCGTCGGCGACGAGGGGGTATTACGAGAATG
>DATIXL010000055.1:0-9337 GCA_035518615.1 Terriglobales bacterium | reverse complement strand
GCTCTCGACCTGGATGAGGGCGGTGCGAACGGCATCGTTCGAGGCAGAAGCCTCACCGCGCTTGAAAAGGTCGCTGATATCGTTAATTCCGTGGTTCACCCTGTCCTCGTCGCGAGGATCGCCGCTGAGCAGGAAATTGTTCAGATTGAGGCGATTCAGCATGATCTGGTAGCGGACGGATTCGATCGTGCGCACGCTATCGAGAGTAGCCTCCGCACTGGTGCGAGTTGCTCCCGTGCGCACGGCGGCGACCAAGTTGATGAGCACGAGCAAAACGAGAATGGATAAGATGGCGCCGAAGCCGAGATAGAGCTTCTTACTGATGGTCATTTCAAAACCCCTCCACTTCCCCATACACGATGCAACGCAAACAAGACGATCGAGAAAAAGATGAGGCCCACATCACTCGGATGGGTTGAAATCAAACTCGACGATCTGAGTGGTTTCCTCGGGCGCCGGGAAGAACTTCCAATCCTTGACGGCGTCCTGGCAGGCCTGGACGAGTAAAGGATGGCCTCCGATCACGCGGGTGCTGCGAACTTTGCCCTCGGGAGTGATCACCACTTCGATTTTGACTTTGCCGCCTACATTCATCCGTCGAGCGAGTTCCGGATAAACGGGAGCGACTTTATTTTTGACCTTTCGCTTACTTTCGTCCGTGTTGGACTGCTGCGCGAAGACCGCACAACCCACAAAGAGCCCAACTGCAGCAGAACCTAGAGCAAAACGGACCCACCAGGATTGTTTCGACACAACCCCTCCTCAGAGTGGAAGATACCCCGGGAAGAGAAAGGCACGTGTGATGCCAGGAGATGGAAGGGGATGAATCACTTAAAGAGAGATGGAGGGTAGTTCCTAAGGCGCAGAAAAGAATTCAGTTAGATGGAAAATGGCGTCGCGGTGCGGGGAGATAAAAAACCGGGAGCGTCTCATCGGGAGGGAGGAGAGGCGCAGGGGGTCTCACGCTGAGACGGAGATCCTGAAGAGGCAAATGCGGAGTGGATCATTTGGCAACATAGGACTGACGGGTGATTGACTCAGAATGAGATTGCCCGTTAGCGTGGTGATGCGTGGGTTTGCTCACTTTGAGACGAATGACCCACCCTTATCCTTCTATGCGCAGCATACAGAGCAAGCGAACTTCTTCGGTTCAGGCAAAACGGGACAGAAAGGCAGGATCGCGCCTGGCCTCCGAGCGCGCCGAAGAGCTGATGGATCTGGCGATTGACGCGGCAGAGTCTCACCATTTGCCGGACTTTCTGAGACGATTTGCGGAACGTGCCAGACGGCTATTGAAGGCGAGATGGGGAGGGGTTGCGGTGTTGCAGCGCGGAGAAACACAAATCTATTCGGGCAGAGGCCCGGAGGAGGGAGAGCTTGAAAGAGAGCGGGAGTGGCTGACCTCCGCGATACGGGAAAGTGTTGAGAAAGTGGACTTGAACGTTGTTCCGTATCCTGGGAGAGGGGCAAAGAAAGAGGGAAGTGTGCAGAGAGCTGTGCTGGTGCCCATCAAAGCAGGCGGCGGAGAGCGGCTGGGCACGCTTTGCCTGCTGCGAAAGCAGCGGACCCTGGATGCCAGCGAGCAGCGATTGGCGCTGGCGCTAGCGAGCCACGCAGCGCTCTCAATCGAGAATTTCCGGCGCTTTTCGCAGATCGAGAGATCGAAGAGGCAATGGGTCGAGGACATTGACGCAATCACGGATTATCTGGTGGTGCACGACCGGACGTGGAAGATCCTGAGGACGAACCGGTCGCTGGCGGCACATCTCGGAGTGCCTCCCGTGGCGCTGGTGGGGGAAGCGGTCAGCAGCCTGCGGCAACTTGCGGAGAGTTCCGGGGATCTTCCCTGCCCTTTTTGCCGGGATACGAAGCAGCCGCATGAAGAACATGTTTTGGCAACGCCGGAAAGAATTTTTTTGGTTTCGACCTCCAGGACGACAGGAAACGCGGAGGAAGATTCACGAACGATCCACGTACTGAAGGACATTACCGACCGGCGAGAAGCGGAGAGGCGATACCGGGAGCTGTTCGACAGCATCCAAGAGGGGCTGTTTTTTGCGACGCCGGACGGGAGATTTCTGGATGTGAATGACGCGATGGTGCGGATGCTGGGGTACTTAACGAGGGAGGAATTGCTGCGCGATGACGTGGGATCGTACCTGTATCCGGACCAGGCGGCGAGGGAGCGTTTTCTGAGAGAGATACGAGAGCGGGGAGTGCTTCGGAATTATGAGGAGACGCTGAGGCGAAAAGACGGGACGCTGCTATACACGTTGCAGAACATCACGGTGGTGAGAGACGCAAGAGGAAGAATTGCGCAGATACGTGGCTTGATGCTGGACGTGACGGAACAGAAGATGTTCCAGACGCAACTGCAGAGGGAACGCGACTTCAACCAGAAAATATTGAATACCACGCAGAGTATGATCCTGGTGCTGGATACGGCGGGGCTGATCAGCTACGCGAACCGGCGATGCTATGAAATGGGGTACCGCGAAGAGGAGATGGTAGGGCGGCGGCTGGTGGAGCTGGTCGAAGCGACGCAGCGGAAGGAATTCGAAACGGCGCTCGAAACGACCGCGAACGGGCAACAAGTGGAGAATCTGGAGCTGCGGGCGCGCAGAAGCGACGGTAGTTCGGGTTATTTTTCCATCAGCCTGAGCCCGATGAGAGACGAACAAAACGCGGTGAACAACGTGGTGGTGGTGATGACGGACATCACGGACGCAGCGCTCCTGCAAGCGAAGCTGGCGCACGCGGAGAGGATGGCGACCATCGGGCGGCTGGTTTCCGGAGTGGCGCATGAAGTGAACAATCCGCTCGCCGCAATCTTGGGATTCACGGATTTGCTGCTGGAGAACGAGGGGATTCCTGCCTCGGCGCGGGAGGATTTACAGATCATTTTGCAGGAGACGCAGAGAACGAAAGTGATCGTGCAGGATTTGCTGAGCTTCGCAAGGCAGCGGCCCGTGCAGAGGGAACTGGTCCAGGTGAACAACGTGCTGCGGCAGACAATCAAGCTGCGAAGCTACGATTTTACGAGCCACGGAGTGGAAGTGGAGGAAGAATTCGACGAGGATCTGCCGCCGGCGATGGGAGATTCGCAGCAACTGCAGCAGGTTTTTCTGAATATTCTAAACAATGCGTATGACGCGGTGCAGGAGACGGGGCGGCGCGGAAAGATTCTGCTGCGGACGAAGCTGAAGCGGGGATCGCTCGAAGTGTCCGTGACCGACAACGGGACGGGAATTGTCGATCCAGAGAGGATTTACGACCCATTTTATACGACGAAACAGCCGGGCAAGGGGACGGGACTCGGACTGAGCATTTGCTACGGCATCGTGCGCGCGCACGGCGGGGAGATTCAGTGCTGGAACAATGAAAACGGGGACGGAAGCACGTTTGTGGTGCGGATTCCTGCGGCGACCGTAACAGCCATTGCAGCGGTGAAAGAGGCCGGGCGTTGAAATTGAACAGCTCGACGAAGAGGAATCCGATCCTGGTGATCGAAGACGAGCCGTCGGTGACGGCATTCGTACGAGCGGCGCTTGAACGGAAGGGATATGACGTGGTGCCGGCAGCTTCCGGGGCAGAGGGGCTGGATCAGCTTACGCACGGAAGATTTGGGGGAGTGATTTCGGACATTCGGATGCCGGGCGCCGTGAACGGAGCGGAAGTACACGCATGGATCCAAAAGAACCGGCCGGAACTGTGTTCGCGGATTATTCTGATCAGCGGAGACACGGCGAACAGCGAGACACAAGCGCTGCTGGCGCAGAGCGGAACTCCGTGCATCGAGAAACCGTTTCGGGTGCAGCAGTTGATTTCAATGGTGGAGAAAACATTCGGAAAACCATGAGCGACGAGATGAAGGTGCGGTTGTTGGTGGTGGATGACGAACAGAGCATCCGGAAGCTGTGCATGACGATCGGAGGCACGCTCGGATATGTCTGCGCTGAAGCTGAGAATGCTGAAGCGGCGCTCGCGAAGATTGATTCGGACGCTCCCGACATTATCCTGACCGACCTCAAGCTGCCCGTTTTGTCCGGCGTGGAGCTATTGAAGCAAGCGAAATTGCTCACGCCGCGGACAGAAGTGGCGATCATGACGGGGCACGGCTCGATCGAGTCGGCCGTGGATGCCATGAAATTGGGAGCGTACGACTACATCGAGAAGCCGTTTCGCGTGGAGAAAATGCGACTGCTGTTGCAGCGGATGGCGGAGAAGGTCCGGCTGGTGACCGAAAACGAATTCCTGCGGGAGCGGGTGAACACGGAAGAAAACCTCGACGGCATCGTGGGAGCTTCAGCGAATATTCAGGACGTATTGCGAATGATTTCGCGACTGAAGGACACGAGAACGCCGGTGCTGATTTCCGGAGAGAGCGGGACGGGAAAAGAACTGGTAGCGAGAGCGATCCACTTTCGCGGAGCGCTGGCCCAGGCTCCGTTTGTGGCGGTGGATTGTGGCTCGCTGGTGCCGACATTGATGGAGAGCGAACTCTTCGGTTACGAGAAGGGCGCATTTACCGGGGCAACGAAAACGAAGGCAGGACTTTTTCAGGCGGCGAATGGGGGATCCATTTTTTTGGACGAAATTGGGGAGCTGCCTCTCGAGATGCAGGCAAAGCTGCTGCGGGTTCTCCAGGAAAAGGAGGTCCGCCCGGTGGGAAGCAACGAAAGAACGAACGTGGACGTGCGGGTGATTGCAGCGACGAACCGGGATCTGGAAGCCGCATACCGCGCGGGAACCTTCCGGAAGGACTTGTACTTCAGGCTGAATGTCGTGACCGTGCACTTGCCGGCACTGCGGGAGAGGCGCTCGGACATTCCGATGCTCGTGCATCATTTCCTCGACCGCTACGCGCCGGGTGCGAGCCTGCAAGTGACGCAATCAGCGATGAAAAGCCTTCTGAGCTACGATTGGCCTGGAAACGTGCGGGAACTGGAGAATTGCATCGCGCGTGCGATCACACTGGGCGACCGGAAGGTCATTGACGTGGGTGATCTGCCGCCCGCGATCCGCTCGGAATCGGGAGGAATCGCGAACGACACATCGACAGAGGGTTCGGCAATTTCCACGACAGCACTCGCGGAAATGGAGCGCATGACGATCCTTCGTGTGTTCGAGCAAGCGAACGGAGATAAGGCGCTCGCGGGAAAGATGTTGGGGATCAGCCGTGCCACGCTGTATCGCAAACTGAAGCGATACAACATTGCCCTGAGATCGGACGCTGGGGCGGAGCCAACTGCTTCGCAGTAAACGGTTGCGTCTCACCGGTGGCCCAAAGCAGAGGGTGTGGAGAGACGCGGTGAGACGGAAGCGTTTCAGCGTGAGACGGACGATCGAAGTGTTCAAGACCTTAAAGCTGTAACTCCTTCCCTATCTGTAACTTCACCAGGAAGCGGATTGGACTCCCTTTGGCGTGCGGCGTGCAGAAATGCTCTGGGGGATTTGTGTTCCTCAGCGGAGCGAAGTGTATCTCGCTGGAAGACGGGATCCCCAAGACAAAGAATCGATGGCGAACGTCCACGAGGCGAGTGAAATGGCCCTCTCTGCGACGGCGGCGGAATGTGCGGAACAACTGGCGCACTTTTTCCCGCTGACGAGGCGCATTCAGATCAACGCCGAAATAACGGCCAGTCGCCCCGGAGGCAAGAAGTTGCGCGAGAGAGTGGTACTTGAGTTCGGAGGGAAGGATCACGCCATTTTCCGATCCGCGCTTCCGATTGAGTTCGATGATCACGTGTCGTTGGCTTCGTTGAACGATGGGGTCGAAGCAGAGGCAACCGTGATTGCCGTGCAATACCACGAAGGATGCAAAGCAGTAGCCGTGCGATTCACCAGCGGCTCCTGCATCTGGAACACAGAGCGGTGAACAAATGCTGAATACACTAAAAATTCCTCCCCCTTCCAAGGCCGGGCCGCCGCAACAAGCGCACTGGGATGAGTTGCGTTCCGTGTTTCCGATTTATCTTGCGCTGGCAAGGCAGATGGAAGTCGAGTCGCCGTTCGGGCAGGAACGGAGAAGCCTTCCGGAAAAGCCCGATGCGGCCATTCTGAAAGAATTGGAAGGCTGGCTGGATTCGATGGACCAGAGGGTGATGGTCCATCAGCTTCGCCACCTGTTGCAAAAGACGACCTTGAATGACAGTGAGAGCGGGCTTCGCGCGCTGATCCTGCGGCATCTGCGGAAAAGCACGAAGTCGACGGTCGACCGGGACAAAATTGACTTCTTGCTCGTTCAGTATTTTGCGCTATGCGTTCCGCCAAAGATTTATCACAAGCAAGTCGAGCTCTCCGACGTGGCCCGGGTGATGGAGCCCGTGCTCGGACCAGTAGAAACTGCCCCGATATCATGGTGCGAACCGTTGGACAAGATGATCCAGGCACTCCATGGCTTTCGGAGCCTGCGGGACATCCTAAAAACGAACTTCATCGAACAGGGTCGCAAGGTGAAGGAGACGGCGGGGGGGATGTTCTATGATCCCTCGGCACTGCTGGCCTTCATCCGCTTCAACTTCATGATGAGGCGAACCCTGATTGAGTTGATGCATGCCGACCTGATTTCCATTCGATCTGGAATTGGGCAATTGGAATCGGCCGATGTGCGCATCATTGACTGCCATCACCTGGGGCTTTCGGCCAGCGAGCCTCTACAAAAGATCCGGCAGATTGCCGATGAGTGGAACCAGCCGTTCCAGAAGGAGTATACGGAGCGGACTGTCAGCCAGGCATTCGAAAAGCTGCTGGGATTGCGTACGGACGTGGACCGGGCCCTAGAGAGGGTTTCAGGAAGCGCACCACTTTCGGCGGCTGTGGAACCTTCCGCACCACGGAATCCCGTTCCGGTAAGAAGCGTTTCCCAGGAAATTGCAAAAGAAGGCCAGGGAGCGGGCCGCGAGGTTCGGCAGAAAAGCGAGAGCCCGGCGAGTGGCGAAGCAAGCTCGTCAAATGCACTCGAGTTCGAGAGCTGTATGGAGAAAATCTGGGAACAATTGATCGCTGAGCCGCCGTCGAAGGGCCGATCAATGACCACGATCAAAATTGGAGCGGCGCGCGTGCTGATGTCTTCCTGGGAAGTGGCCGCATTCGTGAGCGAGGACGGTTTTGCGGCGGAGGATTTGAGGCGGGCAGTAGTGGCCCGCGCGCTAGTGACGGTAGCGACCGAAACCGCGAAAGAAACCGGAAATGCCACACCATTGGAGAAAGCGCTTTCCATCGCGCGCGTAGAAGTCACGCGGCTGCAGGAGCGCGTGGACGCCGCTAAACAAGCGAAAGATACGGAAGCGGCGGTGAACCTGGGGATCAGCACCAAGCGGCTACTCTCCGCATTGGACGAAGCCGAGAAGCTTTGAAGCATAGAACGGGAAGCGATTGATTTCCTCTCAATTGTGACAGGTTGGCGGATTTTGGATTCGGGAAAGCGGAGCGGGCCTCACTTGCGAAATGCAAATGTATTGATCCTGACGGACGAAACAGAATTTGCCAGGCTGCTCACTTCCTGCTGGCAGATGGAGCGGCACTCGCCACGGATCACGGTTCTGAGCAGCGAACTCTGGAAGAATCAGGAACACGTTGGGCACGAACTGGTTGTTGTGGGACCTCTGAGCGAGGGCAGGCTCACAGGAATCCTTCGATCGCTGGAGCCGGCTTCAGCGGTGATTCTCTGTGTGCCTCCGGATTCGAGTGAATTGACGCAGTTGAGGTCGCGGTACCCCCGCCTGGTGCATGTTCCCCTGCGCGAAGATTGGGCGCAGACATTGCTTCTGGTGGCTGGAGAATCCTTGCGACGAGCAGAGGCCTTGAAAATCGCCCGGCAAGCGGAACAAAAAGCCGCGCGGAATGAGCATTATGCAACGCTGGGACGGTACATGCAGGAGATGAAGCACAGCGTGAACAATGCGCTGACTTCCATGCTGGGAAATGCCGAACTGCTACTGCTGGAGCCCGGGCAACTCTCCTCTCAATCTCTGGCGCAAATCAAGACCATCCATAGCATGGCGCTAAGAATCAACGAGGTGATGCAGCGATTCTCATCGCTTGCCTCGGAGATGCGGGAGGCTGAGACTACATCTCAAGCTGAGACGGAAGAGGGGCCAGCGCCGCTATTGCCGCGCCGCTAAAGACGCTCTCGCTTCTGCCAACATACTCATTCCGCAAGGCTTAACAAATCCCACAACAACCCGTGATTGCAGAGCAAACATGGCGGCTGACGTGCACCTTTGGACTGCGGATAGGTATGGGGAGATGCCAGTGGTGCAAAAGAAAGTGCTGATTGTTGACGACTCACCGGCGCAGGTAAAGCTGATCCAAGGCCTGTTGGAGCCGGAAGGCTATCGGCCCGTGGGGCTAAATGACCCCCGCAGGGTGGAAGAAGCGATCGTCAGCGAGCGGCCCAGCGTGATTTTGCTGGACGTGGTGATGCCGGATCGAAACGGATTTCAAGTATGCCGGGAATTGAAGGGAAGTTCGGAGTTCAGCTCCATCCCTGTGATTCTTGTGACTTCGAAGGATTCCGCCAGCGACAAATACTGGGGCGAGCAGCAGGGCGCGGACGGGTACGTGACCAAACCATTCACCCGCGAGGAACTGCTGCGAGCCGTGCGGCGGTTTGCCTGAGTTCAACAATGAGCGACGAATTCCAACTCGAACCGCTTCCTCCTGACGCCGATACGGCGGAAATGCTGGAAGCGATCGGACCGCTCGAAGAGCGGCCGCCGGAATCGCAGTACTGCGTTTTTCGCAGCGGGAGGGAACGCTTCTGTTTGCCGGTTCTGGACGTGGAAGAAGTGCTGGAATGGCCGATTGTGACGAAGCTGCCGTTGGCGCCGATGTACGTAGTGGGGATTTTCAATCTTCGCGGCTCGATTGTGCCATTGATTGACATTGCCATTACGGAAGGCCGAAAGCAGGGCTTGCTTCCCAAGAACGTGGTCGTAGCGTCGCTTCGTGGAGAGGTGCATCGCGACGACATCCGCGTCGGAATCGCCGCAGACGAGGTTGTGGGAACTTACCTCGTCAATGCGGACGATGTGCTCGAACGGGCTCCGGAAAACGTGCCGCATTGCATCGGAATGCTGCGCCACGACGACCGGCTGGCCCTGATGATTGACTTGCAGAGATTGCTCGAGGTGTTTCCGGGTCCCAGCATTTGAGTTTGACGGAGACAGCGCCGAGAGACGGCGCGTCCCGCGGAAATGGGTTGGAGGAAGGCATGAAATCGCGACTGAGTTCGACAATCTGGACGCTGGTCTTCGTCAACGGCCTGGCGCTATTCGTGGTGCTGGGGCTGGCGTTTCACGCCGGGACGCAGGCCAATGGAGCATCGCTCTTT
>DATIXL010000054.1:0-34277 GCA_035518615.1 Terriglobales bacterium | reverse complement strand
GATGATGGCCGTCGAGGAAGCGGAAAACGCGGTGAAATCCGCGGAAACCGCGCTGCGCGAAGCGGAACACGCACTCGCCGCGGACCGCAAGACGATTGAGACCGCGCGCGGAGAAAAGCAAAAAGAATTGGACGCCGCTCTCGCCGCGCGCGAAAAAATCATCGCGAACGTTCCGGAAGAACTGCAAACCCTCTACGCGCGCATCGCAAAACGCCACCATGGCGTCGTGCTTGCGGAAGCCACCAAAGAGCAGTGCCGCGCCTGCGGCATGCGCGTCCTTCCTCACATTTTTCAGGAATTGCGCTGGCCCGAAAATCACGAAATCCATACTTGCGAAACCTGCGGAAGAATTCTTTACGCCGCCGAACCCGCGCCTCCCGCCGATCATTCGAATGCGGCCCACGGCGCCGCAACTTCCTCCTGATGCCGAAACGCACGCCAGCACATCGCGGCTCCGGACTCTTTGGTGAGCCCGGCAATTCCGCGTCGCAGGAAAAAATCGCGGCATACACCGCGAATATTGACGGCGGATCGCGCGGAAATCCCGGACCCGCGTCTTACGGAGTGGTGATACGCAATCCGCGCGGCGAAACCATGGCGCGGCTCAAGAAATACATCGGGCGGATGACCAACAACGTCGCGGAATATTACGGATTGATCGCGGCGCTCGATTACGCGCAAGCGCACGGAATCCGCGCGCTGCGCATCGAAAGCGATTCGGAATTGCTGGTGAACCAGATGCGCGGGCGATACAAGGTGAAGAGCGCGGATTTGCAGCCGCTCTTCGAGCGCGCTAAAAAAATGTCGCAGGCGCTGGAATTTTTCCGCATCGAGCATGTTTACCGCGAGCAAAACGCCGAAGCGGACAAACTTGCGAACGAAGCGCTGGACGAAACAAGCGGCGCCAAGAAAATTCCAGAGGGATCGCCAAACGCCGCTCCCGTCCTGAAGGTTCGCGCGCGTTTCCGCAGCGGGATTTTGTATCCGCTCGAGGATCTCGATCTCCCCGACGGCGCGGAAGTCGTGATCCTTTTGCGCCCCGTCAAAAAATCCTGAAGCGAAATCGGCGAGTGAAGAGAGATTCCTCGCTTTGCCTGCTTGCGCAGGCAAGCTCGGAATGACGAGGGTGGGCGGATGACGCGGTGTCTAGTATTCGTGATCATTTGAGGGCGTCTTCTTCACGTGTACTCACTTCAGTGAGTACGAACGGTACAGGGTGTCGCGCTGGGCGGGGATGAAGCCGGCATCGGAAATAATGCGGCGGAGTTCGCCTTCGTTGGTGCGGTTGCGCACGCCGGCTGCATAAACGACATTTTCCTCGATCAGAATGCTGCCGACATCGTCGGCGCCGAACTGCAAACCGACCTGGCAAACTTTAATTCCGGGCGTGAGCCAGCTCGATTGAATGTGATCAATGTTGTCGAGATAGAGGCGGCTGACGGCGAGCGTTTTCAGATAGTCCACCGCGGTGGTTTCCTGGACTTTTTTGCCGAGCGCGGTATTCTCGGCGGCGAAAATCCAGGGAATGAACGCGGTGAAGCCGCCGGTATCTTCCTGGATGCGGCGAATGCGATCGAGATGATTGACGCGATGGCGCAGCTCTTCGCCGCATCCGAACATCATCGTGGCTGTAGTGCGCAGGCCGAGCTTGTGCGCGGTGCGATGAACGCTTTCCCAATCGTCGCTGGTGCATTTCAGGCGGGCGATCTTGCCGCGGATTTCGTCATCGAGAATTTCCGCGCCGCCGCCGGGAATGGAAGCGAGGCCCGCGTCCATGAGGCGGCGAATGGTTTCCTCGACGGTGAGATCGCTGACTTCCGCGATGCAAAGAATTTCCGGGGCGGAAAAACAGTGGAGATGCACACGCGGATAGCGCTCTTTGATGGAGCGCAGGAGATTTTCGTAATAGCCAATTTGCAGATCGGGATGCAGGCCGCCCTGAAGAAGAACGCCGTTGCCGCCGAGCTCAAGCATCTCTTCGATTTTCTTGTAGATTTCCTCGAAGGGGAGGATGTAGCCGTCCTTGGCGCCGAGCGGGCGGTAGAAAGCGCAGAAGGAGCAATACTCGGTGCAGAAGTTGGTGTAGTTGATATTGCGGTCAATTTGATAGGTGGCGACGCGAGGATCGTTTTTCTTGAGGCGGAACTGGTGGGCTTCCATGCCGACGCCGATCAAGTCGCCGGAGGAGAGCATCTCGAGAGCTTGTTGTTTTATCAGCGGCACGGGCAGTCCTTATTCTGTGCGACGGCTATCCATTCTAGCCGAACCTGCCGACGAATTCCTAAGATGGAGGATTCGGACGGGATGAAAGAGTCGAAAGTCGACAGTTGAGAGTTGACAGCAAGCGGCGGGGAACGAAGAGGAGAGCGTGGGCACGAGTTCCGTTTTGGGAAAGCGTCGAAAGCCTGAAAGAACCGGAATGCAAGACCCCCACCCCCCATGTTTTTGCGAAAGAGTGCGCAAGCGATTGAAAAAGAAGGAGTTGGATGAAAATTCCAGTTTGTAAGAGTGAGAAAAGAGTGCGGAAGCAATTGAAAAGGAAAGAGTTGAATTGAATCCAAGCGAAGAGCGATTTGCGAAAAGAAGCCCGACGGGCGAGGGTGGATGGTTGGAGTGGCGAGGCCGCGAGTTCACAAACAACATTAACATAGAATAAGTTAACTGTCAAGTGAAAACATTTAGTGCTATTACACTTCGTGGGTGGTGGATGGTTGAGAGTGACGGTTGGGGAGCATTCTTTTAGGTCGGAGGCCCTGACCGTCTGCATGGTCCCGCGCTTTGCTTTGAAAAACATGGGCAACTCAGGAGCATCTGAGAATCCTGGAGCTTCCCACCCGCCAAACCCTAAATATGAGGCGCTCACGGTGCAGCAATCTGAACCTGCCGCGTGATACTCCTATTTCGGCCAAGGGTAGTTTGGAACCGCGCTTCTAACAAAACCCACTTGGCGGCGCGTGGTGCTCCGAATAGTGGGGTCGCGGACGACGCGAGTGCCTTTGCCTTCGATGAGAGATCCGGCTCGTTAATCACTTCCACGGCACCAAAGAATTCGGACTGACTGTGGGCAGGAATACGGTCACATATGATGCGATAGGTCCAATCGGCCCCTCCCGATATCGGAACGTTCACTGGGTGCCCGTTCTTATCCAACGGGACGACTTGGTACTTGGAATTCGTTGCAGGCCCGACTGGCTGACCACCGACCATATACTGCGACACTGGATTATCGACTGTGGGGTGGGCGCCCAAGGTTTGGCAATCGCTAAACCCGTGTATCTGTCGAAGAGTTTTGATTACTATGTCCGTCGAAACTAGTGCGTCGAAGTGTTCATAATCAATAGGACTAGGATTTGATAGTACGAGGTCGAGACTAGCGAGGCTGGGGCTCCACTCTATTCCATGTATATTCGAGCCAGGACCGTAGGAGGGGACACTTGAGGTAGCCTGCACATCTAACGGTGCGGATGTCAGTACGATCCTTATAGTAATGAAGTCGAATGAGGAAAAAATAAGACCGAGACATGCGATCTGGAAGGCATGATTTTGTCGGAGAAACCAGGGGTCGTACACCACTTCTGCCATTAGAAGCAATAACGCGAAATATACCAGGCCGATACCCCACCAAAAGTTCGTCGGCATCGTACTGAACCCAGCAATGAGAAAGCCTAGGCCAATGATGCGCCTGACGAGCTGCAGCGGTTGCGGCACTGTTTCCGGGTTCGTAGACGTTGCCCGTCGCTGTTCCAAAGCGGCGTCGTGCCGTCTATGATGTTCGCGCGACATATTGGCACACCCCGACTCGGCTCAAAAAGAAAACGGTACTGCCACAGACTCAGTGGAGTCAAATGAGTGATCCCTGGGAAGTACTCGGCATTGTGCAGCTTCGACTTGTTGTAGCTCACCCCGGCTTCCGTCAGCGGCGTGCTAATCTTGATTTTCATCTGCACCGTCTGATGCACCAGAAGGTTGCGGTAGCGCAGGGTGCGTCGTCGCTCACGGATCGCCATCGCGGCCAAGTAAGCCCGCGACAGAAAATCGCAGCGCAGACAGTCGCAAATCTTGTTGGCGTCGATGTGGTCGTTCTTCTTTTTCGCGGTCGCGATGGCCCGTAGCATCAGGGGATGCGCCACTTTCAGGGCGGCGGCCGGACCCCCGCGCCCAGGGGAGGAGTTGGTGTTTCTGAAAACGCTCGTGGGTGAGGTCGGATTTTCTTCACCAAGGGCTCCCCGCTTGAGTTATACATGCAGAGTTGCCGGGATCTAGACGATTCGAGGCGGTGAAGAGGGTGAGGCGCATTTCGCTCCAGGCGGGATGGAAGGCTCAAGATGAACGATCGAGAAAAGACGGGGCAGTTTTCTGGAGCGCGGGATCAGGAGATCCGCGCGGCGCTGGACGAGCATTGGGCGGCGTCGGATGCCAACGATTTTGAAACGGAGCACCGCATCTATCACGAGGACGCCGTGCTGGAGTACCCGCAGTCCGGCGAGCGAACCCGCGGCCGGCGCAATATTCAGGGCCAACGCGCCAGTCAGCCGAACAAAAAGCGGTTTACTGTCCGGCGAACCATTGGCGGTGGTGAACTTTGGATCACCGAATTCATCCTGACCTACGATGGGAAGCCGTCCTACACCGTGAGCATCATGGAGTTCAGAGGCAACAAGGTTGCGCGGGAGACACAGTATTTTGCCGATCCATTCGTGGCGCCCGCATCGCGCGCTCAATGGGTCGAACGGATGGAGACGTAAACTCGGGGCGCGAGAATTGGCTAGGGACGCGGTCCTGTACGGTTTGCAGCGGAATTGTTGAGAAGCGAGATCGACGCCAGAGACGAGCCAAGGTCTTCCATTCAAACTTAGCGAGATTTGCCTGGAAATTCTCAAAAATTAGATAGACTTCCCGTGCAAAACGAACTAAGCAGAAGAAACACTTCGAGGAGCGATTTTGATGCAGCTTACACCTTTCCTTCTCTTTGAAGGCGACTGCGCCGAAGCGATGAGCTTTTACCAATCTTGTCTGGGCGGGGATCTCACGATCATCAGGATTTGTGACACTCCCATGAAAGGCCAATTGCCGCCCGAGCAGCATCACAAAGTGGCCCACGCCAACCTGAAAAGCGGCGTGCTGGAGTTTTCAGCTACAGACTGGCTGCACCCCAAGCGAACACCGAGACAGGGCAATACGGTCGCCATCTACCTGTGCGGCGGGAAGTACAGCGAGTTGAGGGAAATTTTCGACAAGCTGGCAGTAGGTGCAAATAAGGAACTGCTAGATGATTTGCGGGAGATGCCGTTTGGGATCTACGGACACCTGGCAGATCAATATGGTGTCCACTGGTTCTTCCAAGGGAGCAAATCGTAAGCGCAGGGAGTGTGGCCGACGTTACCCTTAAAGCGGCTGACGGGGACTTGGCACAACTAGAAACTGAAGAGCAGCTCAGGCAAGAATTCAATCACGAACACAATCAACTCAAACCAGGCTTCGTTGGCTACTCGTTTGAGATGCGACGAGCCGTGCACAGCCAGGATTGGCTGTGCCTCAAGGGCATCCTGCGCTAGCAGGAAAGCGAGTTGCGCGGTTGTGCAAGGATAGACTAGGCCAGAGGCACCCATCGGGGAGGAGGAAGAATGCCGGAGTTGCCGGACATTGTGGTGTATGTGGAGGCGCTGGAGAAGAGGATTCTGGGGCGCAAGCTCGAAGAGGCGCGAGTGATGAGCCCTTTCTTGTTAAGGACGGCGCAGCCGCCGCTTGAGAGCACGGCCGGCAAAAAAGTGGTGCAGCTGCGGAGGATGGGGAAACGGATTTGTATCGGGATGGAGGAGGAGTTGTGGCTGGTGCTGCATTTGATGATTGCGGGGCGACTGCATTGGGAGGGAGAGGCCGACGGAGAGAGGAAGACGCGCGGCGGGAAGAGCGCGCGGAGCAACCGGATCGCGGAGTTCCGGTTTGAGAAGGGAACTCTGAACTGGACGGAAGCGGGAACGCAGAAGCGGGCGTCGCTGCACGTGGTGAAGGGCGAGGCGGGACTGAGGGCGCTCGATCCGGGCGGGCTGGAAGTGCTGGAGAGCGACGCGGGGCGGTTTGCCGAAGTGCTGCTTTCGGAGAATCACACGCTGAAGCGAGCGCTGACGGATCCGACCTTGTTCAGCGGGATCGGGAATGCGTATTCGGATGAGATTCTGTTTGCGGCGAGACTTTCACCGCTGGCGATGACGGAAAAGCTGAGCGTTGCGGAGATTCAGCGGCTGTACCAGGCGACGCGAACAACTTTGCAGGAATGGACGGAGCGGCTGCGGGCGGAAGCGGGAGAAGATTTTCCCGAAGGCGTGACGGCGTTCCGCAAGGAGATGGCGGTGCACGGGAAGTACAAGCAGCCGTGCGTGCGGTGCGGAACGAAGATTCAGAGAATCCGGTATGCGTCGAACGAGACGAATTATTGCCCACAATGCCAGACGGGCGGAAGGCTGCTGGCGGACCGGGCATTGTCACGGCTGCTGCGCGCGGATTGGCCGAGGACCTTGGAAGAGATGGAGAACAGAAAAAGAAAGGCGCATTGATTCGCCAACTCTCGCTTGAGAAGGTATTTGCCGTCGAAACGGAGTTGAGAATTCAGCCTTGAACAAAAGGCAGAGTGCCGAGGAAAGGCTCGCCGGCGCCCTTGAACTTCGCGCAGGTGCGATCAATGAAGACGGGCGAAAAGAAGTTGCTGACGATCACGAGGACAATCAATCCCGCAAGGATCATCGAGCAGGTGATCAGGGCGATCCAGCCACCGTCTACGTTCAAGTAGGCGAGAACGATCCACTCCGGGATCCAGCCGAGCAAGAGCACCGCGGCGATGATGTTCATATTGGTGCGCCAGGAGCGGTGCTGCGTGCAGAAAGGCACGGCCACGCGAGCGGTCTTCTGCATCACAAGGGCAACAATAACGTAGACAAGAAGGCCAATGAGAATGAGGAGATAGACCCAGGGAGGATGCCACCGGAAGTTCTTGGTGACGTACTGGCCCGCGGTGGGCATGCCGCATTTCACGCACACCGGAGGAAGTGTGGCGCCAGCGGGAACGACCAGAATTTTGCCGTGGCGAAACGGGCCGGCGGGATTTGCGAGTCCGGGTGCAAGGGTGGCCATGGGAGTCTCCCTTACGACGGCGATGGACCTCAAGAACGAAAATTGCTGCGAACGAAATCAGCTGCCTGACGAAGCCGTCATGACTTTGGCGAAAATGATATGCGGATTGCGGAGGAAATTCCAGCACGGTGCGGCTGGGGTGTGGCGAATTCCAAACTGTCCGGGAGTTACCGGCAAGAAGAAATCAGCTAAGCGGAGCGGGATGCGGCGGAATCAATAAGGCGCGCGGGAGAGCCGGAGCGGGCAGCGAGGGAGATGGGATTCATACGGTCAATCAGGCCGAGACGCAAGCAATGGCCGAAATAAGTGAGCAGGCCTTTCATGTTGGCTTCGTCGAGAGAGAAATCAATGTTGGTGCGGAGATAGAGGAGAAGCTCGCGCTCGGGGAGATCCAAATCCTTGGCGGCTTCAGAGCAGATTTCTTCGAGATGCGCCAAGCCGAATTCGAGTGAGGCGGAGAATTCCTCGGCGAGATCCGAAGTGGCGACTTCAGGGCGGGCAGCCCAGACGGCGAGGACAGCAGGGCGTTCGGTCAACTGCCACCATTCACGAACGACATCGTAGATGTGAAGTTTTTCGACGGCAGGGAGACCGAGGGTATTGCCGTCGCAGAGCCAGGCGCCATCGGGAGCGGGTTTGGCGTGCGCTTCCGCTGCAACGGCAAGACGCAAAGCGGGGTCGCCGATGAGCAGAGCGGCATCCGAGGTTTTCAGCATCTCGCCGGCGTCGGGCGCGGCTTCGAAGAATTCGGGAGAGATGCCCCAACGGGCGTCGCAAAGAATTCGCGTGAGAGCCTGGGTGCTGCGGGAACTGCGGTCAAGAGCGATGCGGCGGGCCTTGCGGATGGGAACTTTAGAGAGCATGAGGAGGCTGCGGACGCGTTCCTTTGAGGCGATGGCAAGATCGGGAAGGACAACGAGATTGGGAATGCGCTGGAGTTCGATGGCGGGAATGATGGCGACATCGGCGGCGCCGGTGCGGAGTTCTTCGGCGCATTGCGAGGGCACCGTGAAAGAAAGATCATATTTGCCGCGAAGAGGGCCGTGGGTGAAGCCGCGGACGAGAGGGGCGGTGTTGAGATACTGAACGATCGAGATGCGAAGCTTGCTCACGCTGGATGCGCTCACGTGGACGAAAACAGTATAGCAGAGGGAATTTCCCACGCGATGCGGGGAAAGTGGTGTAAAAGGTTTCGTTCGGTTTGGAGGAAACGAAAATGGGGAAGATTTCCACGGCGTTGGTGCTGACGGTTGCGATGACGGGAGCGGCGCAAGCGGCGCGGGCCCATCCCAAAGGCGAAGCGGCGGCAGGAATACCGACGATTGCAGACAAAACTGCCGGTATGGAGAAGTGGCCCGGATATTTCAATCTGTACTGGGATACAAAGCAGGGGAAGCTCTGGCTGGAGATCAGCAATTGGGACAAGGAATTTTTGTACCAGAGCGGGCTGGCAGCGGGAGTCGGTTCGAACGACATCGGGCTGGACCGGGGACAACTGGGCGCGACGCGGGTGGTGCGATTCGAACGGAGCGGGCCGAAAGTGCTGCTCGTGCAAGAGAATCTGGATTATCGCGCAGTGAGCAAGGATGCTGACGAGCAAAGGGCGGTGAAAGAATCGTTTGCGGAATCGGTGCTTTGGGGATTCAAGGCGGAGGCGGAGAGCGGCGGCGACGTGCTTGTGGACGCGACGGATTTTTTTCTGCGCGATGCGCATGGGATTCCAGAGACGCTGAAGCGGACGAAGCAGGGAAATTTTCATCTGGACGGCTCGCGCTGCGCGATTTATTTGCCGAACACGAAGAATTTTCCGCTAAATACGGAAGTGGAAGCGACGCTGACGTTCGTGGGCGATGATCCGGGAGCGTGGGTGCAGGAGGTGACACCAGATCCTGATGCGATCACGGTCCGGGAACACCATTCGTTTGTGCAATTGCCTCCGCCGGGCTACAAGCCGCGGGAATACGATCCCCGGAGCGGGTATTTTGCGATTACGTACATGGATTATGCAGCGCCGCTGGGCGAGCCGATCGAAAAGCGGTTCATTGCGCGGCACCGATTGGAAAAGAAAAACCCGACGACGGCGATGAGCGAGCCAGTGAAGCCCATAGTGTATTACCTGGACCGAGGTGCGCCGGAGCCGATCCGGTCGGCGCTGCTTGACGGAGCGAGTTGGTGGAACCAGGCGTTTGAGGCGGCGGGATATAAGGATGCTTTTGAGGTGAAACTTTTGCCGGAAGGCGCGGACCCGATGGACTTGCGCTACAACGTGATCCAGTGGGTGCATCGCGCGACGCGAGGCTGGTCGTATGGGGCGTCGGTGGTGGATCCGAGGACGGGGGAAATCATCAAGGGGCACGTGACGCTCGGATCGCTAAGGGTGCGGCAGGATTATCTGATCGCGGAAGGGCTGCTGGCACCCTATGAGACGGGGAAGTCCGTGTCGCCCTTGATGCGGGAGATGGCGCTGGCGCGAGTGCGGCAACTGGCGGCACACGAGGTGGGGCACACGCTGGGACTCATGCACAATTTCGCGGCAAGCACTGTGAATCGGGCTTCGGTGATGGATTATCCGCCGCCGTACGTGAAGCTCGGCGCGGACGGCACGCCCAACGTTTCGGATGCCTACGCGAAGGGGATCGGGACATGGGACAAAGTGGCGATTGCGTATGGTTATCAGGATTTCCCGAACGGAACCGATGAACACGCGGCATTGAACAAGATTTTGAATGACGCGTTCTCGAGTGGACAGCGCTATTTGACGGATCAGGACGCGCGGCCAGCGGGATCGTCGAGCAGCGTGGCGCATCTTTGGGATGCCGGGCCGAACGCGGTGGACGAACTGAACCGCTTGATGAAGGTGCGCGCGGCGGCGCTCCAGCGTTTTGGCGAAAACAACATTCGCGAAGGGGCGCCGCTCGCAACGCTCGAAGATACGCTAGTACCGGTGTACCTGCTGCACCGGTATCAAGTGGAGGCGGCCAGCAAACTGATCGGCGGAATGGACTACACGTTTGCACTGAGGGGAGACGGGGAAACTCCAGCGAAGATCGTCGCGCCGGCGGAGCAGCGGAGGGCGCTTGCGGCGGTGCTGGCAACGCTGAAGCCGGAGGAACTGGCGCTGCCGGAGTCGCTGCTCAGGATCATTCCGCCACGGCCACCCGAATATCCGCGAGGACGGGAGGATTTCAAGATTCATACGAGCCCGGCGTTTGACGCATTGGCTCCCGCCGAGGCGGCAGCGCAGCAGACGCTGCAATTTCTGTTTAATCCGCAAAGGGCGGCACGGCTGGTGGAATTCCATGCGAGGGATGCAGAGAATCCGAGCCTGGAGGTAGTGATCGAAAAGGTGCTGGAAGCGACGTGGAAGGCACCGCATGGAAGCGGCTATGACGCGGAGATCGCCAGGGTGGTGGACAACGTGGCGCTTTACGATTTGATGGCTCTGGCCGGAAATGAGCAAGCGACGGAGCAGGTCCGGGCGGTGGCTTCGCTGGAATTAGACGGTTTGAAGGGATGGTTGAAGGCGGCAGAGGCAGAAGAAAAGGATCCCGAAGAGAAGGCACATCTGTACTTTGCGGCGACGCAAATCGAGCAATTTCAGAAGGATCCGAAGCGAATCGAGCTGACGATCCCGCTCGAGCCACCGGATGGGCCGCCGATAGGGGGCATGGGCGATGACGAAGGGGAGGGCCAACGGCCGTAGTCCAGATTCTTTGTGGGTCCTCATGACGAACTGGGGGGAACAGCCGTCTAATGAGCCATAGGAGAAGACTGATGCGCTCACGAACAAACCTGACGGCCCTCGGAATAATGATCTGGCTTGGAGTGGCGCTGACGGCGGCCCCGCGAGCCTGGAAACATCAATTGAACATGCGTCCCTGCGCGACGAGTATTGCGGAAGCTGTGATCTGTCCGGAGGCGCGAGCACAGCTTGTGCAAAGAATCGCCGCGCAGCCGATGATGCAGCGGATCGTGCAGAAAAGCGTTGAGACGGCGGTGCGGGCGTTAGCGGAATCTCGATGCGAAAAGTGAAAACGGACACGAGTCAAGTGACGACTGGCCCGCGCGTAGACGAGAGGAAGTCTTCCCGATAAGATTTGGCGCATGATCCCGGAAGCGCCGGTTGCAAAACCAATCTCAAAAAGCCAAGCGGAGCGAATTGCGCAGGAAGTTTTTGGCCTGAACGCGTCCGCGCAGGCACTGCCCGGCGAATACGACGATAATTTTCGGCTGGAAACTTCAGACGGCACTTGCTTGGTGCTGAAAGTGATGCACCCGGAGCGGTCCCCTGAATTTGTGGACCTGCAATGCAGCGCATTGCGGCATCTCGAAAAATGCGCGCCGGATTTGATCCTGCCAAGAGTGATTCCTTCTCCCGAAGGAAAACCGTTCACAACCATGAGAACCGGAGACGGGACGATACGCCTCGTGTGGATTCTTACGTTTTTGCCGGGAAAGGGTCTGGAGGGATTCCGTCCGCATTCCCGCGAGCTTCTGGAGGAATTAGGAGAGTTTCTCGGAAGGATGGACGCTGCGCTCCTGAGTTTCTCGCATCCGGCTTCGAGGCGGGAATTGAAATGGGATTTGAGCAAAGCGGGATGGATTCGGGAGCATCTGGAGTGCATCGAGAGTCCAGCGCGGCGTGCGCTCGCGCAGCGGTTTCTGGGAATGTATGAGAAAGAAGTTGTGCCAAAGCTGGGGAAGTTGCGGCGGAGCGTGATCTATGGAGATGCGAACGATCACAACGTGTTGGTGACGCTGACTGAAGAGCGGGAGCCACGGATGGGCGGAGTGATTGATTTTGGGGATATGCACTACGGCCTGACCGTAGCGGAGCCCGCCGTTGGCGTTGCCTATGCAATTTTGAATGAGACCGAGCCGATGGAAGCCGCGGTGGCCCTCATTCGCGGGTACCATCGTGGACTTTCACTAAAAGATGAGGAGACCGCCTTACTTTACGCCCTGATTGGAATGCGACTTACGGTGAGTGTCGTGAACTCCGCTTACCGCAAGACGCTTAGACCGGGAGATGACTATGTGACCATAACCGAGGAGCCAGCCTGGGTAGCGCTCGAACGCTGGGCCCGGATTTTCCCCAGGCAGGCGCATTACACCTTTCGAGCGGCATGCGGGGCGCCCGCCGTTCCTCAAAGCCAAGCCGTTGTGGATTATTTGCGTGCGAACTCGGAAAGCGCATCACCGATCTTTGACGTTGATCTGAGCGAGGAGCCTTGCCTCGTTTTCGATCTGAGCGCGGGAAGCAAGTTTCTTGGCGCTGATCCGCGCAACTCGGAAATGACTTTGCTGACCGGAGCGATCTTCCCGAAGATGGAGGAAGCCCACGTCAAGGTTGGAGTGGGGCGATATGACGAAGCGAGGTTGCTGTATTCCTCCGCTCTCTTTGGAAAGAGCGAAGATCCAACCGGGGAGCGCCGGACCGTGCACCTGGGCTTGGATTTATTCGTGGAACCGGGAGCGGCGATTCGCGCGCCGCTTGCTGGAAGTGTTCATCTTCTGGCAAACAATTCCGCGCCGCAGGATTACGGGCCGGTCGTGGTGTTGCGGCATGTTATTGGCGCGGGAACGGAATTTTTCACCCTCTACGGCCATCTTTCTCTCGAGACGCTGGGTAAATTGCGCGCGGGCCAGGAGATTTCGCGAGGCGATTCTTTTGCCACGGTGGGCGGCATGCGAGAAAATGGCGGATGGCCGCCGCATCTTCACTTTCAGATCATTCTCGATCTGCTCGATTTTGGGCGCGATTTCCCCGGAGTAGTGAAGGCGTCCGAACGCCCTCTGTGGAGGAGCCTTTCGCCGGATCCAAATATTCTTCTCGGAATTCCCGAAGAGAGATTCCCGAAGAAAGGGAAGGGGTTTGGAGCAACTCTCGAATCCAGGTACGAGCTGCTCGGGAAGAATCTGAGCGTTTCGTATCGCAAGCCGCTGAAGATTGTGCGCGGCTGGATGCAATTTCTCTACGACGAGACAGGGCGAGCGTATCTCGACGTATACAACAACGTGCCGCTGGTCGGGCATTGCCATCCCCGCGTGGTGCGCGCTGTGCAGGAGCAAATCGCACTGCTGAACACGAACACGCGATATCTGCACGACAACATAGTGGAATACGCAGAACGGCTCGTACGATTGCTGCCAGAACCGCTGCGGGTTTGCTACTTCCTGAATTCCGGAAGCGAGGCGAACGAGCTGGCACTGCGGCTGGCGCGCACGCACACGGGGCGGGAGGATGTGATCGTCCTCGAGCACGCATATCACGGGCACACGAACACGCTGATTGACATCAGCCCCTACAAATTCGAGGGACCGGGAGGAATCGGAAGAAAGCCGTGGGTGCACGTCGCGCCAATCCCTGACGATTACCGCGGGTGCTATCGCCGAGACGATCCGGAAGCGGGCAGGAGATATGCGCGCCGCGTGGAGCAAATCTGCGACGGCGTTCGAAAACAAGGCCGCGGTCTCGCGGCGTTCATTGCCGAAACGCTGCCGAGCGTTGCCGGACAGATTGTTTTTCCGGCCGGGTACCTTGCGGAGACATATCGTCACGTGCGCGAAGCCGGTGGAGTGTGCATCGCGGATGAGGTGCAGGTGGGATTTGGGCGCTTGGGGACGCACTTCTGGGGGTTTGAAACACAAGGAGTTGCACCCGACATCGTCGTGCTGGGAAAACCGATCGGAAATGGATTCCCGCTGGCGGCGGTGATCACCACGAAGGAAATCGCAGCATCTTTCGCGAATGGGATGGAGTTCTTTTCCACATTTGGTGGAAACCCGGTAGCGTGCGCGGCGGGACTCGCTGTCCTCGATGTATTGGAAGATGAGCGACTGCAGGAAAATGCGAGGAGAACCGGAGACTATTTCAAGGCAAAACTTGCCTCACTCCAAGAGAAACACGAGCTGATTGGCGACGTTCGGGGTTCGGGGCTGTTCCTCGGTGTGGACCTGGTAAGGGATCGCGTTACGCGCGAGGCGGCCCCGGCTCAGGCGGCGTATGTGGTCAACCGGCTGCGCGAATTCGGAGTGCTGACAGGAACGGATGGACCTCACCACAACGTTTTGAAGCTGCGCCCACCGCTGATTTTTTCCGAGTCAGACGCGGACCTCTTCTGTTCGACGCTGGATGCCGTGCTGAATGAAGATCCGGCCAAACTTCGCTAGATCGCCGACGCGCTGAGCCACTCCGATTTTCTTTTTTAAGCGTGGGTGACTCAGGGCTTGAGAGTCAGAAACGTCACGCCATAGCCGCCGAGACTCACCGTCATCTTCGGTGAGGGTGTAAGCGGCATTTGCACGGGGCCGCCTGAAGCGCTTGTGTTCTTGTCAATCGTGACTTCGGATACGGAAGAAAAGTTTCCCAGCGGGGAGACGTCGAGAATCACGGTGCGGGGATCGCCGGTGCCGTTGTTGTCGCTCGAGGAGTGCACGGCGTGGTCGGCGACAAGCAAATTTACGGTACCGTCGCTGGCCCGCGCCGCGAAGATCTCCATGGTTGAAGTTTCGGTGACCGTGAGGGCAAGAATGTCCGAGCCCGATGACCCGGCGGGTGCAGGAAACGTGCGCGCCAGCCAGTAATCCACCCAGTAGCTCAGATATTTGTTGCCGGTCGTGTAATCCACTTCGCCAAACTGCGCGTCCGCGTCGTAATCCCAGTGATACAGAGCCGCGTTCCCTGCCTTGCCCAGTTGCGAGAAGACATACGGCCGCCAGGCGGCGAAAAACGCGCTTGAGCCGCGCAGATCGGTAACAAAAGCGGTGCCGTTGCATGCGCTGATGCCGCCGCCTTTATCGTAGTCGGCGTTCACATTGTTCTCCGTCACCCACACAGGCACGCCGGCGAGATCCGGGCGCAGCTGAAGTTCCTGATAAAAGTACTTCAGGTCGCCGACGAAGCCGGGTATCGAAGCGAAGATCGTGGCGTCCGTGTCCTTCTGATTGCAGGTCGAATAGAAATGCGTGGAGAGAACATTGACCTGGGCATTCACTCCACCGGCGTTCGCGGCCGAAAGGAAAGTAGGCAGATTGTTGCGCGGATCGCCGACCTGGTAGTCGTAGTCGGAAAGTTCGAGGGCGGAAAATTTAATGCTGGGATCCACGGCGAGCATGGCGGGCACAACGGCGTTGTAGAGCTGAACGTACTCGCTGGGAGTCAGTCCGTTGATGTTGTACTCGTTGAAGATGCCCCACCACGTGATGGTGTGAGAGCTGGAAGACTGGAAGTGAGCGCCTCCCCAATCGAACCCGCCCTTGTTGTAATAGCGCACAAGATTCGCGCAGTAAACGGCGAAAGTGTTGAGATTGGCGGTGTTCACGATGAGATGGCCGCTGGCATCCAGCATGCCAGGAAGGTTTGGAGCAACCGCGATCTGAAATTCAGGGCTGTTATCGGCGACGCTCAAAACGGGCTGGACAATGGCGTCGAGTTCGGTGAAATCCCAATCGCTTGCCTGCTGCGGCGTGGAATTGGCTTTCATCGGGACAGCCTCGCTGAGCCCTTGAATGCGGATATGCTGCGAGCCCAGCGTGTTTAATTGGGCGGGCTCCAGAGTCGTGTGGTTTTGGAAGAACTGGTAATCCCACTCGGCCGGTTGAAACGAGGTGGACATGAATTCGTTCAGCTTGCCGTTGATGCCTTGGTTGGTTACGACGCTGTTGTTGACCGTCGCGGCGATCGCGACGACGAGAGAGAAGGTCTGCGTGGCAGAAGATGATGGGTCTTGCGCTTTTATCGAAGCTGTATAGGTTCCTGCCGCGGCGGCCGGGCTGGCCACGAGTGAGACGCTCCCAGAGTCACCTGCGCCGGGTTGGGTAAACGTGGCCGTTACGCCCGAAGGAAGGCCCGTCACGGAGAGAGAGACGGAACCGGAATCTCCTGTGGGCCGCGCGATGGTTGCGGTGAGCTGAGCGGGAGTGCCGTCCTGGGGGGCCAGCACCATCGTCGAACCGAGCGTGAGCGCGATCCCGTTCATCGGCGGAGTGACCTGTCCGCTTCCACCAGCACATCCCACGGCAAAAGTGGCGCAGGAAGCCAGGAGAGAAAAAACGAGTTTGCGATGCATCGCGGACACGAAATTCAGGCGCGGACGCATGAAGGACAACCCCGAGACTGCCAGTGCGAAGAATAGCACTCCTGGTAGAAGCCCGAACCGCGAAGTTACTTATTCCTCTGCGACTACTTGACATTCCGGTTACTATGCGGTTACGCTCGGCCCGCGATGGGATCATCTGTTGTAGCGCTGGATGCAGCTCTGCCATGGCTCGCCCTAACGCTGACGCCGGGCGTCGCCGCGCGCTATTCTGCGCGGCTGTTGCGCCGATTTGGCTCGCCAAGCGCGGTGTTCGCGGCACGGCTCGGGGAGCTGGAGGCTTGCGAACTGCCTTCTGCCGTGGCGCAATCCTTAGTGAAAAAGGAAGCGTTCAAGCGCGCGGAAAAAGAGCTCGCAAAAGTTCGCAACATCCCGAACTGCCGGCTGGTCAACTGGACGGAGCCGGAATACCCACAAACGCTGCTGCAGATCTACGATCCACCGGTTCTGCTTTATGTTCGCGGCGACCCGCAAATTCTGAATCTGCCTGCCATCAGCATCGTCGGAACGCGCAAGCCAACTCTCTACGGTACACAGATGGCCGAGCGCTTAGGACGCGAGCTCGCAGCGCGCGGAATTGTAGTGATTAGCGGCATGGCGCGAGGCATTGATGCAATCGGGCATCAAGGCGCGATGGCGGCGAATGGGCGCGCGATCGGTGTCCTGGGTACGGGCATTGATGTGTGCTATCCGAAGGAAAATAAAAAGCTGTACGAAAAGGTGCTTGAACGAGGCGCGATCCTCAGCGAATTTCCTTGCGGAACACATCCGGCGCCTGAAAATTTTCCGATTCGCAACCGGATTGTAGCGGGGATGCCGCTCGGAGCGGTGATTGTGGAAGGCGCGCAGTACTCGGGATCGCTGATTACAGCGCGGCTCGCGATGGAGTTCGGAAGGGAAGTGTTCGGCGTGCCGGGAAATGTGACGCAACCTGTCAGCTTCGCGCCGAATCAATTGATTAAGCAGGGCGCCAAGCTGGTGACCTGCGCCGAAGACGTCATCGAAGAGCTGCCGACGCCGGTGCGCGCCGCTCTGGTTCAGGCGGAGCAACCGGAAGCGGCGGAGAGGAATCTATTGGTGGCGGCTTCGCTGGAGGGTGCCGGCAAAAAGATCTATGAATTGCTGAGCGCAGACGAGCCGAGGCATATTGATGACATTGTCGAACGCTCAGGCTTGAACTCCTCGGAAGTTCTGGCTACGCTCTTTGAGTTGGAGATGAAAGGAATTGTCCGGCAAATGCCGGGGAAACTTTTCGCAAAAATTCTCCTCTAATGCTCCAGGGGCCAAGCCGCACGGAGCCTGCCTGCCGCAGGCGGGCTCGACACGTTTGGTATAAGTTAGCGAGAAGAGCACAAGCCGCACCGCCGGCTCTTTCCGCAGAAGCATCCGGAGTTACAAAGGCAATATGGCACGTTCTTTGGTAATCGTGGAATCGCCTGCGAAGGCGAAGACCATCAACAAATATTTGGGACGGGATTATTCCGTCAAGGCGTCGCTGGGGCACGTAATGGACCTGCCCAAAAAGACGATCGGGATTTATTTGCCCGGAGATGATGAATCGAAGGGGAAGAAGAAACGCAAGTCCAAGAAAAGCTCCAAGGCGGCCGGCCAGGGTAACGGCAAGAATCTCAAAAGCGCAGCCACTTTGAACGATGAAAAGATTTTCGAGCCGACGCTGCAGATCATCGCGGGCAAGGGCAAAATCATCAATGATTTGAGGAAAGCCGCGAGCAATGCGGAAGCGGTGTATCTGGCGGCGGATCCCGATCGCGAGGGCGAGGCCATTTCCGCGCATCTCAAGCTGGTGCTGTCCAAACCGGGGCGCTTCACGGAGGAGGTGTCCGCGAAGGACAACGGCGCAAAAAGAGAAGAGAGCGCCAAGGAAACCGCAAAGGCCAAGGCGGAAAAGCTTCAGGTAAAAATCCCGGCGATGGACCCGAAGAAAATCTTCCGGGTGACGTTCAACGAAATTACGCCCAAGGCGATTCGCGCGGCTTTCGAGAAGCCGCGACAAATTGACAACAATCTGGTGGACGCGCAGCAGGCGCGGCGCGTGCTGGACCGCCTGGTGGGCTACAAAGTTTCCCCGCTTCTTTGGGACAAGGTGCGCCGCGGGCTTTCCGCAGGGCGCGTACAGACCGTGGCGCTTCGGCTGATCGTCGAGCGCGAGCAGGAAATCCGCGCCTTCGTTCCGAAGGAATATTGGACGATCCACGCCATGCTGGATGCCGGCGAACCGCCGATCTTCGAGGCAAAGCTGGCGAAGTACAAAGGCGAGGATATTGAGGTCTCGAACCAGGAAGCCGCGGACCGCATCGTGACGGCGGTGAGCAAAGCGAACTGGCAGGTTTCGAGCGTAGCGCAAAAGGAAAAGAGGCGGTATGCTCCTCCGCCGTTCACGACTTCCAAGCTGCAGCAGGCGGCATATAACCGGCTTCGCTTCACCGCGAAGCGCACGATGGCGCTGGCGCAGCGGCTCTATGAAGGCGTCGAACTGGGCGAAGAAGGTTCCGTGGCGTTGATTACTTATATGCGCACGGACTCCGTACGCGTGGCCAACGAAGCACTTGAACAAGTGCGCGGGCTGATTCCGGAACGCTTCGGTGCGAATTATCTCCCTGAAAAGCCGAATTTCTTCAAGTCCAAGAAAGAAGCGCAGGAAGCCCACGAAGCGATTCGTCCGACGGACGCCATGCGCACGCCGGAAGATGTGCGCAAGTATCTGGACGAGGATCTTTTCAAGCTGTATCAGTTGATCTGGCAGCGGTTCGTGGCGTCTCAAATGCTTCCGGCGATTTTCGATCAGACCAGCATTGATATTTCCGCGGGCGATTACACCTTCCGAGCGACGGGCTCGGTGCAGAAATTCGATGGTTACCTGCGCGTTTATCAGATGCCCGCTGCGGGCGCGGATCGCGAGGACGAAGAGAAGGACGACGAAGGCGAAGGTAAGGCTCTGCCGCGCGTCACTGAAGGCCAGACGTTGCGTCTCGATCAGATTCGGCCCGATCAGCATTTCACCGAGCCGCCGCCGCGCTACACGGAAGCGACGCTGGTGAAGGAGCTGGAAGAGAAGGGCATCGGCCGACCGTCCACGTACGCAACGATCATCTCCACGATCGTCGAGAGAGAATATGTCACGAAGGAGCAAGGGCGCTTCACGCCGACGATGTTGGGCGAGCGTGTGAGCATGCTTCTGGTCAAGAGCTTCGAGGACGTCTTCGACGTCACCTTCACGGCGCGCCTGGAAGAGGAACTGGACGAAATCGAGGAAGGCAAGTTGCCGTGGCGGCAGTCGGTAAAGGAATTTTGGGAAAAGTTCGAGCTGGATCTCGAAAAGGCCGATGGAGAGATGGAATCCTACAAAGCGGGGATTCCCACGGGCAAGAAATGCGAAAAATGCGGGCAGGGCGAATTGCTCGAACGCATCAGCAGGCACGGCTTTTTCCTGGGCTGTTCGCGTTATCCGGATTGCGACTTCATTCAGGATCTTTCGCCCGAAGTAGGCGGCGAGGAAGTCGAAAGCGAAAATACCGTCGAATATTGCGAAAACTGTGGCAAGGAAATGGCCATCAAGCGCGGGCGATTCGGGCCGTTTCTTGCTTGCACCGGCTATCCGGATTGCAAAACGACGAGGCGGCTCGTGGAAGGCACGCGCAAGGCGCGGCAACCCGATGAACCTCTCGACGAAAAGTGCCCCGAGTGCGGAAACGGGCTTGTCAAAAAGCATGGCCGCTTTGGCGAATTCATCGGTTGTTCCGGCTATCCCAAATGCAAGTACACCCGGCCGATCACGCTGGGCATCAAGTGCCCGAAATGCGCTGAGGGCGAATTTGTGCGGCGCGGCAGCGCGGGCAAGGGCGGCCGGGGACGTGCTCGGGTATTCTACGGCTGCTCCCGGTACCCGGATTGCGACTTCACCACGCCCCATCAGCCCATTGCCGAACCGTGCCCGAAATGCGGCGCACCGTTTATCGTAGAAAAGAAATCCAAGATTGGCCTGGTGCGAGCGTGCTTGAAAGAAGGCTGCGATTGGGAGCAGCTGGTGGATCAACCTCAGCCGCAGGCGGAACAAGTCTCCGTGCCCGTCGGCGCGAAAGCCTGACGCAATGAAGTTTTACCCGCGAATATGCCGCCCCACGAAATGCGCAGTGCGTTTTCTCTTGCCTCGGCGATCCCCGACTGCAATCCTCTTTGAGCAGAGGGTGTTGACGCAAAACTCCGTAAATGAAACGGGCTATTGACAAATATCTTGAGTATCTTCGTTCGGTAAGGAATTCCTCGCCACACACTGTTTCCAATTACGGCAAGGATCTACACCAGTTTCTCGGGTATCTCTCGCCGCCCGGAGCAGATCCCCCGGGAATCTCTGAAGTCACGCACCTTACGGTCCGGGAATTCGTCGGGTATTTACATGACCAGGGGCTAGAACGCAGTTCGATCGCGCGCAAACTGGCCGCATTGCGTTCGTTTTTCAAATATTGCGTCCGCGAAGGCTTTTTGAAGGAAAATCCTGCGCGCCTTGTTCCCACGCCCAAACTGCCAAAGCGAATTCCATCCGTGCTATCGGCTGAGGAAATGAACGGATTCCTAAATGAGCTTGCGAAAATGGGCGGAGCGCTTCGCACGACGGGAAGCTCCGCGATCCAGCTTCATCGCGGAATCGAAGAGACACGCACTTCCCGCCGGGGGAGTGCGGAGGAGGATGGTTTGCTGCTCCCTCGCGACCGCGCGCTGCTCGAACTGCTTTACGCCGCAGGATTGCGCGTCAGCGAATTGACCGGCCTCAATCTCGTGGATATCGAGCGCAGGGAACGCATGCTGCGCGTGCGCGGCAAGGGCAACAAGGAGCGCATCGTGCCCTACGGCACGAAAGCGCAAGAGGCGCTGGACGCTTACTGGCCTGTGCGCGAACAACTGCTTCTGCAATCCACTTCTCGGGCCAGCCGGGGCCCGGGCCCGCACAGCGAAGCGGTGTTTTTAAACTATCTGGGCCGAAGACTTACGCAGCGTTCCGTGGGGCGCATCGTGAAGAAATACGTGCGCCTCGTGAATGTCAATTGGGACTTGCATCCGCATTCGTTGCGCCACGCTTTTGCCACGCACCTGCTGGCTGACGGCGCCGATCTGCGCGCTATTCAGGAACTCCTCGGCCACCAGTCCCTTTCCACCACACAGAAATACACGCATGCCTCCATCCGGCAGTTGATGGATATTTACGATAAAGCGCACCCCCACGCGTAGCGCTCGGGTGTTTTGTTGTACCGTTGTGCCGCGCGATGCGCATCCATTACTCTTGAATCGTTTCGAACAGTTTTCTTATCGCCGGAGATGCTGTTGCCTTCTATAAAGGATCTGCCTCTTCTCTGCGCAGTCTGCTGTGTCCTCCATTTTCTCGCGGTGATTCCGGCGCGTGCGCAAGACAACTACGAAATTCAGGTTTATGGCGCGGATACCGTTGACCCCGGCCACACCATGGTGGAGTTCCACTCCAATTTCACCGTTGACGGCTCCAAATCTACAACCGACGGTACGATTCCCACGAACCACCAGTTCCATGAAACGATCGAGATCACTCACGGTTTCACCGACTGGTTCGAGACCGGCTTTTACATCTTCACGAATCTTCAGAATGGCCAGGGCTGGGACTACGTAGGCAGCCACATCCGCCCGCGCGTGCGCATTCCCGATCGCTGGCACTGGCCCGTGGGTGTCAGTCTCTCCAACGAAATCGGCTGGCAGGGCCGAAAATATTCCGCCGATACCTGGACCTGGGAAATGCGCCCCATCATAGATAAGCAGTGGGGACCCTGGTATTTCTCCTTCAATCCGACGCTGGACCGTTCCCTTCACGGACCCAGCACGAGCCAGGGCTTTGTTTTTTCGCCAAATTTCAAATTCAGCTACAACTTCACGAAGAAAATTGCCGGCGGCCTTGAGTACTACGGCTCGCTCGGCCCGGTCACGGGCTTTGATCCGATCAGCGAGCAGCAACAACAGATCTTTCCCGCTGTGGACTTGAATGTTTCCCCAAAGTGGGAGATCAATTTTGGCCTGGGGGTGGGCCTGACCCGGGCCACCGACCACCTGATCGCCAAAGGGATCATTGGCTACCGATTCAACTTTTGAATATCGGAGGAATCGGGGGCGCTCCTTCCCGCGATCCCCTGCAAACTGCCGTCTGACCCAATTTGACCTTGCGCGCCGCCTTTGCTAGCATGCGCACCATGACCAAAGCGAAGAAGTCCACCTCGGGATCCTCATCCCACTCCAAGTCTTCTTCGCGTTCCACCAGCAACCAACAGAAAAGAAAAAACTTAACTCCTCCTCCCCCACAGCGTGGTGGCGTCGAGCTCCACGATCCCCTGGTCCAGGCGCAACTCAAGCTCTACGACGAAGCCCTTGCACTTTTTCATCAGCAGAAATTTCAGCGCGCCAAACAGGAACTCGAGAAGGTTTTGGAAGGTCCCAGCAAGGAACTTGCCGACCGGGCGCGCATGCATATTCGTATCGCCGAGCAGCGGATGAAGCCCAGCCAGGAACAAAATCCCCGCACAGCCGAAGAGCATTACCAGCGCGGCGTCACCATGATGAATCTGGGCCGCTGGGATGAAGCCCGCGAGAGTCTGGATCGCGCGCGCAAGTCATCGCCCAAATCCGATCACATCATCTATGCGCTCGCCGCGCTCGATTGCCTCACCGGAGAAGCCGATTCCGCTCTGGTGAATCTAAAAATCGCCATCGAGTTGCGGCCCGCGAATCGCTATCACGCTCGCAATGACGAAGACTTTGCTTTCTTGCAGGAAGATCCGCGCTTCACGGAACTCCTTTATCCGGAAAAGGACGGCACTGCCGGCTGAGCGGCGCCCGGGTCACCCGCGCAAACCGATACTCGCTGCCACGTTTCACTTTTTCTGATAAAGTGGAATCACTCCTCAGCTTACAGAAAAGTCAGTGAGCAAGCGCCATCGCAAAATCGCTAGCGGCCTGAACGTTGTCGCCCTGGGCGGCGGCACCGGGCTCTCCACGCTTCTCCGCGGGCTCAAGCGCCTCGTCGTTCCCCGCCACGATCCGTATCCCACGGCGCAACGCCCCGTCGTGGACCTTGCCGCGATCGTCACGGTCACCGATGACGGGGGCAGTTCCGGCCGCCTGCGGCGCGAAAACCGCATCCTTCCCCCCGGCGATATCCGGAACTGCATGGTTGCCCTTTCCAAGGACGAGGCCCTCCTGGGAAGGCTGTTTCAGTACCGTTTCCACGCGGGGCGCGGCCTCGCCGGCCACAATTTTGGAAATCTGTTCCTCGCTGCCCTCACGCACGTCACCGGAGATTTTGCGGAGGCCGTGCGCGTTTCGAGCCGCGTTCTCGCCATTCGCGGCCGCATTTTTCCTTCGACCGTATCCAACGTCACCCTGGAGGCGATCCTCGAGAACGGCCGCCGCGTCCACGGCGAAACCCGCATCACTGCCAGCCGGACCCCGATCAAGAAAATCATGCTTTCGCCGCGGCGTGTGCATCCGCTTCCCGAGGCGGTGGACGCGATCAAGAACGCGGACCTGATACTTCTCGGTCCGGGTTCGCTGTACACCAGCATCATTCCCAATCTTCTGATTCCCGAAATCGCTCACGCCATCGCTCGGTCCAAAGCTCCGCGTGTGTACATCGCCAATCTGATGACCCAGCCTTGCGAAACCACGGGTTATTCTCTTTCCGATCATCTTCGCGCGATTCAGCGCCACGTGCCAAAGCAGTTGATTGATTGGGTGGTCGCCAACCGCCAGCCGATATCTCCGGAAGTCGTCCGCCGCTATCGCAGGGAAGGCGCCGAACGAGTTGTTGTGGATCTTTCCGCAATCCGGAAATTGCGGGTGCGCGTCGTGCTCGATAATCTGCTCGAGGAACATGGCGTCATCCGGCACAATGCACCGCGCCTCGCGCGCCTGCTCCTCGAGGAATTCTTGCAGCGCGCCTGAGTCGCGTACTCAGACCGCCCTCGATTTTCGCCCCATTTACACTTTATCTACAGCCTGCGGCTCTCCAAGGCCGTCTGTGGTATACGTTATAAAAGGGTTTAAACCAGCTTTTCGGCAGGCTGATCCCATGCTCCTTTGTCCTACCGAGGTGCCATCGTGGAACAAGAACGCCGCCGCGCTCCGCGTTATCCCTTCATTGCAAATGCGGAGGTAACGGAAGCACAGTCCCAGGCGCGCATGCAAACGCGTGTGTCGGAGATTAGCCTTTATGGCTGTTACTTCGATATGGTGAATCCTTTGCCCGACGGTACTTCCGTGCACGTAAAAATCTTCTGCGACGACGGCTTCTTCGAAGCCGACGGAACTGTGATTTATTCCCAGCCGAATTTCGGCATGGGCGTGACGTTCCGCGAAGTCCAACCCTTCTACATGGCCACTTTGAAGAAATGGCTCCTCAAGGCCATGCTCGCCGCCAAATCCAGCTAACCTAAACGCAGTGTCCCTGGAATTGCGCGATTTACAGCAAAACCACGCCTTTTCTTTTCTAAACTTGAAAAGGCTGAGGCCTGTGGATGTTGCTCTGCCCTTCAGTGAAATGAGCCGCGAAGGACGGTTACGGACGCTTTGGGCAGAAGAAACGATGAGCCGGGAGAGGCGTAGATAGTCGAGGTAGCGGGAGGGCCGTCGGGCTCGGCATAGCTTTTGAGGCCGTCAGGATGCCAAACGTACTGGGCTGCCCCGAAAACGGTTACATTGACGGGTCCCAGGAACTCGCGCGGACTGGCGCCGGAAGCGGCATCGAATAAAATCCTGACGGAATGTGCGTTCGAAGGATCCTTGTTGACGACCATGATCGACCATTCGTTGTCAGGCCGCTCGACAGCGTACGCGGTCACGAGATCATCGCCGGCTTCGTCCTGGATGTCCGCGGAGGCCGGATACAATTTGTGAATGCCCGCACCATGCCTAACCCAATCGAGATTGATCATGCGGCTCGCGAAATACTGCGCTGTGTACTGGCGGATGTTCAGATTATCGTCCGCCACGAAATTTCCGTACGTGCTGTAGCCCCGGCATCCGGGACGCAGCGGTTCGGGCTGGATCGGCGAATGATAATAAGCAGCACCGCCGTTCGTAAGGAATGAGCCGACGCTGTCCGCCAGCCAGAGGGCCGAGAAAAGATCCTGCATCGGTTCGGTCAATTCCCAGGAAACATTGCTCTCTGTGTTCATAAGCGGAGTGTCCTGCGGGACGCCGTCTTCACGCCAGGTCTGCAAAATGTGACGCGTCAATTCCGGCTCACGATACAAATCCGACCAGTTGATGTCGCACGGCGCCAGCGGATAGTGCTCGAATGATACGAACGCAAGATCCTGCAGCCGGCCGCGTGCTCCCAGATAATCGAGGAATCGCGCGAGCCAGGAAGTTTTTCCGCCGGAGTCGGGCCAGGCTTTGATGTCTTCATCAACTCCTTCAAAGACGGGACCGCCGAGTTTTAGCCTAGGATCTACCGCACGCAACGAGCGCGCCCATTGAATGTAGAGAGCCGCGTAGTCTTCCGGGAGCATGTACTGCCCGTCAGGTTCTTCTCCCATCTCGACAAAAGAAATTGGATAGCCGCGCTTTTCGATGTACGCGATTTCCGCGGCGCTACCTTCGGGCGTGCCGTAAAGCATCGAGATGGGAATCATCGCCGGAAGATGATTGGTGTACCCGCTGTTGAAAAAGAGATCGAAGCCGGTTTGAATGCGCAGCTTGTCTATGTCGGCGGCCGTGTGCCATGGGTCAATCGAAGAGACGAGCGTGGCAGTTTGATTTTGGCCGGGCGTGTGCTTAACGAGATCAACGAAATCGCCCGATTCGGTGAAATTCCCGGCGTAGATTTCGTTCACGGCATACCCGGCACAATTTCTGGGATCATCCGCACCGTGGCTGTCGCAGGTGTTCGAAGATTCCGTCATCCAGATGCGAAGAAATCGAGTCTTTACCGCCTCGGGAGAAAGGCGCATCGTGACCACGCCGCCTTTCCCGTCGGAAATAGCTCCGGCGGGGAATCGCATCCAGATCCCCGCTGTGGGTTTGTTCATCGCATCTTCACCGGTCCAGTATTGAACGAGATATTTCTTTGCATAAGGATCGGCCCACGCGATTCGCAATGCGCTGATTTCCTGCGGCGCGCCGAAATCCACGACGATCCATTGCGGATGAAGCGCGTCGCTCTCGCCGGTAAATTTCTGTGTGAGATACGGGTTGCTTTTCCAATACGTAGCGAGATCTCCGTCCGTCAGCCGCGAATAACCATGCTCAGATCCGCCGTTGCGCGTATTGCCCCGGTGGGGAAGCGGGTAGCCAAACGATTCGCGAATGAAATCCTTTGGCTCCGTGCTTCCGGTAAAATAGCCGCTCTGGTGTGCGGCATCGCTCCAGGTTCCGTTGGGATTCCAGTGCCAAGCCGCAATGGAAAGTTCTGTATTTTGGCGGTATGTGATCGGGCCCCATCCAGCCGAGAGTCCTTCTTTCGTAATCTCCTGCGAATAGACTCGATCGAATTGTTTCGCAGGCAGAATGTCCATCGAGGTCCCCAGGGCCTTGTCAGGATCGAAAGAAATGGCTTTGGACGGCGTGATATCCACACGAACAGTTTGCCCGAAGGAAGATGCGGTGAATAAAGTTGAGACCACAGCGAGAGCGAGTCCAATGCCGGCAGCGGTATGACGGAATCCCGGACCAAGAAGATTCATGGGCCCTCCGCTGATTCGTATATTAATACGATTTAATGCTGCGCAATCGAGCACGCAGTCGCACCGTACATTACGTCAGGAAGGCCCTTTCTCCCAAGGTTTTTTGCCGAGTTACGGGTCCTCCGACTGGCCTCGAACCGCGCTTCCTGCTAAGTTGTCTTCGTACATCCTGCGGTCGAAACGCCCCGCAACGGTTTTCCCACATCGGAGAAAAGAACATGTCCACGTTTGGATTGATCGAGTACGAAGATGCCAGCCCGGAAGTGCGCGCGATCTACGACGACATCATGGCCACGCGCAAAACGGACTGGATCAACAATTTCTGGAAAGCCATCGCGCACGATCCGGCACTTCTGAAACGCACCTGGGAGGACATCAAGGCGATCATGGCGCCGGGAGCGCTCGATGCAGTGACCAAGGAGATGATCTATGTGGCGGTGAGCGTGACGAACAACTGCCACTACTGCATTGCGTCGCATACCGCTTCCGCTTTCAAGAAGGGCATGACGGCGGCAATGTTCAAGGAATTGCAGGCCATCATCGGAATGGCCAATGAGACAAACAAACTGGTGACCGGCTACCAGGTCAAACTCGATCAGCAATTTGAGCCGCCGCTGAATCTCCAGAAATAGTTTTTCCCAACCGGGCCCAAAGCCTTGCCGTCTGGATGCCATTCGTCGTGGCGTTCAGAAAATCGTGGTGGCGGCACGTCGTCGTGCTGCCATTTTTGCCCCGCCACGTCAATGAGAAATCCTTAAGGTCAGAAAAGGGCCCTGTCCTTCCGTACAGGAGTTCCATCGTAGTACCCGCGTACTATCGCTCCGCTTGCCCCGCAGACAGAAGATATAGAGGTTGCCGGGGAATCCTAACTCTTCGAGTCCCAGCGAAAAATTTCAGAGCAAGCGAGCGCGCCATGGCACCCATCGTTAACGAAACAGAAGTTCAAACCGGAGGAACGCGAAACGCGCCTGCGACGCAGCCCGTGGCGCTGGAAGTTCCGGTTACCGTGAACGGTGCGCGGACTGTCGAAGGTAGCGACAAACGCGAGCCGTTTTCCGAAACAACCAAGACCGTGTTGATTTTCTCGCACGGAGCGGTAATCCGGCTGGCATCCTCCGTGGCGCCCGGGCAACTGCTGTTCCTCACAAACGAAAATTCCAAGAAGGAAGTGGTTTGCCAGGTCGTCAAATCGAAAAACTACCGGAACGTCAGCGGCTACGTCGAGCTGGAATTCACGGAACCTGCGGCGAGTTTTTGGGGCATGCGCTTTCCGGGAGAACGCACCGTTACTCCTGCCCAGACGGGAACGGCGGCTCCTCCTGCGTCCACCAGTCCAAAAGTTCCGCTGAGTGCTCCGCTGCCACGGGCCAGCGAGCCAAAACCTGTAGCCGCTCAGACCTCCGCGCCGCCTGCGCCGATGAGCATGCCGCCCATCAATTTGGAAAAACCTCCCGCCCCGAACTCTGTCCCAGCAATCCTTCCGGCTACTCCAACTCCGGCGAAGACGCAAGCGCCGCCAACGGCGTCCGTGATTGATTTTCCACGCGCACCAGAAAGCAAACCCGCGACTTTTCTCGAAGAAACTCGAGGCGTTTCCGGACCGTCCTGGCATGCGCCGGAAACGAGCACGGTATCGCTCAAACAGGAAGCAGCGCGGCTGCAGGAACAGCTCTCCCCAATGCAGTTCGCCGAATCATCTTCCAAGGCGGAGCCCAAGCCGCATAAGCCGGAAGCCGGCGCAGTTTCCGAAGCGCACAGCAAAGTTCTTGAGATTGTGCATTCGGAAGCGAAGCTTGCCCCACCTGCGCCAGAGGCGAAGACAGAAGCTCCCACGAACAAAAGAGGAACACTACCCACGCGCCGGTCAACGTTAGATCTAGCTGCGGAAGAAGTGAAGATTCCTGCGTGGCTCGAGCCGTTGGCCCGCAACGCCGCTCCTGTCGCGCCGTCTGTGGCCGTTCCCATCGAGCACGCCAAGCAAGTCGTCATTGAAGAGCCCCGCGATACTGCGGAGAGCGAAACTGTGAGTGGGCCATCGTTTCAGAGCGAAGGGCCAGCTCCAACCTTTGGTACCCAGCTTTTTGGCGAAACTCTGGAGCAGACCGCCTCCCCGGTCAAATCGGGAAAGGGTCTGCTCATAGGAGCTTTGGCTGCGGGACTTGTCTTGGCGGCGGCAGGAGGCGTTTGGTACTTTCGGTTCCGCCGTGCCGCTCCCGCTGCTCTACCGTCCAATACGCCAACGTTTGCGACGTTGCCGGGATCCGTACCGGCACCTCAAACGGATGCGGCGCGAACCGAGAATCCGGGCCAGGACGCTGCATCGCAAAACAATCTCGCTCCCGCAAACGGGCGAAACGACGAATCCTCCTCCCCGCGAACAATTCCACCGGCGACTCCCGCGGCTTCTCTTTCAGCTGAAGCTGCCAGGGAACTTGTGAAGATGGAAGCAGCCCGAAAGCACCAGGCACTTCAGGACAAAACAGCGGAAGCCCAGGCGAAAAAGCCAATCATGGGTGATGTGCAGCTTGCGGCTCCAATGGTGAATTCATCCACTCCCGCGCAGCAGGACGTCGCTGCCCCGGGGATTAATATTGGGAACGATCCGGCGACGGCCGGCGACGCGGCAACCGCGACCATGCTCGCGGATCACGGAGCCCAACCCAAGGCGCCCGTTCCGATTGGTGGAGATGTAAAGCCGGCTCGCCTGCTGCACTCCGTTGCGCCCACGTATCCTGCGTTGGCACGGAGTCAACGGGTCTCCGGGGACGTACTCATTGACGCCTTCATTGACGCTTCCGGTCACGTGACCACCATGAAAGTTCTCTCAGGTCCCGCGCTTTTGTATGAAGCCGCTAAGGACGCGGTGCGCCAGTGGCGTTATCAGCCGGCCATGCTCGACGATAAGCCCGTCGCCATGCATCTTACGGTTACGGTTCAGTTCCGGATTCAGTAGCGCCAGCCGAAAATTCCGATCATTTTTTCAATCGTCTTACAAACGCAAGAACACGTGCGCTCTCCAGGATTTCAAAATCTACTTCGGGCCGGAAGCCGCCCGGAATCGGTTTGAAATGAACCCTGTCGTGAACTCAACCCGCTTGCCGCCACCGGCTTGCAGCGACCGGGATAGGATACGTATACTGGCGGCCCGGACTGATGACGGACCGGCGGGAGGGTAGCCCGCCGCCCTTCGCGATCATCAGCCAAAATGCGAATTAACGATAAACCGCCTGCAGCGGTACGGGAGACTCACGCGCCTTCGATAGTTTGTCGGCAGGAAGTGCGGAGTTCTCGGAGATCGGGAGTTGCGCTGCGAGGCGAAGGTCCGCGCTCGGAACAGCGCGCGTTCGCAGAGGAGAATCTTGCATGTCGGAAGCGCTGACGGAACATTTGAGCGTTTATCAAAACGCCGAAGCGCGTTTTGAAGAGGCCGCCAGGAAATTAGGCCTGGAAGAGGGTGTGTACCGCTATCTGAGGTATCCCGACAAAGAAATCACACTGTACATTCCCGTGGGAATGGACGACGGACACTTGGAAGTTTTTACGGGTTACCGCGTGCTGCATTCGACCGTGCGAGGACCCGGCAAGGGCGGAATCCGCTTTGCCCCGGACGTGAGCATTGACGAAGTACGCGCTCTCGCGGCTTGGATGACGTGGAAATGCGCGGTCGTGGACGTTCCTTTCGGCGGCGCCAAGGGCGGAGTAGTTTGCGATCCGAGAAAAATGTCCCGTGGCGAACTTGAGCGCTTGACGCGGCGCTACACTGCCGAACTCGCGAGCTGGTTGGGACCTGAGCGCGACGTTCCCGCTCCCGATGTGGGCACCAATGAGCAAACTATGGCTTGGGTGATGGATACCTACTCGATGCATGTCGGGCAGGCCACCACCGCCGTTGTGACCGGCAAGCCCATCGAACTGGGCGGATCGCGTGGCCGCAAGGAAGCCACCGGACGCGGCGTCATGATGTGCTGTGACAAAGCGTTGGCGCTTCTGAAAATGAAGCGCGAAGGCTGCCGCGTCGTCATTCAGGGTTTTGGAAATGTCGGCTCCATGGCTGCTCACCTGATGCAGAAGGCCGGTTACAAGATCGTGGGCCTGGCGGATATCGGAGGCGGTCTCTACAACGAGAATGGTTTCGACGTTGCGAAGATGATCGAATGGGTCGTTGGTGAAAAAAGGCCGTTGCAGGAATTTCCTGGGGGCGGAACAAAGATGAGCGCGCGCGACGTCCTTTTCCAACCTTGCGAAATTGTCATTCCCGCGGCAATCGAAAACCAGATCACCGATAAGAATGCTCTCCAGGTCCAGGCCAAAGTCCTTTGTGAAGGTGCCAACGGGCCGACCACCTCGCAGGCTGACGCTATCATCGAAAGCAAAGGAATTTTTACGATTCCCGACATCTTAGGAAATGCTGGGGGCGTGACCGTAAGTTACTTCGAGTGGGTACAGGACCGCCAGGGTTTCTTCTGGCGCGAGAGCGAAGTGAACGAACGTCTCCAGGACGTCATGGAGAACGCCTTCGACCAGGTCGTGCACTATGCCGCGAAGCACAAAGTGAACAATCGCATCGCCGCCTACATGGTCGCGATTGACCGCGTCGCAAATGCATTGAAAATGCGTGGCATTTACGCGTAGACTTGGGCGCCCGAACAGGTCGCTCCGCTGTCCCCAGCGGGCCGGGCAAAATTAACTTGCAAATCATGCCGCGCGGAGGATAATTCCGCGCGTGGAGGGAGTGTCGGTCGTGAACTCCGGGTCTGTGTTGGCGGGACATTCAAAGAGCGAAAAAGAGCACCGGCGGGAGATTTGCGTAGCGGGCCGCTGGCTGTACGACCGCAAATACATCGTGGCCTGCGAGGGCAACATCTCGGTGCGCCTCGGCGACGGCCGCATTTTGACGACCCCCACCTGCATGAATAAAGGAATGCTATCGCCGGATGACCTTGTACTGATTGATCTGGACGGCAGGCAATTGAGCGGTGGGAAAAGAGTATCCTCCGAAGTTCTGATGCATCTGCTCTTTTACCGCGTGCGGCCGGATGTAAATGCCGTCTGCCACGCCCATCCTTCCGCGGCGACGGGATTCGCAGTCGCTGGGCGCGCTCTGGATCAGGCCCTTCTTCCCGAGGTCATCATCGGATTGGGCCAGGTGCCCCTGGTGCGTTACGCTACTCCCGGAACTCCGGAACTCAGCCTCGCGCTCGAGCCTTACGTGGAAAATTACGACGCGCTCTTGCTCGCCAATCATGGCGCGGTCACTTGCGGCCCTGATCTTCTGACCGCCTTTTACCGCATGGAAACCGTCGAGCACACGGCAAGGATCGTGCTGGCTGCGGAGAGCGCCGGCTCGCCCAAACTCCTCTCCAGCCGCGAGGTAGCCAAGTTGATGGCCGCGCGAACCCGTTACGGAGTGACCACCCCGCCCGGCGAAGGTTCGGAACTCCCGGTCACTTCCGATTCCGAAGATAGCCCCGCCGATGAAATCACCCTAAAGCGCGACGAACTCGATGCCCTGATTGAAGAAGCCGTTCGCAAAGATCGCGCGAGGCGCTGATCGCTCGATTGTGCCGGTACCGAACTTCGCTCATCTTCTCCCGAGATTGCGGAAATTCCTTTTCCGTGCCGCTATCCCCCGCGTCCACTGCGCGTCACATGTCCGAACAGTGCCGGAGACAATTTCCATGAACGGGAAGAAAGAATTTTTTGATGCAGTTCGGTCCGGGGATATTTCTGCGGTCAACTCCCTGCTCGACGCGCAGCCGGAGCTGCTGAACGCCAGGAACGAGCAAGGGCAAAGCGGTGTCCTGCTCGCAGCCTACAACGGCCGCAGGGAAATCCGCGACGCCTTGATCGCGCGCGGTGCCGCGCTCGATTTGCACGAAGCTTCCGCCGCGGGACAATTTGCGAGAGTAAAAGAACTCGTCGAACAAGATCCCGCCCTGGCGAAAAGCTTCTCTCCGGACGGCTTTCCCGTCCTCGCTCTCGCCGCCGTTTTTGGGCACGCCGACATCGCAAAATACCTCCACGAGAATGGCGCCGACGTGAATTCAATCTCAACCAACTCCACCGGTTACACGGCTCTGACGGGCGCCGTCGCAAGCGGCCACGCAGCCATCGTGAATTGGCTCATCTCGTGCGGCGCTAATGTGAATCACCGTTACGGCCAGGCGTACTCCCCGCTCCTCACCGCTGCCGCCGACGGGCGCCTCGAAATCGTCGAGATGCTTCTCGATGCGGGAGCCGACCTCCACGCCACGACAGGTGACGGCAAGTCCGCAGCGCAGCTGGCCGAATCTCGTGGCCATTCGCGCGTCGCGGAGTTCCTCCGCGCCCGTTCTTAAATCCTCGGATCGGCGGTTTTCCTTCCAGCCCGCCCGGCGCTAGAATCGAAAATCCTGCCGCTCCCGGCCGGGAATCTTCTGAGGGGCCCTCATGCGCTATGCAAGAACCGCCGCGATCTGCCTTTTCTTTTTGATGGGTGCGGCGGCCTGCCGCGGCAATCACGCTAAGGGAGGCAAACCCATGCCTGCGACCATCACCATCTCCAGCCCGTCCTTCGCTTCTGGAGGCAACATTCCGCGGCAATTCACCTGCGACGGCGAGGATATTTCTCCCGAATTCCATTGGAGCGATCCGCCCTCGGCTACCAAAAGTTTTGCTCTCATCGCCGACGATCCCGATGCTCCCGCCGGCACCTGGGTTCACTGGGTGCTTTTCAATCTGCCTCCGCAATTCCGCGGCCTGCCCGAAAACGTCCCCAAGCAGGAGTCGCTCGAAAATGGCGCTCTTCACGGCCGCAATGATTTTCGTAAAACCGGCTACGGCGGCCCTTGTCCGCCTCCGGGCAAGCCTCACCGCTATTTCTTCAAGCTCTATGCGCTCGATGCCATGCTCACTCTGAAGTCCGGCTCGACCAAGGCCGATCTCGAGCGCGCCATGGCCGGCCACGTCCTCGCCCACGGCGAATGGATGGGCCGCTACTCCCGCTGACGGACGCAGCCGCCGCACCGCCCAGCCGGGTAGCCTGCCCTGGCGGTACATTTGTTGTGTCCAGGCCAGGAGAAGCGTAGGATGCGCACATACCGTAGGCCCCAACCGAGGATCCCATCTTGAACAAGGAGGCGTCATGAGCGCTTCTTCTCTCGGCACAATCGTCAAAAAGTCTGTGGGTTGGTCCATCGGGCTCAGCGTCCTGCTGATCCTGGCCGGTCTTCTTGCCATCGCATTGCCTCAGGCAGCCGGGATCGCAGTGAATATCCTGGTCGCCTGGCTGCTTGTTTTCAGCGGTATGGCTCATCTGGTGTTTGCCTGGCATACCCGCACCACCGGCGGATTGATC
>DATIXL010000053.1:0-21191 GCA_035518615.1 Terriglobales bacterium | reverse complement strand
GGTGCGGAATTTCTAATCGACAGAGCGGCCACGAAACTATGGGCGCGCTATTTGCCCGAATTGAGCCTCGAAGATATGGCGGTCTATCTTCTGGGCCCGGTGCTGGGCTTCGTGCTTCGGCGCCGCTGGGTCACGTCACTTCATGCGAGCGCAGTGTCACTCTGCGGTGGCGCGGTGGTGCTTTGCGGGCCGGCGGGGGCCGGCAAGTCCACCACGGCGGGAGCATTCGCTCTCAGGGGAACTCCGGTACTTTGTGAAGATATTTCCGCGTTGGCAGAATTGGAAGGAGTGCTCCACGTGCTTCCAGGCTATCCCCGCGTGTGTCTCTGGCCTGATTCCGTGGAGAGCCTGCTCGGTTCGAACGACTCCCTGCCGCGCCTGACCGCCAGCTGGGAGAAACGCTATCTTGCACTGGACGGAAATCGCGCGCAATTCGAGGAGAAGAGACGGCCATTGCAGGCAGTCTACTTTCTGATGCCGAGGGCAAGAGGCGAATTCGCGCCTCGCTTGGAAGAAATTTCCCGGCGCGAGGCGGTGCTCGAGCTGGTACAAAACACGTACATGAATTGGCTTCTGACCAAAGAGCAGCGAGCGGCAGAATTTGACGCGGTCGCCCGTTTGACGGAAGACGTCATGATGCGCCGATTGTTTCCCCACAAGAATCCAGCGAGGCTCGGAACTCTTTGCGAGCTGATTGAGAAGGATGCCGCGAAGCTCGCCGTCTGGCCTCTAGCAGCCGGGATTCCGGCGCGCCGCTGATGTACTCCCTGGATGAATTCGGAGAGATGATCAGCGATAAGGTCCGATTTGCTGCGTACTCGGAGGCCATCGCGCGGGCCGTGAAGCCAGGGGATGCGGTCGCGGACATTGGAAGCGGACCGGGGATTCTAGCGTTTCTGGCATGCAGAGCCGGAGCGAGAAGAGTGTTTGCCATTGAAATGGACGGAGTGGTGGATTTTGCGCGCCATCTGGCGGAAAGCAACGGCTTGTCGGACCGGATCGAATTCTTGAAGGGGAATTCCCGCCAGATTCGACTGCCGGAAAAAGTGGACGTGATTGTTTCCGACCTGCGAGGCGCGTTGCCGCTTTTCGATCAGGCAATTCTCAGCGTGAACGATGCGCGAGAAAGGTTTTTGGCTGACCGGGGAATCCTGATCCCGCAGCGCGATGTTTTGTTCGCCGCCATCGTGGACGCCGACGACCGGCACCGCCGAATAACTTCTCCGTGGCGGCAAGTGAATGGTCTGAATCTTTCCGCTTCGCTTCCCACTGTTTTGAATGGGCTGTATAAAGCGCAGTTCAAGCCGGAACAGATTCTCTCCCAAGAGAAGGCTTGGTGCACGGTGAATTATGGCGAAGGAGCAAATACCCGTGCAGCGGCGAACCTCAGCTTTCGCATCCTTCGGGATGGCACGGCACATGGCCTGGGGCTTTGGTTCGAGACGGATCTTTACGAAGGCATTGGATTTTCAACGGGCCCGCGGGCCGGCGAGACCGTCTACGGACACGTTTTTTTGCCTTGGCTGGAACCTGTGAAATTGGCGGAAGGCGAGGAAGTGCTGGCCGAACTGCATGCCGATCCCGTGGGAACGGACTACATCTGGCGCTGGATAACGCAATTCAGTTCTCGAGAAGGCAGGCCGGAGTTGCGGTTTGAACAATCCAATTTCTACGGAGCAAGTTTTCCTCCCTCCTCGCTGCGGCGGCGAGCCGCGGAATTCACTCCGGTGCTTTCCGAAGAAGGCCAGGCGGAGCGTTGGATGCTCCAGGCGATGAATGGACAGTCCCCACTCCAGGAGATTGCGGTTGAGGCGTCGCGGCTCTTTCCGCACGTGTTCGCGCACCCCGAGGAGGCGTTCCGGCGGGCGGGAGAACTCGCGGATAAATTTTCCCGCTGAACGCGCTCATTTCCTGCGAAGCTATTCCGAACCATGCCGCGAGGAGATGATGTTTGACGCTGAACCCACCAGCAGAGACTGCGGATCCGAGAAACGAGTGGCTTTTGCTCCGGGAAAGCTGTTCGCCGCATCCGGATCAGAAGAAGATGAATGACCTGCTTCAGCATCCGCAAAACTGGGAAGCGATCGCTGCGCTTGCCGTGCGGCATGGCGTGCTCGCGCACCTGGTTGCGCGATTGAATACCTTTCCGGATGCGGGGATTCCCCCAGAGGCGCGGCAAACTCTTCAAGAACTTCATCGTACGCAGATCATCCACACTTTGCGAATCACCGCGGAGCTCTTGCGGCTGGTAACAATGCTGCATGGAGAAGGATTGGAGGTTCCGGTCGTAAAAGGCCCGGTGCTTTCCGTGCGGGCGTATGGAGATGCCGGGAGACGCCAGTATGGCGACCTCGACTTCCTGTCGCGGCAGGCAGATATTGCGCGGATCACCCGCTTGATGCGAAATGCCGGATATGAAGCGGTTGTGCCGCTTGCCGAGATCGAAGCGGCTAGAATTCCCGGCCAATATCTGTTTTTCAGGGCGGAATCGCGTTCGGTGATTGAATTTCATACCGCAGAGACGCTGAGGTACTTCCCCAAGAAACTCCCGATCGAGGATTTTTACCGGCGCAAAACGCACGTGATGATTGACGGGCACGCGATTCCGGCGCTGGCGCTGGAGGATGAGTTTGTCTTGATCTGCATTCACGGCGCGAAACACTTTTGGGAGCGGCTGATCTGGATTGCCGACGTAGCCGCACTTGCCGCGAAAGATGGAGAGTTGGATTGGGCGGCCGTGAGCGATTCGGCGGCGGCCGCGGGAGCAGAGCGAATGGTCCGCGCGGCCTTGTATCTTGGGGAGAAAATCCTGCGCGCACCGGCGCCGGCTGAATTGCAGAAAGCAATTGCCTGGGATGGAGGCTTGTCGCGAATCCGAGAGAAAGTGGAGAAACGACTCCCTGCGGCTGGCAAGACAGCCCCTGGAATTCTCGAGCGAGCAGCCTTTCGCATGGCCATGCATGGGGGCGGAGTTTCCGGAGCGCGGTATCTGCTGCGACTTCTGTTTTCCCCCACGGAAGAGGATTGGCAAACGGATGCGGATTCGAAGGGCGGGCGGATGTGGGAAAAGATTCGGAGAGCGCTGCGGCTCGCGAAAAAATACGGTCGCGGCGGCGGTTAGGATGCGGATGCGATCGATGAATAAAAAAAGGTCCGGCAGATTCGCCGGGCCTTTTCTCTTTCAAGGCGATCAGATGGTGGTGCGGAGAGCCATGCGCTTCATTATTTTTGGCGCGGCGGGTGGCGGAAGCTCCACAGACAGCGTGATGTCGGCTTTGTTTCGCAGGAGACCCATTTTGACGCTCGTGCTGTCTTTTGAGGACGAGAGCTTCGCTCGCAAGTCGCCAACGGTGCGAATGCGTTCACCATTCACCGAGACAATCACGTCACCCGCCTTGATGCCCGCTTTTTCGGCGGGCGAATTGGAATTTACGCTCTGAATCAGCACGCCTTCGCCATCCGGAGCGCCGAAGTACTTGCCGAGTTGACCCTGCAAGTCTTCAACTTCCACGCCGAGACGCGGGTGTCCGCCCATCACGAAGTCGCCGGACCATTCCATGGGAGGGATTTCGGGGATTTCCACGGCTTCCGGCATGTGAAAGGAAAAAACGCGCGGCGCGGATTCGATCTGAGTGTGGATGTTCTGGTCGGAATTGCCGAGCGTGGCTTCCAGGGTCTGCGAATGGTCGTCGCGCCAGATAGTCAGTTGGATTTTGCGGCCGGCCGGAATCTCGTGAATCATGCGCCGGAATTCCACGGTGCCTTCGACGGTCTGACCGTTCACAGCCGTAACCACATCGTTGTCCTTGAGTCCCGCTTTTGCCGCGGGGCTGTCCGGGAGAACTTTACCGATGACCACGCCGCGCTCTACGGGGAGCTTATCTTCTTTCACGGTATCGGCGGTGACTTCCTGCGTTTCCACGCCGAGCCAACTGTCTCCTTCGCCGAGCGAAATCACCATCTTGTGAAGTTCTTTCATCTGCTTTTCAGAACGGGAAGACGGTTCTTGTGGAGGCGCAGGCGCCTCCTGTGGTTCCTGCGGTGCTTCCTGCAACGGAACGGAAGGACTCGGCAGGGCAATAAGCACAAGGCCCAGCGCGGCGAGTCCAGCGGTAAGCAAAATGTTTCGTTTGTTCATGGGTGTTCCCTCTCCTACGGGCTTAGACGCGGCAAACATCAAACCGTTGATCGCAGAGCGACCACTCGAATTCCTCCGTTGATGGTGCGCAAGCGGATCGGCGTGCCGCCCTTGCCCAACCTGCCGCGCGTTTCCCGGGGCCGCAGCGACTCTTCCACCTGAAGGGGTAACTCAGAGCGGAAGTTGCCGTTCAGGCACAACGCTTCAAGATCGGCGCCGGCATCGGGCGAAACGGCGAGGAGGACGGAACCGTTGGTGGTTTCCGCAAGGGCGCCCGTGGCCTCGCGGAGATGGGCGAGCTCGAGGTGAACGTCGCCATTCGTCGTGTGAGCATGCACGTTGCCGCCGGCCTCAAAGACCTCAATATTGCCGTTGACGGTGCGCAAATCCTCGACTTCGGTCACTCCGGAGATGCGAAGTGTGCCGTTGACGGTGCCGAGGTGCTCGATGCGCGCGGTTTGCGGCACATGAATCGCGTATTCGACGGCCACTTCCACGCCTTCGCCCTGGGGATAGCGGGTGGAGACGGAAACCGCGCTGGGGTGCGCGCTCACGTCAATGGAAACCCGGTCAATGTCGGATTCGCGGTGCTTGGCGGTCTTGACGGCGTGGACTTCGACTTCATTGCGGTCCCAGCCCTGAACTTCCACTGCGCCGTTAACATTTTGCAGGTCAAACGTGCCTCCGGGTTGCAATGGGTATAACTGGTCGAATTCCTTGCTGTAGCCGAATCCGGGAACCGCCGATACGCCAAGAATGACAACGAAGAGCGCAGCCAAGTACAGAGATTTGCGAAGCTTCATGATCTCCCCCTTCGAAGACGAGTCTGACTCGCGAAACATCCTGACCCTGGGCCCAAAAATCTCTCGAGTGAGAACCGCTGCGCTAGTGCAGCTGGAAATTAAACGTCACCGTTGAAATGACATCCACCGGCTTCCCATCGAGCACAACCGGCTTTCCCTTCCAATTCCGGACCGCTGAAATCGCCGCATCGGCGAGCGACGGCTCGCCTTCGATGAGCTTCTGAACTTCGATTCGCCCATTTCTGGTGAGCCGAACTTGCAGGCGAACGATTCCTTCGACTCCGGCGCGCCTGGCGATTTCCGGATAGGCCGGCTTCGGAGCATAGACGAGGCGCGTCTGGAACTCATCGGCGTCTTCGCGAACGCCGCCGAGAATGGTGAGTTCGAGTTTGTCAATCCAGCTTCCCGTCCAGCCGCTTGGCGCATCCTGGGGCGCAAGGGGGGGCTCGGGCGCCGCTTCAGGCTCGGGTTGAGCGGGAGCGAACTGGCGGAGCGCAACCGGCGCAAGCGCAGGTGGGGGAGGAAAATCCGGGAAATCCCTGCGGAGCCGCGCGAGCTGATCCCGGATCAGGGAATCGCGCAGCTTGGTTTCGGAATCGAGGAATTTCAGGCGGATCTTTCCATCAATGGTGCGCAAACGCAGAGGAGCTCCTCCACCATTGAGCAGGGCAATGGCATGAACAGAACCCGAACCGGAAGACTTTTGAAATTGCAGCGCCAGGGCAGGGTCGGCGTCAATGCGCTGCTCGCCGCCATTTTCAACGGTCGCTTCGATGTTCGCTGCGAGGTTGCGTGGAAGAAAGACCACGATGTCGCCGGCGCCGGAAGCGAGCTGGGAAGCTCCCGCAAGATGAACGGCGTTGCCTGACGAAGAACTCGAAGAGGAAGAATCCGGATTAATCCAGGCCGTGATCGTGCCGTCGCCGGTTGCAGCGCGAACGGCACCGGCGACCTGCGTCAAACAAATGCTGCCGCCTGTAGACTCGACTTCCATGGGGCCGGCAACATACATAATGCGAATGCCGCCGCCGCCCGTTTGCGCGCGCACGGAGCCATGAACCTCGCCAAAATCAATCTGGCCTCCGCCCGTTCTTACGCCAACGTAGCTGCCCGCATGTCCCACGGTGATGTTGCCGCCCTCCGTGGACAATTCGGCGCGGCCACCGATCCCCGCGGAGGTGATGTGCCCGCCGCCGGTTCGCAAAGTAGCATCACCCGCGATATTGCCGGTGACGATGTGACCGCCGGCCGTGAACGCGGACAGGTCGCCGGCAACATCCTGAACGTGGATGTGCCCCCCCTGCGTTTCCAGGCGCGCGACAGGGCGCCCCAGGGCAATATTGCGCGCGCCGTAGACTCCGATATTACCGGTGAAAATATTTCCGCCCTGGGTTATTAGGGAAGCTGTTCCCCCAATGCTGCCCGCCCGGATATCGCCGGCACCCGTGTTGATGTCCAGGCTGTAGCTGGCGGGAACGGAAATTTCGAAGTGCACCCAGAACTGCGGCGGATTTGCGGAGTCCGCGGAAGAATCCGGCGGCAGATTGCCCGTGATTTCCACTCCGGATGGATTGCTGCGCGCGGAAAGGGAATAGCGATCAAGGAGTTCCTGCGCCATTTTCCCTCGGGCATCGGTTTCCACGCGGACCGTGTAGCGAACCACGGGAGCAGCGCCGCGATCGAGAGGCACCACAGTCACGGAACCCAGGTCCGTGTTCAGGCGCAAGGTCAGCCCTTCGCGGGTTTCCAACGTGCCTTTTCGGATCGCGGAAACATGCGCCACGCCGGGATCGCTCGATGCTGGGTCGCTTCCTGCCGCCTGCAATGGCGCCACAGAAAGAAAAAATACGGCGAGCAGGGCCGAAAACAAAACGACAGGAAACGCGCAACGCGCACGCGAAAGCTTCACCGAATTGGCGGTCAACTTCATTTTCGAGAATGAACCTCTGAATCGAGCAAGAGCTACTGCAAATCCTGCGGGCCGATCTGGCGGAGAGCAGCGGCGCTCCTGAGACGCACGTAAGGGTTCGGATCGTGACGCCGCAACTCCTCCAATGCGTGAATCACGCGCTCCGTGGAGGATCCAGCCGCGATGACGGCTCGTAAATCCTGCGGCGTCGCGTCCGCAGCCGTACCGGCTGAATCAGCGTCCGGCCCGGCCAGAGAGACTTGTTCCAGCGAATGAACCAGCAGGTTCACGGCTTCAATGCGCACGCCGGGATTCGCATCATGATTGAGCGCCTCCAGAAGCACTTCGCGCACGGAAGGATCGGAAGTAGCCTCGCGCAAGGCTTCGAGAGCCTTCATGCGCACCCCGGGATTCTGGTCCTTACGCGCCGCGGCGAGCAGGGCGCGGCGCACGTCCGCGTCGCTGGTGTGCGACTTCAACGCGTCGAGGCAGTCCAGCCGCACGCTCGGATCGAACCGTTGGCCGTTGGCGACAACATAGGTCAACACACGGCGCACGTCCGCGTCGTCCAGATTTCCGGATATGACCAGAGGCTGTTCCGCCTGCATCTGCACTTGCACGGTTGCTGTGTCAGGATCGGAACTCGGACCCGAAAAATTGATTCCCGCCACGGACATTTTGGAAAGCTGGTCTTCGGTGATCTTTGGAGCGGCAAGGACATTCACAGCAGTACCGCCAGAACCGGAGCCACTGGTGGGCAGCCACTGCCAGACCTGGCGGCCAAGAACCGCGCCCAGCACAAGCAATAGCGCGGCGCTCCACGCCGGACGCAGCGCCATCCAGCGCCGCAGCCCGCCGAATGGCTGCCAGTGCTCTTGTACCGGCGGGGCGGAGAGATCGTCGAGAGCTTCGGAAAGCTCGCTGCGGTATTGCGCGAGCAATTTGCCAGAGCCGTCCAGTTGGTCCGCCGCCTGGGGAACGTTGACAAGCGCGTTTCCAAATTCTTCCTCTTCGTTGAGTTGAGCCCGGCATTCCGCGCAACCGGCGAGATGCGCTTCGATCTGACGGCGCTCTTCAACGGTTACTTCATCGCAGGAATAGAAAATCAGGAGGGGCGCAACATCCGCGCAGCGCCGAAGATCGCCGGGCTGCGAGCTCATCGCAAGCCTCCCAGTTCGTTGCGCAGTTTTCGCGTGGCGCGAAAGAGCGAATTCTTCACCGTCTCTTCGGTGGTTCCCAGCGCGTCGCCGATGGCGCGCAGCTTGAGTCCCTGGTAATGTTTCATCTCAAAAACAATTCGCTCGCGCGGCGAAAGCCGCTCCATGGCGAGCGCGATGCGCGCCTGAATTTCCTTGCCGATGTAGCGGCGTTCCGGGTCGAGCGCCGGCCGGTGTTCCTTTTGGTGCTCGAAAAAGTCGCGCGCACCATCCTCGCGATGCGCCGCGCCAAGATCGGGCGCCTGGTCTTCCGGGCGCGCCTGGCGCCGGCGCAGATGATCCAGGCAAACATTTGTGACGATGCGGTAGAGCCAGGTGTAAAAGCTGCACTCAAAGCGGAAACGATGCAAATTCCGATAAACCTTCAGGAACGCTTCCTGATAAACGTCGCGAGCATCCTCCGGCCTCTTCATCAGGTTCAGGGCCAGGCGAAGCACGTCGCGGTCAAACCTGCGCACCAATTCCTCAAAAGCGGCGCGGTTGCCGCCTTGAGCCTGGACGACGAGAGTCCGTTCATCGAGATCGGGCAAGGAGGTCACCGCGGCCAGAGCAGCCTGCGCAGCGCTGGTCCGGCCAGCATCATCGGCCAAAGCCAATGCCCATCCTGGAAGTGGCATAATTCGCTTTCTCTTCGTATCTGGTGGCGTTGGCCCTTTCATGGCAACACCTTAGAGCAACGCAAAGCCCCCGACCAGATAGCAGGCACAGCGTAACTATCCATTTTGGACGCAAACCCAACCATCGGGTGAGCAGCCACCTCTCTTGGATACAACGAAAGGAGACCCATTATAGTTTCCGAATCCACGCGAAATCGCCGGGTTGCCTAAACATTGAATTTCGCCAAGGCGGGCATTTCATGGAGCGGCCACCGCCTTGCTCGCTTTCCAGGCGACCAGCGGCCAAGCCAGCATAAACACAAGCAGGAGAATCGCTCCATATCCTTGTGCGTGGTAGAAGGGATTCGGCTGGCTGAGTAGCTCGACCGCACCCCCGAGCAGCGAGGTGATCGCCAGGACGAGGAACCATCCGAGAATATTAAACTGCGCCACACACGCGACTCCGAAGACCACCAGACCCAGCAGGATTATGTTTGCCAAAAATTGCTTCACGAAATCCGCGGGGCTGCCCCAGCTTCCCACAAACGCTGCGGCGAGGAAGAACAGAATTACAATGCGAAGCACGCCCGATTTCAACTCCGCGCGCAGAAATCCCGCGATCAAAGCCAGCAGTCCGACAGCCAGCAGACTGTGCATGACCGTGGCACCCAGTATGGCTGCAAAGGGCTGGTAGGCGTCCAGGTTCGCCGGGAACGCCGTCGCGGGAATGGCACGGTGCGCCGTGGGCCAGTATTTTGACGCGAGTTCGAGCAATCTCCCGATGCCTGCGAACGCCGCCGTGCCACCGAGTCCAATCAACAACGCATCGCGATAATACGCTCCCGGCATTCCCATCCAGGAAGGCAGGCGGTCTTCGCCATACGCCTTGCTGCAATAGAACCAAGCCAGCCCGAAGAGAAATGCAATGACGCCGAACCAAAGTGCTCCGCCTAAAAGAAATCCGATGACGAGGGTGCCGATCATGGATTTGAACGGAATCGCCGTGGGGTATTGCTGCAACGCGGCGGGGAGCCGGTCTCCAAACGCGAAAACCAGCACATAGCCTAGAAGTACCCAAAAACCCCAGCTCGCCAAGCGCCGCCAGGGAACAGCCTGCGCAGCGGGCGAGCGAATCTCGCGGAAGAAAAGAACTAGGGCGAGGATGCCAAGCCCGAGATAGAACAGGATCCTCACTACAACGTAGAGCGTGCGCGGAAGAGTCCACTCTTCCTGGCGGCGAGTCCAGTCCTCCGGAATTTTGATATAAGTGCGAAAATTGGCGATTTCGTTGCCGATCACACTGAGTTCGACTCGTTCGTACGCATGCTCCGTTTTATCTCCGCCGCCATCGAGCGGGGCTTTCAACTGCCAGATAAGCAGGTGATCAATGCGATGCGGCTTCTTGTCCGAGGTGCTCTCGACGAGCGACCACTGGCTCAGATCAAGCTTTTTCACATCGCGCAGATAATTTTCCGCGAGTGCCACCGCTTCGTCCTTGGTCATCGAAGCGCCTGGCGCGTCCTCGGCGAGTTTGTGATGCACGGAGTACGCGGAGCCATCCGGCGACAGAACCACCGCGTATTCTTCCGGCTGCCCATCCTTGAAGTAGCGGGTGCTCCAAAGGGCGCCCGGAACTTGCGTCGCGTAAATCTCGTTCAGCTTCTTGATGCCAATCCGCTCGCGAAGAAATTCGTTGGTCTCCGGATCCATGCGGTTCACGAGCAAAGTCGCATGGCGATAGGAATCCGGATTCACTCCGCGGCTTTTCAAGATTTCGTCCGCGCGAGCTTTTGCGCCGCGAGCGTCCACGGAAACCTTCAGGTAGTCTCCAATGCGCACTGGTTTCAATTTCCAGGCAATCAGCCCGCCGAGGACCAGCACAACGGCCAAGAATCCGAGCATCGCGGCGGTCAAAGGCTGGTAACGGCGAGCTACTTCTTGTTCTTCGACCGACGCCGCCGTTTTCAGGCTGAGGTCCGGCGGAGGTACTGCGCCGTTCAGCAAATCTTCGTCCTGCTCAAATCCTCCGCGCGAAAGCCGCGAAGCTACCGAATATGCCAGAGGAATTAGCACTGCACCCGCAACCAGCGCGCCGGAAATCTTGAAATACAGGCTGTGCGTGCGTAGAAGGAAAAGCCCCACGAGCGAAGCATCCACCGTGTAGTGCCAGATCAGCGTCGCCAGAATTCCCCAGCGCAGCATCACGAGCCCCGCGACGATTCCGATCAGTCCGACTTCCAGCCCGCGAATATAGGCAGGTTCCTGGGGATAGTTGCTGTGCAGGAAGCTCCACAGGAAAGCCGGGACGATCACAGCGATCCATTTGGACTTCGTGAATTTCTGAAAAAAGGGAATGGCAAAAAGCCGGAAGGTGAATTCCTCATTCGTGGAGGCCAGCAAGCCGATGGCCAGCCCGGAAATCCACGGGAATTTCGTATTCACGGCATCCGAATAGTTGAGATCCTGCGGCGCCCATGCGCCGTGCTGCGTCGCCACGATATAAAACAGCACGATAAAACCGATGTGCGCCGCAGCCAGCGAGAGTCCGACCACGCCCGATTGGAAAAATTCCTTGGTGCGCAGGCCACGCAGCGAAAGCACCCGCCTCAATTGCATGCGCTCCGGCTGCGAACTGCGGTAGAGCGGTTCAGCCGCGGGCAGAACGAGGGAAATTGTCAGGGCCGTCACAACGGCGACGACGAGCGCCTGGGCAATCTGTAACACCAGAAAACTTCCGTAGGAATCCTTTGTGTCGTAGCTCGCTCCCCAGAGCGGCCAGTCGTTCATGCCCTGCAGGAAAAGCAGACCGGCAGCGACCACTCCGATCTTGATCGCGCCGCCCCACTTCGTTTGTCCGCGTTTTGTGAGCAGGATGCCGTACCACACGGCCATTCCGAGAAGAAGAATGTAGGGAACGATGAAAACGGTTTCGAGCGTGTTATTGCTCGACCGTAGTCTCTCGTACCCACGGCTCCACGCTTCCGGAACTTTCAGAAATTCGGTGGCATCTCCCGGTTTTGTTCCGATCAGGCCGATTTCGAGGCGGTACGGCGCATCCTTGGCCTTGAAGCCTTTCTTTTCCCAAGTGAAGGTCCAGTCAAGCCGGTTCGGCCGCTGATTGGAATTGGCCTCTTCCGGCAGAAAATTCCACTGGCTCAGGTCTTTTCCGAGCCTTGCCGCGGCAAAATCCTGCGCCGCTTTCTCCGCCGCCGCTCGGTCCAGCGAACCTCCCGGCTGCGCTTCCGGAACGATGTGGGCATAACCCACGATTGCGCCCGAAGGGCTCACGCGGACGCGAAACTCCTCCTGCTGCTGCGGCTTGAAAAAGCGCACATCCCAATACCAGATGTTCACCTGGGTCGAGAGGACCTGATCGGCTTCCTTCAGCCCAAGCTGGCGCTCAAGATAAACCTTGGCGTGCTCGTCCACGTCGAAGACGATTGCCGAGCGGTACCCGGTGACGTTTTCGCCGAGCCCTGCAAGAAAGGCCTGCGCCCGCTGCAGCGCTTCCGCGCGCGGGACCTTGAAATCCACCGAAGCTTCTGGAAACGCGCGGTAAAAATTGTGCTGGGCGTACCAAAGCCCCGCGATTCCCGCGAGAATCCACAGGACGAGAGCGCGTTTCTGGCCGAACGTGAGATGGTTGCCGGGCACTTGGGCCTCCTAGGGCCAACACAAGCGAACGTCCAATGTATCGGCACAATGGGCGCCAGCGCAAGCTTCCGCTGGCCTGCGCTGCTCTCCCGGTGATGTTATAAAGGGAAATATGGCCGGCGGCCTGCAGACGGAAGTGCGGATGATCAAGGGCGTTGGCCCGCAGCGCGCTGCTTTGCTCGCAGAGCGCGGTATTTACACCCTGGAGGATCTGCTCAACTATCTGCCCTTTCGCTACGAAGACCGCATCCATTTTTCGAAGGTCAAGGACATTCAACCGAACGGTGTTTTTACGCTGCGCGTGCGCGTTTTGAGCGGCCAGGCGATCCGTGGCATGCGCGGACGCGACGCCACCTATCATTTGCTGGTGCAGGACGAAACGGGCTCGCTCGCGTGCAAATTTTTTCACGGCGGGTATCTCGAAGGGCGCCTTAAACCGGGGCAGCAGCTCGTTCTTCACGGCAAAGCGGAGATAGACAAGCTGCGGCCCGCGCGCCTGGAGATGATCAATCCGCAGATCGAAACGATCGCCGCCGAAGGGCTTGACTCAACCGAGGTGGGACGCATCGTGCCGATTTACGAGGCCATCGGCACGTTCGGATCGCGCAGCATTCGCCGGGCGATCTACGGTGCGTTGCAACAGGTGGATCCGCGCATGCCGGACGTGCTGCCGGAATCTCTCCGCGCGAGGCTAGGCTATCCCACGCGCTCGCAGGCGCTGGTCCAAACGCATTTTCCGGCCACGAGCGAATCGCTCGAAGCCCTGAACACGTTTCGGTCCCCTGCGCAGCAGCGGCTCATTTTTGAAGAGTTATTTCTTTACCAGCTGAGCCTGGCGATGGACCGCAAAGCAAAGCGGAAAGAAAATGCGGTACCCTTTCACATTCGCGAGGGGCGCTTCCGCGAAGCTCTGAAGCGCATTCTGCCGTTCAAGCCCACGGCGGCGCAGAAGCGAGTGCTCGCGGAAATCGTCGCCGATCTGGAAAAGCCGGCGCCGATGCATCGCCTCTTGCAGGGCGACGTCGGCAGCGGCAAAACCATCGTCGCGCTGCAAGCGGCGGTGATCGCCATCGAAAACGGCTGCCAGGCTGCGCTGATGGCGCCCACGGAAATTCTTGCCGTGCAACATTTCCTTTCTGCGCGGCGCATCCTGGAAAAAGCCGGCTATGGAATCGAACTATTGATCAGCGGGCTGAAGCCACAAGAAAAAGCGGCCGCGCTTGAGCGCATCCGCAGCGGCCAGGCGCAGCTGGTGATCGGCACGCACGCACTCATCGAAGAGAAGGTGGAATTCTCGCGTCTCGGCTTCGTTGCGATTGACGAGCAGCACCGCTTTGGCGTCCTGCAGAGGAAGCGGCTGATGGACAAAGCGGTATCGCACGGCCATGCGCCGCATGTTCTCGTGCTCACGGCCACTCCGATTCCGCGCACGCTTTCGCTGACTCTTTATGGCGATCTCGACGTTTCCGTTATCGACGAGTTGCCGCCCGGCCGCACCCCGATCCTCACGCGCATTACGAGCGAGCCGCATCTTCCCGGCGTATGGGAATTTTTGCGGAGAGAAGTGGAAGCGGGCCACCAGGCGTACATCGTTTATCCGGTGATCGAGGAATCGAAACTCGAATTGAAAGCCGCCCTCGAAGAGTTCGAGAAGCTCTCGAAGCAGGTGTTTCCAATGCTGCGAGTGGGTCTGCTGCATGGGCGCCTTCCAAGCGAGGAAAAAGACGACGTGATGCAACGCTTCCGCAAAAATGAAATTCGGGTGCTCGTCTCCACCACCGTCATCGAGGTCGGCGTGGATGTTCCCAATGCCACGGTGATGGTCATCGAGCACGCGGAACGCTTCGGCCTCGCGCAGCTGCACCAGCTTCGCGGCAGGATCGGACGCGGCGGCGGGAAATCGCACTGCATCCTCGTGGCTCCTACGCGCGTGACGGAGGAAGCGCGTGCGCGCCTCGAAACCATGGTTCGCACCAACAACGGCTTTGAAATTGCCGAGGCGGACCTGCAATTGCGCGGTCCCGGAGAATTTTTTGGTACGCGGCAATCGGGCGATCTCGGCTTCCACATCGCCAATCCCATTCGCGACCGCGAACTGCTCGAGTCCGCGCGACGCGAAGCCTTCGCGCTTGTGGAGGATGCCGCGCAGGCGCCGGTTCTGCAGAATGTCGCGCAAACGTTGCCGCCGGAATGGCAGCGGCGCTACCACCTCGCGCGAATCGGCTGAGAAAAATGCGCGTGATCGCCGGAAAATTTCGCAGCCGCATTTTTAAGAGCCTCAAAGGGCAGGCTTTGCGGCCCACAAGCGACCGGCTTCGCGAAACTCTGTTCGACGTCCTCGGCGGTGATGTCTCCGGCGCGCGTTTCCTGGATCTTTTTGCTGGAACAGGCGCTGTGGGCATTGAAGCGCTCAGCCGCGGCGCCGCTCATGCAGTTTTCGTCGAGAGGCATCCGCCGGCCGTAAGAATCATTCGGGAAAACCTCGCCTCTTTGGGCGTTGCATCCGAAGCCGGGGTGCTCTCCGGCGATGCCATGAAAATCCTGGAAAAGATGGATCAGGCTTCTTCCTCGGCGAGCGGCGATTTCAATCTGGTTTTTGTGGATCCGCCTTATGCTGCCAGGGACCAATACCGGGATGTGCTTCATTTCCTCGGTTCGTCCAGGCTTTTGGATCAAGCGGCGATCGTGGTCACGGAGAGCTATCACAAGATGGAGTTGCCCAAAACGGCGGGCAAGTTGGAGCGCTATCGCGTCCTGCGGCAGGGCGACGCCGCGCTCACGTTCTATCGTAAAATTGCTTCAGCCCCCGCGAACCTTGAATCCTAGATAACCCTTCGCCCGCCTTGCTCATCTATTTTCTTTTGACCCGGCCCGCGCGAAGGAGATGAGGGAAGTATTTGATCCGCCGCGCTATAATTCTTCGACCCAATGTCCGCTGAATCGCGCATGAATCTCTTCGACCTTCTGGGCCAGGCACCTCCTGCCGCAAGTTCCGTCCATTTGCCCGGGGCGAACGAACCGCAGTTGAGCATCGGATGGGGAGAATTTCGCCACAGCCGGGCGAGCCGTCTTGGGGTGCTGATATTCGGACCCGCAGCGCCGAAAGATTTCCTTTCCCAGAGTTTCTTTCGCGATGCCTGGATCGAAAGTAAAGTTCCGCTCAGCGCGCTCCTGGCCGCGGCGTTGTGCCATGTCGCGATTTTGTTGCTCCCCATGCCCAATCTCGCCCCGCGCAGGAATCCGGCGTTTGACAATGCGCAACTTGCCTGGACTGGGCCGATCACCGATCTTCCGCTTGTGGAAATCCCCGCGGAGAAACCCAAGCCCCGGACGCTGGGCGAATTGAAGGAAACGCCGCCGGTGGAAGGCGCCGATGCGTATCATCCGAGGCAGCGGATCTTCACGGATCCGGTTCGCCCGAATCACCCGAGGCAAACGCTCGTCAATCCTGCGGCTCCGCAAATCGCCCCGAAGCTGCTCCCCGAACTTCCCAACATGGTCGAGTTGGCGCAGACGCAAGCTCCCGCGCGTCCAAAGGTCGAAATCGGCAAGGAAATGCTGCGCATGCTTCATCCCGTCGAGCGCCGCGCCGAGATTGACCGGGCTGTCGCGCCCAACCTCCCGAACTCGGAACAAAAGCCCGCGGAGTTCAGCATCGCGATGGATCAGAATCAGCCGGCCCGGCCCAAACTTGAGATCAATGCGGGTTCCGCTCCCCGACTGGAAGAGCAAAAACGCAAAGAGACCGCCGGTCCCGCGCCGGAGATCGGCAGCGGAACTTCCGGGTCCAATGCGACCACGTTCATCGCTTTGTCAGCGACACCGGGGCCTCCCGCCCCAGTCGTCGAACGCCCCAATGGGAATCTCGCCGCGCGCATCTCCATTTCACCGGAAGGGAAGGGGCATGGACCGTCCGCGGGAAATTCTTCGAATGGGCCGGCGGGCACGAGTCCCGTCGGTATCAGTATCAGCGGAGGAAATCCTCGCGCCGCCAGCGCGACTTCCGGCTTAAGTGCGGTCCAGCCGAGGCTGTCTCTGCCCTCTTCGCGATCCATCTACAGCCGTCCCGACCGAAGTGATGCTGACGATCCGCCGCCCGCCCGCACTGGCCCGCCGAATTTTGCGGCGCTCGGACCCGGCGCCAAGCCCGAGAAAATCTTCGGCTTGAAACGCGTCTACACGATGAACATCAACATGCCCAATCTCAGCAGCGCTTCCGGTAGCTGGATTCTGAATTTTTCCGAGCTCGGAAGGACTACCGGGGGTCCGCGAATTTCTTCGCATGACGAGATTGCCGCGCCAGTCGCCATCCACAAGGTGGATCCTGAATACCCGCCGACGTTGATGGCGCAGAATGTGGAAGGCGAGGTGATTCTGTATGCGGTGATTCGCAGCGATGGTTCCGTGGATAGTATTCAGCTGGTGCGCGGTGTAGACAGCCAGCTCGATGCCAACGCGATGCACGCGCTCAGCCAGTGGAAGTTCCGACCCGCGGAGAAGAACGGCCAGCCGATTGACCTCGAGGCCATCGTCCACATTCCGTTCCGCGTCCCCAGCCCGTGAGACTGAAGCGCCTTAGAAAGTTCTACGGCTGCACGAAATTCTTTTCGGCAAGTTTTACGAGCGCCGCGAGCGCCTGATTGACCGGCGTCGGCACGCCCAGTTCCTCCCCGCGCTTTGCAACGTAGCCGTTCAGGGAATCAATTTCCGTCCTCTTGCCGCGCGCCATGTCCTGCGCGGTGGAGGACCGCGTCGCGCTCATCTGCTCCGCGATCTTGAACGCTCCCGCCAGCGCCTTTCGCGGATCTTCCAGGCCAGGCGGCTGTATCCCCGCTGCCTTTGCCACCGCGAGCACTTCAAAAACGGTGTTCTCGACCAGCTTGCGCGCTTCGGCGCTTGCAACGATTTCTCCGTAGGTGGTGCGGCCCAGAGCGGAGAGCGCATTCAACGCGCAATTCCACACCAGCTTGGTCCACAACTCCCCGTCGATGTTCTCTGAAATTCTGCAAGGCACACCGGCTCGCTCGAATACCGAGGCCACGCGGCGGGTTCTTGCTTCTTCCGGGCCGATCACCAGATCGCCTCGGCCGAAGTGTTTGATGTGTCCCGGCTCGGGCATCGCCGCGGCAACGTAGACCACTGCCGGAAGCGCTTCGATTCCGGAGGCCTCGCGAATTCGTTCCACATTGTCCGCGCCGTTCTGCAGGCTTACGACCATCGCATCGCGGGCAAGCAGCGGCGCCAGCGCGCCTGCGGTTTCCGCCGTGTCGGTCGTCTTGACGCAGAACAAGACAATCTCCGCGCCGCGCACAGCGCTCAGGTCCGAGGAAGCTTCCGCACGCACACGCTCCTGAAATTGCGTGGTGTCCAGAAACAGCCCATCTTTTTTCACGGCTTCCACGAACGCGCGCCGCCCAATAAAAATCACGGGCGCGCCGGCCCGCGCCAGCATGCCGCCAAAGTAGCCGCCGACGGCGCCGGCTCCCACCACAACAATCTTCGGCCAGCTCGCTTCGGTGCTCATGGAATGATGCTTGCGACGAGGCGATCAATGTCGCGTTCGGTGTTATAGACGTGAGGCGAAACGCGGATATTTCCTTCGCGAAGGCTCACCACGATGTTTTCCGCTCGCAATTTCTCGCAGAGTGTTGCCGTCTTTTCCGTGGTCCTTGCCCGGAAGCAGCCGTAGGGTCCGCGGCGGGAGGGGGCGAGCGGGCTGGCTGCGACGCAGCGATCTTTCGGCAGCCGTTCGAAAAGCAGGTCGATCAACCGGTGGTTGTGCGCCGCCACTGTTTCCGCGCCCATACGAAGAACGAATTCGAGCGAGGCATCCATGGCTGCGAGATTGAAATAATTCGCCGTCTCCGCGGCGTCCCAGCGGCGCGCTCCCGCGGCAGGCTTCGGATTGTCCATCGCCAGGGAACTGAACTTCCGGGCGCCTTCCATCGCCATCCAGTAAAACGGGCCCGGACGCATTTGTTCGATGTGTTCGCTGCGGGCCCAGAAAAATCCCGTCCCGTAAGGGCTCAGCAGCCATTTGTACCCGGCACAAACCATAAAATCCACGCCGAGTTCCAGCACGTTCAGTGGAATCGCGCCGCAGCACTGGCTCGCATCCAGCAGCAGCAATACGCCGTGCGCATGGCACGCGCTGGCCAGCTTTCCGGCGTCCAGCATCACACCGTCGTCGAACCGCACCAGGCTCGTCGAAACAATTCGCGTTCTTGGAGTGAGCGCGGCAATAAAATCCTCTGCCGCGATAAATCGTTCGCGGGGCGAAACCACGCGCATTTTGATTCCCTCGCGCTCCTCCATCGGCTTCCAGGACGTGTATTGCAAAGGGAATTCCCCTTTGCCCGTCAGCACTTCGTCGCCCGGTTTCCACTCCAGTCCGTACGCAACCGCCGCGACCCCGTCGCTCGCACCGCTTGTAAGCGCGATTTCTTCCGCTTTCGCTCCGATCAGCCGCGCGATCGAAGTCCGAATCCGGTCCGGAATTTCGAAATATGCCGCATCCGGCGTCTGATGCGGGGCTTTCTTCCAATCGATGGCAGTCTGCGCCGCGCGGATCGAAACTTTCGGCATCGGCGCACTTCCCGCCGCGTCCAGATACGTGGCGCCCTCGATTTCAAACCATTCCTGCCGCCAGTCGGTCACTTGTGTTGGTGTCGCCGTTGCCATCTCGAACTCCTGAAAATGCTGCCCGGGAAGTTAAATCTTCCGGGAAACGCGAAACGTTCCCGGCTCCACATTGCATGCCGCGGCGCTAAAAATGCCCGCGCAATTCGCGAAACGCCGGCAAAATGACCAATTTTCCCGAGCCGGCCATTACCGCCTCATGCTCCAGCTGCCAGGTATGCTGGTGAGGAATGTAGACGGCGTTCAAACCCACCTTCAGTGCCGGATTGATGTCGCTTCGCGGGCTGTTCCCGATCATCCATCCATGCGTTTTCACGATCTTGTGCTTGTGCACGAGGCTCGAATACGTGACGGTGTCTTTTTCCGGAACGATCTCGATCGCTTCAAAAAATCCCTGCAATCCTGAACGCTCCACCTTCGCCGCCTGTTCCGCCGGCTCGCCCTTCGTGAACAGGATCAACCGGTGACGCTCCGTCAGATACGCCAGCGTCTCCGGCACCCCATCCAGAATTTTCGGAGGGGTTCTCTCCAGTTCCACGACGCGCTCGTGGATCAGCGCCAGCGTTTCCCTCTTCGCCATCTGTTCGGCCAATTTGATGTACGTCTCTTCCAGCGAGCGCCCGAAGCTCCGCACTCCGTATCCATATTGGCGGATGCTCTTGCGTTCCGTTTCGTTCAGAATATTCCGGATGTACGCGCGCGTGTAGCCGTACGGTTCGACGATGCTGATGAAGTCCTCGATCAGCTTTTCGAAAAAAACGTTGTTTTCCCAGAGCGTATCGTCCGCATCAATCAGCAGCGTGTGGCGTCGCATTTCTTCTTTCCTCTGCTCAGGGCAACTCTTTTCAGTGTAGCAGCCTCAGCGCATCTTCCGCGATGTCCGCAGCCGCGCACGGGCGCGCCATCGCTCGCGCCGCTTCTTTCATTTGCGCCATCCGAGAGGGGTTTTCCAGCAGTTTGGCGATTTTCCAAGCCGCCGCCGGTAGATTATTGCACCGCATCGCCGCTCCTGCTTCCAGCAAGTGGTCTGCGTTCCGCTCTTCCTGCCCGGGAATCGGCTCGATCAGCGCCATCGCCAGCCCGCGCGCCAGAGCTTCGGAAGTTGTCAGACCTCCCGCTTTGCCCACCAGCAAATCCGCCGCAGCCATGTACTGGTCCATTTCCGTCGTGAATCCAACTGCCCGCAGGCGCGGCGCGCCATCTTCCAGGCGCCCCGCTTTCCGGGATATCTCTTCCAACCCGTGTCGGATTTTCTCCGACTTTCCCGCAATCGCCACGATTTGCCAGGGCTTTTCCTGTGCGAGCAAATCGCCCACAAGTTGCTCGACAGGTCCGACGCCATAGCCGCCCGCCGCGATCAACAGAATGGGCAGTTTTGCTGTGAGCCCCAGATGCCTTCGCGCGGCTTCCGGCCGGACCGGCAAGGCAAACAAAGGATCCACCGGAATCCCGGTCACTCGAACCTTTTCCCGAGGCACTCCGATGCGCGCCAGGTATTCCGCGGATTCATCCATCGCCACGTAATAGCGGTCCACCGTCCGGCAGAGCCACATGGCGTGCACATCGTAATCCGTCACCACGATCGCGTTGCGCGCCTGTAATTTATTCTTCGCGATCAGCCAGGCAAGAATTTCCGCGGGCAGAAAATGCGTCGCGATGCACAGGTCCGGCTGCACGCGCTTCAGCAGGCGGATCATCGGCTGCGTGTTCAGCCGGTCCAGCGCCATGCGTTGGCGCAGGTTCTTCCAGGGCTGGTCGGTCCGGTCATAGAGCAGGCCCATCATCTCCGGCGCTTTTCGCACCATTGCGATGTACGTTTTGTCGTAAATGCGCCGAAAGATTTTGCTCACGAAGCGGATCGCATCAATATGTTCGACGCGGCAATCGCCGCGCGCGAGGAAGGCTTTCTCCAGCGCTTCGGCGGCGCGCACGTGTCCGGCTCCGGAAGAGGCGGAAAGCAGCAGCACTCTCGGTTTGGCGGCCATTTCGTCAGCGGGCGCTGTAGGTTCGCGCCATCAGGAAGCCTTGCGCTTTCCCCCCGCCAGCTTCTCCAGAATGCTCTGGCAGGTTTTCTGCAGCTCTCCGAAGCGCGTGAGATACTCCTGAAATTCCTGGTTCAGCGCCTGCGCTTCCTTGGGGACCAGTTGCGTGCGCAGAATCATGTCGCGCAGCTTCACAGGATGTGGAAGCAGGGCTTCCTCCTTCAATTCTTCCAGGGCCGTAAGAGCGTCGTAG
>DATIXL010000052.1:0-61080 GCA_035518615.1 Terriglobales bacterium | reverse complement strand
ATTCTCGGCACCGGCGATCTCCTCACCTTGCGCAACGTCGCGCGCGCCTCTCTTGTCGCCATGATGGCCGGAGCCGATTTCATCAAAACTTCCACCGGCAAGGAATCCGTCAACGCCACCCTTCCTGTCGGCATCGTCATGACTCGCGCGATTCGCGAATACGCCCAGGAAACCGGCATGGCCGTGGGATTCAAGCCTGCCGGTGGCATCCGCACCGCCAAGCAATCGCTTGAATGGCTTTCGTTGATGAAAGAAGAGTTGGGAAATTCCTGGCTCGAGCCGCATCTTTTCCGCCTCGGCGCGAGCGGCATGCTCGCCGATATCGAGCGCCAGCTCGAATTCCACGCCACCGGCCGTTATTCCGCCGAGTATCGCCATCCCATCGCATGAGGAAGGGACAAGCGGAACCAGACACAAAGTTTTGAGGATCGGAGCACAAAAGACATGCCCAAAAAGCCCGGCGCTGCTGATGCCCAGTTGATTCTGAAGCTTTACAATCTTCGCCGCGAGCCGGAAATGCGCAAGGCGCGCAACTGGTGGCTGTGGGATTTTTCGCCGCGGAATGCCGAAGAGTTCCTGAAAATTGCCTGGGCTTCCGGCACCCAGGAAAATAACTGGCTGCGACAGGTAGGCGGCTACTGGGGAATGGCTGCCTCCTTCGTGCGGCAAGGGGCACTAAACGAAGATTTGTTCTTGCGCCCTGCCTTCAGCGGCGAAATGTTCGTGATGTATGGCAAGGTTCATCCGTTCATCAAGGAATTGCGCGCAAAGCTCGAGGATCCGGAAGCCTTTCTCGACGTCGAAAAGGTCATTATGCGGACGAAGTGGGGTCGCGACCGGCTGAAGTTCATTCTCAAGCGCATCGAGATTTGGCGCGAGAAAATGGCCAGCAAAACTTCAGTTGCGGGAGCGCAAAAATAATCAGGGTCGGCCAGTGAGGACACGCTAGCGAAATGACCGTCATCGAAAAGTTCAAGACCATGGAATACGGTCCCGCTCCCGAGGATCCGAAGGAATCGCTCCTCTGGCTCGACCGTCACCAGCGCCGCTTCGGACATTTCATCAACGGTGCGTGGCAGCCGCCGATTGCTGAGAAGTATTTCGCGACCAACGATCCTTCGACCGGAGAGAAAATCGCGGATGTGGCGCAGGGCAGCGCGGCGGATATTGATGCTGCGGTGAAAGCTGCTCGCGCCGCGCTTCCCGCCTGGCAGGCGCTTCGTCCCTTCGATCGCGCCCGCTGTTTGTATGCGCTCGCGCGGCAAATCCAGAAACATTCGCGCCGGCTTGCCGTTCTCGAAACGCTCGACAACGGAAAACCGATTCGCGAAAGCCGCGACATTGATATTCCGCTCGTCGCGCGCCATTTCTATCATCATGCCGGTTGGGCGCAGCTTCTCGATCAGGAATTTCCTGGCTACACCGCGTGCGGAGTTGTCGGCCAGATCATTCCATGGAATTTTCCGCTGCTCATGCTTGCCTGGAAAATCGCGCCAGCGCTCGCCGCGGGAAACACCGTCGTATTGAAGCCCGCGGAATTCACTCCGCTCACCGCTCTGGCATTCGCCGAAATTTGCCAGGAAATTTCCTTGCCTGACGGAGCCGTGAATATCGTTACCGGAGACGGAACGACGGGCGAAGCGCTTGTCACGCATCCTGACGTGGACAAGATCGCTTTCACAGGATCCACAGAAGTGGGCCGCGCCATTCGCCGCGCCACCGCTTCTTCCCACAAAAAGCTCTCGCTCGAACTCGGCGGAAAATCTCCCTTTATTATTTTTGAAGATTCCGATCTGGATAGCGCGGTTGAAGGTCTTGTGGACGGCATCTGGTTCAATCAGGGACAGGTTTGCTGCGCGGGCTCGCGTTTGCTCATGCAGGAAAGCATTGCGGAAAAACTCACGCGCAAAGTGCAGGACCGCATGAGCACGCTGCGCGTCGGTTCGCCGCTCGATAAAGCAATTGATATCGGCGCGATCGTCGCGCCGGTTCAGCTCGAGCGCATTGATCGCCTCGTGAAGCAAGGAATTGCCGAAGGCGCGACGTGCTGGCAGCCGGAAATCGTACTGCCGTCGCGCGGGCTGTATTACAAGCCGACGCTGCTGAGCAACGTGCATCCGACTTCCGTCGTCGCCCAGCAGGAAATTTTCGGTCCCGTGCTTGCCGCGATGACCTTCCGCACGCCGCGCGAAGCCGTCGAGCTTGCCAACAACTCGACGTACGGGCTCGCCGCCAGCGTATGGAGCGAGAGCATCAACGTGGCACTTGATGTTGCTGCGCAACTGAAAGCCGGAGTCGTCTGGGTGAACAGCACGAATCTTTTCGATGCCTCGTGCGGGTTCGGCGGCTACCGAGAGAGCGGCTATGGCCGCGAAGGCGGCCGGGAAGGAATGCTCGAATATCTCGAACCCACCTGGTTCAGAAATGCTCCGCCGCTTCCGGCTCCTGTGGCCTCTTCGAGCGGCGAGGCGGAAGTTGCCAATCCGCTGATTGACCGCACGGTAAAACTCTATATCGGCGGAAAACAAGTGCGGCCGGATTCCGGCTACAGCATGGAGATTCGCGCCGCCAACGGAAGAATCCTGGGCGAGGCTCCTCTCGGGAATCGCAAAGACATTCGCAACGCCGTCGAAGCGGCTCGCCAGGCCACCTCGTGGAGCAAGACCACGGCGCACAATCGCGCGCAAGTGCTCTACTACATGGCGGAGAATCTATCGCTGCGCGCGAAGGAGATCGGCGAACGGCTCACCGCGGTGATCGGGCAGAAACAGGCCGCGGAAGAAATTCGCTTGAGCCTCATGCGTATTTTTTCCTATGCGGCGTGGGCCGACAAATTCGATGGCGCCGTTCACAATCCTCCGTTCCGCAATATCGCCATTGCCATGAACGAACCCATCGGCGCGGCCGGCGTGATCTGTCCATCCTGTTCTCCTCTTCTCGGCTTTTTTACGATGGTGCTTCCATTGCTTGCGTCAGGGAATACAATCGTCGCCGTTCCTTCCGAAAATTTTCCGCTCATTACCGGCGATCTTTTTCAGGTTTTCGAGACGAGCGATTTGCCGGCGGGCGCCATCAACATCGTCACGGGACGCGCTTCGGAATTGCTCAAGATTCTCGCCGAACACGATGGCATTGACGCGATCTGGTGCTACGGCGACGAGGCGATGTGCTCCGCGGCGAAGGCGCTCTCAATCGGAAACTTGAAGCAGGTATGGACCAACGAAGCGCGGCAGATCGATTTCTTCGACTCTCGGCAGGGCGAAGGCCGCTGGTATCTCGAACACGCGCACCAGGTGAAAAATATCTGGGTCCCCTACGGAGAATGACGGCCCGGTGAGCACGCCCCCGGCGCAAAAAAATGGCGAAGGCAGCGCGGCTCGCATCGCTTTTCGCTATCCCGGCTTCACTCTTTTTCAATTCGCGCGTTTTGGTATCGTTGCTGCCACGGAAATGCAGGCCGTCGCCGTCGGCTGGCAAATCTACGAAATCACCCGCCGCCCCCTCGATCTCGGCCTCGTGGGCCTCGCGCAGTTCCTTCCCAGCATTCTCCTGTTCCTCGTGACGGGTCACGCGGCGGACCGGTTCAACCGGCGGCGGCTGGTGATCACTTGTTATGCGGGATTCAGCGTGTGCTTTGCGCTGCTGCTCCTGCTGACGTTCCAGCGCGTGCAGAGCGTGACGCCAATCTATGCTGTGCTGGTGCTGCTGGGGGTGGTACGCGCATTCAATGGTCCGGTGAGCCGCGCCATGCTTCCGCAGCTGGTGCCGGAAGAGCACTTTCACAACGCGGTGGCGTGGGCCTCGAGCATATTCATGACCGCGACAATTCTGGGGCCGACGCTCGGAGGATTGATTTACGCGGCGGCGCGCGGACCCCGCGCGGTGTATTTCGTTTCGATGATCAGCGCGTTTTTGGCGATCGCGATGGTGCTGCGCGCCCGAACGACAGAGACGAATCGCGCGCGACCCGCCGCGGACCTTTCCACGTTATTTACCGGCTTGCGCTACATTTGGCGCGAGAGACTAATTCTGGGCGCGATTTCTCTGGACCTTTTTGCCGTATTGCTCGGAGGGGCGGTTGCGCTGCTTCCGGTCTATGCGAAAGAAATTTTGCAGACGGGACCGTGGGGACTGGGAATTTTGCGGAGCGCGCCGGGAGTTGGCGCGGCGATCATGGCGATTGCGATCGCGCACCGGCCTCTGAAGCGTAGAGCGGGAGCGACGATGCTCTGGTGCGTGGCGGGATTCGGGTTGTTCACGATTCTGTTCGGCGTTTCGAAAAATTTCGCTCTTTCGATTGCGGCGCTGTTCCTGGTGGGCGCAACGGACATGGTCAGCGTGATTGTGCGCGGGACGCTGATCCAGATCGCGACGCCGGATGAAATGCGCGGACGAGTGAACGCAGTGGACATGATCTTCATCGGCGCTTCAAACGAGCTGGGGCAGTTCGAATCGGGATTGACGGCGCAGTGGTTCGGAACGGTCCCCGCCGTACTTCTCGGCGGCGCGGGAGCGATTCTCGTGACCGCGCTGTGGGCGTGGATGTTTCCACAATTGCGAAAGGTGAATGATCTGACGCTCCCGGTGCGGAACGCCTGACGGGGCGTAAAAAGGTTCCCCTTCAATGCGACGGAAGCAGGAATTTAATTTTATTGATTGAATGCGACGAGAGATTCTTCGCTGCACTCAGAATGACAACAAGCCGGAGTTTCCGCCGATAAGCTGCTATCTCGCCGCTTGCAGAGACAGGGCTTGCAATGCCGCGTGGGCCGCGCCGAGCAGCGGGGCGTCTTCATTGAGAACGACCGCGATGGGAATGTTCGCGAGGATTGGGGAGAGCGGACCTTTATCCGCAAAGGCCTGACAAAACGTGCTCCTCTGGAGAAGCGGGAGAATTTTTACCGCAATTCCTCCGGCAAGATAGACGCCTCCGTAGGCAAGCACGCGGAGGGCAAGATTTCCCGACTCCGCCCCAAACGCATCCGTCCAAAAATCCAGAGTTTCCGAGCAGATCGGGCACGAACCCGAGAGAGCGTTTTGCGTGATTTCCTGCGCGGAATCGGCCGCGGCTCCTTTGAAGGATTCGTGACGCACGTCCGGCCCGAGGAATTCGTGGATGGGGCGAAAGCCACGGCCAGAGAAAAGCTCTTCGCAGGACACGCGGGGAAGACGCTTTTTCAAGAAAGTGAGAAAAGCAATTTCCTGGTCGGTGCGCGGCGCGAAATCAGCGGACCCACCTTCCGAGGGAGCGACACGGTGTCCTTTGCCATCCCAATAGAGAACAGCTTCGCCAAGACCGGTGCCAGCTGCAATCACGGCGACGTTTTCTTCGGGATGATCCACCCCGCGATTCAGATAGAAAAAGTCCTCGGGCAGCAGATGCTGGAGGCCACGAGCCGTTGCGACGAGATCATTCATGAGGACGATGCGTTCGAGCGGAAGGCCGAGACGCGAAGCGAGGGCAGCGGAATCGAGAACCCAGGGAATATGGGCGGCGTGGAGGCGGCCGTCCACGACAGTACCCGGGACACCAAAGCCCGCAGCGGAGACGGATCTCGCCGACGCGTCACGGCAAAACGTTTCAACGAGCCGCTCGAAACTCGAGAAATCGCGGGTGGGGTAGCGAATACGGGCGGTGCGGCACAGACCGCCGGGCACTTCTTCGTAAGCGGCAAGTATGCATTTGGTGCCGCCGATGTCGCCGGAAACGATCATGGAATACCTGCGCGGAGCGAGTGGTTCACGAGAGGCGCTCCGGCGTGAAAAGAGCGGTCATTTCCAATACGTGACGATAATAATCCTTTTTGGCCAGGGCGGAGGAAGCCTCCTCGTCCACGAGAAAGGTGACTTCGGGATGAAGCTGAAGAGCGGAAGCGGGAACGGAAGCGGTAACGGGGCCTTCGATAGAGCCGGCCACGGCAGCGGCCTTGGATTTTCCCGAGGCGAGCAGGACGATGCGGCGGGCTTCGAGGATAGAGCCGATGCCCATGGTGATGGCGCACTTGGGAACTTCTTTTTCGCTGCCGAAAAATTTGAGATTGTCCTTGATGGTTTCGCGGCTGAGTGCTTTGAGGCGGGTGCGGGAAGCCAGGCTGGAAGTCGGCTCGTTGAAACCGACGTGGCCATTGCGGCCGATTCCAAGGATCTGGAGATCAATGCCGCCTGCGCGGCGAATGTCCTCCTCATAAGAGGCGCAATATGCGTCGTAGTTCCGGGAGACCGTACCGTCCGGAATGTGAATATTTCCGGCCGCGATATTCACGTGAGCGAAGAGCGTGGAATCCATGAAGGTATGAAAGCTTTGCGGATGAGCAGGAGGAAGCCCGAGGTACTCGTCGAGATTGAAGGTAACCACTCGGGAAAAATCGAGTTTTTCCTCGCGATGCATGCGGATGAGCTCTTTGTAGAGGCCGAGCGGCGTGTTGCCGGTGGCCAGACCGAGGACGGCCGACGGATTGTTGCGAATCGTGGCCGCGACGATTTTTGCGGCTTCGCGGCTTACCTCTTCATAATCCGTTTTAAGAACAACCAGCATTTTGGCCCCTCAGGATATTCAAATTCAAAGGCGTTTCATCGCGCAACGCCGGTCCATGCAGCAGCCAGATCACCGGAAGCGCCGGATGACAAGATTGTGGCGATCCGAGCGATAAATTCCCAGGACATAGATCAGAGGCTTGTCCGCGGTGGAGTAAATGACCTGGCGGATGCGCAGTAACGGTTCGCGGCGCTGGACGCCGAGCAAGTCGGCAGTGCGGGGATCGGCGGCGGTGGCGTCAATTTCCTCGTCGGCATAGCCGAGCTTGGCGGCATAGTCACGCTCGATCAGGCCAAAGAGAGATTCGCGCGCGAGGGGAGCGGAAAGCAGATCGGGGAATTCCGCTGAGGAGAGATAGCAAGTCTCGAGAGCGAAAGGCTCTTCGGAGGCGTGGCGAAGGCGCTCCAGCTTGATAATGGGAGCCGTGGGAGGGATGGAAAGGCGTGCGGAGATTTCCGGCTCATTTTCGATGATACGGGCAAAAAGAATTCTGGAGCCCGCGACGAGGCTGCGCGCGGCCATCTGCTCGGTGTAACTCATCAGCTTGTTAAAGTGAATTTTGGGAGCGGCGACGAAGGTTCCGATTCCGCGGCGGCGTTCGACGAGCCCTTCATGTTCCAGGGACGCAAGCGCGTGGCGGGCGGTCATGAGGCTGACCTGATGAATGCGGGCAAGGTCGCGCTCGGAGCTGACCGCGTCCCCGGGACGCAATTGGCCGGCCTCAATGCGCTTGCGAATGGAGGACTGAATGCGCTGGTAGGCAGGCAGGTTAGGGCGATGTTTTTGCAGCATATCGCATCCCTTGAACTGATTCACAAGCGCACCGGAGAAACAGAGGCAAGAACCGGGAACAGTTTAACAAAAAAGAGACGAACAGCAGCCGATCGAAGAGCGCCGTAAGATATGGCGAGGAAGAAGTCGGCTTGGCCATGAGTGATATAGAGCAGGCTGTTCCGGAACCTTGAAGGTTGGGATTATAAGCGCAAAATGGGCTGGAAAACAGGAACATTCCGCAAAGGCGACTCAGCGAAAGCTATATAGCTACTGTTCACCGGCCGGTGGAAGCGCGGGAAGCGTCAAGCTCGGCGAACACTTCCTCGGCGCTGTGAAACGCCGAGTTCGCCGCGGGGACGCCGCAATAAATGGCGGATTGGAGAAGCACTTCCTGAATTTCCTCGCGAGAGACTCCGTTTGTAAGCGCGGCTCGGACGTGCATGCGGAATTCCTCGGGGCGATTGAGGGCGACCATCATGCTAAGAGTGATCAGGCTGCGGGTCTGGAGAGAAAGGCCGGGACGCGTCCAGATTTCACCCCAGGCATAGCGCGTAAGCAAATCCTGAAAAGCCTCATTGAAGGCATTGCGGTTTTTCAGGGACCGATCCACGTGAGCGTCGCCGAGTACGGCGCGGCGAACTTTCAACCCTTGCTCGTGTTTTTGCTGGTCGTCCATCGGGTGGCTCCTCAGGAAGAAAGAAATGCGTCGAGTTCACGATTGAAACGAGCGGCGTCCTCGATGTTGGAGAGATGCGCGGCATTGAGCTCGATAAAATGCGCGCCGGGAATTTTTTCGGCGAGCCCGCGGCCGTCGGCGGAAGGAGTGGCAAGATCATGAGCGCCGGATATCACGAGCGTGGGAATGCGAATTTGCGACGCGATGGCACGTGTGTCGAAGTCGCGGACGGCAGCGCAGTTCGCAGCATAACCCGCGGGATTTGCGGCTTCAAATGCACCGAGGATCGGCTCAACCACTTTCGGATTTTTATCTCGAAAAGCGGGAGTGAACCACCGGCCGACGACGGCGGAAGAAACTTCCTTTACCCCTTTCGCCGTCACAGTCGCGATGCGGGTATTCCAGCCTTCGTCGCTGCCTATTTTTGCGGCGGTGTTGCAGAGAACAAGCTTGTGCAAACGAGGCGCGGCGTTGAGGCCGAGCCATTGGCCGATCTGTCCGCCCATGGAAAGGCCACAGAAATGAACGCGGTCGAGATCGAGGATGTCGAGCATGGCGAGGACGTCGCGGGAAAGTTGCTCGATGGAATAGGGGCCGGGAGTAGTGGAGGATTTGCCGTGGCCGCGCGTGTCGTAACGCAGCACGCGGAAGCGATCGGAGAATGCGGCGGCCTGAAGATCCCACATGGACAGGGTGGCGCCGAGAGAATTGGAGAAGACAATGACGGGCGCTGCAGCAGGGCCGGCAATTTCATAGTGGATGCGCGCGTCGGGAAGTTCGGCGAAGGGCACGGGGATTATCCTTGAGCGGAGAATTTTTGAGTGTGGCGCGCGCGATAGGTCGCGAGCACGCGGTCAATGAATGGATCGGCGGAGCCGAGATAGCTTGCAGGATCAAAGAGGAGGTCGAGATCGGCGGGAGGCAAGAGGGCGGAGAGCTCCGGATCGGCGGCGAGAATTTCGCGGAGATGTCGGTTTTCGGTTTGCGCGCGCCGGCAAGCGGCTGCGATGCGCTCGTGAGCGGGCTGGCGGCCGAGTTTTTCGGAGAGAACCATGGACACGGCTTCCGAGTAAGTGAGGCCACGCGTGAATTCGAGATTTTCGCGCATTTTCTTCGCGTCAACGATAAGGTCGGGAATCAAAGCGGCGAAATGATGGAGTGCGCCGGCGGTGAGGCGGATGATTTCCGGCAAAGTTTCCCACTCGGCGTGCCAGGAGCCGAGCGCGCGCTGCTCCGGATGGTCCATGCAGGCAAGCATGGTGCCGACGAGCCCGGGAACACGGAGAACCGCGCCCAGTATGGCGGTGCAGACGACGGGATTGCGCTTATGAGGCATGGTGGAAGAGCTACCGCGGCCCGGGGCGGAAGACTCGTGAATCTCCTGGAGCTCGGTTTGCATGTGAAGAGAAAGGTCGCGAGCGATTTTGACGAGAGACCCGGCGAGGAGGCCGTACGTCGTGGCGACCTCGGCGAGGCGGTCGCGATGAGAGTGCCAGGGAAGATCTGGCATGCTCAGGTGGAGTTCTTCGGCAAGGAATCGTGCAACTTCGGCGCCGCGAGCGCCGAGGGCAGCCAGCGTGCCGGCTGCGCCACCGAATTGAAGGACAAGCGCACTTTGTTGCAGCGCGGCGAGGCGACGCTGATGACGCAGCAGCGCGTCGAGCCACCCAGCAGCGATGAAGCCGAAGGTGGTGGGAAGAGCATGCTGCATCCAGGTGCGCGCGGGGAGGAAAGTGCGGCGATGAGATTCGGTGAGCGAGGCGAGGCCGGCTGCCATCGAATCGAGGCTCGAGAGAGAAAGTTCGAGAGCGCGGCGAAGCTGGAGGATGAGCGCGGTGTCGAGGACGTCCTGGCTGGTGGCACCCCAATGGACGAAGCGAGCAGCTTCCGGACTTACCTTGGCTACGATGGCGTTGAGTTGTTTGACAAAAGGAATGGCCAGGTTGCCGGAGACAGCGGCGGAGTGCGTAAGAGCGGATAGGTCAAGCAGGGCAGCACGACAATTGGAGGAAATCACCTCCGCAGCGGGAGATGGGACGATCCCCGCGCGGGCTTCAGCGCGGGCGAGGGCCGCTTCGAAATCCAGCATGGCCTGGACAAAGGAGGAGTCGGAAAAGACAGCCTCAATATCCGGCGAACGGAAGAGTTCATCTAAAAGTTGCATGGATTGCCCGCGAACCGCATGGTGAGAGTGTAATCGCAGATCGGAGCAGAAAAAAACGGTTTCCGCAGCGGCGACTCTATACGATAGACTCCAGCCGTTTGGCTGCAAGGAAAGGACGGAGATCGGAACGCATGTTCAAAAACCGCCGCAAAATTCAGATTGAGTGGGGCGATTGCGATCCGGCGGGAATCGTATATTTTCCGCGATATTTCGAGATATTCGATGCGTGCACCGCCGCATTGTTCGAAAAGGCGGGACTGCCAAAACACGAGATGTTGAAGAGGTATGGAATCGTGGGCATACCGATGGTGGATACAAGGGCGAAATTCATTGGGCCCGCCACGTTTGGGGATAAGGTCGAAGTGGAATCGCGAATCGCGGATTGGGGAGACACCAGCTTTTCCGTCGAGCACAAGGTTTTCAAAGGCGACAAGCTTATCGCGGAAGGATTCGAGAAGCGCGTCTGGACCGTGAGAACCCTCGAAGGGGACGGAGCATTGAAGAGCCAAACGATTCCCGCGGAAGTGAAGCAGCGGTTTGCATAGCGATTTTTTGGAGGACGGAAGCGGGAAGGCGCCACCTCTAAGCCTTCCCGCTTTCGTTGAGATCCTCAGCGCTTGAGTTCGAGGCTCTGCGAAAGCCTGAAGGAAACGGGCGTCTCCGCCGGCAAGGAAATCTCGCGATCACCCGTCAGCGCTGCGCCACCAGTGCCGGCGCCCGCTCCCGCAACGGCGCCGATTGCGGCTCCCTTGCCGCCGCCCGCGAGACCACCGATCAATGCACCGAGCGCCCCGCCACCGCCCACCAGAACAGCAGTTCGCTTGCCTTTCCCCTTCGTGGTCCAGGTGCGCGGCGAAGTGTGAAGATTGTAGTCCCTGCCACTCACGCTGATACTTGTGAGTTCGATGGAAAGTTCTGCTCCGCCCTTGAACTTGCCGGCGGATTTCGCGTCTCTCACCAGACCCGTAACTCTGGCATCTTTGGGAATCACCACCCCTCCATTGAGTTCGAGAGGATCGCGCAGGCTGGCCGAAAAGGTCTGGCCAGAAGAACTCGTTTTGGAGCTGAGAGCTTCATCCAGGACGATGGCGATATCCGTGTCCGCGGGAATGACGATCGGCTGTTCCGCAGGGTGCGAGCTGGCGCTGGAATTGCCCGACGCGGATGAAGACGAAGGGGAAGAGGAGGGAGAAGAGTCGGAAGAATCTCCAGAAGCGGACTGATCGGCGGGTTTCTGGCAACCGGAGTAAAAGACTACCAATCCAAAGCTAAGAGCTCCAACGAACCAAAGACGACGGAACAAGAAACACCTCCCAAGAACAGAAATAGAGGGCTGATGGCGTCTACCTATCTATTGTGAGGGCAAAATTCGGCGAGGGAAACGGAAAAGTGGAGAGCGCTCGAAACAGAAACGCTCGGTCGAATCAAGATGAAGTTCTTCTAACAAGAAAAGAGGGAATTTGAGCTAAAGTCCTGCGAACCTCCGCCGATGAGAAAGAGAAAGCGGGGCTCCAAGCCTCGCTGCGGGAGCCGCGCAGTCTGTCTCGGCAAGAATTGCGCAGCTTCTCCGTGTGTCCAATCGAAACACCGTGCCGGAGTGGGGCAGCGTGTGCCTAGCTTCGCTCCGCTAACTCCAATCTTTCCTACGAATCTTCTCCGCCAAACTTGGCGATTGAATCGCAAGAGTGAAACCTGCCGATGGCTGGGAAGATTCTTCCTGCTTTCGGGTGCGGATCACCAAGTGTCCGTCCGCAAATTCCAGGTCGAGAAGCCAGGAGAGAAATATGGCCGCAAGCGCGCTCACAAACTTGATCCGTCCGCGGAGCCGAGTGTTGATTGCCAGTGCAAATGCGGATTTCCGCAAACGCTTGCTGGGGAGCGTGGCGCCTGGCGAATCGCTTCAAGAAGAAGCGGTAGGCGGCGCGCACGCGCTGGCGAAGCTGGGCCAGTTCGCTTGCGACAGCGTGCTGCTGGACAAACACCTTCCCGACCTGGATGCCAACGAGGTGGCAGGACTGATCCGGGAACGGTACCCGCGCATTTCCGTGGAGATGGTGGATTCGAAATTGGTGACCTGCGAATTTCAAGATGGCACGAATGTGGAAAAGCAGGAAACGGCTGGCGAGCGCCAGCAACCTCAGAGCAATGCTGTGGAATTCCGCGAAAACAATATGCATGCGGCGGACGCACAGGCGCTGCCCGGAATGATCGGAACGAGCCAGGGGATCCGGCAGGTGTATCAAATGGTGCGCATGGTGGCGTCGCGAGATACAACGGTGCTGGTGTCTGGAGAAACCGGAACCGGGAAGGAATTGGTGGCGCAGGCGATCCATCAATTGAGCCGGCGGTCCAAGCAGGCGTTTGCGGCGGTGAATTGCGCGGCGATTCCTGAGGCGCTGCTAGAGGCGGAACTTTTCGGCTATGTGCGAGGCGCATTTACGGGGGCAGTGCAGTCGCGCCTGGGGCGCATTCACGTTGCCCATGGCGGAACGCTGTTTCTGGACGAGGTGGGGGATCTTCCGCTGAGCATGCAGGCAAAGCTGTTGCGGTTTCTGCAAAACGGCGAGGTGCAGCGGTTGGGAAGTTCGGATGTGTACCGCGTGGATGTGCGCGTGGTGTGCGCGACGAACGTGCGGCTGCAGGAGTTGGTGCAAAGCAAGCAGTTCCGCCAAGACTTGTACTACCGGCTGGCGGTGTTTCCGATCACGATCCCTGCGCTTCGGGAACGAACTGAAGACATCGGCACGTTGGCCGAACATTTTCTCGAGCGCCTCGCGGGAGAGGCGCAGCTTCCTGGGAAGACGTTGACGGGCGCGACCCTGGCGGTGTTGGAAAAGCGCCAGTGGAACGGCAACGTGCGCGAGTTGCAGCATGCGCTGGAACGGGCCTTCATTCTCTCCGGAAACGAGCGAGCAATGCGACCGGAACATTTTCAAATGTACGGCGAGAGCAGGGAATTAAGAGAAATCTAACGCCAGGGAGATGCTCCTGGCAGAGAGAGTGCAGGAATGGCGACGATGCCAAATTTGCCCACAAACCGGCAAAGAACACTCAGCAAGGCGATGCTTCGCGACCCCCAGCTAGACGCAAAGGAAAGCCTGACACGAGCGTTCCTGACGTTTACGCAGGCGGCGGGTTCGCTGGAGCGTTCTTACACGCAATTGCAGGCGGAAGTGACGCGCCTGCACCGCGAACTGGACCGCGCCAATTCGGAATTGGAGAGAAGCCTGGAAGAGAATGCGCGCGTGCGCGGGTATTTGTCGCGTGTGCTGGACAATCTGCCCTGTGGGGTATTGGTGGTGGATGGAACGGGAAAAGTGCAGATCGCAAATCCCGAGGCACGGCGCCTCATGCAGACGCCGGGGGATTGGGCCGCAGGAATGGACACGGGACTGCCGGAGCCGATTCAGCAGTTGTTGAAGGACGTGCCGTCGAACAGTTTTTTTTCGGAAAGAGAATGGTGCACGCCGACTTCCACGGGCAATCGTACTATCGGCATCCTGCGCGCAAACATTAGCGAAATTCCCGACGGGCCAAGCGACAGCATCTGGATCGTGCGCGATATTACGGACCAGAAGCGGCTTGCCGAGGAGCGGGAAGCGGCCAGGCGGTCGCTGGCACTGGCCGAAGTGGCGACCGTTCTGGCGCACGAAATTCGCAACCCCCTGGGGAGCATGGAACTTTTCACCGGGCTTCTTGCGGATGCCACTTCGCACCTTCCTGAGACGCGGCAGTGGGTCATGCATCTGCAAGCGGGTTTGCGGGCGCTCTCTGCGACCGTGAACAACGTATTACAGTTTCACAGCCAGCCTGCCGCGCAATTCGTTCCGGTCGAATTGGATCGGCTCATCGCCGAAACGATGGATTTCCTGCAGCCGCTGGCACGGCAGCGCGGCCAACAGGTTCACATTGAGAATACGGTTGGAAAAATATCCGCAAACGCAGATGCCAACCGCTTGAAACAAGTCTTCCTCAATTTGTCACTAAACGCCTTCCGGGCCATGCCGCCGGGCGGCACGCTCTCCGTGCGCCTGGGATGGGCGCCACAGTTCCCCGCGGGCGCTGCGCAGATTGATTTCAAAGACGACGGCCGCGGGCTTCCAGAAGAGCTGCTGGACAGGATTTACGATCCGGGCTTCACGACAACGCCGGGCAGTCCGGGGTTGGGACTGGCGGTCAGCAAGAAGGTCGTTGAACAACACGGCGGAGAAATTCGAGTGGTCAGCAAACCAAGTCACGGAGCGACTTTCTCCATCATTCTGCCGATCGCGGGAGCGAATGCATGAGCCAGGTATTGATCGTGGACGACGAAGTGGCGATGCGCGCAGCGCTGGAGCACAGCTTTCGCCGGCGGGGCTGGCGCGTACAGACCGCAGCGGGAGTACGTGAAGCAGTGGCAAAGTTTCGCAACGCGCCCGCAAGGCTGGTGGTTACGGACATGTGCATGGAGGACGGCAACGGCCTGGAAGTGATGCAAGAAGTCCGCTCGTGCATTCCCGGAACGCCCGTGGTTTTTCTGACAGCGTACGGAAGCGTGCCGGGCGCGGTCCAGGCGATCAAGGAGGGGGCCTGCGATTACTTGCAAAAGCCGGTCGCATTCGAGGAGCTTGTGGCGGTGGCACAAAAGCTGCTGCCCCCGGCAAGCGATGCGGAAGGAGAAGCGGATTGTTGCGATGGGATCGGAAGGTCGCCGGCCTTCCTTTCGGTTATGGCGCGGGCGCGGCGTGCGGCGTTGACAGACGCGGACGTTCTGATCGAAGCAGAAAGCGGAACGGGCAAGGAGCTGCTGGCGCGGCTGATTCACAAGGCAAGCAACCGGAGCGAAGGCGCGTTCGTTGCCGTGAATTGTTCCGCGTTTCCGGACAACTTACTCGAGAGCGAACTTTTCGGGCACGTGCGCGGAGCGTTCACGGGCGCCCACACGGCAAAGCCCGGCAAATTCGAACTGGCGAGCGGCGGCACTTTGCTCCTGGACGAAATTGGAGAAATGCCTTTGACTCTCCAGCCGAAGCTGCTGCGCGTTTTGCAGGAACGCGAGATTGACCGGCTGGGCGATACGCGGCCCGTTCCCGTGGATGTCAGGGTTATCGCCACCACCAACCGATCGCTTCGCGCGCAGATGGAAGCGGGAACATTCCGGCCGGACCTTTTCTATCGTTTGAATGTGGTGCCGCTGACTTTGCCTTCCCTGCGCGAGCGGCGCGACGATATTCTGCCGCTTGCCGAACATTTTCTGCGCAAGCACGAACCGAAAGACCGGCCAGGCATGCACCGGATTTCTCCGGAACTTGCCGCACAACTCGAAGCGCACGATTGGCCGGGGAACATTCGCGAGCTGGAAAACTTCATCCGGCGCGCGCTTGCGCTTGCAACCGGACCATCCCTTCGGGCGGAACCGTTCGAGATTGATTCTCTTACGCCAAGAAATGAACCCGCTGCGGGGTTGCATCCCGGCGTGACTCTTCAGGAAGCCGAGCGGCAGCTTCTCGAAAAAACGCTGCTGGCAACCGGCGGCAATCGAACCAAAGCGGCAGAACTCATGGGCGTGAGCCTGCGGACCGTGCGCAACAAGATTCGCGAATATGGCCTGCCCGCGCGGAGGCCGTCATGAGCTGGCTGGATACTCCACAGCTTCTCCTGATGCAGCGCTACCTCGACTTGAGCACCATGCGGCAAACGCTGGTCAGCACCAACCTCGCAAACATTGATACGCCTGGTTACCACACGCGCGACATTGATTTCCGCGGCGCCATGGAGCGCGCGATGAACGGCGAACCGGAGGGGCTGACCAGTCCCTTTGTCGTTCCAGTGCCAGGACTCACGTCCCGGCCGGACGGCAACAACGTGAGTCCCGACCGGGAAGCGCTGCTGCTGGCCGAAGTACAACTGCAATACAAGGCTGCGACAGCAATCCTGCGCGCGGAATTTGCCCAACTCAGTACGGCGATTCGGGAGGGTCAGTAATCATGAATCTGTTTCGAGTGATGGAGATCAGCGGGTCGGCACTGCTTGCGGAAAGGCTGCGCGCGGAAGTGGTGTCCGCGAATCTGGCGAACGCGGAGACCACGCGAACGGCAAGCGGTGGACCATATCAGAGGATGCATGTCGTGTTCGGCGCACGCCCAGCCCAGCCGATCGGAACGCCGCCAAGCTTCGGCATGATGCTCGCTTCTTACGCGGACATGCACGCGGAGGATGTGCGCGTGGTGAATGTGGTTGCGGACAACGCTCCGCCGATCCGGCGTTTCGAGCCGGGAAACCCCGATGCGGATAAACAGGGCTACGTCGCGTATCCGGCCATCAATCCGGCGGAGGAGATCGTGAACCTGATGGGCGCCGCGCGCGCGTATCAGATCAACGTCTCCGCAGTGGACAGCACCAAGAACATGATTCAGGCGGCGATCACGATTCTGAGCTGATTGCAGGAAAAAAAGGAGAGAAGTGATGTTTAATCCCATTCAAGGTCTTCCGCGGCCCACGTTTGACACCGCAACGAGCAGCGATACGGGGCTCCAGCCGAACGCCAGCGATTCTCAGTTCATGGACACGCTCAAGAATGCCATGAACGAGATCGGCTCGATGCAAAATCAGGCAGACGACAAGGTTACGCAGCTCCTGAGCGGCAACGGGCAAGACATCCACTCGGCGATGATCGCGGTGGAAAAAGCCAACCTGTCTTTCCAGATGATGGTGCAGGTGCGGAACAAAATCGTCCAGGCATACCAGCAGATTTCCTCAATGCCTTTCTGATGCGTTAAAAAGGGGCAGCTACAGGCCATCCCGGATCAATGATGGAAAGGGTCCTCCAACAAATCACCGCATTTCTGCGCGGGCTAACGCTGCGGCAAAGAGTTCTGCTCGCCGGCAGTCTTGCAATTGTCGGCGCGATCGTGTGGCTGTTTTCCGCCTTGTTCGCGGGCGGCGAGTACAAGCCGCTTTACTCCGGCATGGCGCCCGCGGATGCACAGACGCTGGCGCAGCGTCTGGGCGCGGCAAACATTGCTAATCAGGTCTCGACCGACGGGACTTCCGTGCTGGTGCGCGCCGATCAAATGGACAAGGCGCGCCTGGAGGTGGCTTCGGAGGGACCGCTGCCGAGCGGGCGAATGGGATTCGAATTGTTCGACAAACCGAACTGGTCAGGGAGCGATTTTTCCGAGAAGGTGAATTACCAGCGCGCGCTCGAGGGGGAACTGGAGCGCACGATCCAAACCATGAACGGCGTGGAAGCGGTGCGCGTGCACCTGGTCCTGCCGCACGAATCGCTGTTCAGCGACCGGGAGCGTCCGGCGAAGGCGGCGGTGGTGCTCAAGCTGCGCGGGACGCGTCTGACCGAGCAGATTGCCACTTCGGTGGCGAACCTGGTTTCCAGCGCCTGGGATGACCTTTCGCCACAAAACGTCACGGTGGTCACGACCGACGGTCAAATGCCGTGGGCAGGGCATGGAAATTCCGGGCCGGGAACAATGACCGATACGGACCTGGAAACCCAATTGGCCGAAAAGGTCGTTCAAACGCTGGCACCGGTGGTGGGAAGCGATCATGTGAAATCGAGTGTCACCATTGATTACGATCCCACGTCCGGCGATACCACGCAGGAGACTTACGATCCCAATTCCACAGCGGTTCTGACCTCGCAAGTTTCGCAGGAGACCGTTGGCGATCTCCAGCCTTCGGGAATTCCGGGCACACCCAGCAACACGCCGAACACGCAGGGTTCCTCGACAGCCGCACAAGTGGCGCAGACGAGCAGCGCGAGCCAGGGCATTCACACCGAGAGCAAGACGTTCGCGGTAAGCCGCACCACCCACCACATCGTGGAACCGGCCGGACGGATCAAGCGCATTGCTGCGGCGATTCTGGTGGATGACGTTACGGAGACCAAAACGGAAAACGGCAAGACCGTGGAAACGCACCGGAAAAGAACGCCGGAGGAAATGGCGCAGATTGAATCGTTGGCGAAAGCGGCGATCGGGTTTGACGCGCAGCGCGGCGACGAATTCTCGTTGCAAGATATTCCCTTCACTCAAACACCTTTGGAAACTCCGCAAGCGCCCGGTAAAATTCAGCGCTTTTTCCTATTCGCACAGAAATGGACCGGACTTCTACGGTATGCGGCGCTGTTGCTGCTCTTTGCGATCGTTTATTTGCTCATTCTGAAGCCGGTGATGAGGCAGGTTTTACGAATCCTCGAGACGCCCATCAAAGGCGAGCTTGCAGTTGCAGGCGGTTCGCACCCCGAAGCCGCCGCGCTTGCCGCCGCAGGTCATATTCAAGCGGGTTCACTTGAGGCCTTTGCCGGAGGATCCCCTGAACTTCGGCAAGCCGTGGCCTTAAAGAAGGAGCTGGCCGCGAAGGTAAAGGAAGATCCGGAGTCGGCCAGCCGCCTGATTCAAAACTGGATGCGCGAGACGGAGAAGTAATCGTGAGCCATTCTGATGAGAATGCCCTAAACGGGACGCGCAAGGCAGCCATTCTCATGGTGCTCCTGGGCGATGAAGCGGCCATGGGCGTGTACCGGAATTTGCCGGACCGCGACTTGCGCGCCATCACGCAAGAAATATCGGAGCTGGAGTACGTCTCTCCGGAGATCGGCGCCAAAGTGCTGCAGGATTATTACCGGCTAACCTTGACGCAGGAATATCTGGCGCAGGGGGGCATGAGCTACGCGAGCAAGGTGCTGGTGAAGGCTTTCGGAGAGCAGGGGGCGAAATCGCTTCTTGAAGAAGTCTCCCGCGCCCAGGAAGCGAGCGCCCAGAACCTGGACACGCTGCAAAAAACCGATCCGCAGCAGCTTTCCAAATTCATTCAAGGAGAACATCCGCAGACCATCGCATTGGTGATCGCGCACTTGAACCCCAAAGCGGCGCGGGCCGTGCTGATGATGCTGCCGGAAAAGGTGCGGGGACAGGCGGTGAAGCGCCTCGCGGAGATGCAGCAGTTTTCGCCGGAGATGGTAAAAAAAATCGCGCTGGTGATGCACAAGCGCCTTGTGACACTTGGCGAACAGAGCCGGCGCTCCTACGGCGGCGTCAAAGCGGTGGCGGATCTTCTGAACCAGCTCGACCAGATGTCCTCAAGCCGCATCCTGGAAACGATCGAGGAGGACAACGCCCCGCTCGCCACGTCCATCCGCAACTTAATGTTTACTTTCGATGATTTCCTCGAAATTCCCGAAACCGGGCTGCGCGAACTCCTGGGCCAGGTGGACAAGAAAACGCTGGCCATCGCGCTTAAATCCGCCTCCGAGGATCTTCGCAACCACTTCTTCAAGTGTATGTCGTCGCGCGCGGTGGAAATGCTCAAGGAGGACATGGAAGCCCTGGGACCGATGAGAGCGCGCGAAGTCGGCAACGCGCAGCAGGAAGTCGTGAATACCGCACGCCGTTTGGAAAGCGAAGGGAAAATGTTCCTGAAATCCGAGGAGGAGGAGTCTTATGTCGTCTGACCGCGAGAGCGACGGAACAGGAACGATGCAGGCAGAAACATTCCGCTATATACCCGCCAGCGGCAATGGAACCGAATCCTCCGAGAATCCGCCAGGGCCCTGGCAAGCTCCCGGCGCCGCGGAAAACGGAATTGCCGCAAAGAAAGAGAAAGAATCCTATGAGCGCGGGGTTCGCGAGGGAGAGGCCCGGGCCAAGTCGGCGTTTGAAACGCAGCTCAAGGCAGCGAAATCGTCCGTTACTGCGGCGATCGCGCAATTCAAAACCGAAAGGGAGAATTATTTCAACCGGGTGGAACCCGAAGCCGTGCAGCTTGCCCTGGCCATCGCGCGGAAAATACTTCACCGAGAAGCGCAGATTGATCCGCTTTTGCTTACCGGCATGGTGCACGTGGCCCTGGAAAAGTTGGAGGCGGGCACGCGGGTACGGCTTCGCGCGCATCCCTCGGACATTCCGTTCTGGACCGATTTTTTTGCGCAACAGGCCAGCACTGCTGAAAAGCCGGAACTCATCGGCGATCCGGGACTCCAGCGGGGCGAATGCGCGCTGGAAACGGAATTCGGCAGCACTCAAGTGAGCCTGGATACCCAGCTCAAGGAGATTGAACAGGGCTTTCTCGATTTGCTCGAACAGCGGCCACAGGTCCGGTGATGGAGAATTCCTCGGTTCTTGCTCCCTATTTTCGCAGGCTTGAGGAGTTTTCCACACTGCGTTGGACGGGGCGCGTCACGAAAGCCGTGGGAAACTTGGTGGAGTCGGGAGGTCCCTTCTGCTCGGTAGGAGAGGGGTGCGCGATCATTACCGAGGACGGCCATGCGTATTCCGGCGAGATCGTCGGATTTCGCGGGCGCACTGTACTTTCAATGCCGCTGGAGCGGCCGAGCGGAATCCGCTATGGCGACCGGATCGTTACCAGGGGCACCCGTCCCGCCCTTCGCGTCGGAGCCGGAATGCTGGGACGCGTGATCGAAGGCTCCGGCAGGCCAATAGACGGCAAGCCTGCCTACCGCGCCAAAGAGCATTGGCAGTTGCACGGCGAACCGCCCCTGCCTCTCGATCGCTCGCCGATTCGCGAGCCGCTGGGCTGCGGCATTCGCGCCATTGACGGAATGCTGACCTGCGGGCGCGGCCAGCGCATTGGAATTTTTGGCGGCAGCGGCGTGGGCAAGAGCACCCTGATCGGAATGATGACGCGAGCAACCTCCGCGGATCTTACGGTGCTTGCACTGGTGGGCGAGCGCGGACGCGAAGTGCGCGAATTTCTGGAAGATGCCATCGGGCGGGAGGGGCTGGCGCGCTCCGTCGTGGTCGTCTCGACCTCGGACCAGTCGCCCTTACTGAGGATCCGCGCCGCGCTTGCGGCGACCACGGTTGCGGAATATTTTTGCGCCCAGCGCAAACATGTCTTGCTGGTTGTCGATTCGCTCACGCGATTTGCCATGGCGCAACGCGAAATCGGCCTTGCCGCCGGAGAGCCTCCTACGGCAAAGGGTTATACGCCGTCGGTATTTACGCTGCTGGCCCGGCTGATTGAACGAGCGGGAAATTTTGGCCACGGCAGCATCACCGCGTTTTACACCGTTTTGATGGAGGGCGACGACCAGCAGGATCCGTTGGTGGACGCGGTTCGCGCGCTTCTGGACGGCCACGTGATGCTGGATCGGCGTCTAAATGCGCAGGGCCATTATCCGCCGATTGCGATTCTGGACAGTCTCAGCCGCCTAATGCCGGTGGTGTGCAAGCGCGAACACCTGGAGAAGATCCACAGGATCCGGCAACTTCTCGCTTCGTACAGCGCGGCGGAAGATCTGATCCGCGTGGGCGCCTATCAAAAGGGCGCCGATCCGCTCCTGGACCGCGCGATGTTCGCGCTTCCCGCGATCCAAGGATTTCTCCAGCAGAATAAACAGGAGGTTGCTCCTTTCGATCAGACGGTGAAGTCGCTGATGGCGCTGCCCGAGTAAGCTGCCATGGCATTTCACTACAAGCTCGAATCTCTGCTGCGGCTCAGGCGAAGCATAGAGCGTCAGGAGGAACTGCGGCTGCAATCGCTGTCGGCGATCCTGGCGCGTCTTCGCGCGGAGCTGCGCCAATTGGACGAGGGCCGTCTTGCGCAGCGCCGCAGCGCGCAACAGAGCCTGACGGCGGGCGGCGCGGGATCCATGCTGCAGTTCGAAGTCGCTTGCGACTCGGCCTACTTGGCGGCCCGCAAGTCCTTGCAGAAGAAACTTGCGGAAGCGGAAAACCAGCGCGCCGAGCAACTCAAGATTTATCATGAAGCCCGAAAAAAGAGCGAAATTCTGGCGGCTTTGCGCGAGCGCCAGCAGGAAGCGTACATTCTGGATTTTCTCCGGCGCGAACAGCAGCGCGTGGATGAGGCCTTTCTGATTCGCAAGTACTTGAATCCCTCCGAATAGTTCTTGCCGGACCACACGGCAAGCCTTGCCCAGTTGCGCGAGTGAACGGCGATTGCCTTGGGATCCAGGGATTCTTCGCACCCGCTATCTCGTGATATTCCCGCTGCTTCCCTTTACATCCGCTGAACAAGCGGCGCGGGACGTATTTGGAACGAAGCGTGCTCCCTCTTGATCCGGCAGTACGGGATTACCCATGCAAGGTATGGCCATACCGAATCTCGCCGCATCGGCACCGGGAGCTCCCGGCCAAGCGGCCGCGCCTGCTAGCTTGGCCGGTGCGATTGCCGGTGCGCCGTCCGGCAACCCGGGAGTCTCCAACACCACGCAAACGCAGACCTTTCCAGAGCTGGTGAAACAAGCGATTGCGCGCGGAGCGGGCGCTGTGGTTACCCCATCGAGCCAACCCACAAAACAGAGTCCTGTTTGCTCCGCCTCTGGAAGAGGAAAATCGGCTTCAAGTAAAAGAGGCCCGTCAACCGCTTCGAACGGCGCTGCAACTCTTGAGTCCCTGCCTTCAACGGCGCTGCTGTCCATCGTCGTGCCGAGTTTAGCCTCTGCCCCTGCGACCTTGTCAGTTTGCTCCAGCGCCGAAGTCGATACCGCAACAGACCCCACGCTTCCAGCTGCCACACATGCGGAGACTTCGCAACAGCCAGCCTCGCCGATTAGGAGCTTTCACTCGGCGGAAACTTCGAGAAGCGAATCCTCGGGTGCGATTGCTTTTCCTCCAGAGCCGATTGCATCGCCGGAGCCGGGGCCTCAGCAGCTCCCGCAATCGAACGAGACGCCAGCCAAATCAACTGCAGCGGACGTGCCATCCGAAGCAGTTGTTGGAAATGCTGCAGTCACCGAGGCCCGCCCTCAAAGCGCCGAAGCCCCCGTCCAGGTCGTTGAGCGCGTAAACTCTGAAGTAACACCTTCGCGGGTTGCCGGTCCACTTCCTCCCGCACTTTCCTCCATTGTCAAGCAGGTGCAGCAACTACAGGCACAGCCATCTCCGGGCCCTGCTTCCGCGCCCGCTCCTGCCACTATCACGCTCTCGACGAGCCAACAGGAGCGAACACAGCGCCTGCAGATCAACGCGCGTCACGATGTCGAGGAGCGCTCTGCTTTGTTGCAATCTTTCCAGGAGGTGCCCGCAGCTCCCGCCGTCCATACGAAGCCACTAACTGCTCCCGCACAAAGCGCGTCTGCGGCCGGCGCGAGTTCCAACCCGGCTTCCGACAATTCTTCGAAGACGTCATCCGGCGAATCCTCATCCGGACAGAACGAAAATCAACTTCCCACAGAACCCGATCACCCGGTTGATCCATTGAAACCAGCCCCGCAACCACCCAACTTCGCTCAAGCGATGCATTCTGCAACTCCCGACCCCGCAGATACCGCGGTCGCTTCATCCGCCACTTCGAATCTGACTCTTCCGCAAAATCACGCTCCCGCGAACCCTTTAAATTCCTCCCCGAATTTGCCTGCAGCACCGCCCCCAGGGCAGTCCGCACTGGCACATCTTCCCGACCCGGCGGGAAACCACTTTGTAAATACGGCGCAACTCATCGAAAACGCCGGCCACAGCGAGATGCGGATCGAGCTTCAGACCGACAAGCTCGGAAACGTGGAGTTGCGCGCGCGTATGGCGGGCGATGAACTCGGCGCAGCCATCACCGTCGAAAAACGCGATGCGCACGCCGCACTAGCGGTGGAATTGCCCGCTCTGCAACAAGCGCTTTCCGGCAAGCAATTGCGCGTGGATCAAGTGACGCTGCTCCAAGGCTCGCTGAATTCCGCCGCGGGCGACGCCGGCCGGGATGGCCAGCAACAGCAAGCGCCAGGGGCAAACCGCTTTCAAGCCAGTCCTTCGTGGGTTACAGCTGGATCGCCCGCTTTACTGAGCTCCCTGGAAGCAGCACCTTCAGGAGTCTTTGATACCCAGGGAAGGTTGAACGTCCACGCGTAATTGCGTGCGAGGAGCCAGAGAATGAACGCCATCACCTCCGCCATTCCAAATTCGCCTTCGGCTTACGACAGCACCTCGGGAGCGTCATCGTCCTCTTCTAGCTCGACGCAGCAGACGCCCAGCAACACGCTCGACGCCGATTCTTTCATCACCCTGCTCACAGCGCAGCTTCAAGCACAGGATCCCCTCGATCCGCTCGATCCCAATCAGATGGTGGACGAGCTGACCTCCATGAATACTCTCCAACAGATTATCCAGATACGCCAGGACATGGATACCCTGGTGGGCGGCGCCCAAAGCACCACCGGGACCTCCGGATCACCCGCGGTACCGGTGAGCAGCAATACGGCAACCGCAGCCGCGCAGAGCAACGCGAACGCCGCCGCAGCCGCTGCAGCGTTATTCAACCCAATGAGTTTCCAGCAGTAAATTACCTAGGAGAAGACAAATGCCTTCATTTTTCATTCCGTTATCGGGTTTGCAGGCGAATTCGGACGCGCTCTCCGTCACTGCGAACAACCTGGCGAATCTGAATACTATCGGATACAAAGCGCAGCGCCCGCTCTTCGAGGATTTGTTTTATCAGCAGGTCGGCACGAGCGGGGATGGCAATCCTGAACAAATCGGCGTCGGTGCCAGCGTTCAGGCCATTGACTCGCAATTCACGCAGGGCAGTATCCAGTCCACCGGTGTGCCGACCGACGTGGCCATTCAAGGCAGCGGATACTTCGTGCTCGACAACAATGGCGAGCAGCTCTACACGCGCGCGGGAGATTTTTCCATCTCCTCGGACGGCCATCTTTTGAGCAAAGACGGTGCCTCTGTCCTCGGATATCCCGCCGTCAATGGCGTCGTGAATCCTAACGCCACCGTTGGGCCCCTCCAAATCGCCACGGGTCAAACGAATCCTCCTAACCCCACGGCAAACGTCCAGCTGGCCATGAACCTGGATTCCGATACCGCCGTCGGAGGAACATTCAGCACTTCCGTCGCGGTTTATGATTCCCTCGGCGGTTCGCATATTCTCACCTATAACTTCACAAAAACCGCCGCGAATAACTGGACTTACTCGATCACCATTCCCGCGGCCGATGTCGGCGCCGCTGGAAATCCCGTCACGATCAACACGGGCACTCTCACCTTCAATGGCGCGGGCCAGCTCACCGCGCCTGCGGGAAACGTTACCGGGGTCACAGCGGCCGCGCTTGCCGATGGCGCCAACGATCTAACTTTCGATTGGAACCTGTACGACGCCAATGGAGCTGGCGTGGTCTCACAAGTCTCAGGTCCTTCTGCCGTTTCCACCACTTCGCAGGACGGCTATTCGAGCGGCACGCTTGTGAGCTACATCATCAGCTCCGACGGCACGATCCAGGGCACTTTCAGCAACGGCCAGACTTCCGCCCTCGGCCAGATCGCTTTGGCTTCGTTCCAAAACGATCAAGGTCTGGTACGGAATGGCTCCAACGAGTTCCTGGCGAGTCTTGCTTCGGGCCAGGCGAACATCGGCGCTCCGGGAACCGGCGGCCGCGGAACTCTTTCCGGTGGCGCCCTCGAACAATCCAACGTGGATATCGCGACGCAATTCGCCCAACTCATCCTTCAAGAGCGCGGCTATCAGGCCAACGCCAAGGCCGTAACCACTTTCGACGAAGTCACTCAGACCGCAATCAACTTGAAGCAATAATTCGCGGGGTCTTGTGCGGCGCTTCCGCCTGGCGGCGCGGCTCGCGCAGGGGCGGAGGCGCACATTCTAAAAATTTCCTAATGAGCATCTTCCGAAGTTGCGACTCTTGTTCCATTCTGGATTTTTGGCCCTGAGAACTGGAATCTTCTCCCCCGCATAACTCCTTCCCGCTCACGGGCTTAAGCGTTCAAGCGATTCGCATTTTCCCACGCCCTAATTGTTTGTTCGGCGTTCCAATTGCATTTCCTTCCTCCGATGAGCGGCGAAACCTCCAGAACTTCCTCCGAAACCATCGCGAGTTCTCTTTCTGTCGCGCCGAAGAGGAAATCCTCGCTTCCGCTATTGCTCGTGGTAGTCCTACTGGGCTTCGGCGGCGGTGGTGGAGCGGCTTGGTACGTCATGCAGCGAGGGCGCTCTGCGGAGGCCGCACAGACTGCAGAGGCGGATCAGCCGCCCAAGTACATTGTTGCCTTGGAAGGTTTTACGGTAAACCTCGCTGACTCGGAAGACAATCACTTCCTCCGCGTCACAATGGATCTGGGCATTGATCGTTTGCCGGAGGGCGCCGACCGCGAAAAACCGGCCTCTGCGGTTCCTATTGCGCGGATCCGGGATTCCGTTCTCTCCGTCCTCACTGTCTGCCGGGCGGATCCGCTGCTTACCCCGGAAGGCAAGGAGCAGCTCAAGAAAAATCTGCTTCAGGCCCTTCGCCGCGATGTTCCCGAACTCGATGTGCGCGAAATCTATTTCACGGAATTCTTGGTGCAACGCTGAGCCATGACCACGGTTCCCGCATTGCCGAATGAGATTCGGGTTGCCGTTCCCGAGGAACTCTGGATGGAATGCGCGGATCTTCCGTGTGTTCTTAGCGTGGATCTGCCCTTGAGCGCGTTCACCGTCCGCGAGTTGTTGCGGCTCGCTCCAGGCGCGATCCTCGAATCGAATAACCCCAGCGGCGCTGATGTGCCCGTCGTCGTGAACACCAGCATTATCGGATGGGCGGAATTCGAAGTGATGGGCCAGCGGATTGCCGTGCGCATTACGGAGCTGGCGTGACCGAATTTTCCCGGAAGGAAATTGGAATGGATTCTGTGCAGCAAAAAGCAGGTTCGAGACAGCCGATGGTGGCGCGGCAAATCCTTGAAGCGCTCACTCGCCTCCTTCGCAGCGTGAAAATCCGCCGCACGGTGCACACTCTTCATCTGTGCGAGACGCTTCCCTTGGGCGAACGCAGAATGCTCGCCGTCGTGCAATGGGAAGGGGAGCGCTACCTTCTGGCGGCGACAGCAAATTCTTTTTCCGTATTGGACCGAAAGGATTGCACCCGACGCGCTGCAGGGCTCGCGCAAGATTCTTCTTTATCTCCCGAGGGATACGACGAATGAAAGCGGCCTTGACGTTTCCGCGCAACTCGCTCCTTGCCCTGCGTGCGCTCTTGTTGCTCGCCGCTTCCTTCTTTGTGAAGAGCGCGGCCGCCGCACCACAGCAGCCCATCATCCAATTGCCCGGCTTAAGCGTGCGCGGCGACACCACTTCCGTCTCGATCATTCTCCTGCTGACCCTGCTAACCCTTTTGCCGGCGATCCTTCTTTCCATGACGCCGTTCGTCAGAATCCTCACCATTTTCCATTTCCTTCGGCAGGCGCTCGGCACGCAAACCGCGCCGACGAACCAAACGCTGATCGGTCTCGCGATTTTTCTCACCTACTTCATCATGCAGCCGGTTGGCGCCGCGGTGAATCAGCAGGCCATCATTCCCTTCGAGCAGGGCAAAATCAGTTCGTGGCAGGCGCTGGAGCGTGGCGCGGGTCCGCTGCGTACCTTCATGCTCGGCTACACGCGGGAAAAGGACCTGGCCCTGTTCGTCGAGCTGAGCAAGATGCCGCGCCCCGATAACTCCAATGACCTGCCCATGTCCGTCGTCATTCCGGCCTACATCCTTTCCGAACTTAAGACCGGATTCCAGATCGGCGCGGTGCTCTTTCTTCCTTTTCTCGTAATTGATCTGGTAACCGCCTCGATTACCACTTCCATCGGCATGCTCCAGCTTCCACCGGTGGTCATTTCCACTCCGCTGAAGATTCTGCTTTTCGTCGTCGCGGACGGTTGGAATCTGGTTGTTGGCTCGATGCTCAAGAGTTTTCACTATTGAGGTGATGCGTGAACGCCGAACAGGTCGTCGAACTCACCCGCCGCACCATCGAAGCGGCATTCTGGATTTCTATGCCCGTGCTTCTGGCCGCCATGCTCGTCGGCCTCCTGATCAACATTGGGCAGGTCATGACGTCAGTCCAAGACATGACCGTATCGACGGTGCCGCGCCTCGCGGCCGTGGGAGTGATTCTTTTTTTCCTGACTCCGTGGATTCTCCATCATCTGATCACATTCACGGTTTCGCTGTTTTCGGATTTTCGCATTTATACCCAATGAGGAAGACGCGCGAGTGCCCTTCTTCGACAAAATTCTTCAGCACGGCCTTCCCATCGGCCTTCGCGTGGCCGGCATGATGACGTTCGCGCCGTTTTTCGGAAGCTCCGCCGTTGCCTTTCGCATCAAGGCAGGATTCACGCTTTTACTCATTGTTCTCCTTTACCCGGTTTGCCCCGTCCCATCACTCGTCCTTTCCCCCTCCGGGTGGTCGCGCATCGTGCTGAGCGAAACCATGCTGGGGCTCGCCATCGGACTCTGCTTGCAGTTCGTCATCGAAGCAGCACAGCTTGCCGGCCAGATTGTCGGATTCCAGTTCGCCTTCTCCCTTGTCAACATCATTGACCCAACCTCGAATGTGGAAACGCCGGTGCTCTCCACTTTTCACCAGCTTGCCGCGCTGCTGCTTTTTTTCCAGATGAATATTCACCACTGGGTTCTGCGTGGCATCGTGAAAAGCTTCGAGTACGTCCCCGTCGGCAGCGTCACGATCTCCGCCGGCGCGATGAAGGAACTATTCCGAGACGTCAGCGGAGTTTGGCTGGCGGGTCTGCAGATTGCCCTTCCGGTTCTGCTTGCGACTATGTTTTTGGATGTAGCGATCGGCTTCATCAGCAAGGCTTCGCCGCAAATGCCGGCTTTGTTTCTCAGCGTGCCGCTCAAGAGCCTGGTCGGCTTTGCCGTACTCGCCACGACCGTCGCGATGTGGCCCGGATTCTTCGAAAAACAGTTCACTCTTGCCCTGGGATGGGCGGAACGCTTCATGCTCCTTGCGCACTAAAGGGCGCACTAAAGGATCGTTCACGTGGCCGACAATCGCACTGAAAAGGCAACGCCCCGCAGAAGGACTCAGGCCCGCGAAAAGGGCCAGGTTCTCCGCAGCCGCGATCTCGTCTCCGCGCTGACGCTTTTCTCAGTGATCCTTATGTTTGCTTGGAACCCGCAGCTCTGGATCGGGCGCTGGCAGGGCTATTTCGCCCGGGCTCTCGATGCCAGCGTAAGCGCCGACTGGTCCGGCAATGTTCCCGTCATCTCCTGGACAAATCTTGCCGTGATCCAGTGGCTTGCACCTGTGTTGGGAGTCGCTTTCATCGTGGCCATCGGCGCGACCGTCGCGCAGGGCGGGCTTGTTTTTGCCTCGGAAGCCCTCACTCCGGATTTTGCACGGTTGAATCCGGTGAACAACATCGGCCAGCTCTTCTCGCTCGCCGGGCTAAGCCGCGTTTTGAAGTCGCTCATTCCCGCCGGAATCATTCTGTATCTGGCCTGGCGGCTTTTACAGCAGGACGCTTCCATGATCCTGCGTTCGTCTCGTTTGGAATCGCGCGCGGCGCTGGCGATCACCGGCAAGCTCTGGTTCAGCCTTGCGTGGCAGGCTTCTTTCGTTCTTTTGGCTTGGTCCGCCGTGGATTTCCTGATGCAGCGGTTCACCTACGAACGTTCGCTGCGCATGACCAAGCAAGAAGTCCGCCAGGAGCACAAGGACAACGAAGGCAATCCGCAGGTAAAAGGGCGCATGCGAAGGCTGCGCCGCGACCTTCTGCGCCGCTCGATTCGCAAAGACGTCCAGCGCGCCACCGCCGTCATCACCAACCCGACCCATTACGCTGTCGCCCTCGAATATCGTCCGGCGACAATGCCCGCCCCCGTAGTGGTCGCCAAGGGTAAGAATCTCCTGGCCCAGAAAATCAAGGAGATTGCCCGCTGGCATGAAATCCCCATTGTCGAAAATCCGCCGCTCGCCCAGGCGCTCTACAAATCCGCTGATGTCGGCCAGATGATCCCACCGAAACTTTACGCCGCCGTCGCGGAAATCCTCGCGTTCCTGTATCGCACGCAGATGCGCATGAAGGCTCAACCGTCAACACCCTCGGGAGGAGCCCGTTAACCAACCGCCATGGCGAACGAATCTAATTTGAACCAAGCGAACAGAACCGCCGACTGGCTTGTTCCCGTGGCGACTGTGGCCACCGTATTCGTCATGCTCGTTCCTGTTCCCGCTTTCGTGCTGGACATCTTTCTCGCCACCAGCGTCACTCTTGGCGTGGTCGTTCTGCTCTCCGCTCTATATATCCTCAAGCCCGTGCAATTTTCGGTTTTTCCCAGTTTGCTTTTGTTTCTCACGCTCTTCCGCATCTCGCTCAATATCGCCAGCAGCCGCAGAATTCTTCTCCACGGCAATGAAGGGTTCTCCGCCGCCGGCAGCGTGATTCAGTCCTTCGGGCAGTTCGTCGTCGGCGGCAATTACGTCGTCGGCTTCGTCATTTTCCTAGCGCTCATCGCCATCCAATATTTGGTCATCAACCACGGCGCTGTGCGCACCGCGGAAGTTGCCGCCCGCTTTACCTTGGATGCCCTTCCGGGTAAGCAAATGGCCATTGACGCCGACCTGAACGCAGGGCTCATTGACGAGCTGCAAGCGCGCACTCGCCGCGAGCAAATCGCCAAAGAAGCCGAATTTTACGGCGCCATGGATGGTGCGGCGCGCTTTAGCCAACGCGACGCTCTGGCCACCATCCTCATCACCGCCATCAACATCGTTGCTGGATTTCTCATCGGCGTCTTTCAGCTCAACATCCCGCTTGCGGAAGCCGCCAAAACGTACACGGTTCTCACCGTTGGCGACGGTCTCGTCACCATGATTCCCTCGCTCCTCGTCTCCGTCGCGGGCGGCATCGTCGTGACGCGCACTTCGAGCGGTGCAACTGTCGGCGCCGATTTCTCGCGCCAGCTGTTTGGCCGAAAAGTTCCTCTGCGCATCGCCACCGGCGTGATGCTCTTGCTCGGCCTCATTCCCGGCTTGCCGAAGTTTTCTTTCTTTCTCCTGGCCGCAATTGCCGGTTATCTTTCCACTCGCGCCGCGCAGAAGACTGCTGCGGAAATTCCGGCTGCGGAAATCGTCGGCGGCAAGGACAAGAAAAAGCCCGATCAGCAGCAACAGATCGAATCGCTGCTCAAGCTCGATGAACTCAGCCTTGAAGTCGGCTACGCCCTGGTGCCGCTAGTGGATCAGGCGCAGGGCGGCCAGCTCCTCCAGCGCATCCGCGCCCTTCGCCGCCACCTTGCACTTCAGCTCGGCTTCCTCGTGCCTTCCGTTCACATCACGGACAATTTGAAGCTTCGTCCGCGTGAATACACTGTTCTTCTTCGCGGCGTGGAGATCGCGCGCTGGGAAATGCAGCAGGAGCGGCTTCTCGCCATCAGCTCCGATCCTTCCGCTGCGCCGCTTGAGGGCATCGCCACGCAGGAACCGGCCTTTGGCGCTTCTTCCATCTGGATCGTCTCCGGCCTTCAGGAGCAAGCCCTTGCTTCCGGTTACGCCGTGGTGGATCAGACCTCCGTTCTTGCCACCCATCTCGCCGAACTTGTCCGCCAGTTCGCTCATGAATTGCTCACACGCCAGGAAACCAAGCGCCTGCTCGACTTCATGGCCGAAACGCAGCCCAAGCTCGTGGACGAGCTCGTTCCTCGCCTTCTCACCCTCGGCGAAGTGCAGAAAGTTCTTCAGCAATTGCTCCGCGAGCAGGTCTCCATTCGCGATCTCACCACCATCCTCGAAGCCCTCTTGGACACTGCCGCGGTGAATAAAAGCCAGATCGCGCTTGTTGAAGCTGCGCGTCAGGCACTCGGGCGGTCGCTTGTCCAGCCGCTCCTCGGAGAAGATCACAAGCTCAAAGTCCTTACCCTCGATCCGCAAATCGAATCCGAATTTCAGCGTCACGTAGACCCCCAAGCCGCGGGCGATTTGGCCATGTCCACCGGAGTGCCGCCACTCCGCAAGGTCTTGGAAGGACTGCAAAAACTTGTCGGAGATCGCGTGGCCCTCAGCTCCACGGTCCTGCTGTGCAACACGCCCGTGCGGTTCCACCTTCGACGGCTGCTGGAACCGTTCATCCCGCGTATTGTGGTTCTTTCCCCGGCGGAAATTCCGGCCACCGTTAACGTGCAGTCTCTCGGGGTGGTGCGATGAAACGTGCCTCTCGCCCACGAATTAAGCCGCAGGGAAGTGTCCCGTGCTGACCACTCCCACGAAGCCCGGATCGCGCGGCGTCGCCCTCGATCCCGCCGATCGCCAGCGACTTCTCGAGGAGAATCTTCCCGAAGTGCGTTACATTGCCCGGCGCATTCACGATCGTTTGCCCGCTCACGTCCCCTTCGACGACCTCGTTCATGCGGGGATTCTCGGCTTGATTGACGCCGTGGACAAATTCGATCCCCAAAAGAATGTCCAATTGAAATCCTACGCGCGCTTTCGCATTCGCGGCGCCATCCTCGATAGCCTTCGGCAGATGGACTGGAGCCCGCGCCATCTGCGCCGCCAGGCGCGCCGCATCGAAGAAGCCACGCGCGAGCTCTCCGCGGAGCTTGGCCGCACGCCCACCGAAACAGAAATCGCCGCCAAGCTCGAAATCTCTCTCTCCGAGTTCCAGCGGCTTCTGGGCGAATTGCGCGGGCTCGACCTCGGCAGCCTGCAGGTCGAGTCTTCCGAAGGTAGCAGCGGCGAACCCTTGCAAATCGCCGCGCATCGCCTTGAAGACGATCCGTTCCAGCTCGCCGCCCGCTCGGAGGTGCGGGCCATTCTTGCGGACGCTATCGGGGAACTCGATGAAAAGGAACGCCAGGTTCTTGGGCTTTACTATCTCGAGGAACTCACGATGAAGGAAGTTGGTGTCATTCTCGATGTCGGCGAATCCCGCGTTTCACAGATTCATACGGCCGCGTTGCTTCGCCTGCGTTCACGTCTTTCCGGAAAACTGGGCCCCACAACCGCGGCTGCGTCCGCGCAATCGGCCAGGAAACTCCAATCGGAGGAAGATTAATGCGCAGGATTTCATCCCGCGGAAACATTGAAGACTACCTGGTCCTTTCGTCCGGCCGCCTGCAACGGGCCGAGCGTCGCTCTTTGCTTCGACCCGACGGAAAGGAGTTCCAATGTCCGATTCAGAAGCGAATGTAGGCATTCGGGAATTCGCCGCCCAATGGGCGCGAAACATCTCTCAACTTCTCAGCCAGCTTGGAGTCGAATCGCCATCAGTCACTCCAACCGATCCCGCTTCCCCTGCTTCTGCAGCTCAACCTGAATTGGTCACTGCGCGTTTCGTCTGCGGCGGCGTCTTGAAGGGAGAGTTACAATGGCTCGCGGAAAAATCCGCAGCTCTCCTGCTCGCGCAATTGTTGATGTCCGAGCCTCCCGATCCCGCAATCGAATTTTCCGATAACCATCGTGATGCTTTTGCCGAGCTTCTTCGTCAAGTCGCGGGCTTGACGGCAACGTCTTGGAAGCAGGCTAGTGGCGGAGAAACCCTCATCAGCTATCATTCTGCCGCCGAGCCGGTTTTCTCTTCGAATTTGGAATCCTTCATTCGCATCTCCACCGCAAAATCGCAGGATGCGTCCTTGCGTCTTCAGCTCAACGCCGAACTTTGCCAATCGCTTTCCTCCGCCCCCGCCCCCGAGATTGCGGAACCTGGCCGTGATTCCCAGGATGCCCCCGAAAGCGCTCAAACTCTTGCTGCCTCCCCAGCTCCCTTTTCCGAGTCGGTCCCTCCGTCCGCTCCACTGCCCCCAAACCTCGATCTTCTTCTTGACGTCGAACTCGAGGCCACGATCCGTTTTGGCGAGCGCGAAATGCTTCTCCGCGAAGTCATGAGCCTGATGCCCGGTGCTGTCGTCGAGCTCGACCAGCTTGTCAACGAGCCTGCCGATCTCCTTGTCGCCGGTCGCCTCGTGGCGCGTGGCGAAGTCGTCGTGGTGGACGGAAATTTCGGTTTACGCGTTACCGAGGTCGCCAGCATGAGCCAAAGGGCCAAACTGGTGCCTGTGCCATGAATCGCAAAATGTTTCTAGCCTTTTCTCCTTTGGATCAGCCCCCGGGCTCTCTTCGGAAGGAATTCGCGCAAACCGAAGAGATGCAGAACCCGCTCTCCTGGCGGGAACGTCTCGTCCCGCGCTGCTCCGCCACGGATTGCATGCGCTCCCGTAAGCTGTTTCCCAGTTGGCGCCGCAGGTCTTCCGGCGTTCTTCTGGACGGACGCTGGTATTGCGGCTCCTCCTGTGCGTCCGGCGTCCTTTCCTTCCGTGTTCAGAACCTGATCTCAGGTTTTGTGCCCCCTCAGCCACGCACGCACCGGCTTCCGATCGGGTTGCTTCTTGTGAACCGCGGTATTATCTCTCATGCCCAATTGCAGGAGGTCCTCCGACTCCAGCGCGAATCTCGCTGCGGCCGTTTGGGCAATTGGCTCCTTCAGCTCGGCTACGTTTCTGATATCCAGCTTGTTGCCGCACTTGGCCAGCAATGGGGCTGCCCAGTTTTTCCGCTCACAAGCCAGCCGGTTTCTTCGGTGCTTCCCTCATTGGCTCCATTTGCCCTCTTTGAGAACGCCCGCGCTGTTCCCGTCCACGTTTCGGCGGACGGCCGCTTCTTGCACGTCGCCTTCTGCGAGCGCATTGATCACACACTCCTCTATGCCCTGGAACAAATGCTCGGAGTGCGCACCGTCGGCTGCGTCGCTACCGAAGCCTCCGTCTTGTCCGCTCTTGAGGCCCTGTCTCCTCTCGCACCTCGCGAGGAAGTCTCGTTCGACACTCTCCGCGACCCGCGTGAAATCACCTCCACCATCTCAAGCTATGCCGCGGAATTACGTGCCCGCAAACTGATTCTCGTCCGCGCCGCTTCCTTCCTCTGGACCCGTTTCTTCTCTCCGTTCTCTAGCCGGGACCTCCTGTTTCGCATTTTGCCGGGCTGCTTTTCCAATCTGGAACAGTCTCCCGGCTCTCCTAATGTCACTTCGCTTTCTGCCGATAGCCGAAATGACGGCTTCTCGGCCGCCTCAGGAGTGGTATGAGCTCACTCGTTGGATCTCCGAACTCGGCAAGTCCGGTGACTTCTGCAATTTCAGAAGCGCAGGTTGAGCGCCGCAAGCAGCGGCTCATGGACATTCTCAGCAAAGGCCTGCCGACGCTTCCGACCTACATCCTTGACCTGAACGCATTGCTCAGTAGTGCCAGCGTAGACCTCAAGAAGGTTGGCAAAGTGATTCGCACCGATCCCAGCTTGAGCGCCCAGATTCTGCGTCTTTGTAATTCTGCCCTTTTCGGGCTGCGCCGGCGCGTGATCAGCATCGAACAGGCCGCCGTCCTTCTTGGCACGGAGCGCCTCCGCACGCTTGTCTTGACTTGCTCCGTGATGCAATTTGCGGGCAAGCGTCTGCCCCAAGCCCAGCTTCTCGCCTTCTGGCAGCACAGCTTTCTCTCCGCTTTACTCAGCGAACGTATCGCTCGCCAAGTAGACTATTTTGAAAAGGAACAAGCCTACCTCGGAGGCCTTCTCCACGACATCGGCTTGCTGCCGCTCTGGATCCTCGTAATTCAAGAAGACGCCAAGCAGCGACCTGTCCCGAATCCCGGCTGGCCCGACAATATTCCTCTCGAGCGCGCTTATTTTGGAATGGACCATTGCAAGGTCGGCCGCTGGATTGCCGTATCCTGGAATTTCATGCCCTCGTTCGTTGACGTATTCGAATTCCATCATGCTCCCGATCGCGCACAACATGATCCCTACCTCGTGGGCATCGTCGCTGCGGCGGATCAATTCCTGCTCACTCAGGAGGAGACTCCCGCCGCCACTCCGGAGACCTCCAATCCGCCGGAACCGCCCGCACCCGAGCCCGAAGGTCCTTCTTTTCTCCAGAAGTGCTTGCCGCTCCTCTCGGAAACCGAGCGCCAAGCTTTGCTCGAAACGCTTCAGACGGAATACATCCATCTGCTTCCGCTGGTGCAGATCGGCCTCGCCGCCGCGACGGGAGCCCAGGCTGAGTCCTGATCCTCCAGCAGCCTTGGTTCTTTTTCCCTTCGTGCGGCACTTTCTGCCCGCTCCGCGTTTCCACTGGGCAAGAAAATCCCGCGCGGCGTTCGCTACCCCGTGTGTCTTCTTTCATCTCGCGTAACTCTGTGATTCTCTTGCCCCTTCATCTTTCTTAACGTGCGCTTATTTGGCCTCGTGCCTGCATCTTGGTTCGCGGGAGGCGCAATGGACAGCGGTTTCTATTCTTCTTTTACGGGATTTGCTGAACGCTTGAGCGCCCTCGAACTCGTCGCAAACAATCTCGCCAACGCCAGCACCACCGGCTTCAAAGCACAGCGCGAATTCTACCGTTCTTTCAACGCCCTTCTCGATTCTCAGACGTGGGCGACTCCTCCTGCCAACATGACCCAGGCTCTCGACCAGACGATCAATCAGTTCGGCGTCCTTGGCGGCTCCAGCACGGACAACAGCCAGGGTACCCTGCAAACGACTGGAAACGACACAGACGTCGCTCTTGAAGGCTCCGGCTACTTCGCCGTGCTCACTGCCAACGGAGTTCGCTACACCCGCGACGGCAATTTTCACCTCGATCGCAAGCGCAATCTCGTCACCCAGCAGGGCGACCAGGTTCTCAGCGCACAGCCCAATCAGCAGTTGAGGCCTGTCCAGGTTCCGGACGGCAAGCTGAGCGTCAGCGGTGATGGTTCCGTCTCCGTTGATGGCGCGTATGTCTCCAAGCTGCGCCTTGACGATTTTCCGAAGGGAACCGCGCTCCTTCAGGAAGGCAATAATTACCTCGTGGCACCGGCGGCCACCGCGCCCGTTCCATCTGCCGCAGTGGTCCGCCAGGGCATGCTCGAATCCTCCAACAGCGATCCGGTCCGCAGCACGGTTGCGCTCATAGATCTTCAGCGCACCGCCCAGATGATGGAGCGTGCTCTTTCCATTTTTAACAACGATTTCAATCGCACGGCAGCGCAGGATCTGCCGCACGTGTAGTTAGTTTTCTCGGGAACAGGAGATCCAATTTCATGTATCGAGCCTTGTACACCGCCGCCAGCGGCATGGAAGCCCAGGAATTGAATCTAGACAATATCGCCAATAACCTCGCCAATTCCACGACGGCCGGCTTTCGCCGCCGCCGCTTGCAATTTCAGGATCTCGTCTATCAAAACATCGTCGCTCCCGGCGCGGCCGCGACCCAGCAGACCATCTATCCTACGGGGCTTCAGGTCGGCCTCGGCACTCGTACCGCATCCTCCGAAGTCATTCAACAGCAGGGCGATTTCAACCAGACTGGCAATCCACTTGACCTGACCATCCAGGGCCAGGGTTTCTTCCAGATTCAGTTGCCCACCGGCGAAGTTGCGTATACGCGTTCCGGGGCCTTCCATCTGGATTCCACCGGTATCATCGTGGATGCCCAGGGCAACCAGCTCCAACCCGCCATCACCATTCCCTCCAGCGCGACCAACATCACCATCGGTTCCGACGGCACCGTCAGCGTCATGATTCCTGGCCAGCAGCAGGCCCAGCAGGTCGGCACCATTCAGCTCGCCACGTTCGCCAATCCCGGCGGTTTGAACAGCGTCGGCAACAACTACTTTCTGGAAACCACCGCCTCCGGAAATCCCATTGTCGGCACTCCCGGCGGCGCAGAAGGCCTGGGCACCATCCAGCAGGGCATGCTGGAGAATTCCAACGTGGATGTTGTCGGCGAATTCATTCAGATGATCCTCGCTCAGCGCTCGTACGAAGCGAATTCCCGCGTCGTCCACGCCGCCGACGAAATGTTCCAGACCATCAACGGCCTCACCACCTGAGCGGGAAAATGGCGAAGCTCCCTTACATCTGGATCCTGCTGGCAGCGGTCGGTGCCCTACCGTTGCATACTGCGGGCGCAGCATCCCCGGTTCCTCTCCTGGCTCACGTGGAAGTCGAAACCGATGCGGTCGCACTTGCGCAGCTTTTGCCGGAGAATGCTCCAGCCGCCTTGCGCCGCGCGTTCGCGGAAATTTCCCTCGGCGCTGCTCCTGATTTTGGGGCTTCGCGCTCGATCCGAAGTGGTGAAATCGTGTCTACGGTAGAAGCGGCCGGATTGCCGCCGCGCGCATTCATGATTCCCAACGTCGTTCATATCCGCCGCGTCGGCCGCACTCTCACGCGCACGGAAGTCTTCCGCGTCATCGAGTCCTCCTTCCAGTCCCGACATCCGGACGCCAGGCTTCCTTTTTCTTCAAACGATCTGGAAATCTCCGGATCTCTGCGCCTCCCTCCCGGTGAAGCGAATCTCAGGGTCGTCGGCTTCCGCTATGACGAAATGCTCGATCGCGAAATTTTTCGCCTCGCCTCCGCGTCCGCCTCTCTGGTCCCCTTCGTTGTCGCCGTTCGCATGCCGAAACTCCCCGGCGCTCCCACGAAAATCGCTTCGGGTCTGTCCGCGCCCCCTCCATCGCCTGTCCTTGTGGATCCCCGCTATCCTGCGCGCTTGCTCCTGATTTCCGAGGATGCAGAAATTTCCTTGCCCGTTCGCCCTCTTCAGAAGGGTCATCGCGGCGATTCCATCCGCGTTCGCATGCCGCAGAACGGTCGAACGTTTTTCGCCCGCGTCACCGGCCGCGGAACGCTCGAAGCCTCTTTTTAGGAGAGCCCATGCGCTTCACCAGAACCCAAACTGTTCTTCTTCTGCTCGCAGCATTTCTCCCCGCGAGCGCTTTCGGCGCTGCCGGCCGCCGCGCCAAAAAACCAAAAAAAGATACTGATTCCACCGGGCTCGACGATTATTTGAGTCGAGCGCGCGCTTTCAATCTTCCTGCTCCGGAAACTGTCGGCAGCCTCTGGGTGGGCTCCGGCCCGCTCGCGGATCTGGGCCAGGACTACAAGGCTCGCAACCCCGGCGACTTGCTCGTCATTCATCTTACGGATAACTTCACAGCTGCGACCGCCGGCGAAAACAATCAGTCGCGCGCTTTCTCCGCTCAGTCTCAGGTCACCGGATTTTTCGGCGCCATCGGCGCGCGCAACCGCCTCCAGAATCTTTTCGGCGCCAATTCCGCAAACTCCCTCGACGGCAAAGGCTCCTCCACCATGAGCTCCAGCGTTTCTCTCGATCTCGCCGCCCACGTCATCGAAGTCCTTCCGAACAAAATGCTGGTGGTTCAAGCCACGCGCGACATCACCGTCGGCAACGACCGCCAGACCGTCTACATTCGCGGCCTCGTCCGGCCCGGCGACATCGCCCTGGACAATTCCATCCTTTCCTCTTCGATTTCCGACCTTGAAGTGGAGATCAAGGGCAAAGGCGCCGTTGCCGAGGCTTCCCGCCAGCCGAATGTGGTCATTCGGTGGCTGCTCAAACTGCTCACGTTCTGAGGAACTTTTTCATGATCTCTTTTTGCACATCGTTCCTGATCTTGTTTGCCGCGATCGCTCCGCTCGGCGCAACGGCCGACGAAGTTGCAGCCGCCGTAAATCCCGCCCATGTCGCGCGCATCAAGGACATCACCACCATAGAGGGTATTCGCGATAACCAGCTCATCGGTTACGGCCTTGTTGTCGGTCTCGCCGGCACCGGCGACAAGCAGCAAACTTTCTTCTCCGTGCAAACGCTCGCCAACATGCTCCAGCGCATGGGCGTCAACGTCAAAAACAATCTCACCACCATCCAGGTCCGCAACATCGCCGCCGTGTTCGTCACCGCGGATTTGCCTCCATTTTCCCGCCCCGGAATGAAAATTGACGTCACCGTCTCCTCGATTGGCGACGCAAAATCACTTTCCGGCGGAACGCTTTTGCTCACTCCGCTCAGCGCCGCCAACGGACAGATTTACGCCGTCGCACAGGGCCCGATGATCATCGGCGGCTACAGCGCGGGAGGAGGCGGCAACAGCAAGGTCGTCAATCATCCCACGGTCGGCCGCATACCTGAGGGCGCTCTCGTCGAGCGCGATGGCGCCGTGGACTTGACTCGCTTCAAGGATTTGTCTCTCTTACTACGCGACCCCGATTTTGACGCCGCTCGCGACGTTGCCGCCGCCATCAACAAGGAACTTGGCCACGATGCCGCACGGCCCGTGGACAGCCGCCGAATCGAAATCGCAAACGTGCAATCCATCGGCGGCGATATTCCTGCGCTCATGGCTCGCATTGGCGACCTGACCATTCACACGAAACCTCCGGCCAAGGTCGTCGTCAACGAAAAAACCGGCACGATCGTCATGGGCGGCGCCGTCACCATCAGCGCCTGCTCCGTGCTTCAGGGCAACCTGGCCATTCAGGTCACCACCGAATTTCAGGTCTCCCAGCCCGCTCCTTTCAGCAAAACGGGCCAGACCGAGGTTGTGCCTCAAACCAACGTTCAGGCTCAGGAGAGCGCGGCTCAAGTGGTCCACCTGAAGGAAGGCGCCACGGTGGACGAACTCGTCCGCGGTCTGCAAACCATCGGAGCTTCCTCGCGCGACATCGTCGCCATTCTCCAAGCGATCAAGGCCGCCGGTGCCCTCAATGCCGATTTGGAGGTCCTGTAATCGCATGAGCCCCGTGCAGTCATCCAGCTTCGTGCAATCTCTCTTGAGCGCTCACCCTCCATCCAAATCGGCAGGCGCCGCCAAAATTGACCCTTTGACGGACCATAAGCTCCAAAAAGCCGCCGCGGAATTCGAGGGACAACTCCTCTCTGCGCTCTGGAAGTCCATGAAAACGAGCTTCGGGGACGCTGACGGCGATTCCGACGACCCTGCGGGGCAAACTCTGCAGGATTACGGGATTGATGCCATGTCCCAGGCGGTCGGAAAGGCAGGTGGACTAGGGATCGGCCGATTGATAGTAAAGCAGTTAGAGACGAAAATCGCGCGTTCCCAAAATGAAAATTCATCTAAACCCCGATAAAGAATTCCGCCGGTCATGCCGATAGACCGGGTGAGAGCCGACGCGCTGGCTGGACAATTAAAGTTTTCTGAGATCCGGCCGATAGGAACCATACGCGCAGGGAAGTATCGCTCCCTGCAGGCTCGGCAAGCCGTAGGACAGGAGCTGCGTCATGAAAATCGATCCCAATCTTCAACCACTCGGGGAATCGCAGCCGGACCGCGTCTCCGGCAAGCGCAACGCCGGCGTCACGTCCAAGGGATCCTCGCAGACCACCGGTCTGCAGCCTGCCTCCGAGGAAGATACTGTCAGTCTTTCCAGCACGCACGGCGACGTCCAACAGCTCACCACCGCCTTGCAAAGTGTGCCGGAAGTTCGCACCGACAAGGTGAATGCTTTGCAGCAACAGATTCAGAGCGGGCAATATAATCCCGATAATGGAAAGCTGGCGGACGCGCTGCTCTCCGAACAGGCCAGCCTGAAATCGAAAGCCTGAGATAGCGGGGGCCGACAATGGAGGATTTTGTAGCCTCGAAGTCTTCCGCTGTGGAGCCTTATAAGCCCGATGACCAGAATCAACCCGGGCAATCTGGAAATAAAAAACGTAGCAAGCCACAGCCGCGGCCCGCGACCGGACCTGAGCTGCCGGATGTCGAGCCCGAGTCCGGAGAAGAGCATAAGTTAGACGAAAGAGCGTGAAGCGTGGACGTAGAATCACAAGAAATTCTGGCACTACTGGAACGGCGCATCGCTTTGCTCGGTTCGCTCGCCGAAGCCCTTTCCACGGCCAGTGCCAACGCGGTTGCATTTGACATTGACGGCCTAGAAGCGCGCATTCTGCAGCAGGAAACCTTGTGCCGCGAAATCCAGTCCTTGGATGTACGCCTGGACCGCATGCAACTCCATTGTGTGAACCAGGCGTCGCTCAGTGGCGCTTCTCGTTCGATCCCATCAAGTGGCGCGGATTCCGCCGCTCTTCGGGATGCGGCGCGCCGCTTGCAGGAGGTTCAGGGCCGCGTGAAGAAATTGAACGAAGCGCACCAGGCGCTGCTCCGCCGCTCGCGCCGCACAGTTGGTGCGCTGCTATGCTCCTACCATAGTTTTGCGATGTCCACCTACTCGAATCCTTCGGCCACGCCGGTTCTGGCAGGGGAGGCGGTCTGACGTGGGCAGCCTTTCCGGAGCTTTGAATATCACGCTGAGCTCGATGCTCGCCGAGGAAGGCGCCATCGAGACCACCAGCAATAACATTGCAAACGTAAATACCCCCGGATATTCGCGGCAGCGTCCCGTTCTCGAAGAGGCCCCGCCCGTTCTGAACGGCAACCTCGTCTTCGGCACAGGTGTCCAGCTCCAGCAAGTGGAGAGCCTCCGCGATTCGATTCTCGATTTGCGTGTCAACCAGGAAACTCAGCAGCAAGGCTCGCTCAATTCGTTCCTGAATTCCGCGCAGCAGATTCAGTCGCTTTTCAATGAAACCAACGGAACAGGACTGCAATCTGATTTGACGAATTTCTTTAACAGCCTTTCTCAGCTCTCCACCAATCCAAGCGATTTGAATCTGCGCCAGGCAGTTTTGACTTCGGCACAGAATCTTGCCAGCGCCTTCAACCAAACCTCTTCGGCCCTTACGACCCAGCAGCGCAACGTGGATCTTTCCGTCACGCAAACCGTCAGCCAGATCAACACCCTCACCCAGCAAATTGCCGCGGTGAACTCGCAGGTTTCCGCAGCCACCACTTCCAACCAAAATCCCGGCCCCTTCGTGGACCAGCGGCAGCAATTGATCAACCAGCTCTCGAACCTGGTGGACGTTTCCGAAATCAACGCCGGCAACGGCAGTTTGACGCTGACAACCTCCAGCGGAGCGCCGCTCGTGGTGGGTGGACAAAGCTTCGCGCTCACCACACAAACCGATCCTGCGACCGCACTGCAGGACATCGATTCGCAGGGAACCAACATCACTGCCAATATAACCGGCGGCGAACTAGCGGGGCAATTGCAAATCCGCGATCAGGAAATTCCCTCCATCCAGAATTCGCTGGACACGCTGGCCTCCAGCCTCGCTAACGCTGTGAACACCCAGCACCAGGCAGGATTTGATTTGAACGGCGCGCCCGGCGGAAATTTCTTCGTTCCGCCAACGGGCGTGGCGGGAGCCGCCGCTTCTCTTGCCGTGGCGATCACCGATCCCACAAAGATCGCTGCGAGCAGCGACGGAACGCCCGGCGACAACGGAAATGTCAACGCACTCCTGGATCTGCAGAATCAGAACATTGTGAACGGCGAAACTCCCATGAATGCCTACTCGAACCTGGTTTTCCAGATGGGCAATGATGTCCAGACCGCACAGACCAATCAGACCGCGGGAAGCCAGGTCCTCAGCCAGCTTCAGAACCTGCAAGGCGGAGTCTCCGGCGTGGACATCAATGAAGAATCCGCCAACCTTATCCGTTTTCAAAACGCGTATACGGCCTCGGCTCAAGTGGCGACCACCATCAACACCCTGCTGCAGACGACGATTGATATGGTGCAATGATGGCAATTCGCCTCAATCCCGACCTGGTTCCCGATCTTCTAGCTGCCGTGCAGCAAAGCCAGCAGAACATGACCACAGCCACGCAGCAGCTTTCTACCGGGAAAAAGGTCAACCAGCTATCCGACGATCCCGCCGCCGTGGCACAGCTCGTCGAAAACCACAATCAGTCCTCGCAGGACGACCAATTTCTGACCAACCTGAGCGGCTTGCAGGGAAAATTCCAGGTGGCGGACTCTACGATGAGCAACGTGGTAACCGTGCTAACCCGCGCGATTTCCCTAGGAACGGAAGGCGCGAACGGTACGCTGAGCACTTCGGACCAGCAAGCCATTGGCGCGGAAGTGCAAGGATTGCTCAGCCAGATGGTGAGCCTCGGAAATACGACCTATCAGGGCACTTACATTTTTGCCGGCACCGCCGTGACGACGCAGCCTTTCGCCCAGGATCCCAACACCCTCGCCGTGGCGTACAATGGAAATTCCAACACCACTTCTGTGCAACTCTCGAACGGCAACTCCATCAACTCCGGCGTCCCGGGTGACCAACTTTTTCAGAATGCCAGCGGCAGCGTTTTTGGCGCACTGCAGGATTTGTACAATTCCCTCGAATCCGGTACAGGAATTGATACCGCCGTGACTGAAGTGCAAGACGCTCTCAACTCGATTAGCACACAGCGCGTTTTTTATGGAAATGCGCTGAATCAGATTTCGATGAGCGAGAATTTCCTCAATCAGGACACCGTGAATCTAAGCTCGCAGGAAAATGATCTCGTGGGAGTGGATGCCGCTACCGCCGCGTCCAACCTCGCCCAGGCGCAAACGGCATACGAATCGCAGCTTGCGGCGACCGCAAAAGTTCTGAACCTGCCCAACCTGCTCAGCTTCCTCCAGTAATCAGGCCTCGCGTACTCCGCAAATCCGCCGCGGCCTAGTCGTGGTGGTGCATCGTGAAGATCTTGTCCAGCGAATCTTCGTACGGATAGACGTGCACCATCCACCCGAGCACAACGGGAAAGAAGCGGCCACCGGCGGCGCCGCATGCTTCTTCGGTTACGATTGAGCCTTGCAAGCCAAACTGCGTCCAGTCGGCAGTTCTTAACTCGCCCCGCGGGGGCAAACAAAGATTCGTGTGCAGGTGCCACTGCGCGACGCTCAGCGGAATGCGCTCGTCAAGCTGTGCTTCGGTGGCCCGCCTGGGCATGGTGTACATCGCGCCGACGAGTGCGTATCCCGAATCCGTTTTCCGGTAGAGCAGGGAAGTGGGCTCCGTCGGATCGAATCGAAATCCCTCGAGAAACCCGTTCTTGTAATTCGTGAAGTGATACTCGGGTTGCGGCAAGTTGGGCGCGAAAATTCTGTAGCCGTCATTCAGCGCCACGTGGTAATCCCTGTATTTTTCAATCGCGGCGCGAAGTTCTTTTGCCACTTCTTCGGCGCGCTGCACATCCCCCGGCGCGATGGGCCGCTTCTGCGTCATGAACATGTGGGGATTCGAGCCGTGCATATCGGCCATCGCGGATATCGCTCCGGGCTCCGTAGCCTTTTGATCGGTCATGTCCATTTGCCCATGATCCATCCCAGGCATTGCTTGCGGCGCGGCGCTCGATGGTTCTTGCTGAGAGGCATGAATCATCGCCGGCGCGTGGTGGCTTGGGATCGCCGCGAGCAGAACGGTCACGGCGAAAAGTGCGCTCAGGAAGATCCCCATCTTGCCCATAAATTGGAATGCGGTCTTGCACGCGGACATAAACTTTCTCCTTCAATCATGATACGCAGGGGCACGAGGAGGAGTTGCGCGCCGTTTGTAAGGAAGTGCACGGCGGAAGACTGGCCGCAGGGACAGGGGTGGCGATCAACGGAAAAAAGGGCGCCATGCTAAACTCGAATCGTGAGCAAAGAAAAAGTTTTGCCGGCAAAGAGCGTGCAGGGTGGGCTCGAAACGCCGGGCGACAAATCCATTTCCCACAGATACGCGATGCTGGCTGCCCTTGCCGAGGGCACCAGCGAACTCCGCCACTTTGCCGAAGCGGCGGATTGCCACAGCACGCTTGATTGCATGAGCGCTCTCGGCGCCGTAGTGAAAAAAGAAAAAGACGAGGTAAGGATTACCGGGCGCGGTCTGCGTGGGCTGCGCGGATCGAGAAAAGTGCTGGATGCGGGAAATTCCGGCACGACGATGCGTCTGCTCGCGGGAATCCTTGCAGGGCAGGGATTTGCGTCGAAACTGACGGGCGACGAATCGCTCCAGAAACGGCCGATGAAGCGTGTGATGTCGCCCTTGCGCGAGATGGGCGCGGAGATTCGCGCGCGTGAGGACAACTTCGCTCCGCTCGACATTCACGGTGCAAGCCTCCGCGCGATTGACTACAAAATGCCGATGGCCAGCGCGCAGGTCAAATCCGCGGTTCTGCTCGCGGGACTTTTTGCCGAGGGCGAAACCAGCGTCACCGAGCCGGGTCGCACCCGCGATCACACGGAACTCGCCCTCGCGGAGTTCGGCGCTACGATCGAAAAAGAGCAGCGCACCACTCGCGTCCGCGGCATGGCGGAGAATGGTGGTGGAGACTTGCACCCCATTTCGATAGACGTCCCGGGCGATCTTTCTTCCGCTGTGTTTTTCATCGCCGCCGCATCCTTGCTGCCGAATTCTTCGCTGCTCATCCAAAACGTTGGCCTCAATCCCACGCGCACTGCGATTCTCGATCTGTTCCTGCAGATGGGTGCCTCCATTCAAATGCTCTCTCTGAAGACCGAGCATGGTGAAGTCGTGGGCAATCTCGCCGTCAAAGGCGCAGAATTGAATGGCGGCGTGATTGAAGGTGCCCAGATTCCGCAGTTGATTGACGAATTGCCCATGCTCGCCGCCTTGGGCCCATATACAGTACAGGGCATCGAGATTCGCGATGCCGCGGAATTGCGCGTGAAAGAAAGCGACCGCATCGCCGCGCTGGCGGAAAATTTGCGACGCATGGGCGCTCGCGTTGAGGAGCGCCAGGATGGCCTGAAAGTTGAAGGCCGCGGCGCCGGGAAACTGCGCGGAGCGGAAATTGATCCGCGGGGCGATCACCGCATTGCCATGGCGTTCGCGGTCGCTGCTCTTGCTGCTGTCGGGCCGACAATGATTCGGGAATCCGAGTGCGCCGGAGTATCCTATCCCTCGTTCTTTTTACAACTGAACCGCCTCGCTGAACGCTAGAAATTGAGTGAGCGGATCCCCGTATAATTCAGAAAATAAAAGAGATACTCGGTTTTTCCACAGCCGGTTGAGCCGGGAAGCGCGAGCTTTGAAATTGGAGTATACTTCCCTTGTCAGACAAGATTCCTCCAGGTTTCGCTCCCAACGTCCCCTGGGCCCTAAAACGCATTGAGAGGTAGTGTCATGATTCCCGTAGATCAAATGAGGAAAGAGATCCTTCGCCTGGTAAAGGCGCGCCATAATTCTGCTTTCATTGATGTTCAGCGAATCTCCGTGCTGTACAGCATTCCCGAAAAAAAAGTGCGCCAGGAATTGACGAAAATGGCCGACGAAAAAGTGATTCGCCTTTCCGGATGGGACGGCAAGGCCACACGCGCCTATTTGCCGACCGGCGATGCCGAAGAGTTTGTCGCCTCGACTCAGCCGGGAGATCACATGCACGTGGATCTTCTCGACCAGGAAAATAAAGAATTGAGCCGCAGCGCAAGCGCTTAGCGGCCCTCATGTGGTTTTGCGCAGCGTGATCGAGCCATAGCTCGTCCTGAGAATGATTTTCGGGCCGCGGCCGGTTCCGTATTTCCCATCCAGGTGAGAATCACCGTTTTCGTTCTTGGACTTCTTGAGCGAATCCGAAGAAAAATCACTGACAATATCGCACGAGTGGCAATCCGCCTGAATTTCAAAGGAAGCCGAGCCGGGGATGCTCAGCGTAATCCCCGCCGAAGAGTTGGAAATATTCACGTCATCCTTCGGAGGCGAAGAAAAGCGAACTTCCACGGAAGCGTCGTGATTCTCCAGGTTGATCCTTCCCGTGGGGTTTTCAATGCCCACATCTTTGGAACTGGTGCGAAGCGAGATGTTGCCGGGCGCGTCCACGATCTCCAGGTTTCCCGGCCCCAGCTCCAGGTGGCCGGCCAGCTGGTTGAGGGTCAGATCCGAACGCTGCGAAAGAAAACGCACGCCCTTGGCGATTTTCTCGGCGCGGATGGGGCCAAAGAACTCACCGTTGATCGAAAGGCTTCCTAAGGCATTGATCACTTCAAGTGCTCCGCCGACTTCCTTGCCCGGGTTGGTGATCTTGACGTCGCCCTTGGTGTCGGAAACCTTGATGTCGCCTTTGCGCGCATCCACGGTGACGTTGCCAGTGGTGTCCGAAATATCCATGTCACCTTGGCGGCCGGTTGCGGAGACGTCGCCCCCCGCGTCGGATATGGAGATGTCGCCGCGAGTATTGCGTACGGTGACCGGAGATTTCTTGGGAACAACAACGTCGAGATTCAGTCCGATCCGGGTGTCGCCGGGATCGAAGCCTGCCGGCTGCACCTCGAAGCTGTTGCCCGACTGCGTAATCTCAACGGCGACGGGAGCCGCGAGCCGGTCGGCGTCGCCCTGATTCCAGGCATGCACGGTTTTCTGCCCGGAGACGCGGAGTTCCGCGACGTCAGAAGAGCGAACCGTGATATTGCCTTGCCCGGTAGTGATTTCCACACGTGCGTTGGGTGGAACGGATTTTGGGGCAAGGTCCACGTCATAGGTGAAAGGATTGCCGAGCTGAATCAGATTCGCAGGGATGCGGCTTTTGATTTGGTCGTAAGTGATGATGCCACCCGTGAGCGCAAGGAGGGCGATCACCAGAAATACTTCGCCCGGCGTGATCCAGCCGCCGGGCTGGCCTTCGCGCTGCGCGGCCGCGCGTTCAACAATCTTTACCAGTCCCCAAAAAATCAGAAGCAAGGGCCAATAGTGGGAGAGGATGCGCCCGATGGGATATCCGCTGTAATTGTGGAGCAGGAAAAGAATGCCGACCGTCAGAAGGACGATGCCGCTGAAAAGGCCACTGGAACGATCGCGTCCGCGGGACATTGGCTCTATTGTCCTTGCCCCTGCTGAGGAGGTGTAGGTGCCTGCGGCGCTTGGGCAGGAGGCGGATTCGGACTGGCCAGCGAATCGGAAACGTGTCCGGTACGGGGAGCGATGGCGGAGGCCAATTTAATCAGTCCGATCACCAGCAAAATCACGGGCCAGGTGTGGCCGAAGGAAAAATAACCGCCCTGCATTTGAGCCAATAGAAATAGAACGCCGATCGTGGTTATGATCGCGGGCCCCATGAAGCTGTCAATCGTGCAGCTCTGGCAACGGCAGCGAACGCGGTCGCTCATTCCGAAATTCCCCCCTCAACCATCAGTTGCCTCCCAAACGCTTGCGAAACATCAGAATACCCACGGCGATCAGCACCAGGGGCCACAGGCGCGAAAAGTTGAAGAAATCAAAAAGGTGAAAATTAGCCAGCAAGAAGATGACGCCGAGTCCGATCAGGATGATCGGACCGACAGGCCGATTCTTGCTCCAGTTTTCGAGCGGATCGGCGACGGTTTCGCCCATACTCTTGGCCTTTGCCGTACGCATGGCATCGAAGGCCATATAAATGATGAATCCCGCGAGCAAAAGAGCGAGCGCGGTGGTGGGACCGTCTCCCATTCCACTGCTGAGACCCACAATCATGGTGGCAAAGACAACGACATGGATCAGCGCTTTGTTGTACTCGCCGTTGTATACCGCTCCCAGGCCGGGGAAAAAGCCCAGAATAAATGCCACTGCGGGACTGCTCGTCGAATGCTGCGCCGCAGGAGCCGGAATACTGGCAGGCGCGGGCGCGAAATAACTGGAGCCGGGAAGGGGTGGAGGCGGCGCCGCGTTAACAGGAGGATGCCCCATGACTGTGGCAAGACAATCTTCGCAATAGAGAACATCGCGGACCGGTCGGACGCACACGCCACACATCGCCTTGCCACAGTTGCGGCAGTAGCCGGTCGCGTCCACGTCAGGATGGACGGCGCATTTCATCGAGAGCTCCTTCCGCCCGGGGACGAAGCGAGCAATCCAGCGAACGCTCCCACCGTCTCCAGAGAATGGGACACTCTGGACGCGGAGAGGAAATTGGCGCCGTAGCCGACATCATTGGCTCGATTTTGTTGCTTTGGCGAGCCGGGTTGCGAGCCGTCGGTGCGGCCAGGATCTTTTGGAGGCGTGGCTTGCGGGGCAGAATTCTGCTGTCCCGGAGGAACTGTATTGTCTTCGCGCAGACGGGATTGGATCTCATACACCACCCGCAGATCGCTGACGAACTTCGTGCTGCGCGCATATACGAGATGCAATTGGCGATCTGTGTTCCGCACCACGCTGGCAGGAGAGAGATCCGCAAGCTTTGGCTTTCGCCAGGAGAATCCGGAGGTTGTGAGCAGCACCATGACGGTGACGCCAACGGTTAGGACTCCGTAGGCAAGGCGCGGCGAGGTAAAACCGCGCACCCACTGCTTTACTCCAGTCCAGCCCTTGACGGTTTTCCGGGGGCCCAGCGTCTGATCGAGAATGGCCGTGACCAGCCGCGCAGGCGGATCGAAATCCTCCATGGTGTGCATCTTGGTCAAAAGGCGAGAGACGTGTGAAACCAGCGCGGTGCAATCCGCGCAAGTGTTCACATGAGCGTCAAAGGCACGCTGGTCCGTCGGATGCATTGCGCCTTCGATATAGTCGCTCAAGCGCTGCTCGATCGTTGCGCAAGTCCAGTTCATTGCCAGGCACCTGCCCAGAGCCAACTGCTCTTACACCATACTGCGACCCCAACAAGATTTTTCATGAAGGGCGAACCCCCATCTGCTGGAGCACACGCGCCAGCTCGATCCGGCCGCGGTTGATTCTGGATTTTACCGTGCCCTCCGGTACGGCGAGAACTGTTTGAATCTCGCTGTATTCCAATTGCTGCAAGTCCCGGAGGATTACCGCTTCGCGCAATTCGGGAGAAAGTCTCGTCAGCGCGGATTGCACCTGCGAACTCAGTTCGCCGAGAAGCGCCTGTTCATCGGGTCGCCGCGCTGTGGACTCCTTGTTTTCTACTACCGGCATCGCGTCATCGAGAGAGCCCGTCATGCGGTCGCGCTTCGTGCGGCGGTAATGATCAATCAAAAGATTGCGGGTCACGCTTGTCATCCAAGTTGAAAAGCCGCCGTGCGCAGCCCGGTAACTCGCCAGAGTACGATAGACGCGCAGAAAAACCTCCTGTGACAGATCCTCGGCTTCCGTGCGGTTGCCGGTGAACCTATAACAGATGTTGAAAATGCGGCGCGTGTGGCGGCGCACAAGCTCCTCCCAGGCCGAGCCATCGCCCTGGAGGCATTGCTGGACCAGTTGGGCGTCCTGCTCCAACGTCTCATCAGCCTCATGTCCTGCGGCATCTTCCGCTACGACCGAATTACATTCGTAGCGGCTCGGCCTGCCACTCTATGGAACGCAAAGTGCTCTCGGAAAGTTCCCTACGGGTTCTAGAAGCACATCTCGCCGTATGGCCGAATCTTACCCATCTCTTTCTCTTGAAACAAGCCTTGTCCTTTGAATCATTTGGAGCCTGCCGCTTGACGATCCGATGCTGTGCCAGTAGGCTCATTCCCACATGAAATTCTCGTCGAGGAAATTCCTGACGATTGGGCTCGGAGTGGTTGCGCTCGGGGTTTTGCTCTACCTCTTGCGCGGGGTGCTTAATCTGCGCAGCTTCAGTTGGTCGAAGCTCTGGGAATCCGTCCGCACTGCGAATCCGCTTTATTTTCTGGTGGCGATCCTCGGGATTTATGTCTGTTACGCGCTCCGGGCGCTGCGCTGGCAAGTTTTTCAGCGCAATCTCGGCAGAGCGCATTTTGGAAGCATTTACAAAATGACGCTCGCCGGTTTTTCCGCGGTTTTTCTGCTGGGCCGTGCGGGCGAGCCGGTGCGCCCCCTGCTGTTGGCGCGCGAAGCCAAACATCCGGTCGCGGATGTGTTTGGCATCTGGGTTCTGGAGCGATTGTTCGATCTTGCCAGCACCGCGGTTCTTGCCGCGGCAGGATTGATCGTTTTCACCACGCGGTCGCCCTCAGGAGAAGGAGCCGGGAGCCTCGAAACTGCTACGAAGAGCGCGGGTTCACTCCTTGCTTTCGGAGTGTTCGCCGCTGTGATGTTGCTCCTCTATTTGCGTGTTCACGGTTCAGGCATGATCGAGCGAAAGTTGGGGGCCTGGCACGCCGCGCACGGATGGAGGGGAACGCTTGCGCGCATCGTGCTGGGATTTGTACGCGGCATTCAGACCATTCGCACCTGGGGAGATTTTGTTTTGGCCACGCTTTACTCCGCTGCCCACTGGACTCTTGTCGTGGTGATTTATTACCTCGTGGCGCAGAGTTTTGGCGGGCGGTTGGCGCAATTGAGCTTGAGCGACAATATGCTGATCCTCGTGTTCACGATGGTTGGCTCCGCAGTGCAGTTGCCTGCCGTGGGGGGCGGGTCGCAGGCGCTGACAATATTTGCATATACCAAGATTTTTGGAGTAGAAAGTGAACCAGCTGTGGCGGCTGCGCTGATCGTGTGGCTGGTCACCTTCGCAGCTTGCAGCCTGGCGGGAGTTCCGCAGTTGATTCGAGAAGGGCTCTCGTTGGGCAAACTGCGGCAACTGGCGAAACAAGAAAAAGAGGAACTTGCGGAGATTGCGGCGGGTCTGCAGCAAAGCACCCGGCCGGGAGATGCCCTCGAGTGAAGTGTCCTTTTTGCGGTCATCTGGATGACAAGGTAATTGACTCGCGCGAAGGGCGCACGGGAGACACCATCCGGCGGCGGCGCGAGTGCCTGAAGTGCGAACGCCGCTTCACCACCTATGAGCGCATTGACGAAATTCCCTACATGGTCATCAAGAAGGATGGCCGGCGCGAACGGTTCGAACGGCAAAAGATCTTGCAGGGATTGCTGAAAGCGTGCGAGAAACGTCCAGTTCCCACACCCAAGCTGGAAGCAATCGTGGATGAAATCGAAGGCGTGGTGCACGACGCCACGGAGCGCGAGCTGACCACCACGGAAATCGGAGAAATGATCATGCACCGGTTGAAAAAGCTGGATAAGGTCGCCTACGTGCGCTTCGCTTCCGTGTACATGGATTTTAAGGACGTGCAGGAGTTCATGTCCGAGCTGAAAAATCTTTTGAAGGACCGCACGAAAAAATAGCCGGTTAACCGCTGGCATTTGACGGTCCACAACCAGCCCTTCACAAGTTTCGGAACTTCTTTAGGTAAGAAATTCAAACATGGAGAAACCGGCATGCGGAAAACTTGGGCACTTCTTGGCGCGGGAATTTTGATTGCTATTTTAAGTGTGGCAGGCGCCGGGGTACTGACTGCCAAAGTCTCGGGAAAAGAGGCACCGGCTTTCCGGCCGGAAGACATTCGCGCGCACGTTAAATTTCTCTCGAGCGATTTGCTGGAGGGCCGCGGAACAGGCGCGCGCGGCGGCGACATCGCCGCCGATTACATCGCCACGCAATTTGATCTGGATGGGCTGAAGCCTGCCGGCGACGGCGGCACTTATTTTCAGAGAGTGCCGATGGTCGGCGTGGAAACGATGCCGGACACTACATTTCAGCTGGTCCCGGACAAAGGCGAGCCGCTAACTCTGAAAAACCTGGACGAATACGTCGTGAACAACGAAAGACAGACGGAAATTGCTGATATTGATGCGCCCATCGTTTTTGTGGGGTTCGGCATCCGGGCGCCGGAATACAAATGGGATGATTACAAGGGCGAAGACATGAAGGGCAAGGTCGCTCTTATCTTTGTGAACGAGCCACCCTCGAACGATCCCAATTTTTTCAAGGGAAAAGCGCTGACGTACTACGGCCGCTGGATGTACAAGTTCGAGGAAGCACCGCGGATGGGCGCCGTTGGAGCGCTGGTGATTCATCGGAGCGATCTCGCCAGCTACGGCTGGCAGGTGGTGCGCAACTCGATGGGAAAAGAACGCTCGTTCCAGAAACTCGATGGCGCGCCCAAACTGGAAGCGGCTTCGTGGGTGCAGTGGGACGTGGCGCAGAAAATCGTGGGAATGGCGGGGCTCAATCTCGATCAATTGTACGAACAGGCGCAATCGCGGAACTTCAAGCCAATTGAACTTCCGGTGCATTTGAAAGCGCATATCGTCAGCGAATTACATCCGTTTGTTTCGCGAAATGTCGTGGCCAAACTGGAAGGCTCCGATCCCAATCTCACACATCAGGCGGTGATGTACACGGCGCATTACGATCATTTGGGCATTGATCCGTCATTGAAAGGCGACAAAATTTTCAACGGTGCCGTGGACAATGGCACGGGCTGCGGAATTTTGCTGGAGCTTGCGCGCGTTTGGGCCGCATCGCCGGCGCGTCCAAAACGATCCATCTTTTTTGTCTCAGTGACCGCCGAAGAGCAGGGCCTGCTCGGCTCCGAATATTTTGGAAAGCATCCGCCGATTCCGGATCATGATATTTCTTTGGACTTGAACTACGACGCGTTGGCTCCCATCGGCATTCCACAAGAAGTGGAAGTGACCGGCGCAGAACGCACAACGTTTTATCCCGTGGTTGAAGAAGTTGCGAAGGATTTCGGTCTGGCGATTCGCCCCGATTCGCAACCTGGCGCGGGCCACTATTACCGCTCCGATCATTTCAGTATGGCGCGCGTTGGCGTTCCGGGGTTTTCGATCAGCGAGGGCGTGAAATATGAAGGACATGATCTGGCTTGGGGGGAAGCGCAGGCTGCTGATTACGTGAAGAATCATTACCACCAGCCGAGCGACGAATTTCAGCCGGATTGGGACTTCGCGGGACTGGCAAAAATGGCGAGCTTTGGATACGAGCTCGGATTGAAAGCGGCGGATCAGCCAGCGGAGGTGCAGTGGCAGCCGGGGGACGAGTTTGAGGCGGCCCGGAAGCTTGCAGAAAAATGACCGGTGGTCAGATTTGACCCGCGGTCATATATGACCGCGGGTCAAGTTTGACTTGGGGGGCAAGTTCCCACAAGGCGTCCGCTCATCGCGGCCAGACGCCGGCGGTGAACGACTTCAAGGTGTGGAAGCCCAGTTTCTCGTACAGCTGTACCGCGGTGTGGTTGGCACTGGTCACCGTCAAAGTCAGTTCATGGAATTTGAGTCCGCGGAGAGCGTCGCAAGCCGTCAGCATGAGCGCGCGTCCCAGGCCGTGGCCTTGATGGCCGGGAAGGACGCAAAGCTGGGTGGTGTGGCCCACGCCTTGGGAAACTTCGCTGGTCAGCACGGCGCCGATCAGATCGTCGCTCCCCGGCTCATGTAATACAAACGAAGCTCCGGGAACGAACTGTCCGCATCCTGGAAGCAAAATGATGTTTTTCAGGAAGCGCAGCGCGCCCGCCTTGCTGCGGTACTGATCGTTGATGTCGCCGTCGATGTGATTCGCATAGGCGAGATAGATCAGTTTGGCGCAAGGATCGAAATAGCGGTCGTGCCAGCGGGAAAGTCGCAGCCCAACGGTGCCGATTGTCGCCTCCTCCTTCATCTTATACAAGTCCAGCAGCATGAATTGCCGGGTGTGAAGCTGGAATCCCTGAGCGATGAGCGTCTCGTCCACCGGCCCGCCAAACGGCATGAGCTGAGCTTCGATGCGTGTCAAGTGGGGAATCGCGCGCAACCCGAACAGCAAATCCTCGAGCAATTTTCGCGCGATGGTTTCCTGGTCGAATTCCGGCGAGACGTACAAGCCGCCGATCAAGCCCTTGTGCTCTTCCAGGACGTAGAAGGTGTAGCCGGCGGCGACTCCGTTTTCGTATGCCACGCAGCCGGAAAGCGCGTGCGCCTGGAGGAAGCGCTTGATCAGTTCGAGCGCGCCGCGATAATCCCAATGCAATTCGTCGCGCCAGTGCATGGCCTCCTCTTCGAGGAGAGGGTCCAATTGGCGAACTGTGGTTTGCCGCAGATCAGCGATTTTCATGAAGGATCGGGATGCGTGCAGCCCCCGCTGCGAGACCCTATCATAGCCCAACCCCGGATGCATTCCGCGCGGCGGCAGGCCGGAAAGATATTCTTGCGACACACGGAGAGGAGCAGCCTCCGAACGGGAGCAAAACCTGTGTTACGCTGTTTTTGCATGGCAAGGGAATCGTGAGGTCACGCAAACGACGCGCTGCTGCGGTCAATACCACGCATGTCCATCCTCTTTGAACTGCGTTATCCAACCAAGTGGTACACGAAGGCATTCACGGCGATTGTCGCGGTCGCTTTCTTCGCGGGGCTGGCGACACTGGCGATCGCGGGATTCCTGGTGTACCGGATCGTGAAGCCGCAGAGAACGAGTTCCGAAATCAACGTTCAAAGTTTCCCGGGCCGTCCCGAGATTGTGGATTTCGACGTTCCGGGTATCGGTAGCCGCGAGGGGTGGTTTTTCCCCGGATTGCTGAAAGCGCCGACCATCGTTCTTTGCCACGGATACGAATCGAGCCGCGGCGAACTGCTGACATTGGTTTCAGCGCTGCAGGACCATCAGTACAACGTTTTCGTGTTTGATTTTACCGCGCACGGCGCGAACGGCGGAGTGACCACGTTCGGATACAAGGAAGCGGACGAGGTGCGCGCGGGTCTGAATTACCTGTCCTCGCGGAATGACGTGGATGCAGGCAGCTTCGGCTTATGGGGGTACAATCTGGGTGCTTACTCCATCTTGCGCGAAGCGGAATCAGATAAGCGTGTTCATGCATTGATTCTCGATTCCGTCTACGACCAGCCGAGCCAGATGGTGAAATACGAAGTGGAGCAGACTGGCCTTGGCGGTTTTCCTTTCATGGCGCGGGCCGCGGAGTTCAGTTTCGAATGGTTGAATTACGATCATCGCGAGGATCCGCCGCTGACAAAGAATATCGGGGCACTGGCAGGAGTTCCGAAGCTATTTATCGAGGCGCAGGACGATCCGGAGCTGGCCCTCATCACGCATCAGATTTTTTTGAAAGCCCCAGATCCGAAGGAAGAGGCGGTGATCCCGCACGGAAATTTCGTGGAACTTTCCGATGATGACAAGCGCACCTACGAGAACCGCGTCGTGACGTATTTTCTACTGCATCTTCCCGCCACCGGCGGGCCGGTTCACTGAGCCGAAGCTTTCACAGACAATCACGGCAGGATAGGCAACGTAGGCAGGGCATCGAATGCCCGGCGTTTTGAGGCGCTGCATTTCCGACGGCGAAGTAAATATCCAAGCTGGACCTTCCACGTCCGGGCTCCATTCCGGCAGTTCCTTGTGAAAACGAAAGTTCAAGCTGTATTGAAATGATCGTTTCAAGTTGAAGACGTAAACCGGGGCTCCTGCGAATCTGGCTTGTAGTTGCGGAGTGGTGTAACTCGTGAAGTCAGCCGTGATGCCTTCGTCGAGGGCCCAGCGCGCAGTGCCGGTCAACGACCATGCAAGACAAACGACTAGAGCGATCACGCTCAGCGCGAGGCCAGATCGGGAGTAGTGTTTCAGGCCAAGGAGTAAGGCCGAGATCCCGCCAACGGTGAGGACAAGCAGAACATCGGCCACCTCATTGGGTGGTCTGGCGTCGATCGCAAAAGGGATTCTGGCGGCGCAAAAATACAAGACTACTGCCATTCCAATGGAGGTCAAGCCGGTGCCGATGACGATCCAGCGCAGTTTTTTGGCTGATGAGGTGAGGCGTCCAACAACACTTTGCGTGAGGAGCAGGAGGAACGGAGGGAGGGCGGGCAGGATGTACCCGGGAAGTTTGGACTTGGAGGCGGAGAAGAAAAGGACGGTGAAGGCGCTCCAGCATGCCAGGTAAAGAGCGCAAGAGTCCGCCTGAAGCGGATTATTGCTCCATCGTTTTGCAATGTCTCGAATGAAGGCGACCAATGGAACGATCCAGGGGAACATGGCCAACAAGAAAATAGGAAGGTAATACCAGAAAGGCTGGATGTGTCGGAATTCGGGCGTGAGGTAGCGCTGAAAATTGTGCTCGATGATGAAGACATGGAAGAAGGTGGGGTTGCGCAGCGCGCAAAGAATGTACCAGGGCAGGGCAGTGGCGCAGAACGAAGCGATGGCGACAGGATGAAGAAGGCGAAAGGCGTCGTGCCAGCGCTTGGTGAACAGAGCCCAGAGTGAAACCGCGCCGCCGGAAAGAATAATTCCCGCGGGACCTTTGGCGAGAACGGCGAGGCCGAGGAAGAATCCAAACAAAATTAGGGCGAACCAGGGAGTGCCCGGAAGGAGGGGAGTCTTTTCAGTGCGTGCGAGGCCAAGAGCGACAGCCGCGCAGACCATGGCGATGGTCAGCATCCCGCTGAAGGGCATGTCCGTGGCGGCCGCGTGGGAAAAGCCGATCATGCCGACGGTTGTAGGAAGCAGAAGCAGGAGCCATCGGGCCGTTTCCGCGCCGTAGGTGCCCCACGCAAACCACGCAAGCGCGAGCGTTGCGAAGAGTGCGGAGAGCGCACTCGGTAGGCGAGCCGATGTTTCGTTCACGCCAAATAATTTGAAGCTGGCCGCGGCTTCCCAGTAGTAGAGGACAGGCTTTTCGAACCAGGGCTTGCCGTAGAGCCGAGGAGTGACCCAGTCGCCAGTCTCGGCCATGGCGCGCGCAACCCACGCGTAGCGCGGCTCATCGGGACCGACGAAACCGATCGCGCCAAGATGGCTGAAGTAGCAGACATACAGCGTCGCGACGATGAGCACGCCCCAGCCAATGCGTGCGAAATGGGAAGTGCCCGCAGGATTAGGATTATCTGACGAGGAGCCCGGCGCCCTGGTTTGTGTCAAGGAGGTCTCTTTTCGCCTCGAACGTCTAACCGCGAAGCTCTATCTTCTAGCATAATGTCCGCCGATGAAGGAATGGGTTGAGTTTGCGGCAGTCTGGCTGCTGTTGAAATTTCTTGGAATCCTGCCGCGGCCGGTGGCCCGCGCGCTCGCGACGGGTTTTACGCGGCTGCTTTTTCTTTTCCTTCCCAAGCTGCGCAGGACGGCGCTGTTCAACCTTCAGCTAGCTTTTCCCGAAAAGGATGCCAAACAGCGCCGGGACATGGTGAGAGGGATGATCCGCAGCCTCGCGTGGATGGCCGTGGAATTCGCGCGCTTTCCGCGCTACAACAAAGGCAACATCAAGGACGTAATCGTACTGGACGGGCAGGAGAATTTCCTTGCCGGGCAGCAGCGGGGCAAAGGAGTTGTGTTTCTGACGGGGCACATTGGCGCGTGGGAGCTTTCTTCATTCGCGTACGCTCTCTATGGTTTTCCACATTATTACATGGCTCGGCCGCTCGATCATCCCCTCGTCGATGGGCTGGTCAACCGATACCGCGGCCTTTCCGGCAATCAACCTATCTTCAAGAATGAATCCGCGCGGGTCATGCTGAAGACGATGAGGGACGCGGGCACGATCGGGATTCTGGCCGATCAGAACACCATGCGGGATGAAGGAGTGTTCGTGGAATTTTTCGGCAAGGCAGCCTGCACGACGACTGGAATCGCACGAATCGCACTGCATACCGGAGCCGCGGTGGTTCCCGCGTATTCTTATTGGGACAAGGAGATTGGCAAGTACCGATTGCGGTTCGAGCCGCAGCTGGAATTGATTCGCACCGAAGATGCGGAGCGCGATATTTTCGAGAATACGCGGCGCTTCGCTAAAGTCCTCGAAGGCATTATTCGCAAGTACCCGGAGCAGTGGGTTTGGGTCCATGCGCGCTGGAAGACTCGCCCAAAAGACGAACCGCCGCTGTACGATTTCTTGTGAGGCAAACATGCACCGCACCGCAAAAGAACTCGCTGAAGCTGTTCAAGCCACGCTGGAAGGCGAACCTGATCTGGAATTGCAGGGCGTGGCAGCGCCGGAGCGCGCCGGTTCGCGCGATCTGATTTACGTCGAGTCTGAGAAACACGTTGCCCGCGCCGCGGCTTCCGCAGCGTTGTGCGTCGTTGCGCCGCCAGGTTTCGTTTTTTCTGGGAAGACCGTGCTGCGCAGCGCGCAGCCCAAAGTTGCGTTTGCCAGGGCGGCGATGCTTCTGCGCGACCGGCCGCCTCTTGCCACGGGGATTCATCCCACGGCGATCATCGCGCCGCTTGCGCGAATTGCAGCCACCGCCAGCATTGGGCCGTACGCCGTCATCGGCGAAGATGCCCACATTGGGGAAGGAACGCAAATCGCGTCGCATTGCGCGATCGGCGCTGGATGCTGGATCGGGGAAAATTGCCGACTGCATCCGCGCGTAACCCTGTATGCAGGCGTGCGGTTTGGCAATCGCGTGGAAGTCCACGCGGGGACGGTGATTGGCGCGGATGGATTCGGATATGCATTTGGCGAGGGGCGTTACTGGAAATTTCCGCAGGCGGGGATCGTGGAGATTGCGGACGATGTCGAAATCGGAGCAAATACGACGATTGATCGCGGATCTTTGGATGACACGCGCATCGCTGTGGGCGTGAAGCTCGATAATCTGGTTCACGTTGGACACAACGTGCAGATCGGCGAGCATTCAGTGGTTGCTGCGCAAACAGGCATCTCCGGCTCCAGCGTTTTGGGGCATCATGTGGTTGTGGGAGGACAGGTAGGGATTGCCGATCGCTGCACTTTGGAGGACGGTGCGATTGCCGGCGCTCAAGCGGGGATTCCGACGGGAAAGACCATTCGCAGCGGCCAGACCGTTTGGGGAACACCGGCGCGCGAAATTGGCAAGTTCAAGGAAGCCTACGCGTGGTATGCGCGGCTGCCGGAACTTGCGGCACGCATCAAGGAATTAGAGGCAAAATTTGGCGGCTGAAGAGACGGGGAATCCGGGCTGGCGGCTGGTCGTGGTGGGCGGCCACACGCGCAGCATCGGCAAAACGCAGCTGGTCTGTGACATAATTACGGCTTTGCCGCAGAGTGCGTGGATCGCCGGAAAAATCACCCAGTATGGCCACGGCGTATGCGCGCAGAATGGCCACGACTGCGATTGCGCGCCGGACGAGCATATTTGCGCCATTAGTTGGGAGAGTTCGCAGGACTCCGGCACGGACAGCGCCCGGTTTTTGGCTGCGGGCGCGCGGCGATCATTCTGGCTTCGCACAAAACAGGGCTATCTCGCGGAAGGATTGCCGCTTTTGCGTGAAGCTTTTCTTGAGGCCAGCTCAGACGGAACTCGAGACGCACCGCTGAACGTCATCGTGGAGAGCAATTCGCTCCTGCAATTTCTCAAACCCTCCCTCTATCTTGCGGTGCTCGATTCCTCAAAGGCCGATTTTAAGGATTCGGCCCGATTGGTGCTTGATCGCGCGGACGCATATATCTTTCGCCGGGGACTGGAGGACTCGGGCGTCGCGAGACCTCCCTGGAGCGTGGTTCCAGAGCGCTTTCTACGGGAAAAGCCGTCTTTTCTGCAACGCGAAGGCGATCCCCTTCCGGAGCCGCTTCGGCAGTTGGTCAAGCGCCTGGTCGAGAGTCCAGTGCAGGCTTCCTGATACGATATATCCAAACAATTGTGCAACTTGTCCGTTGACCGGCTTGGGAAACCCGGCGATAATTACTTAGTACTCGGGCATATTTTGGGGTTGTCCGTCTACCCGCTCTGAGGGACCTGCATCTAAGGGGTCGGGGGTGCGCCGCAATGCCTGCCCGCGACAAGACTCTAAACGGGTGATTTGCTCTGAGGGGAGCAACAATGGCCTCATTCGCCAGAATGGGAGAAGAAACTGCTGTAGCTCCTGCGCCAATCCCGTGGCTGGAGCAGGAATGGTCGCGGAAACTCGCCGAGGCCATTGAGCGGGGTGCGGAAC
>DATIXL010000051.1:0-35517 GCA_035518615.1 Terriglobales bacterium | reverse complement strand
AATGCGCTTCACGATAACGCGGTCGTGGAGCGGGGTCAGATTGACTGCCATCTTGAAAAAACCTCCATAGGTGATCTAGCAGGTAAATTGAGGGTGGGAGCCGAAGGGAATTAGCACTCCTCACCGCCGAGTGCTAATATAGCAGCCCTGCGCTACATGTCAAGGGAATTCCCTGCACGGTCGGTCTAATTCCTTGAAGCTAGTACCGTCGCCAATTGCTCACTAACATATTTGATTCCATTATGTTGTGGCATGCCAGAAAAATCTTGCACTTGGGCATTGCCCTGCAAAGGAGACCGCCGTAGACTTCGCTCCAATGATCGCATGTGTTGATTACGGGGATGAATCGACATGGCGTGGCTGACCTACATTCGGCTGGTTGGCTTCACAGCGGGAACGCTGCTGATGCTGTTCTGGATGGTCGTGATTCTCGGCTACCGAAGACAGCGGAACTTTGAGCGCGTGTTTTTCTTTTTGTGCCTCGCGCTATTTTTTTTCTACGGGGGATCGCTACTTTCGCTCAATGCGCAGATCTATTACGTTCAACCGCCCGCCGTTCTGACGGCTTTTTCCTGGAGCGTGCTGTGTATCGGACTGATTTTTTTGCCACCGCTGGTCCTGCACTTACACCTGGAATATGCAGACACGCGGCTGCTGGCGCCGAGTTTGACCGGAAGGCGTTTCTGGCTTACCGCGGCGTATGCGCCGGCACTTTATTTCGGCTTGCGGGCCTATCCGATCCTTACCTCGGGAAAACCCTTTGATTTCTTGACCCCGTCCTATTCTCTGGGGAGCGCATTTGAGCTGTGGTTTGCGATCGCGCTGGGAGTGTCGGCATATCTGGAAAAGAAATTTGCGGACTTCGCGCCGGATGGTGAGCAGCTCCTGTTTCATCGCTTTCTCTGCGGAGTGCTCGGAGGAGCAGCTTTGGTGTTCCTCTCCCGCGTGCCGGGCTACTTTGCCGCCGATCGGACCTGGATGAGCACAGCCGTAGCTCTGCTGCCGATATTGCCGCTTGGGGCGTTGGTCTATTACGTCCAGAAATACAATTTTCTGCAGATTGGGCGGCAGCAAAATCTGCTTTACGCCGTAACAGTCACGTTTTTCGCGCTCTTGTATTTGAGTCTTGTCAGACGAGTTGGCATCTGGCTTGAACCTGTCCTTCCGCCAGAAGCTTCCGCCGCGATCCTGCTCTTTGTGCTGGTGGTGTTTATCGAGCCATTGCAACGCATCCTTGGCCGACGGCTGAAGGAAACAGCACGACAGGAGATGGACCAGGCGCAGAAAGTTGCGAGCGTGATTCATGAAGTAGCTCGTCAGGGGAATCAAAAGAAACTCATCTCATTCACCGAAGCATGGCTGAAAGAGAAATTGGAACTGGCAGAGGCGCGATTGGATTTGTTCGAAAGCGGAAGCGGATCGCGCGAGGAACCAGCGGGCGAGAAGGAACCCGGCTGGCTATTTCCTATCGAATCTGGAGAAAGGCGAATTGGAGTTCTTCGGGCGAAAACACACGGGGCAATGCTCTCCGGCGAGACCAGAGCGGCGTTGGAATACTTGTGCGAACAACTTCCCGGAGCGCTGGAGCTCTGCCGGCTGATCGAAGAGAAGGTGCGGCTGGAGCGGGAATTGGCGGAGCGAGAGCGAATGGCGGCGCTGGGGCAGATGGCCGCGAGCATTTCGCACAACCTCAAGAATCCCTTGGGATCCATTAAGACCATCTTGCAGGTACAACTGGAAAATCCGGGGTTGCCGAAGGCGATTCGTGGCGAGACCCAGCTGGTATTGGAAGAAATTGGAAGACTTTCCGCCAAGCTGAATCAACTCCTGCAATTCAGCAGGCCTACGGTGGTTGGGGAAAGAGCAGAAGCAGCCAGTGACGCGGCGGCGGCCGCGATTGAAGTCACGTCTGTGCTACGGCACGAAGCAGAGCGCAGGGGAGTCACGTTGCAGTTCACGGAATCCGACGCGCCCGTATGCGTTAAAGCCAGCAAGGAAGCGGTGAACGACACGCTGTCAAACCTAGTGATGAACGCGCTCGAAGCAACGCCACGCGGAGGACATGTTTCTGTGAAGATTTCACGGAATGGAGAAGAATGCACGCTCACGGTCGAAGATGACGGTCCGGGGATTTCGCCGGAGATACGCGAGAAGATTCTGCAGCCGTTTTTCACGACGAAGACACAAGGAACGGGACTGGGCCTTGCGATTGTCGCGCGACGCGTTTCGGAAGCGGGCGGAAGCGTGGACTTCGTCAGTCCGTCGAAGAATGGGCGGGGAACGCGATTTTCCGTGCAGCTGCCCTTGGGAGAAACGAAGCGATGAAGACAATCCTGATCGTGGACGACGAACCCGCGGCTCGCTACGGATTGCGGCGAGCATTGGAATCAAAGTACCGGATTGCAGAAGCGGATTCAGCGGAGGCCGCGCGGGGCGCAATGGACGCCGAGAGGCCGGATCTGGTGCTTCTCGATGTGATTTTGCCCGGAGAAGATGGGCTTTCCTTCTTAAAGTGGATGCGCGAGCAGGGAAGTGAAGCGCCTGTGCTCATGGTTTCCGCCCTGGACACGGCGAAAAACGCCGTGGAAGCACTCCAGTTGGGAGCTTCCGATTATCTGGTGAAGGGTTTCGAGCTCGAAGAATTGCGACGGCGAGTGGCAAACCTGTTGAAACTTACTTCTCTCGAAAAAGAGAACGAAGCGCTGCGAAGCCAACTGGCGACAGAAGGGCAATTTGGGCAAATGACCGGGCGGTCTGCGGAGATGCGCAGGGCATTTGAAATGGCCGACCGCGTGGCGCCGGCCGACTCCACAGTGCTGATTCTCGGCGAAAGCGGCACGGGTAAGGATTTGCTCGCGCAGGAAATTCATGCGCGCTCGCAACGAGCCGGGAAGCCGTTTGTCGCTGTGAATTGCGCAGCCTTGCCGGAGACACTGATTGAATCGGAGCTCTTCGGATACGAGCGCGGAGCATTCACCGGCGCTGCGCAGCAAAAGAAGGGGAAATTCGAGCTGGCCAGCGGCGGCACGCTGTTCCTCGACGAGATTGGCGATATGAACCCTGTGACGCAGGCCAAAGTGCTCCGCGCATTGGAAAATCGTACGATTGAGCGGCTGGGAGGAACGCAGCCGATCCCCGTGGACGTAAGGGTGATCAGCGCGACGCACCGCGATCTTCCGGCGGAGATTCGCGCGGGAAGATTTCGCGAGGACCTGTTTTACAGGCTGCGTGTGGTGACGATTGAACTGCCGCCATTGCGCGCGCACAAGGGAGACACCGCCGTCCTCGCCGAGGCTTTTCTGAAAATGCATGCGTCCCGTCTGGGAAGGGGAGCTCGGCTGAGCCGGGAAGCTCTTGCTGCAATCGAACGATACGATTGGCCGGGCAACGTCCGCGAGCTGAAAAACGCTCTGGAGCGGAGCCTCGTACTTAGTCGAGGGGAAGAGATTGCGGCGAGCGATTTGCCGGATGAGGTTCTAAAGGGTGAAGTCCTTATGAGGAAGGATGCGGGAAATGAGACAGATTCCGGAATGAACGAACGAGACTTTCGCGAGGCAAAGCGAAAGTTTGAAGTCGCCTGGCTGACAAAGCAGCTCGTCGGGCACAGATGGAACGTGTCGCGAACCGCGGCGACCATTGGATTGCACCGGCAAAGTTTGCAGGAAAAATTGCGTGAACTCGGGATCCGGCGGCCAGGGAAAGAAGCCCTGGACGAAGAGGCCTGAGCTCTCACGCGGGCGGATTGGAGTTTGGCGTTCGGGACATGAATGGAATTGAGAAGCAAATGACGGCGCTTGGCTACGTACAGGCAGGTGGCGCGAGTTCGCGCTTCGGGCAGGACAAAGCTTTGGTGAGACTCGGCGGCCAAACAATGATTGAAAGGACTTGCGCTCTCTTGCATGAGGCCACTGGGAACGCGACGATTGTAATGGGCGCCGTGAGATACGAATTCTCAACAGTCCGTCAGATCGCGGACCGCTGGCCGGGCGAAGGGCCGCTGGGGGGAATCATTACGGCGCTCGAAGACGCTGGGGGACTGCCCGGTCAGGTCGAATGGGCGCTCATCGTGAGCTGCGACATGCCTTTTCTGACCGCCGCGTGGCTGGAGCATATGGTTGAGCTGGCGGAGAAGAGCGATGCGGCCGCGATCGTACCGCGCTCGGTAAGTGGTCTGGAGCCGCTCTGCGCTTGCTGGCGGATTGTGTCCGCGGGGCAGCTGCGGGCAGCTTTTGAGGAAGGAGTTCGAAAAATCGGCGAAGCCCTGCGGCGCGTCCGGATGGAAGTGCTTGACGAGTCCGAATGGAAACGGTTTGATACGGCAGGGCGGCTTTTTTGGAACATGAACACACCTGCGGATTTTGAGGAAATTCGCAAGGTTTGGGATGCGGAAAAATCGTGAGCAACCATTTTCTGGACAATCCTGGGACAAGTGGCCGGACGGAGCAAGGCGCCGTAAAGAGTGCCGGCGCACAGACCGAACCGGAGAACTACTTCGAGTTTCGCGGCGTTTACAAGGCGTTCGGGGACCGTCCCGTGCTCGACAATGTGAACTTCACCGTAAAGCGTGGCGAGACTTGCGTGATTATGGGTCGCAGCGGCGTCGGAAAGTCGGTCACGTTGAAGCACATCATGGGATTTCTGAAGGCTGATTCGGGTCAGGTGATCGTCGCCGGGCAGGACGTCACCCATTGGAGCGAAAAAGAATTCAGCGAAGTTCGCCGCAAGGTCACCATGGTGTTTCAGTCGGGTGCGCTCTTCGATTCTCTCACGGTGGGCGAAAATATCGCCTTTCCGCTGACCGAGCAACCCGCCTTGACGGCGGCGGATATCGATTCCTATGTGGCCAAGCTCGCGCAAGAACTCGAAGTCGAGGAAGTGTTGGACAAATTGCCGAGCGAGCTTTCGACCGGAATGAAGCGTGCGGTGGCCATTGCGCGCGCCCTGGCGCAAAATCCCGACGCAATTCTTTACGATGAGCCGACGACAATGGTGGATCCGATTATGGCCAGGCACATGGGAGACCTGATCCTGCGATTGAAAGAAAAATTTCATCGCACTTCGATCGTGGTCACTCACGACACGCATCTCGCCAAACGTCTGGCAGACAATATCGTTTTTCTCCAGGACGGCAGAGTGACCTTTTTCGGGCCGTGGGAGGAGTTTGAAGATTCGAAAGATCCTTTCCTCCACAACTTCCGCATGCAGGATGTCCTCATCCCCGCACTGGACGTGACTTTGTGAGTTCCCCCGCCGGGAGTTCCTCCGATCCCCGAAGCCAGCTTCGCCGCGCAATGGGTTTTTGGGACGTCCTGTTTTTCAATATCGCCACGGTGCTCGGGCCGCGCTGGATTGCCGCCGCCGCGCACAATGGAACTTCTTCCATTAGCCTGTGGGTTCTAGCGGCGGTGCTTTTCTTCGTTCCTAGCGCGCTCGTGATCAATGAACTTTCTTCGCGTTTTCCTAACGAGGGCGGGCTCTACGTGTGGTCCAAAGAAGCATTCGGGGATTTCCACGGCTTCGTCGCGGGGTGGTGCTACTGGATCTACACGGTGTTTTACTTTCCGGGACTTCTGCTTGCCAGCGCTTCGATGAGCGCTTATGTCCTGGGCGCGCGCGGCGAAACGCTTGCCAACAGCCGCGCTTTTCAGATCTGGGTTTCTCTTGCGCTGCTGGCGGTTGCCGTCATCCTGAACATCATCGGCTTGAATATCGGCAAGTGGCTGCAAAACGCGGGAGGCGTCTCAACGTACATTCCTCTGCTGATCCTCGCTGCAATCGGCGCGGTGTTATGGCTGAAGCACGGATCGGTCACGCACTTTACGTGGAACAATATGCTGCCCCACTGGAATTGGGACACGGTGAATTTCTGGTCGCAAATCGCATTTGCATTCACGGGATTGGAGTTGGTCTCCGCGATGAGCGAGGAAATTCGCGACCCGCGAAGAACGCTGCCGCGAGCCGTTTATGCCTCCGGCGCGATGATCGCCTTTATTTACGTCATCGGCACATTCGCGGTGCTCGCGATGCTCCCCGGCGACCAGGTGAATCCGCAGAGCGGCGTGTTCCAGGCCATCACGACGGGATCGACCGTGCTGGGGATCGGATTCCTCGGAGTGCTCGCCGCGTTGCTGGTTTCTGTGGGCAATGCCGGCGGAGTGGGTAGCACGGTCGCCGGCATCGCGCGCGTCCCGTTCGTCGTCGGCATCGACCGTTACATGCCCAAGGCCTTCGGAAAGATTCATCCCAAATGGAAGACGCCTTACATTTCGATTCTCGTTCAAGCGCTCATTTCGGGAGTCGTGCTTCTGGCGAGTCAGATCAACGAGACCACGATCGGGGCATATCAGGGCTTGGTGGCCGTGGCCGTCATTCTTTATTTCATCCCATTTCTGTACATGTACAGTGCGGCGATGAAACTTGCCGGCCGCAAGGATCGCGCGGAAGATAAGAGCGCCGTGCTCATTCCCGGAGGCAGGCTTGGAGTGTGGATCGCCGGAGGGCTGGCATTCGCGGTTACTCTAGCAAGCATTTTCTTTTCCCTGATACCGCCCGGGGAAACGGAAAACAAAGTTGCCTTCGAGCTGAAGATTGTTGGCGCGACCGTCGTGACGATCGCAATCGGTCTTTCTCTTTATTGGCGTGGCGCGCGGGAGAAGAAGCGGGAGACGAAAAGCGCTTAGCTCCCGCCTTTCGCCCGGGATCCAGGGCCGAAACCCTGCTGAATCAATTCCTCGATGGAGAGGGAAGATTCGGCTCTTCCTCCTTGGCGCGCGCTCAGATGGCGTTCGACATATTTGCCCAGGATGTCGCCTTCGAGGTTCACCGGATCGCCTGGCTTGCGATCGCGAATGTTGGTGTGCTCGTAAGTGAACGGGATGACGGCAATTTCCGTGATGGAATTGTGCCATCGCGCGACAGTAAGGCTGATGCCGTCAATTGTGAGAGAACCCTTCGGAACGATGTAGGGCGCGATTTCAGATGCTATTTCGACGCCGTACCACCAGTTTTCCCCTTCCGGTGTGAGATGCGTGACGCGTCCCACTCCGTCCACGTGGCCGAGCACAAAGTGGCCGCCAAACTCTTTTCCGGCGGTCAGCGGCTGTTCGAGATTGACGCGCGTACCCGGCTTTAGTTCGCGAAAAGACGTTTTGGTGAGCGTTTCGCCGGAAAGGTCGGCGGAGAAATCGTTGCCTTCTGCGGAGACAATTGTCAGGCAACAGCCGTTGACCGCGATACTATTCGCTACCTTCAGCTCACCTCCGAGCGTAGGCGCATGAATGGTCACGCTTCCGCCCGCTGGTCCAGCAGAGAGAGCCCTGATCGTGCCGAGATGCCCGATGATTCCCGTAAACATGGTCGGATGCGGCGAGCCGCTCTTGAAACGATAACGGAAATGGGAAAATGCCGCTACTCTTCCGAAAGCGGACTTTTTTGAACGAGTGGAAACAAACTTTACTAAAATTCAGTAAGATTGGGACACTAAAGCGTACCAGCCGGGCCAAATCTCCGCGAACCCGAGCCCTGGGAAGTAAGCGCTGCGGTTTCCGGAAGCGGGAGTGGAACAAAACAGTGGGCAATCGGAGGCAAGATCGTGAACTCGGAATGGCCCGCAAGATCACGCGGCGGGACTTTCTAGACGGCGTGGCGCTTGCGATTGGCGGCGTGGCCGTGGCGACGAATATTCCTTGCGCGCACGCTTTCGGGCTGGGATTGCTTTCCCACGCCGATGCCGATGTGCTGCCGGACTATCCTCCCGCACTGACCGGACTGCGCGGCGATCAGGAGGGCGTGTACACGTATGCGCACAAGCTGCGCGATGGCAACCAATGGGGGACGCTCGGAGCGCCTGAAAAAAGCGGCGAATCCTACGACCTCGTGATTGCCGGAGCGGGAATTAGCGGCTTGGCTGCAGCGCATTTTTTCCAAAAAAAGGCGGGGAAAAGCGCGAAGATCCTGCTCCTGGATCCTCACGATGACTTTGGCGGCCACGCCCGCCGCGATGAATTTCAGGCCGGCGGAAGACTCCTCCTGGCAAACGGCGGCACGCAGTCCATTGAGAGTCCGGGGGAATACAGTTCCGTCGCCAAGGGAGTGCTGCGCGATCTCGGCGTGGACGTAGGGAAGTTCTACAAGGCGTACGACGAGAAGCTGTACGCCGGTTTGGGAACGGGATGTTTTTTCGACGAGGAAACATTTGGCGCGGACAGACTCCTCACCGGGATGGGCCGCGCGCCTTGGCCGGAGTTTCTGAGCAAGTCGCCGCTTTCGAAAAGAGTCCAGCAGGAAATCGCGCGCGTCTATACCGAAAAAAAAGATTACCTCGCGGGAATGTCTCGTAAACAGAAGGTCGCGCTGCTCAAGAGCATCAGCATGGCCGAATTTCTTACCAAGCATTGCGGGCTCATTGCGGAAGCCCTGCCATTTTTCCAGAAATTTCCCCACGACCTATTTGCTGTCGGTATTGATGCGATTTCAGCCTACGCTTGTTATACAAATCCCGACGACTACGGATCGTTCAAGTATCCCGCCTTCGATGGTTTGGGCCTTCCACCGCTTGAAAAGGAAGAACCGTACATTTTTCATTTTCCTGATGGCAACGCCTCGATTGCACGGCTGCTTGTTCGCGCTTTGATTCCCGAAGCGATGCCCGGCCACACCATGGAGGATCTGGTTACCGCCAAAGCGGACTACAGCAAGCTGGATCGCCTGGAAAACTCCGTCCGTATTCGCTTGGGGAGCAGTGTCGTGCGAGTGAAGCAGGATGGCGCTCCGGGCTCATCGAGAGAAGTGGAAGTCGCATTCGTGCGCGATGGAAAGCTTGAAACCGTCAAGGCGAAATACTGCGTCCTGGCGTGCTTTAACGCGATGGTGCCGTATTTGTGTCCGGAGCTTCCGGAAAAACAGAAGGAAGCATTGCGCTACTGTGTGAAGGCGCCGTTCCTTTACTCGCGCGTGGCCATCAAAAGCTGGGAGCCGTTTGCATCGCAGGGAATTCACCAGGTCATGGCGCCGGGAAGCTATCATTCGTATGTCGCGTTGGATTTTCCGGTGAGTCTCGGAGAGTACAAGTTTCCCAGCAAGCCGGATGAGCCGGCGGCGCTCTTTTTGCTTCGCAGCCCTTGCAGTCCCGGTGCGCCGCGGCGCAATCAGTATCGCGCCGGCCGTTACGAACTGATTGGCACTCCGTTTGAAACGATTGAGCGAAACATTCGCGATCAATTACAGAGAATGTTCGCCCCGGCAGGATTTGAAGCCGCGCGCGACATCGCCGCCATCACAGTGAATCGCTGGGCGCACGGATACGCCTACGAATACGACTGGTATTCCGACCGCGATCTCGCGGGAAAGCCCCGGCCCAACACAATTGCTCGCGCCCCTTTCGGCAGAATCACCATCGCAAATTCGGATTCCGCAGCGCGCGCCTATACGGATGCGGCGATTGACGAAGCCTGGCGCGCCGTGAACGAATTGCCTGGCGTGTGATTCTGAAATTCCATGGCGATCCGGGAAACAAACTATTGGTTGCAAACGGTGGAAATGCCGCGGTTCGAGGAGCGGCCCCTGCCGGAATCCGCCGATGTGGCCGTGATCGGCGCGGGATTTACTGGATTGTCTGCTTCGCGCACGCTGGCGAAAAGCGGCGCGACTGTTGTCGTGCTCGAGGCATACAACGTCGGCTGGGGCGCGAGTTCCCGCAATGGCGGAATGGTCCTCACGGGATTAAAGCTGGGCATCCCCGAAATCATGGCTCGATACGGACGCGAGGCGACGAAGCAAATGTACGAAGCTTCGCTCGCATCCATAGACTGCGTCGAACAAATCATTCGCGAAGAAGCGATTGACTGCAATTTCTCGCGTTGCGGCCATTTGGAGGTCGCGTGCAAGCCGAAACATTTTGATGAATTCCGCCGCGGAGCGGAGATGATCGCGCGCGAGTTCGGCCACGAGCAGCAGATCGTCGAGAAGAGAGACTTGCAGGGCGAGATCGGTTCAGCGATCTATCACGGCGGACTTGTGGACGAAACCAGCGCGGGATTGAATCCGGCGCGATATGTCGCGGGCCTGTCGGGCGCAGCGGCTCGCTCGGGCGCTGCGGTTCACGAACAAACAAGAGCCGAGAGACTCGAGCGGCAGTCGCGTCAAGGTACACCAGGATGGAAGGTCACCACATCGCGAGGGGCATTCTGGTCGCGTGACATTCTTATCGCCACAAGCGGGTACACAAGTGCCGTGACTCCCTCGCTCCAGAAGAAAATCATTCCCATTGGATCGTACATCATCGTTACGGAAGTTCTTCCCGATGCGCTTGCCAGTGAATTAAGTCCTCGCAACCGCATGATCTTCGATTCCAAGAATTATCTGTATTACTACCGTCTGACACCCGACCGCCGGATGCTGTTCGGTGGCCGCGCGGCGTTTTTCCCGGAAAATGAGAATACGGTCCGCGAAAGCGCGGAGATTCTGCGGCGTGGAATGCTGCAAGTCTATCCACAACTTCGCGACACAAAAGTCGATTTCGTCTGGGGCGGCACTCTCGACTTTGCGTTTGACATCATGCCGCATGCGGGAAAAGTTGGCGGCCTGCGCTATTCGCTCGGCTACGCGGGACACGGCGTCGCGATGGCGACGTTTCTCGGCTCCAAAATGGCCGAGGCCATCCTCACCGGTCGCGATGACAATCCTTTCGGCAAAATTCCGTTTCCCGTTGCGCCCTTCGGCATGTATGGCGGCAAACCTTGGTTTTTGCCGTTTGCGGGCGCCTGGTACAAGTTTCTCGATTGGGTGAGTTAAAGCGTCTCTGCCCATCAGGCCTCCTGCACGCGCCGCTTGGCGAAAATATAAACAATTGGCCCGAGCAAGAGCGCGGCCGGACCGAGGATCAGGACAAATCGGTCGCCGCTGGCGATGCTCCCCAATATTGCGATCGTAGCCATGGCGATTGGAGCCGCGACCGAATAAGCGAGTCCGCCGCGCCCGCCAGGAATGAGAAAGGATCGTGGCAGGCCCGGATGCGTTTTCCTCAGTCTCCAACCTGAAAGCGCAGTCAGGATCGTCGTGGCGACTCGCAGCCACGCATAAACGGCGATCAATTCCGTAAGCGTGTGAATCGCCAGAATCGCATAAATCACTCCGGAAACGATGATAGCGACAGCAGGTGTACCATAACGCGGATGCAAACGCGTCAATCCGCGCGGCAGGAGGCCGTCTTCGGCCATGGCGAAAGGCATGCGCGTCGTTGCCAGAACCGTGGCATTCAGCAACGAAGCGTTCGTAATCATCGCCGCAAGCGTCATCCAGACGCCGAGCCATGGCCCGCCGATCAATTTCGCCGCTGTCGAGAAATAGCCCGAGTTCCAATCCCGCCAGTTATTCAGGGTTGCCAGAGAAGCGAAAGTGGGCAGGAAGTAGGTCGCGATGGAGAGGGGCACGACGATCGCAAGAGCCAGGGGATAATTTCGTTTCGGATTTTCCACTTCTTCCGCCACTGTGGACATCTGCTCGTAGCCGGAATAAAGCCAAATCCCCAACGCCAGCCCCACCCCGAAAACCTGAATGAATGGTTTGCGGGGAGGCGTGAGCGGCACAAAAGGATTGTGGTGCCAGTGCGTGAGGCCGATCACGATCATCACCAGCACGGGGAGAAGCACGAAGATCTCCATCGCCCCGGAAACTTCCCCGACCAACTTGATGCCGCGCACGTTGATGTAAATGATCAGTGCAATGAACGCGAGGCAAACTGCATAGTGCCGCCAGCCGTGAAGAGCGGGGAAGTACGCGGCGAGATAGTCGGTGAAAAGTACGGCGTACGCGCCGCCCAGCAGAAACGAAGCCGACCAGTTCCACCAGCCAGCCAGAAATCCCCAGAAGTCGCCGTAGCCCGCGCGCACCCACCGATAGAAACCGCCCTGCACGGGCATCGCCGTGGTCAGCTCTGCCACCACAAACGAAATCGGAATGCACCAGAAGAGAGGAATCAGAAGATCGAAGAGCAGCGTCATTCCCGGACCGGAGGTGGTGACCTGTTCTTCAAGGCCGAACGGCCCGCCTGTCGTGTAGGAGTACATCACGAAGACGAACGAAAAGATGCCGGCTTTTGCAACGGCGGATTTCAGCGCGGAGCGATTTGCGGTCTCAGCCACAGTGGTAGAAACAGGAGAAGAGTTCTACCACACGGCGCGCAGAGGACGCAGAAAAAGAAGGAAGAGATGGCGACAGCAAGACGAAGCACAGAACGGACCCTGCCGTCACCGCATTCCTGACGGGACCTGCGCTAGAACTTTCGTGAGTGTTCCTTGGCCCAGCGTTCGACAACGACTTTCTTGTCAGTGTAGAACTCGACAGAATCGCGGCCTTGGCCGTGCAAATCGCCGAAGAAGCTGTCTTTCCATCCCGTGAACGGAAAATAGGCCATGGGGGCGGCGACGCCGATGTTGATGCCGATGTTGCCGGCGGGCGCCTCATAGCGAAAACGCCGCGCCGCTGCGCCGCTCGACGTAAAGAGCGAAGCCTGATTGCCGTAGGGATTCTTTTCGAGAAAAGAAAGTGCGTCATCCATGCTGTCCGCATGGACCATGCTCAGCACGGGCCCGAAAATCTCCGTGTGTGATAGCTCGCTTTGTGGCGCGACGCCGTCTAGAATCGTCGGCCTCACAAAATTGCCCGATTCGCAGCCTGGCACTTTCGCATTTCGCCCGTCCACCAGCACCTTTGCGCCTTCTCTCTCTCCTTGACCGATTAACGATTCAATACGTGCCTTGCTTTGCGGCGTGATCACCGGTCCCATCTGCACGCCCGCATCCAATCCGTTGCCCACGCGAATCTTCGACGCCGCTTCGGCCATGGAATCGCGAAAAGTCTTCTGCGCCTCGCCAATCGCCACTGCCACCGAAACCGCTAAGCATCTCTGCCCTGCGCAGCCGAACGCGCTGTCGCTGATGATCTGCGTGGCCATGTCCATATCCGCATCGGGAAGTACGATTACCGGATTTTTCGCGCCGCCCTGGCACTGTGCACGTTTGCCGCTGGCCGCCGCGCGCGAATAGATGTACTTCGCCACGGGAGTCGAGCCGACAAAACTGATCGCGCGAACTTTCGGATGGTCGAGCAGCGCGTCTACCGCTGCTTTCCCCCCATTCACGAGATTCACCACGCCCTTCGGCAAGCCACTTTTTTCCAGCAGCTCGAACGTCTTCTGCATCGTCAGCGGAACGCGTTCCGACGGCTTGATGACGAAGGTATTGCCGGTGGCAATCGCGTACGGAAGAAACCAGAACGCGATCATCCCCGGAAAATTGAAAGGCACGATCGCGGCCGCGACGCCCAGCGGCTGGCGGATCATCATTTCATCAATGCCGCGCGCCACGTCTTCCAGGTTGTACCCCTGCATCATCGTAGGAATTCCGCACGCCACCTCCACGTTCTCGATCGCGCGCCGCCATTCCGCCTTCGCTTCGGTGAACGTCTTTCCATTCTCCGCGGTGATCGAGCGGCTCAGCTCGTCAATGTGTTCTTCGAGGAGCACTTTCAATTTGAACAGCGGCTGGATGCGGTCTTCGGGAGGTGTTCGCCGCCATTCGGGAAACGCGGCGGCAGCAGCTTCAATTGCAGCATTCACTTCCGACGCTTCCGCAAGCGGAACTTTCGCCAGCACCGCCGCCGTAGCCGGATTTACGACATCCTGCCAATTCGTGGATTTCGAGGCGGTCCACTGCCCTCCGATAAAGTGTGGAATCCGAACGTCCGAAACTGCCGTCGCGCACATAAGTTCACCTCAAATCAGACCGCCGCTTTTGCATCGCTGTAGCACATCAACTTTCGAAATTTTCCAACCAATTCTATCGCAACTCGCAAACGCCGCACGCTGCAATCTCTCCGGATTGCCGCATTAATCTCTCAACCATGCCTCCACGACGCATACCGTACCCAAATCGAGATTTCGAGTTTTGGTTCTCAAACCGCTGCGCAGGGCTGGCCCTTCTTTCGCGAACGGCACCGTCACGCTCCCCGCCAGCTTCGGGGCATAAAAAAGCACGAGTTTGTCCACAATTTCTGCTTTCAGCGCGGCCCCATTGAGCGTCGGCCCCGCTTCCAGGAGCACATTCAAAATCTCGCGCTTTCCAAGCTCCCGGACCACTGCCCTCAAATCGAGCATCCCGCGCACCGCTGAGACTCGTACGACTTCAGCGCCAGCCTCCTGAAGTTGTCGTGCTCGCGGCGAGTTCGCTGGCGCCGCCGTAATGACAAGCAGATCCCCCTCGCAGTCCCGAACCAGGCTCGATCTCACGGGAAGATGCAGCTTCGCATCCAGCACCACGCGGAGCAGCTTGCGTCTCCGCGGTAAACCGCTGCGGTCGGTCAATAGCGGATCATCGGACAGAACCGTTCCGATCCCAGTAAGCAGCGCGTCCGAAGCATGGCGCATCCGATGCACTTCCGCTCGAGCTTCTTCCGAAGTGATCCATTCGCGTTTTTTCTTTTTGCCCGATGGAGGCAGCGCGAGCTGTCCATCCAGCGTCAGCGCCGATTTCAGCGTGATGAAGGGCCTGCCCGAAGCGCTCCATCGAAAAAATCCTTCATTCAGCTCCTTGGCTGTTTGGCGCAGGTCAGCAGGAGCGAAGTCCACCTGCATTCCTGATTCCCGCAGGCGTTCGGCGCCCGCGCCTTTGACTCGGGGATTCAGATCCTCAATGCCAATCATCGCCCGCGAAATGCCCGAAGCGAGAATTGTCTCTGTGCAGGGCCCCGTCCGGCCCATGTGGTTGCACGGTTCCAGCGTGACATACATCGTCGCGCCTCGCGCTCTCTCACCGGCCGCTTTCAGCGCGACAATCTCCGCATGATCGCGTTTGTCGTACTCATGAAATCCTTCGCCGACCATTTCGCCGCCGCGTACGATCACACACCCAACCGTCGGATTCGGGCTTACGAGTCCGATGCCATTGCGCGCAAGCGCGAGCGCGCGCTCCATGAAGCGAATGTCGTGTTCATTCATGAATTCAGTCGAAGAGGGAATTGACGTAAGTTTCCGCGTCAAAGGGAACAAGATCCTCAATCTGCTCGCCCGTGCCGATAAAGCGAATCGGCAACCCCAGTTCGCGTGCGATTGCTACAACGATCCCGCCCTTGGCTGTCCCATCAAGCTTCGTGAGAATGATGCCCGTAACGCCGACCGCGCCTGTGAATTCGCGCGCTTGCGTCAGGCCGTTCTGGCCCGTGGTCGCGTCCATCACGAGCAGCACATCGTGAGGCGCGCCTGGAATCACTTTTGCGGCGGTGCGCTTCATCTTTTCCAGCTCGGCCATTAAATTCGCCTTCGTATGCAAGCGCCCCGCCGTGTCTACGATCACTGCGTCAGCGCCCCGGGATTTCGCCGCCGCTACCGCGTCGTAAACTACGGCCGCGGGATCGGCGCCGGACTTTTGCTTGATGACCTCGATCCCATTTCGTCTCGCCCAGATTTCCAGCTGCTCGATCGCCGCAGCGCGGAACGTGTCAGCGGCGCAGAGCACGATGCTCAAGCCCTGTTTGCGCAGCCGGTTCGCAAGCTTCCCGATGCTCGTTGTTTTGCCGACTCCGTTCACTCCCACGACAAAAATCACGCGCGGGCCCGTCCCGTTTGAAGCGGCCGCAATTTCTGGCGAAGTCGCGGCAACGACGTTTTGAGAGTTGAAAATTCCAGCAATGTGGGCTTTGATCTCTAGTTTGAGTTGCGCTGGGTCTGAGAGCGCGTTGCGATCCAACTTTTCCTTCACCGAATTGAGAACTTCGCGCGTGGTCTTCACGCCCATGTCCGCGGAGAGCAATGCGGTCTCCAGATGCTTGAGCAACGCGGGATCGATCTGGCGTTCGCCCAGAAAAATGTTGTCCACCGTCTCCGAAAGAGCTGTTTTCGTCTTCGCGACAGAGGCTTTCAAACGCTCCCGCAGCGTGGGTTCCGGTTTGCCGAAAAGTGTGATCATCTTCTTCAAAAAGTGTAACAGATTCGGCCTTTTCGCTTTACGCGGAGGAAAGCGGGCAAATTGGAAGGATCTGAGGGGAATTCTGAAGCCCGCGAGCGCGCTGCTTAGACCTGCACTTCGACTGCGGAGAGACGTAGCCGTCCGTTGGTCACAGCCGACTCGAGCGCGGTGACGACGATGGGATCGAATTTCGAGCCACTGAGCGCTTTGATCCTTCCGAGCGCGTACTCCAGATCCATCGCCGATTGGTACGGACGATTCGTGGTCATGGCGTCAAGCGTATCCGCCACGCCGATGATTCGCGCCATGAGCGGTATCTGCTGGCCCGCGAGGCCGTAAGGATACCCACGGCCGTCAATGTGTTCGTGATGCAGCTCGATGCCGGGAAGCATCTCTTTCAGTTGCGAAACCGGGCGCATGATGTTCGCGCCTTTCACGGTGTGCTGCTTCATCAAGTCGAACTCTTCCGGCGTAAGCGAGCCGGGCTTTTTCAGCACGCGATCGTCCACTCCGATTTTCCCCACGTCGTGAAGCAGCGCGGCGATTCGCAGTTTGTCAAGGTCGTCCGTCGAAAGGCCCAGTTCCCGCGCGATCAGCGAGGAATATTTCGCCACCCGGCCGGAATGGCCTCGCGTATAGGGATCCTTTTCGTCAATGGCCGCCGCCAGCATGCGGATCGAGCCGATGAACAGCTCTCGGTTTTCTTCCGCCGCTTCTTTCAACTTCTCGATGTACTCTTCGATGTCGCCGGCCATTTTGTTGAAGTTTTCGGCCAGCTCGCTGATCTCCGAAGCGCCCCGCACGGGGGAACGCTGATGAAATTCGCCGCGGCTGATCGCGCGCGTGGAAGCCGCGAGGCTGCGAATGGGGCCGCTGATCCCGACTGCGAAAAAATACCCGACCAGCACGGCGACCAGGACCACAACGCTCACGAAGGCCAGCGCCTGCCGGTTCAGTTCGTTCACGCCGGCGTCTGTACGCGCCTCAGCTAAGCTGCGCTCGGCAATCACCGCCCAGTTCAACTCCGGAAAGGTACTGTACGTTCCCACCATTTCGATGGAGTGTTTCCCCTCGCCGCGCATGAAGCGAATCGTTTCCGTGTTGCGCAATTCCGGGGGGAGAGTCTTGATTCGGGCGACGATCGCGTTCGTGCTCACGTCTTCGCCGGGCGTGAAGTCCTTCGTGACCGGATAGGCCACAATATGGCCCTGGTGGTCCACGATATACACGTTGCGGTCGCGCACGCTGGCATCGCGCAGCCGTTGCAAGATCGGCTTCAACGAAACGACCGCCGCAAGCATTCCCGTGAATTGCTCGTCTACGTTCAGTGGAATGGCCACCACAAACGCCGGCTGATTGTCCGGCGCGAGCGCCAGCGGATCGCTACGGAAGGCCACCGCTCGCAGTTGCGGCGATTGCATGCAGGTGATGAACGCGCGCTGTAGCGCCCGGCTGACAAAGGGATCCTGCTCGGCGCTGAAATTGCCCTGCGACGCGCTTGTGCCTTTTCCCGATTTGCCCACCGCCGTCAGATAGATAAACGTATTGCGGTTGCTGTCCACGAAGTCTTCGAGCAGGCTCGTGACTTTCGGTTCGGCGGCGGGATCCTCCACGTTCTGGATCAAACCGGTCAGCGCAAGAATCTGCCGCTCGCTGACCAGTTGCTGCGTCAGGTTGGAATTGTAGAGCTGGATTTCCTGCGCCAGCGAGCGCGTCAAGTCGGTTTGCTGCACGCGCTCGGTATCCACCAGCTTGTCCTGGCTGAGTTGTAACACTTGCCGGTGATACAACCCGAGCGGGAGCACGCTGATGAGCAGCATGGCTCCCAGCACCAGCCACAGGATGCGTACCCTGCCGGAACGCAGTTGCTCGATTCGCGATAGTAGGGTCACACCCATAGCGCCGTCATCCATTTTAAGCGGAGGATGATGCGCGCCGGCTGGCGGAAGCGCGGCGCAGTGCGGATCAGCAACTGGAACCAAAGTACTACGGTGTGGGAGAATGGCCGGCTATTCTGCCTTTTGCGGGCGCTCCATGATGGCCCGGATGGCATCTGCGGGAGGCTTTCCCTCGTGCAGAATGGCGCCGACTTGATCGGAAATCGGCATTTCGACCCGCGCTTCGCGTGCCACAGTTTGCAACCCTGAAGTTGTGCCCACCCCTTCCGCCACTGTGCGCATACCCGCCAATATGTCGTTGATTTTGCGCCCTTTGCCCAGTTCGATGCCCACATACCGATTGCGGCTGAGGCCTCCCGTGCAAGTCAGCACAAGGTCACCCAGTCCTGCCAGGCCGCTTAACGTCTCCGCTCGCGCGCCGAGGGCGGTCGCGAGCCGGGTCATCTCCGCCAGCCCGCGCGTGATCAAGGCGGCCAAAGTATTGGAACCCAGACCGATTCCCTGGCAAACTCCTGCCGCAATCGCAATTACGTTTTTCATCGCTCCAGCCAGCTCCACGCCAAGAACATCGGAGTTTGTGTACAGACGAAAGGTAGGCCCGCCAAGCTGCTTCTGCAGTTCGGGCAGTGCCCCGGCATCATCCGAAGCCAGTACCACTGCCGTGGGATCGCCCCGCGCCGCTTCTTGCGCGAAGGATGGCCCGGAGAGAACGGCCATTTTTGGCGCCTTCTCGTTCCCGAGGAGTTGCGTGACAATTTCGCTCGCGCGCAAGTGCGTCTCAGGCTCCAGGCCCTTCGTTGCGCTCACGAGAGCAACGTCGCCCGCAAGCAGCGGCAGAGCAGTTTTGTAGACGCTGCGGGCGTGAGCAGAAGGCATCGCTCCAATGACTATATCCGCCCCCTCGAGCGCTTCACCCAGATCGTTTCCCGCCCGGACCAGCGAGGGCAAAGTATGCCCAGGCAAATACACCTGATTTTCGCGGCCACAGCGAACCGCTTCCGCCAGCACCGGATCATGGATCCACAGCGAGATTTCGTGCGATTGGCGGCTGCGAGACAGAAGAATAGCCAGCGCGGTTCCCCAGCTGCCGCCGCCCAGGATCGCGATCCGGCTCACGCAGAATCCTTCTTCTTGCCGACGGAAAAACGCGGCTCGGTGCCATCCACCAGCCGCTGCAGATTTGCATTGTGCCGCGCAATCACGAGCGCGGCGGCGGCCAGCGAGCCGAACGTCACGATGAGCGGCGGCGCATGGTGAGGCGCCCACAGAAGATACATCAGCAGCGGAATGGCAGCCGCCGCGGAAATCGAACCAAGCGATACGTAACGCCAAAATCCTGCCACCAGGAGAAACAAAATCAGTGCTCCAAGCAACGCGGGCATACAAAGAACCCCAAACATCCCCGCTGCCGTCGCCACACCTTTTCCTCCGCGAAATTTCAGCCACACGGGGAAGCAATGACCCAATAGCGCCGCGAGCCCGGCGAGCATCATCCATGTCGCGCTTTCCTGCGTGATTCTTCCCGCGATCCACACCGCCGCGGCGCCCTTCGCGGCATCCAGGAGCAGGGTCAAGATTCCCGCAAAAAGTCCCGCGGCACGCGCGACATTCGTCGCTCCTATGCTTCCGCTTCCCGTTTCGCGCACATCGCCCGCGCCAAACAGCTTGCTCAACATCAGCCCAAAGGGAATGGAACCCAGCAGGTAGGCCCCCGGAAAAAGCAACGCCATCGCGATTTCACTTTCCTTCATCGGTGCCTAGCCCTCCACGGGAAAAAACGTAAACGATGCAATGCGCGAGTATTCCGCTCCCCGCGCATTCAGCTTGCTTTCGATCAGGTGAAATTCATTGGTCCGCAAGCTGCCAAAATTGCGCTCCGCCCGCTCGCGAATCGCCGCCAGGAGTTTCTCAGACGCGCGATCTTCCTTGAACCGTGCGAGCGTCAGGTGCGGCGCAAACTCCCGCGTCTCGCGAGGAATTCCGGTCGTCTCAAGTGCTGCATCCACGTCTTTGGCCAGCGAACCGAGAGTCGCCGAAGCTTCTATTCCCGCCCAAAGCACACGCGGACGCTTCTCTCCGGGAAAGAATCCCAGCCGGTGAAATTCAAGATTCACGCCGGCTTTCGCCCGTACCGTCGCAAGCGCTGCACGAATCACCCCGAGTCTTTCCTGCGGCGTCTCCCCGATAAATTTCAGGGTCACGTGTACATTCTCCGGGCGAACCCACCACGGGCTCGCGTCCACTGTTCGCAGCTCGCCCAGGAGCGCCGCGAGATTCTCTCGCACCTCCGCCGGAATCTCTAGCGCGACGAAGAGCCGCACGGTTCAAGCTCGCTTCGCGGGATTTTTGCCGTCGTAAAGATAATGGATCCGCACCATATCCAGCGCCAGTTGCGACGCCTGATATCGGATCAATTCGCGGTCGCCGGGAAAGCGCGCGGCGCGTTCTTTCACCCCCGTTGCGTTCGCCAGCGCAATGTGCACGGTCCCGACGGGCTTTTCCTCGCTCCCCCCGCCGGGCCCGGCAACTCCGGTGATTCCGACCCCGAACGTGCTCCCCACGCGCTTTCGGATCCCTTCCGCCAGCGCGATCGCCACTTCGCCGCTCACCGCGCCTTTTGCCAGAATCAGTTCCGGCGGAACGTCCGCCCAGACTGTCTTCAGTTCATTGCTGTAGCACACCACCCCGCCGAGAAAATAGCTCGAGCTTCCCGCGATGCTCGTCAACCGTTCCGCCAGCAATCCGCCGGTGCAGCTCTCCGCCGCGGAAATCGTCGCGTTGTTCGCGGTGAGTAAGCGCGCAATGATTTCCTCCATCGGCGAACCGTCGCGCGAAAAAATCCGGTCGCTCAGCGCGATCTCGAATCCTTGCTCGATCTCCGCGAATGTCTTTTCCGCATGCTCCCGGTCGGCGGTCCACATCCGCAAATGAATTTGGATTTCGCCTGGCGCTGCCAGCACTGTCGTCGTTACATCGGGATAGCGCTGGTAGATCGGTTTGACCCGCTCGTCCACAAGCGACTCGCCCATTCCTGTGACGCGAATCTCGCTTTGAAACATCCGCGCTCCGGAGAGTCTCCGCTCCAGTCGCGGCTGCACTCTTTCCAAAAACATCGGCTTCAATTCGCGTGGCGGTCCGGGCAACAGCACGATTTGCCGCTCCCCGTCCTCGATCCACAATCCCGGCGCCGTCCCGCGTGGATTTTCGAGCGGCTCCGCTCCTTCCGGCACCATTGCCTGCCGCAGATTCACCTCTGGCATCTGCCTTCCAAACGAGCGAAATCGCGCCTCGATCGTCCGCACGATCTCATCATTGCGCCGCAGCTTGCGCCCCAGCAGTTCGGCGACTGTCTCACGCGTCAAATCATCTTCCGTTGGTCCGAGCCCCCCGCATGCGATGATGAGTGGCACGCGGTTCAGCGCATCGCGAAACGCCTCCGCCATCAGCTCGCGATGGTCGCCCACCACGGTTTTGCGCACCACTTCAATCCCGAGCTTGTTCAATTCCTCGGTGAGAAATAGCGAATTGGTATCCACTCGGTCCGGAGTCAGCAGTTCCGAACCCACCGCGATGATTTCAGCTTTCATGGCTTTCGAAATCGAGATCAGCCGTACAGAGGCATTCCGCGCACGTCCCAGTCCAGCGTGAAAACCGCGCCGCTGGTCGCCAGGATCGCGCGGCCGGAAGGAAGCAGCGCCATCCCCACGATTCCCGAGCCGGAAAGCACATGCTCGCCGTGTCCGTGCGGCGAGATGCGCACGATTCCGCGCCGCCCGCGAAACGATGCGGCCACATAAAGATTTCCGTCGCGGTCGAACGCGAGGCCCTGGGGACGTCCCAGCCCTCGATAAAACGTCGTCACTTCGCCGCCCTGCGTGATCCGGTACACCCGATCATAGCTCGACGTGGTCGGTCCCGTGGCGTACAGCTCGCCGCTCGGATGAAACGCCAAGTGATACGCAGCGACGGAAGGCTCGAGCGTCGCGAATACAAAAATCTCCCGGTCCCTCCCGATCTTGAAAATCGTTCCGCTGCGGTCTCCCACATAAAGATTCTCGTCACGGTCAAACGCGATTCCCGTGGCAATGCCCATTCCTTCCACCCACTGCTCGGTGCGCCCGTCTGGAGAAACGCGATGGATCGTCCCGTCGTTCCGGCACGATACGAAGAGATGCCCGGACTGGTCCAGCGCCAGCCCGCTCGGATTCGTCAGCGATGTCACAAACGGTTTCACGCTGAAATTCGCCGTGATTTTGTAGAGTGAGACGGGAACTCGCTGCCCGCGCGGTCCGCTGAACGTCACGTAGATATTGCCTTCCGCATCCACCGCCGGATTCGCCACCGGATGCAGATTGTCGGCAATCTGCAATCCCACGGACACCGCATGCGGCGCGCTCTCATGCCCCTCGCTGGCGATACACAAGGTTCCGCTTCTTGCGCCTTCCGGCACGCGCACGATCACCCGGTTCGCGCTGACAAGAGAAAGGCTCGCTTCCGCTTCTCCGAACCGCACCACCGGCCGCGCTTGAGGCGCCGCCACAAAACCGCTTCCGCTGATCACCATTTCTCCGCCGGGAATGGCTGCGCTCGGCGCCACCCTGTCGATTCGCGGAAGCCCGTTCTTCTCCGGAGACGATCCGAACCCAAATTTCATAATATGCCAAAGTGTAGCGCGACCCGCAGGCAAATGGCAGCATAGATGCCCGCCAGCCAGTCGTCCGCCATGATTCCCCATCCGCCCCGCAGCAGTTCCAACCGCCGGATCGGAAACGGCTTCCAGATATCGAAAAGCCGGAACAGCAAAAATCCCGCCAGCAGATATTTCCAGTTCACCAGACTCAGCGCGAAAAAAATCGCGTAGTACGAAATATCCGAATGCGCGCCTGGGTGCGGCACTGCCAGTGGAATCAGCGGCAAAATCAGCGAAAGGTGCTGTCCCGCAACCTCGTCAATCACCACGAACTGCGGATCTGTTAGGCCGGAATACGTCGCAGCGCTCCCCGCGCTCCACACTCCCACCGCGACCAGAAACGCCAGCAGGAGCACCGCGCATAGCAGTGGCCAGATCGCCGTCGAATCGTGCAGCGTCTCAGTCGGCTTCAGAAATGTCAGCTCCCGCATCATTGCATCCGCCGTGGGATGCAGGGAAAACAGCTCGCGGTACGTCGCGGGATGCAGAAAAAAAATTGCCGATACAAACGCCGTGACAACCCCCACGAGTGATCCAAACGTTCCCGGCGCTTTCGGGATATACCCCACGCCGAGCGAAGTGGCCACTGCCAGCGCCAGCCGCGGTTTTTTTTGCGTTGCCTCAGTGGATGGGTTCATCGGTTCCGCGTTGTTGGAGTTTGCGTCGGTCTTCTTCGGGAATCTCTTCCTCGTCGAACACCGGTTCGGACACCACGTATTTCTCACTAGCCCACGCGCCCAGGTCCAGCAGCCGGCACCGCTCGCTGCAGAACGGGAATTCGGCATCTCGCTCCGAATTCGTGGGTTTCTTGCAGATGGGGCAACGATGTTCCATGAAGCGTTGGCTCGCTCGACTCGGATCGGCCTGCAAGGGCGATTCTAGCTCAAAACGCGCAGAGGCGCTCCGGTCGCGATGCGGTGCAGCTTTTCCGGCGGCGCCGTTGCTACTGCAGCAGCCGCCAGCGGCCGCGAAACCGCTCGCGCAAGAATCTCTACCACCCGCCCAACTAAATCGTAGGCGTCCGTCTTCATGATTTCAACGCGCGCCACGTCCCCCACTTCCGCAATCTCTCCGGATGCTGTTTCCACGTCCGTCAGATACAGCTTCCCGTCAATTTCCGGCGCCATCCCTTCCAGCCGCGCCTCCCACACCAGCGGATTCTCCTTCGAAGCTCCTTCGATCAGCGCCGTGGCTTCGCGCCCCCTCCACCCGCGCAGCTTTCCCCGCGATATCTTTTTCTGGATCGCCATCAGCTTGTTTCGCCGCTCGCTCATCGTCTCCGCGCCCACTTTGTCGTCCAGCCCGAAGCTCTCCGCATTGTCCACGTCCGAGTATTCGAACACGCCCATCCAGTCGAACCGCGCCGCGTGCACAAAATCGCACAATTCCTCGAAATCGCTTGCGGTTTCGCCCGGAAAACCCACGATAAACGAGGTCCGCAGCGTCACTCCGGGAATCGTCGCGCGAATTTTTTCCAGCAGCTTTAGAAACGCTTCTCCATGCGAACCGCGTTTCATCCGCGCCAGCACGTTGCGGCTCGCATGCTGCAACGGCATATCCATGTACTTCGCTAGCCGCGGGTGTGCCGCGATCGTGTCCAGCAATTTCTGCGTCACGCGGTTCGGGTACGCATACAGAAACCGCACCCATTGCAGTTCTTCAATTCCCGCGAGCTTCTCCAGCAACTGCGCCAGCCCGTCGCGCAATCCCAAATCCTCGCCATAAAAGGTCGTGTCCTGCCCGATCAGTGTAATTTCCCGCGCGCCCGCTGCCGCAAGATTTTCCGCTTCGCGCACCACCGATTCGAATCGCCTGCTCCGGAATTTTCCCCGCAGCTCCGGAATAATGCAGAATGTGCATGGATGATCGCAGCCTTCTGCGATCTTGATATATGCCGTGTGTTTCGGCGTGGTGACGATTCTCGGCGTCATGTCGTGATAGAGAAACGCCGGCGGCTCCGTGGGCAGGATACGCAGTTCACCTTCCACCGCTTCCAGAATCCGCTCCACTTCGCCCGTACCCACAACCGCGTCCACTTCCGGCACTTGTTCCAGAATCTGTTCGCGGTAACGTTCCACCAGGCAGCCCGCCACGATCAGCTTCTTCGCCGCTCCGAATTTCTTGTGCTCCGCCATTTCCAGGATGGCATCCACGGATTCTTTTTGCGCCGGCTCAATGAAGCTGCACGTGTTCACCACCAGCACGTCCGCTTCTTCTGCGCGCGGCGTCAGTTCGTAACCTCCGCGCGCAAGAATCCCCATCATCACCTCGCTGTCCACGAGGTTCTTCGGGCATCCCAGACTCACGAATCCGACTTTGGCCATAAGCGGTAAAATTGCGCCGTTGCGCAATTCCTCATTCTACCATGTCTCTAATTTTCGGTTCTTTCAGGGGACATCAACGCGAACGGGCTGTCGCGCGGAGTTGGTTGAGCAATTCGCGCAGCCGGGACGTATCGCACGGTGCTCCGCCAAATCTTGCATCGGCGTACAAGCGCGTGAATTCCGTCACCGTGGGAACCAGGCTGGGCTCACCCAGGGACGCGGCAAACTCAAACGCCGTCTGGCTTTCCCGCCTCGCGATTCCGCGGCGCGCAAGCTGCGCCAGCAATTCCTGATACAACCGTGACGCGAGCGCGGGGCTCACCGTGGCGGTTGGCCGCCTTCGAAGCTGAAAGAAGAGACTCAATCTGCGAATTGCTTTCCCAATGAGCCCGTATCGCAGCGACACCAGGATCACGAGCAAAAACAGCGGCACCACCAGGGCCATGTTCGAATGCCCGATCTGCCAGTGCCTCATCCATTGTTTGGCTCGATCCTGCTTGCCGACGAACCAGGAGCGCACGATTTCTTTCCAGTTTCGCGATTTGACCTGCAGATTCTGCGCCAGCGCCATCTGGTGCGCAAAATCGTAATTGATCACCCATTCGTTCCAGTTCAGCTGAATCCAGTCCACAACGAGACCCAGGCGCGTGAAGAGCCCGGAATCCGCCGCGGGACCCGGCGGGGTAGGATCGAACACCACCCATCCGTTGCCGGGAAAATAGACTTCCACCCAGCTGTGCGCGTCGCTTGCGCGCACGATGTAATCGCCCGCAAGATCGTTGTACTCGCCCGGAAGAAATCCATTCACTTCGCGCGTCGGAACTCCGACTTCGCGAAGCATCACGGCCATCGCGGACGCAAAGTATTCGCAATGCCCCGCATGCGTCTCGAAAAGAAAATGCGACAGTGGAGAATTCCCCGGCTTTCCCACCAAATCCAGGGTGTACGAATAGTGGCCGCGCAGATAGGTCTCGATCTCTCTGGCCTTGTCGTAAGGGTTTGACGCTTTTGCCGTCACCGACCGCGCGAGCGCCGCGATGCGCGGATCGAGGTTTGGAAGCTGGAGGTAAGTGCTGGCGATCGCCCCCGGATAGTTCACCGGCGCTACGCGTAGCCCGGCCGGATTCCAGGTGAACAGCCGCGACATTCCTGAGTAATGCACCGTTCCATAGTTGTGGTATGGATTGAACAGGGAACTCGTCGCATCGCGAAACAGATACGGTTTGCTCTTGCGGAACACGTTTCTTGGCGATTCGCCCGCAAAATTCCCCCGCAGCGCCATTGCTCTTCCCGGGATGAAAATTGCGTCCGTGGCGATGGGCTCAAGAAGCACGTCGTATCGCAGCACGCTCGCCTGGGCATCTGCTGGCTGTTCTCCGACAGGAATAGGAATCCAGCCGTCGGAATTCGCAACCAGCGTGTCCGCGCTTCGTTCTCCGGAATACCATCTCTTTCCGTCAAATGTCGTGAGCGCGATGCCCCTCCAGCGCAGCATGGGATACGCCACGGGTTGTCCCGTCTCCACGCGCATGACCACCGAATAATTTTTCTTGATCTCGCCGATCTGTCCCAGCTCGACATCGTCGGAGAACCCGGAAATCAGCTGCGGATTCATGCTCGAACCGCCCAGATAGCCTCCGTTGATGCGCGGGAAAAAGAAAAACAGCACCGCTCCGATCGAAATCGCTCCCAGAGCCACGCTCAGCGCCGCGAGCATCAGCGCGCGGCTCAGGCGTCGTTCCCGATCCAGGTTGCCGGGAACGGATGTGCATCCGGCCACGCCGCGCCGCAACTCCAGCCCCGTGAACGTCGCCACTCCAAAAAGCAGAAAGACGAAAAACAGAAGCAAAAAGGTGGTGTCCACGGTGAGCACCGCGGAGGCCAGCATCGCCGCGAACGAAAGCATCGCAAGGAACAGCGCGTCGCGGTCCTGTGTGGCGCTGTACAGCCTCACGATCAGAACGAAGAGAAGGAAGTGGATAATCCCGATCAGTGCGGCGTATGTCGCCGGATTCGGGGAATTGGCGGTCAGCAGCCGGGAAAAGAAAAAGATGTCCAACGGGAAAACCGCCAGATAGCCCACCACCAGCCAGGTGGCCTGCCGCTGCTCCAGCTCCGGAGTGTAGCCGCGCCACCAGCGGAAACCCTTGATCAATATGGCCGCGGGTGCGGCGATGGACGTAAAAAGATCGAGTTTTCCGGTGAAAGACAAGGTTACGGCCGACGTCAGGATCAACAAAAAGAGCGAAAGGCGGAAAAACCGCTCTGCGGGCAGATGCTCGGTGGAAACGAATGTATTGGAGGCGGCCATGGCGAAGTTTAATCCTAACATTCGGCGCCATCTGGCCGCTCTTCTGAGGGCGAATCAATAACCGTCGGTCTCCTGGAAAACCGGCAAACGCTCATTTCAGGGCGGCGCTCGCAATTTTTCGCGTCAGGTTGGAAACGCTTAAGGAGGAAACCTCACTCAGCGCGATTTCTTTGGCTCCCGAAACCCGTGGGAGTTTCCTTATCAAGATGCGGAATGGGAAAATGCTCACCTTGCGGTAGGTTACCGTGTGACGTAATTTGCATAGCGGGTGCGCGGATTCTTTTCCTGCGGTCCTGAATCTCCGGACCAGTTTCTTCAGGGCGCCTGCAACATCTTCGGCCGCCGGCAAAGTGGGGAAATGCCACATGCGTGAAACCAGCGCAGGCACATCGTCGGTTTCATTTTTTCTCGGCGAGGATGGCGGCGCAAGCAGCAGCGTTTCGCCGCGCGGATTCAGGAAAATCGCCGTGACCAGCGTCACTTCCACTGCGGTTCGTTTGCGGCGCTTTTCCGGAATCGCTCCCGTGAGGCCTAGTTTCCTCGCTTTACAGAAGCGCGAAATCGGACAGAGCTTGCATAGCGGACCGCGCGGCGTGCAAACGGTCGCGCCTAATTCCATCATCGCCTGATTCCAGTCTCCGGGAGCGGCGGTATCGAGCAACGTCTCGGCGGTTCTCTGCAACGCACGCCAACGATTTGCTTCGCGCAAGTCGCCTCGGATTGCACCCAGCCTGGCGAGGACTCGCGCTACGTTTCCATCAAGGACCGCATACTCCTTGCCGTACGCGATGCTTAAAATCGCCGCGGCGGTGTAATCACCAATTCCTGGAAGCGCTCCCGCTTCTTCCCACGATCGCGGAAAGGTGCCGTGGTGAGCGGATGCGATCTGCTGCGCAGCTTTTTGTAGATTTCGCGCGCGCCTGTAATATCCGAGTCCCGACCAAAGCCGCAGAACTTCCTCTGGCGGAGCTTCCGCCAGCGCGCGCACATCGGGGAACCGTTCCAGAAATCGTTCGTAGTAGGGAATCGCCGCTGCCACCCGCGTCTGCTGCAGCATGATTTCTGAAATCCACACGCGATAGGGATCGTGGCTCTTCCGCCAGGGCAAGGGCCGCTGGAATTCGCGGTACCACGCGAGCAATAGTTTGCGGAATTCGCGGAGCTGTATTCCGTTCACGCATGGAGGGTATCGCGAGCGGTGAGAACTGCAAAGCTCGCGCTCAGCTCCATCCCCCGAGGCAGGACCCGCTCAGCCTTCGAAATCTTCGAGAAACACCACGTAAGATGAGGACCACAAGCTCGCGGGGATCGAGCCGCGCGGCTGGCTCGTCACGATGATCTTGAAAAGATCGGGCGCCGCCGCGAGATCTTGGATCAGCAAATGCTCCGGATCGAACGCAACGGGCTGCGCGGTGGCCAGGTAACGAAGCACCGTGAAAATGAATTCTCCCGAGGGTTCGGGTTTCGTTTCGATTCCCGTGCTCCGGAATTCCACCTGGGAATGGCGCTCGTGGAAATGCCAGGCCAGCCCCGCGCACAGCGTTACCGCGCGCTCGAACCGCTCCGCCGCTGTCTTGCTCGCTTCCACGGAGCGCCCGGACCGCTGGTCGATGCGCGGATCAAGAACGAGAAGGATGCGGCAATCGTCTTCCCGTGTAAATTCCCGGACCATCAGCGATCCGAATCGCGCGGTCGCTTTCCAATGCACATGCCGCGCGCTGTCCGTTGGAACGTAGTCGCGCAAAGCGTAGAGGTCCTGGCCCCGGCCCTTCACAAGGCTTTCCAGGATGCCCTCAATGCCCGGAAGAATTTCGCGCAGTTCGCCGGTAGGTTCGACCGAAGGATAAACGAGGGCTTCCGTTTTCAGATCCAGCCTCCGCGCTTTCTGAAGAAATCCGAAAGGAAAGCGCGTGACGATTCGGAAAGCATCCTGCCGGTGAAGCCCCCGGCGCCGAAATGTCATTGGCACGACCTGATGAATGGTTTCATTCCTCGGGATATACGGAAAATAAACGGGCGTTTCGAGAATTGCCGCGGACGCTCCGCGTTTTGCCTTGACTGCTTCTACGCGCAGGGAAAATGAGGGCACAGTCAGCTTCTCGTTGGTCAGTTCGGCGGCGGCGCGGACCGGTTCTCCGGCAAAGATGTGCTCGGGAAGCTCCAGACGGATGCTGACGCCCGAAAGTGAAATGGAGGAGAGAATTCCGGACATCAAAATAATCGCAATCAGGCAGGCGAGTATGAGAAAGAGCAAATTGTTCCCGGTGTTGAGGGCCGCCAGGGCCACGAGCATGGTTCCAGCAATGTAGATCCATCCTTCGCGCGTGATCTTGTATTCCATTTTATAGCCGATCCAGCGGAGCGAAGTGCGTTTCGCAAGCGCGGGAACGAGTGTGACGCCGACCCACGCCGCGAGAGCCAGCGCGGCGAGCGCCGTAGCGGCGGTCAGAGGCAGGTTGCCGACTTCCGAGGCCACTCCCGAATAAAGCGCGAGCATGAGCGCGATCAAGAGCGCGAGAAGGGAAAGAGAAAAAGCGCGGACGGCGGGGCGGTCGGCGCGGGCCCAGAGTTGCGCGAGAGTGGAGGGCTTGGCGCTCATTCGTTCTTGTCGCCGGCGGGGAAAATCATGGGGCCTCTAGTTAGAGAGGAACACGAACGGATTCCACGATTTCGTGCAAAGCGGCTTCCGTGGTTTCCGATTTTTTCTGCAGCGAGGCGTGCCGCGCGCTCGCCACCACGCGGTGCGCGAAAACGGATACGGCAAGCAATTTGAAATCGTCGGGCAAACAGTAATCGCGGCCTTCGAGGTACGCTCGCGCTTGCGCGGCCCGCTGCAACATCAAGGTTCCGCGGGGGCTCACCCCCAGCGCGAGTTGATCGGATTTGCGCGTGCGATTCACGATTTCAAGAGCGTAATCGTGCAGGCTGGAATCCACTTTCACGCGCGTAACCGCGTCCTGCATCCCGATCACGTCATCCACGTCTGCGACGGGCTCGAGCGCCTGCAGCGGATCGTCGGAAGTGCGGCGGCGCAGAATTTCGCGCTCCGTTTCATGCGAGGGGTAGCCCATTTTAATGCGCATGAGAAAACGGTCGAGCTGCGATTCAGGAAGCGGATACGTGCCGTGATGCTCGACGGGATTCTGCGTGGCGATCACCAGAAACGGATGCGGCAAGGGAAGCGTCCTGCCATCCACCGTGACCTGCGATTCGTTCATGGCTTCGAGCAGCGCGGATTGCGTGCGCGGAGTGGTGCGGTTGATCTCGTCGGCGAGAACCACGTTGGCGAAAATCGGGCCCTGCCGAAATTCGAATTCGCGCGATTCCGGATTGTAAACGCTCACCCCGATCACGTCGCTCGGCAGCAAATCCGAAGTGAATTGCACGCGCTGAAACGTGCAGTGAAAGGATTTGGCGAGCGCCTGAGCGAGAGTCGTTTTGCCGACTCCGGGAACGTCCTCGATCAGCAGGTGCCCGCGCGCCAGAAGCGTAATCAGCGCAAGTTGAATGGCATCTTCCTTGCCGTAGATCGCTCGCGCGATCGAATGCTTCAACTGCGAGACGACCTGAGAGGTGGCGGCCTGCATCGGTTGAAAATCCCTGCCCTTCCTGCTAAAAAGAATTCCGCTCGCCGGGGCGCAAAGTTCCTTGACCGATTCGCGCTCCGGGGCGAGAATCAACTTTGTGGGCGACTAGCTCAGTTGGTTAGAGCGCTCCCCTCACACGGGAGAGGTCAAAGGTTCAAGTCCTTTGTCGCCCACCATTCCTGTGCCCGCTTGCTATTCTAACCAAATCGCGTGAAGTCAATGTTACTGCGTGCCATCGAGTTTCTAGGTTTGAGCATCTGGCTCGGGAGCGACGTCTTCCTGAGTTTCGTGGTGGCTCCGGGGGCATTCGCGGTGCTGGCCAGCCGCGACGACGCGGGGGCCATCGTCGGGTATTCCCTGACCCGGATGCATTTGCTGGGGATCGCTTGCGGGATGGTTATTCTCATTTTGCGGGCTTTGAGGACGCGGTCAGTCGGCAGTTTGGCGGCTCCTGCGGCGCTGTTTGTTATTGGAATGATGGTACTTTCGATGATTTCGCAGGTGGCGGTGACGCCAAGGATGGCAGCGCTGCGGACGCAGATGGGATCTATCCAGGCAACGGCCGTCGAGAATCCACTTCTGGCCGCCTTCCTGAAGTTGCACCAGGTTTCGGTCCTGCTGGAAAGTGGAGTGCTGCTGTGCGGGTTTGCGGCGCTTTACCTGATGGTTCGGGAATTGGCGCTAAAGAGATGAGGAGAAAAGCCTGGCTCTGATCCCCCTCCACCCCCTCCCCTGTTTTCTGTAAGTGTTCATTCTAAAGGCGGTTAGAAATGGCGATTTTGGAAGTGTTCATTCCAGAAGACTTGGCGACGCGGTTTTCATAAGTGTTCATTCTCAAGGCAGTTAGGAGGCGTTGTCTGCATCGTGAGCGATGAGGACGTCCCGGGCGCGTGCCGGAAGGCTGGGAACGAGCCAGCGAAAGAGAAGCGTAGCTGCGAATCCTCCGGCGAATTGAGCGATCAGGAACCAGGTAACGTCGGCGGGACGGATGCCAGCGAAGGTATCGCTCAGGCAGCGTGCAATGGTCACGGCGGGATTGGCAAACGAAGTGGAGGCCGTGAACCAGTATGCCGCGGTGATGTAAGCGCCGACGGCGAACGGAACGGCGTTTGCCCGAAGCCGCGAAGATCCCCAAATGACGGCCATGAGACCGAAAGTCGCAACAAATTCGCTGAAGAGTTGAGCAGGACCGGAGCGCACGTGGGTTGAGAGCGAGATTACCGGCAAACTGAACATCACGTTGGCGACGGCGGCGCCGCCGATGCCTCCCAAAATCTGCGCGAAGATGTAATGCGGCGTTTCCGGCCAGGGAAGGCCGCCCTCCCACGCGTCCATGATGGAAACGACGGGATTTAGATGAGCGCCAGAGACGGGCCCGAAGGCAATGATCAGCGCGACGAGCGCGGCTCCCGTGGCGACGGTGTTGGCGAGCAAGGCGAGGGCGACGTTGCCACCGGCGAGACGATCTCCCATGATGCCGGAGCCGACGACGGCGGCGACGAGGAACCCGGCACCAAAGAATTCGGCGACAACGCGGCGCGGGAGAGACGTTTTCATGCGCGGCCTATGCGGTCAATTTCTTTCTTGATGGCCAGCTTATCGAGGCTCGAGAGCGGAAGGCAGAGGAAGAGACCGATTCTGCGGTCGAGAATGAGGAAGGCATCACGAAAGGCCTTTTCGATCTGCTGGGGCGTTCCTTCGACGGCGGCGGGATCGGGCACTCCCCAATGCGCGGTCATCGGCTGGCCCGGCCAGACGGGGCAAACTTCCTTTGCGGCGTTATCGCAGACGGTGAAAACGAAATCGAGCCTGGGGGCACCGGGCTCGGCAAATTCGCTCCAGCTTTTGCTTCGCAAACCGTTTGTGGGGAGTTTGGCCGCCTCGAGCTGGTGAATCGCGGCGGGATGGACTTCACCTTTTGGGTGGCTGCCCGCGCTGTGGGCACTGAAATTCGGGAATCCTCTTCTATTCATGATGGCCTCGGCCATGATGGAGCGAGCGGAATTGCCGGTGCAGAGAAACAATACGTTGTAACGGCCGGGCATGTTTACCTCCGTCGAGAAGGGGATGAGCGGCTGGATGAGGCGCGGCTGCGGGATGCGTTGCTTTGCTCGATTGCCGTAAGCGGAGTGCAACCGCCTTTGCCACCGCAGCAGTTCTCCATCAAGAAGCTTGTCAAACGATTCACATTTTCGAGATTCGCGGAATAAGAAATGGAACGGCCATTCTTACGCGGCTGGACGAGCTCCGCCGCGGCCAGGACGTTGAGATGGAACGACAACGTCGGGCCGGGGAGCCGAAGTCGGCGCGCGATGGCTCCCGCCGGAAGACCGTCCGGGGCGTGGCGGACGAGCAGGCGAAAAATATTCAAGCGCGTTTCCTGAGCGAGGGCCGAGAGCGAGTCCACTGCGAAGGATGTCTTCATAGTTCCAAAAGTATGGAAATATTAAGCGAATCGAGCGCGCGGAGTCAACTGGCGACGCTTTAGGAAGAACGTAAGCGATTTGCTGCCGTACCTGAAGCGCGATGTGTACCGCGGGCTATTTTCGGGGACGCTGCTTTTTTGATACGGAGCGAATGATGAGCTTTCCCGCGCCGGATTTTGCGAAGGGAGGGAGGGTTTGCGCGGCGGCCGCGGTGAGCAAGGCTTTCACTTCCGGTTTGTTCAGATCGGCGGCGTGCTGCAAGCGGACAAACCGGTTCAAGCTGCCGGAACCTTGAAGAAGTTTGTGCGGGTCCGGGAGCTTCGGTCCGTACATCAAATTGAGGTTTATGCCCTTGGAATTGGCCGAGAGGGAGATGCGGCAGTCGGAGGGAACCTCCGTGGGACAGTAGCCGATGACGAAAAAGTTGTAATTGTCGTAGACAAGTTCGTTGGCGGTGGGGAAGCGTTTGCGCATGGCGGCTCGGCAGGCACGGATTTGGGCAGCCATCGCGGGGGCAAACTTGGCGAGGAAGGCCTCCAATTGGATGGCCGGGCTTTGCGGCATGGCGGAGATTGTAGCGCCAATTGGGGTGGGCTGGCCGGGAGCAAGGGTGCGCCGCGAAATGGATTAACCCGAGGAGTAATGTATCACAAAGGAACGGGGGATGTCAAGAGGAATGAGAGGGGAGCGACGATTTGGCAAGTGGAGGCGAGTTAAGTCCTGCCGCACCAAGCTGAAAGGACCGGTCTCTTTATGGTATGGGCCAGCCGGCGAACCAGATATGGAGGAGACCGAATGCCAGGATCAGGATTGCAAGGGCAAAGACGACTGCGAACACAAGCTTCTCGGACTTTTTCATGGTTACGGAGAGATTACCAGGCTCTGCGTCAAAAATAAATCCAACAAGGGTCTGGTGACATAGAGAGAGCGCTTTCCCTTTGGGATAAGTGCCGGGCTGAAGTCCGGCCGCTACAGTGCAGGGAGTCAGATTGTGCCGCACCTACGGCGCTGGTGTCGCGGTGCGAGGCGAACCCAGCGCTGACGCGCTGGGCTAAGTTCTGCCGCACCTACGGTGCTCATCTCGGTCTCCGGGGCAAGAGTATTGCGATGGGTCAGGAGATGCTCAGGGGAAGAGGGAAAGAACGGAGCGGTGGGATCTGCGAAGAGCCGGGCTGAAGCGCGGCCGCAAGTAGGGGCGCAGCGGTGCTGCCCCCTACAACGTAAATGGACGAGGATGGGGGCGTTGCTGCGACAAAAGCTCGGAGGCAGGAGCCTGGCTTGCAAAAGGTGAAGGGGGGCGAGGGCAAAATGGAGAGGCCCGCCACGGTCGGCGGGCGCTACAAAAGAGGATAAGAAGGACCTTTGGAACCGGGCTGAAGCGCGGCCGCAAGAGAGGGCGCAACGGTGCTGCGCCCCTACAAAGGATTTGGAGAAAAGGGAGACTGGCGGGGAGAGGGTTTGGAGGATTTGGGGCGCTGAGCGCGGGTTTTGCGGCGGAGTTTGAGCTTACGCTTGGGTTTGGGAGGGAGGATTTTGTTGGTGGCGGCGTAGCCGGCGCGTTCGAAGGCGCGCCACATGTACCAGGAGGCGACCGTGCGGTAAGGGCGCCAGCGCTCGCCGAAAGCAAGAAGTTCCTTGGGGCGGGGCATGTGCTTTTTGCCGTAGGTGACGGACCAGCCTTTTTTCACGCCGAGATCGTCCACGGGAAGAACGTCAGGGCGAGCGAGGCGGAAAATCAAAAACATTTCAACGGTCCAGACGCCGATACCGCGGACGGAGACGAGGCGCTGGACGAGCTCTTCATCGGTAAGTTTGAGAGATTCATCGTGAGAGGGAACCACGCCGGAGAGTGTTTTGCGGGCGAGATCCTTCATGGCCAGGATTTTTGCGCCTGAAAGGCCTGCTTTGCGGAGAGCGGATTTACGGAGCTTGAGAATTTCTTCAGGAGTGGGGATACCGCCGGAGGAGCTGAGAGCCTTGATGCGGGCGAAGATGGTGGCCGCGGCTTTGCCGGAGATGGATTGGTAGGCGATGGCTTCGAGGAGAGCTTCGTAGGGATTTTGAGTGGCGTCCATTTCGGCTTCGAAGGGGCGGAGTTCGCGGATCAAGGCGGCGAGGCAATCGTCCACGAAAGAGAGATGAGCAGTGGCGGCGGAGAGGTCGAAAGGGAAGATGGGAGGCTCGTTGATCATGGAGGGATAGGGTAGCAAAGGGAAGAAGAAAAAGCGAAAATTAGGTGGAGAGATAGAAGCGAATAAACGTCTCGCGGCAGTGGACCTAGAGAGTAAAAGACGCGGGAGGAAATAACTGTGGCGAGGAAGG
>DATIXL010000050.1:0-2200 GCA_035518615.1 Terriglobales bacterium | reverse complement strand
CACGCGCCCGCCAGCGCCATGCCAGATGGACGTCGCCTCCCAAGCACCACGGCCGTCCATCACTACGACTGCGGCATCCTCAAATCCCGAATACGAATAGGCGCTGAGCGCGTGCGAAAGATGGTGATCCACGAAGCGGTAACGGGCCTTCGTGGGCCCGAATTGCCGCCGGAAGGGATTCTCGCCGCCGTGTTGGTGCTGCATGCTGGCGTAGTGGCGCGTGGAATTGAGCACATTCAGATAGGAAGCGGGCCAGCGGCCCGTCGCATACAGACTGAGATCTTTGCGAAACGCGGCTCCCGGGGGCTGCCAGCCGACGCAGACTTCGTCCACCTGGTCCGCGCGGATTTTCACAAAATCGAGGCACGCTTGAATGGCCAGCGCGGGAAAGCGCGCGTCGTGCTTCACGCGGCTGATGCGCTCCTCGGCAACGGCAAAGAGCAATTCGCCGTCTTTCACCAGGCAGGCCGAGGAATCGTGCATCTGCGAATAGTTGAGTCCCAGCGTGATCATCCGGCCGCTTTACCTTCCAACTCGAGAATGTGGCGGAACAACTTTTCCAACACGAGGGCAGAGCGCTTCCAAGTATAACGTGACATAGTTTGCTGGGCGGCCTGGCCCAGGCTCTGCCGCAGCTCGATGGAACCCGCAAGTCGCAGAACCGCTTCTTCAATCGCCCGGGCATCCGCGGGCGGAACCAGCAAGCCGTTGAAACCGTCCTCAACCACGTCCGGCATGCCGCAGGTCTCCGACGTAATCACAGGCATCCCCGAAGCCATAGCTTCGAGCAGAACACCGGGAAGACCTTCCATGAGCGACGGGAAAAGAAAAATGTCGTGAGACGCGAAGAGGTCCTGCATCTGGCCCGAGGGAACCGTGGGTTGAACCGATACCGTGGAGGCGAGCGTCGGTCCGAAAAACTCAAGGATGGTGTCCGGCGGACAATGACAACCGGCAAAGGTCATGGTAATGTCGGGAATTTTCGCAGCGAGTGCTTCCAGTGCCTCCCGCAAATAGAAGATCCCTCTCTGGTCCAACCAGGTGCCGGCATAGAGAAGCTTGGGGGGGCCGGTAAGTTCATAGCGGCGAGGGACAAAGAAGCGCGGTTCCACGCCGCTGGGTACGTACCAGGCACGATCCGAATCCATATTGTATTTCAGATGGAGAATGTTCCAGACATCGCGGCTGTGGGCGTGGGCGCCGTCGGCGGTGCGGATGGCGCCTCGAAAAAGTGGAAACGTATAAAAGCGGTGCCAAAGGCGGTTTCTTAGTTTGAAATGCCATGCGCGGCCTTTTTTTTCCTCACGGCTCTGGACATAGACGCGGCGTTCCTCCAAGCCGTGAAGCATCATCACGTAGGGAGGCAAGCCGCGCGTGCCGAGCCAACGGCGGTGGATTCCATAGACAACGCCCGCGGGCGCGTGAAGATTGACGATCGAGAACTTGCCGGGGTCTCTGGCGATGTAGCGATACAACCGGTGCGAAAAGATGAGGTCACTGAAACGAGGCGAAATATCATCCTGACCAAGCAGATCCTCACGAAATAAGTAGGTCAGCGAGTGCCCGCGTTTTTCGAGTTGCTCTCCCAGATTATAGATGAGCGCCGCGGCTCCGCCTTCGCGCCGGCTTGGGACACTGCAAGCCATCAGGATACGCATGGACGGGGCTGCCGCCAACGAGTCAGTCATCAAACCTTCCAATCTCCTGTGCGATCCACATGATTGGGCTGATGAAATGGCAGAACCTTTTCGCGAATGCGCGCATAGAAAAGGCTCGAGGCCAGCTTTTGTTTCAGCGCATAGTATTGCCGCGGTGCGAGGAACAGAGCGGGGAGCAAACTAAGGACCTTCAAAAAGCGGCGTCCGGCCGAAGCATGACCATGCGTCAGATCATAACTCCGCAATTCAATACGGAAATTATCCAGTGAAGATCCTACCCCCAACGAAAGCCGAAGCGCATCGGCTTCGGTCCGGACGGCTCCCACGATGACCTCGGCAATCTCGGGAGCCACATTTTCTTGGGCGAAGCGCTGCTGCAGGGCGGAGACCAGCGCTACCAATACGCTGTGTTTCCGCTGAATGGAACTTTCCTGTTCATTGCTGATTTGATACAAATTCTGCCCCTGAAGCCGATAAAAGGTCAGCGGCTCGCGCAAGATCAGAACTTCGGAGAAAAGCGCTCCGAGAGTGAAGAGATATTC
>DATIXL010000049.1:0-34964 GCA_035518615.1 Terriglobales bacterium | reverse complement strand
TCGCGTCGCATCGGAAAAGACCTGCCCGCATGGCGCCGAGAATCGTTTGGTGCTCAGCGGCACAAAGGTGCGCGAACTGCTGCGCGATGGATTCGAGCTACCTCCGGAGTTTACTCGCCCTGAGGTAGCAGCCATTCTTCGTGAGGCTTATCGCGAGAAGCGGGTAGAAAACCGTTGAGAGGCCCGTCCAAAGGCTTCACTTTGTGGTTCACGGGGTTGCCTTCCGCGGGCAAAACCACATTGGCGAATCTTGTTTCAGTCGAATTGCGAAACCGTGGCGTGGGCGTTGAAGTGCTCGATGGTGATGTTGTCCGCACTCACCTCTGCAAAGGCCTGGGGTTCAGCAAGGAAGACCGGGATGAAAATATCCGCCGGATCGGCTTCGTCTGTGGACTCCTGACGCGTCACGGCGCTGCCGCAATCGCTGCCGCGATTTCGCCGTACCGCGCAATTCGTGAGGAGGTTCGGGCTTCCATCGGCAATTTCGTGGAGGTCTATGTCAAGGCCTCCGTGGAGACTTGCATTCGGCGTGACGTCAAAGGGCTGTACAAAAAGGCGCTCGCAGGTGAGCTCAAAGGTTTCACCGGGGTGGATGACCCCTATGAGCCGCCGCTCCAGCCCGAATTGATCATCGAAACAGAGAAGGAATCGCCCGCCAACTCGGCCGCGCGGATACTCCGGAAGTTGGAAGATCTTGGGTATGTAGCCGCTTCAGCTGAGCCCCCGTATAGTGCCGAAGAGGAAGCCCGAATCCGGGCTCGCCTCGTTCGACTCGGCTATCTTGAATCCTGACGAACTCGCGGGGTCCAAATTTCCTGGATATGTATCGCTGAATTGATGCGAATCTAATCGCGGCCGCTCCAAGTCCGGAATCGCCGGATTTCTACAAGATCCTGGCGGGCATCTCCGGAATAACGAAATGCGCGGTCGTCCCAATAAACATCGGCCACCGGCTTTACGCCCAATGTCCGATAGTCGGAATTCCGATTCACCTCATGATGAGGGATCTGGTGCTGCGACAAGTAACCTGAAATCTCCGCTTTGCCGCGCGTCGTGTGAATGATGATCTTCCAACCTTCCGTTTGGAGGGCGCGCAGTGCTTCCACTACGTCGCGCCGGGGCAACCCAAGAATGCCTGTGCCCTTCCAACCGTCGTACTCCGCGATGACGCCGTCGAAATCCACCGCAATGGTCTTCGGGAGCGTTCGATTCGGCGACATTGGCTTCGCCAAGGATTTGTTTCGCGGCAACGCGCGCTCCTTGAATTTTCGCTTCTTTTTGGGCATGGATGTTTCATGGGAAGTCTAACATCGGTGTACACATCCAACAATTTCGCGCTGCTTTCTAGTCGCCAGTTGGTGGCGCAGTGGCCCAAGGTTTTCCATCCATGTGTGGAGGCACGGCAAGGCCAAAGAGTTCAAGCAGGGTGGGCGCAACATCCGTGATCGAATGTCCTTCTCCAGAAATGTTCCAGTTCGAAAAAAGCACGCCGGGAACAAGGGCCGGGTCAATGCAATGGTCGCCGCTCCAGGCTTTCTTGTTCACTTCGAATACGGTGTCCGTTACACGTCCCTGCGCGGAGTTCCAAGAGACACGGTAACCATCGCCAAATCCAATGACAACATCCGGCGCGTTCTCGCGGTAAGGACCAAAAAATGCCTCATGCGAGTCAAAAACCTTCGTGATCGCAACGCGTGATGCCTCTGGATCTTTCAGGCCCTCCAACTTCCTGCGGAGCTCGCTCCTTAGCTCAGCCGCTTCTTTCCCATCCTCGACGATTCCCTTGCTCTCTCTACCCTTTTGATTGAGGTAAATCCCGTTCATTCCGAGGCCATACGCGCGCGTCCGGTCCCAATCCACGTTTTCGTACCAGTCACCCTCAGGCGCGCCCTCCTTCAGAGCCAGATATCCATTCTGGTGCAGCCAGGTATTCAGATTGACCCCGCGCTGAAACGATTTGAACCCGTGATCGGAAACGATCAGCAGGAGCGTATCCGCGGAGATTTTCTCCATCGTTTGCCCAATAAGATGATCCATGCGGCAGTAGAGTTCTTCGATCACCAGGGGGCCCTTGTGATTATGGCTTGGTGCGGTGGCAAAGTAATTTTCCGAAAAATAGCGCCAGAACATGTGTTGCACGCGATCCGTGATGTCGAATACGCATGCGCATACACCTTGCCCGGTCTTCGACAACGCATCAAAAAACATCTGTTCGCGTTCCCTGTGATTTGAATAGCACTGTTCCAGGAACGCGTCGTCATCGAGGTAACCATCATTCAATGCCCACGTATCCTCTGCCAGTCCAAGCGTCGCGTACAATCCGTTCAGTTTCGCAAGATACATTGAGTAAGTCAGCGGATGAGAAATCGGCAAAGCCGGCCGCATCGGATGAATGTTCACCGGCGTGGCGTAGAGTTCCAGTTCCGGCTCAACCGACTTCAGAAAGAACCGGCAAATCCCTTTCACACTTACTCCGAGACCCGCCTTGAACTCGACTTCAGCCCAATCCGAATACTCTCCCAACTTGATTGAGATTCTCTGGCCGTCCAGATCAATGTCGGCCCGGCCATTTGCAGCCTCTATTTTTACTCGAAACGCGGCGCGCAGTTCTTCCGCTGCGCGTGGCTGGAGCGTATTTGGAGGGCCAGGGACATAGGAACCAAAAAAGCCATTCTTCTTTTCGAAGGGCACCACCACTCGATTGGTCGCAGATTCTCGTTTGGTAACCGCCGTGGTGTGAAACGAAAAAGTGCCTTGGGTTCCTTGGATGTCGGGAACACACATTCCGGAAAGCAACACACCTGAGAACTTTTCCGGCGGAAACGTGATCGGCACCCGAATCACCGAACAAAACACTCCGGCTTCTCCCAGGTAATGCCAGAACGGAATGCCCTTTCGCAGCGGTGTGATCCGGGAGCCACCCAGAGGAATCGAGTATCGGCCAATCTTCAATTGGCGTTTTGGACCTCGTATTCGAGCAGAGGAAAGTTCCGGCAAGTACCGCTGCCGGTCCGGCATCACAAAGTCGTAAATATTGTGTTTGCCGGGATTCACTCCCGTTAGAAAAGACGACCATGCAACAGGCGAGATCGGCGGAATCGTTGTCGCAAGGTTCCGAAATGTCCCCCGCTCCCGTAGCTTTGCGAGATTCGGCAACTTCCCTTCCTTCATATATCGTTCGGCTAGCTCAGGATCCATTCCATCGAACCCGAGGATTACAACGCGTTTGACCTTCGCCCTCTGAATCGCGCGCCGCCTGCGCAGGTACCGGAAGAACTGGCGCACAGGCCACGTAACAAGGGCAAAAAGAGAAGAGATGGATGCCAGTAGAAAAGTAAGAAAAGACGACACAATAGCGAATCCGGCGCCAGGCCCAACGTACGCCTGTGCTTCCGCGGGAACAAGAAACAGAAAAATGGCAATTGCAATTCCCGCGAGAGCCGTTCGCCTTAATAGAAGGTTTTCCCGGCGCGATGATTGAAATCCTCTTGTCAAAGCTCAGTCCTTAGAAAGCCCTTCAGCAACAGCGCCGAAATCAGCATGATCCCCAAAAAAGGAACCAGCCAGTTCACTCGCCAACGCCAGAGCGCGATTTCCCGGTCTGGGTATTGCACTTGGATGCTCTCGATCGGTCCGGCAGCCGGAAGCGGCGGTTCATCCTGGCTCGTGAGCGTCTCCCAGATCCCTCCGCGCTCGCGGTCCCAGTTTACTCGTCTTATTCCGCCCCCGACCACCACGCGCTTTGTGTACGCCTTCTGGCTCATGGCGAGCTGCAGCAAAAATATTCCATCATGATCCGCTCTGAGCCTCCAGACAACTATCCGGTCAGGAGGAATGTGTACGGGCGGCGCAGTCATCGCAATCCCATCCGGCAGCTTCATCGCCACGTGCTCCAATGGCTGTCCTATCGCGAGTTTTGCTTGCACAAGAAAGTCCTGGCCTGCACTCAACGGCGTATGAGCGAAATACGCATCCAACTGGAGAAACAGAAAAAACAGTGGAATGAAAAGAATCAGGACTGGGCGCAGAATGTGCCGGAGATAGCTTGCCAAACTTCTGAGGAATGCAATGTACGCCCGCGCCACCACGCTCAGTTGATCTGGAAACAGCCGGATTTCCAGAACATGGGCCCCGATCTTGTCTTTGGCTTTCCGGATCGCCCTTTGGTCCGAGACTTTCCGGAACACCAGCAGGGCCGCGATGGTTGTGAGCAGGGAGAAGATTGCCAGGACCAGGGTTGGCGGGAATGCGCGCATCAGGTAAAAGGCGGTATCGAATGTGCGCTCAATCAGCCTGAGAAGAAAATTCATGCGCTTAGTCGGAAGACAACCGAAAGGAATGCTGCCGCGATTCGTCGCTTAAAGAGGAGTTACTCGATATAGCCAAGGCCTTGAAGCCGTTTCTTGATCTCCTCCGGAGTGTCGCCCTCTCCGGATCCCGAGCCCATGATGCGGGTGATCTCTTTTTCCAGTACGTGTTGGATGAATTCGTCTGCCGAGGAATAACCGGCCAGTTCCGCGCATTTCTTTGCGCGTTCGTACAACTCATGCTCAATTTTCACCCGGCTGGAAAACATGCTCCCCCGAGAAACTCACTAGTTCGTTGTTGGCTCCGCTACGCGCATCATAGCATAGCAATGCCGGACATTTAACTTGGCCCGAGGATTTATGCGTCAGGTCTTAAGCTTCGCGAGGCTCTTTTTAATGGAAGAGTACGCCGCTAGATAGCCGCCTCAACAGAGGTCCCGGCAGCTGCAAAAACATGATGCATCTCCGCATGCGCGAAGGCGAGGAAGGTTCGCACGACTTCCGCGTCGAACTGTGTTCCACTTGATTCCTGGAGGCGGCGCACGGCTTCATCTAACGGAAGTCCGCGACGATAAGGTCTTGACGAAACCATAGCATCGAACGCGTCGATGACACAGACGATCCGCGAGACGATGGGAATTTCACCGTTCATCAATCCTGCGGGATACCCCTGCCCATCCACCCTCTCGTGATGGTGAAGGATGTCCAGCGCCGCGTTCTCAAAACCCGGCAGCATCCTCAATACCGCCCATCCGTATTCGGGATGTTTCTTCATGAGGGCATACTCATCGGGATCGAGCTTCCCGGGTTTGCGAAGGATCGCGTCTGGCACGCCGACTTTCCCAATGTCATGGAGCAGCGCGGCGACCTCCAGATTTTGAAGCGTCTGTTCGTCGAGTCCAAGTTCCTGTCCGACTCGCAAGCCCCATTCGGCAAGCCTGGTGCTGTGAACTCCAGTATTCAGGTCTTTCAAATCCAGCAGCTGGTTGAAGGCACAGATAACGGAGCCGCGCAGCGCCAGAGTGCGTTCTTCCAATTGCTTGATGCGAATCGTCTCCGGCATCCGAGTCGACGATGGAGCCCGCTTGGATACGGGTTCCAAGACGATTTCCTGCAGCACGCTGGTCACTTGCTCACATACCACGACATCGCTGCCTGGTAGATGTCGAGCCGCCCATTGTTTAGATCCGGAGTAAGCACACGCGCATGTGCCAGCGCAGTTGCGGCTTTGGACTGGGTCAAACCCGGTTTCACGCTGAGCAGCAGCGCCGCAGTTCCCGCGGTAAGTGGCGAACTGAAGGAAGTGCCTGACGAACTTGCGTAAGTCCCGCCTGGATAAGTGCTGATGATGTTTTCACCAGGGGCTGCGATCCAGACGTCCGCATCGCCATAGTTTGAAAAGGACGAACGCGTGTCATAGTCCGTTGTTGAGGCTACTCCAAGGACGGTATTGTTGAGTGCGGCCGGATAAACTCGGGCACTTGTGTCCTCATTGCCCGCCGCGGCTACCAGAATCATGCCAGATTGGCTTGCATAATTAATCGCATCGGAAAGTGCTGGTGAAGTAGCGCTGAGATCAAAACTCATATTCGCGACATTTGCATGATTCTGCGCCGCATAGTACAGGGCCGCCACAATGTTCGACAGATATCCAGTTCCGTCGGCAGAGAATGCTTTTAGTGGAAGAATCTTGGCTTTTGGCGCCACCAAGTGGATCAGTCCTGCAGTCATGGTGCCGTGACCAAAGGCAACGTAAGGTGAGCCGTCGAGAACTGCTGCGGTAGATTGATCCAGAACAGCCGCTGTCGACTGCTGGACGACGGCCGGCTGCTCATCTTCTGAACTCGAATCACCCGGCCCGTTAGGCAGGGCGGCGACGTCAAGCCATTCATTTGCCCCAGGCTGATTCCGTGTGAAGTCGTACCCCTGCAGGAGCACGGGGGACAGTGCTGGATGATTTGGGTCCACTCCGGTGTCGATGTCCGCAACAATACCGGTGCCGCTCACACCGAAGCTGGTTTGCGCGTCCGTCAAACGGATAATCTGGGCAGCTGGTTGCGCGGCATATCCGTGCCAGACAACCGTGCCGTAGTAGTTGACCGGGGTCGTGTCCGAGAGCCCAGCGCCGGGACTCTGTAACGTGACGTTGGGCATTGAGAGCAATTGATCGGGTTCCACGCTCTTGATCCCCAGCAGCGATTCCAGCAGGTTCACCGTTCCATTCAACAGATTCGATATGAGGTTTCCCGTCGAAGTAACCAGATACGTCCGGCCTTGTGAGCCGTCCAAGGCCCCTTGGACCTGGCAGTTTGCAGCTGCACAAAAATGCAGTACGTTCAACAAGCCGCCCGATGTACGCACGATATATCTTTGCTGCTGAGCAGCGGCAGGCTTTGCAATCGACAGAAGAAATGTCGCCACAATCGCGAGAACGAGAATGCGCTGTTTCATCGCTTTGATCCCTTCCAGGGGTCCCCTGGTAAATTGCTCGTCCGCCGGCATTTTTGGTTTCCCATTATCTTGCGTGGCGAAATCCACATCTGCCAATGGTACGAGCGAGTCCTTTCACCTAAGTCCGAGTTCCAACTGTTCCTGGTACTTCCGTACCAGAGAATCTCTTTGCGGGGCAAAACCGGACTTCATGCGCTCCGCTTGCCGATCGAAATTCCTCTCAGAGCGTCCCGCAGCGAAACCACGATGCATCGCTCGCGGTCGCCTTGAATTCGGAGTTCCAGATCGCCGAGATTTTCCAATTCGCCCCTGAATTCGCCAAAACGATTTGTCACGGTCTGCACTACATTGCCTCGCCGATTTGAGAGCGTTACCCGGACTTCGCTGGCAACAATTTCAGGGCGGCTCACATCCAAAAGCTGGCCGGTCACGGACAATCGAGACTCTTTGGATTTGGCTTCAATTTGCACATCAATCTGATAGGGATCGGCTCGATAAAGCATCTGGCGCGCCATCGGGGCCGCCGAGCGCGCCCCGGCGGCCGCGGGTTGCACCAAGCTGTCAAACAGAAGTTCCGCTACGATTTCCTTTAGTTTCTTCTTGCTCGAATTCCGTTCCCTCGAGTATTCCGTCGTCAGGAAAGCCGCCTTTGCAACTCTCAAGACGTCCTCTGGCGGCTGAAACCTGCTTTCTTGGGCGGCCGTCTGCTGAACCTTTTGCCAAAGGCTTAGTTCTCTCGCGCAAGCTTTGCAACCCGAATTGAGATGTATCCGCATTTCTTCTTGCCGGTTCCTTGAACCGTTTTGGTTCACAAAATCAATCCAGTCGTCTGCCCTAAAATGCTTCATTGCGTGTTTCATCATCCATCCCCCATTCCTTCTTCTTCTGCCAGAGCCGGCCGGAGAGACCGAAACTGGTTTCCTACGCCCATCGAATAAGGGGCTGCACAGCGCAGAAAAATAGGTCGCGCCGATCTTTAATTAAGTCTTGTATTTTCAGTGAGTTTTCCGACGAGAACAAACGGGGCCCAATAGTATGGATGGGGATCCCCGTTCCGCAATTCTATCATTGCATGCCGCAGGGATGCTGCCATGCTTTTTCCGCGGATGTACTGCTTGTAAAAATGGTTCATCAGTTCGGATGTGCTTTTGTCATGCACGTCCCAAAGAGACAACAACAGGGTAGTTGCACCCGCGCAAAAGAGCCCACGCTGCAGACCCAGAAGTTCATCGCCTGCAGCAACCACATTCATACCCGTCGCACAACCGCTCAGAGTAACCAAGCGCGCAGGCAGTCGCATCTGGTAGAGATCGTATAAATTGAGGTAACCATCGCCCAACCGGATCCCGGAAAACATGGGATTGTCCTGGCGATAAATTCCGTGTGTGGCAATATGCAGCACTCCGGCTTCTCCCCCGTGTTCGCGCAGAGCTGCAGAGTTTGCTTCCGCGCCCATCAGTAATTTGCTGTCCGGAAAGATGGCCGCGACGCTCTCCACTTCCTGCAAAATCTCAGGAGCTCGTCGATCTGGAACACCCAGAACCAGTGCAGCGGTGTTCCCGCTAGCCGCCTTCTCCTGGCACAGGGCGAAGATCGTCGCGCTGGGCGCATAGGAAATTTCGTAAGAATCACACAAGTATTCGCCGGCATGATGAAGCGCGTGAAACGGCAGAAAGTGCAGCGGCCCGTGGGGCACAAATGCAATGTGTTTTGCAGTGAGCAAAGGTCGGATGGGGGCAATCAGTTCCGAATACAACCCTTCGAGGTGGCCTTCGGTCGTTTTCCTCAACGGCTCCATGAAGCGCTGGATGTACTCGTTCCCCATGCTGAATTTGGCGAGCTGAAACCGCAACAGATGCAGGTGATGCACGACGCGCGAGACCACGCTAACCGGTTGGATTTCGATTCCCTTCCCCGTGACGATCGCGGCGATCACCCGCTCGCCCGCCGTGAAATACTCGATCAGCGCGCAATCTTCGGGGATATTCCGCTGCAACCGCGCGGCGGAAAAATCGTCGGAAACCTCTAGTGTCGCGTTTTCGCGCTCATGCGCCGGCAATTCCCTCAACGTGCGCAAGAGCTCACCCTCCCGCGTTTGCGCTTGCTCCTGCAGCCGTTCGATTCGCTGACGAGACGCGCTTTCCGTTTGGAGTTGTTCCAGCTCGATCCGGTGATAATACCAATTGAGATCTTCCCGCAGGTCGCGTATCCGCCGGACCAACTCGCTTTGTCCGGGTCCTCCCATGGGCAAAATCTGACCGCTTTGGAAAATCATCTCGCTCATGCTGCGCGATTTTGCCGCCTCGATATACTCCAGCGCTTCTTCAGCCGGCGTTTCACCCGCTGTACCGTCAAGATTGAGATCCAGCAAAGCTTCATAAACCTGCAATCTGTTCTTCGCGAAAGAGATCTTCAATTCTTCGGAGTGGATGTTGCTCCTTAGCGATTCGAGTGCGCGTCGCGCTTCACGGTATGCCGAATGCGCCGCGGCGTATTCGCCTCGGCGATGGGCCAGTTGCCCGGCCAGCAAGTGAATCTGGTGGGCCAATAGCGGAGCCCGCGCGGTTTCGAGTCTTTCGAGACACTCATCGGTTTCCCGCTTCGCTTCCTCATACTCTCCAATTTGCAGGTAAATCCTGGCTAGGAGTAGATGGCCGAGCAACGCTTTGCCGTGGAGCAAGGAACCATCAAAAAATTCGCACGCTCCCCTGCATAACCGGCGCGCTTCAAAGTGGCGCCCTTCGTGGAACAGCAGCAAGGCCTGATATAAATCGACAAGCCATGGCCAGACCTGATTTTTTTCCTTGGCAAACATCTCCCGCGCCTTGGCGAAAAGCTCCAGCGCTTGCACCGTTTTGCCCTGCTGCCCGTACGCTGTTGCCTCGTTTGCGAGCGTTTTCGCCGCTTCGTAGCGCATCCCGAGCTTTTCAAATCTCTGGAACCCCTCGTGAGCCATCTCGCGCGCCTCTTCGCTGAGATTCAGCTCCAGGTAAACATCGGAAAGGTCAAGATGGCACAACGCAAAATGGTATGCGTCGCCCGTGGTCTCGCAGGCGCGCCGTGCGGCATAGAGCCGTTCAATGGCGGCGGTATATTCGCCTCGCAGGTAATATAGGTACGCAACGTTGTAATCGGCCTGTGCGACGAGCAGCGGCATATTATTTTCCTCGCTCACGCGCCGGGCTTTTTCGTATGTCGCGAGCGCTCGAGGAAAGTCGTTCAGACTGATCAAGCAGACGGCCATATTGCCAAGCACCACCGCGATTCCTTCAGTATCCTGGTATGGTGTCAGCCCCTGATAGGCTCTTTCGTAGTATTGAAGCGCTTCATCAAAGCGGTCTTGGCGGTGAAAAATGTTGCCTGCGTTGATCTCCAGCCGGGCGAGACGCCAGCGATCGTTCACGCGATCAAAAATCTCCCGCGCGCGTTCAAACGCCTGGAGGGCTCGGTCATACTCCCCGAGGAGAATCAATGGCTGGATTGAGCTGCTAAGTGTTCTCCCTGCCTCCTTCCAAATCCCGAGCGAGGTATAAAGCTGGATCGCTTTTTCGTGGTGTTCGATGGCGGCTTGATTGTCGCCGCTGGCATACAATGCGTTCGCTTTCGCGCGCATCCCCAGCGCGATCGCTTCCTTCTGCCTTAATCTCTTGGCGATCTCCAGCGCTGAATCCGCTAGCGTCAGCGCTTGGTGCGTGTCTACGCGAACTGAGGTGACCACCATTTCCGCAAGTCGCTTGACGATTGCTGGAGATACGAGGGAGCGGTGCCGCGCAAGCAGCTTTTTTCTCTCGATCTCTCCTGTAGTTTCAGCCAATCGAGAAAAGAGCTTTTCATTCAGCTTCTTTCGTGAGCCCGCTGGAGTCACATGAATCCCAGTTCTTCGAGCCGGCTTCGCAGCCGCTCGAGGCATTGTTGTCGCGTGAAGCCGATCGAGCCCACCGCCAGCCCGAGTTCGGCCGCAATCTGCTCGTACGGCCGGGCAGGAGTTTCAAAAAAAAGCATCTGGATAAGTCGCTTGCAGCGTGGGGCGAGCGAGCGGGTTGCTTCGCGCAACATCTGCTCTTCCTCGGTTTGGCGCACTAGGCTTTCTGCGACCGGGGGCACCTCTGGTTCCGGCAGGCTGTCGTCGCCATCGCGGCTTACCGACCGCGACTGTTGACGCTTCCAGTGATAGCACTTGTGATGAGCGACCTGAATCAACCACTTGGGCAACGCACTCGGCTCCCGAATATCCGGCAATCGCTCGAGCAGTTCCATGCACGTCGCTTGAAAGATATCGGACGCGTCATGGGGAGGCAGCCCATACTTGACGGGAATCGAATAGATCAAAGACTTGTAGCTCTCGATGAGTTCCGCCCAAGCTTGCTCATCCCCTGCCAGGCATCGTTTGACCAGCCGCCTATCCATCGTCTGGCGTAAATTCTTTTTCCGACTGGCCAGCATCGGGCTCACTTCGTGGAAGCTCCGTCATTCCGATGATACAATTCTTCGATATTCCATAGCGCGTAGGGCTCGATTACAGCGGGATGAAAATTCCCTATTTTGTTTTTTGCCCCGACGAGGACGTCCGGGCTGGCTAGAAAAATCATCGGCTGGTTTTGCGCTAATAGCTCCTGAACGTGGTCATAGATCTTCTTTCGTTTTGCAAATTTCAACGCCGTCAATTGCTGCTCCATCAGCCGGTCAATCTCTGCCTCCCAGGCAGTGGCCGGATGAGTCTGCGAAGGGTTCCATAGATGCGTGCCGCCGCTGGAAAGCCAAATATTGATGTCCGAATTGGGGTCTGTGTCGTAGCTTGCCAGCCCCAGTACGCACGCATCATAGTCCTTGCTTTGCATCACGCGGTCCAGCAGCGATCGAAATTCCAATGGCACTACCTGAACCTGCATCCCGATTTGTTTTAGATCATCCTGAATCAGCGTGGCCATCTTCAAGCGATCCGCGTTCGAAGCACTCGTAACAATGGTGAATTTCACCGGCACTCCTTCGTGGTCCACAAGAGTACGGTCGCCCTTCGACCTGTTGCCGATGGAAAATCCTGCCTCGCGTAGCAGTTCGAGCGAGCGTTCTATCGCGCGCGGTGGATGCTTGATTCCTGCCTCAATCCAGCGATGATCGCCCGGCGTCACCGGCCCCCAAATCGCTGTGCCGTGCCCCTGGTAGACAAGTCGCACGATCGCCTCACGATCCACCGCGGCAGAAACCGCTTGGCGAAACTTCACCGAATTGAACCAAGCTCTTTTCCTCGCGGTTTCTGCGCTCGCCCCTGAAGGTAATCCGTTCAGATTGAAAAACAAGAAATTGAACTCCAGGCCGGGCCCGGCGTCCGTCATCGTAAATCCACGTTCTTGCCGCGAAAGAACAGAAAAATTTTCGGCCCCCAATTGGGTGATGATGTCCGTCTCGCCGGATTGAAATCTCAGGACTTGCGCGTCGGCACTTGGCACAAAAAGGAAATCGACCTCGTCCAGATAGGGCAGCCGCGTCCCTTTCTCGTCTACCTTCCAGTAATAGGGATTACGCTCGAGCACCAATCTTTCGCCCGGCACGTATTCCTTCAGCCGGAATGGCCCAAGTCCCGCCAACTGGATGGCCGGTGTTGAAAGCGGCCAGTACTGGGCCAGCTTTCCTTCGAGATAGGGCTTTTCAAGCAGATGCCGCGGCAGGATGGCGATGCCGTCAAATAGCCGTTCGCCGGCTCCATAAGGCTTGGCGAGCAGAAACTCTACGGTGGATGCATTCACTTTCCGGACTTCGATCGGTTTTCCACCCACGATCAAGAGATCGCGCTGCGGAGCATGAATACTTTCATCCAGATAAACTCGAAAGGTGAATACCACGTCATCGGCGTCCATCGGTTGGCCGTCAGAAAATCGCAAACCGCTCCGCAGTCTGAGTGTGTACCGCAGTCCGTCTGCTGATATTTTCCAAGATTTCGCCAGGGCTGGTTCTGTCAGTTGCGAAGCGCGATTGATATGAACAAGATCGGCTTGCATTACGCCAATCACTTCACGCGAAGGCTCATCCATCGCAACGATGGGGTTCAGGGTCTTAGGCTCGGACCGCAGTGCGAGGACGAGCCTTCCGCCTCGGCGCCCTGGTTGCCCCGTGAACTTCATTAGTTCTTCGTTATGTGGAGTTTGCGCTTGGATCGGGAAAGCAAATAGCCCGGAACAAAGGAGCAGGCCTGCACAGCGCAGTTCTCTGTAAAGATTTCTGTCGCGCCTCGATCCCACGGTGGATACCCCTGCCTTCTGCCATCACGCTTCTATCTTGGCCGGGTCCGCCCACTCCTGCAATGAGCTCGCGAGGCCCAGGTATCCGATAAAGAACGGCACCATGGCCACCGCGGGGAAGTACATCCACCAGTACGAAACCAGCACGCTATAGTGCTGCAGGCTGCTCAAAAGATTTCCCCAACTGGGCGTCGGTTCCGGCACTCCAAGTCCGAGAAAGGATAAGGTGACCTCCGCAAGCACATAGAGCGGCGCGAGGACCGCGGCTTGCGTCAGAATCACGCTCCACGTCTCCGGAAGAACGTGCCGCCAGAGCAAGTAGACAGGTGAAGCCCCAAATCCACGCGCGGCTCGCACAAAGTCTCTTTCCTTCGCGCTCAGCACCACCCCGCGAATCATCCTTGCTGGTCTTGCCCATCCAAGTGTTCCCACTACTGCAACGATTAGAAAAAATGCTCCGATGGGGCTTACGGACAAAGGCAGAAACGCTCGCAGCCCCAGCAAGAGATAAAGCCACGGCAGCGCGAGGCACAGCTCCGCCCCGCGCATCAGAATATCGTCCGTCCACCCTCCGAAGTAACCTGCGCAGCATCCAATGGAAGTGCCAAAGAATAGGGCGAGGGCTGTCGCAAGCAGCCCGGCAAACAGCGAAATCTGTCCTCCATACAGGATTCTCGACAAAATGTCACGTCCGTACCCGTCCGTTCCGAAAAGATAAATTCTTCCTCGGCCCCCGCCGAACAGATGTCTTCTCAGAGGCAAAATGCCCAGCAGTTTGTAGCGCGCCCCGGCCACAAGAAAGTGTATAGGCACGGGTTGCGTGGTGTTGGCCTCAAAGCTATCAAAGGCGTTAGCGCTCGGTTTTAGTAGGTATGTAAACGGCCGTAGATGGAAGTGCCCCACCGCATCCACAAAATGAATCACCATGGGCGGTGAATAAGGGTGCTCCCGGTCTTGCTCTGCGGGGTCGTAGGGCGCTAAAAAACCGGCACAAATCACGATTAGATGCAATGAACCTGTGAACAGAAGCCAGGCCGCAAGTGTCCTCCTGATCGTCACTCCGCAGTCTCTTTCTTGCGAATTCTGGGATCAGCCCAGTAAAGCATCACGTCCGCGATAAAGTTTCCCCCCACAAGGCAAACGGTCGAAATCAGGATTCCCCCTGTGACAACGTAGAGGTCGCGCGCCAGGATCGCCTCCAGCAGCAGCGGTCCGAGTCCCGGCCAGCTCGTCACGATCTCCACGAGCAGCGAACCACTGAGCAGAGCTCCTAGACTGAAACCAAATAGGGAGATTAATGGATTCGCCGCTCCTGGCAGCGCGTACCGCCAAAGAATTCGTTTCTTCGAAATTCCGTGAGCTTCCGCCGCGCGCACATATCCTTTGCCGAACTCTTCCCGCATTGCCGCGCGCACATGACGGATCAGCAGCGGTTGCGCGGCCAGCACCAGCACGCTTACCGGAGGCACCATGTGGGCTCCCAGATCTTTCAATTTCTCCGCCAGAGTCATCGAATCGAACCCGATGGATACCATCCCGCCCGTGGGAAACCAGCCGCTTCGTACTGCGAGCTCCAGAAATCCAAGTGCCAAAGCAATGTCGGGAATAACCAGCAGGGTTCCGGTGATCCAAGTAATCGTCCGGTCCGGCCAATGTCCGCTTCGTTCCGCGCTCCAGATGCCCAGCGGCAAGGCAATGATCCACGCCAGCAAGGTTGCCGTAATCGTGAGCACTAAAGTGTTTCGCGCGCGCATCAGTAGCAAAGGTCCCACCGGAACGTCGTACGCAAATGAAAACCCCATATTGCCGTTCGCGACCGATCGTAGCCACATCGCGTAGCGGATCGGTACAGGCTTGTCCAGGTTGTATTGGGCTTTGAGCGCCGCGATGGAATCTGCCGAGATTTGCGGATTCATCCGCATCTCATCCACATAGCTCCCGGGCGCCAGAGCTGTGAAAAAAAAAGTCAGAAGAGAAGCACCCAGCAAAAGAAATATGGCGTGCAGGAGCCGCCGGGCCAAGTAACGCACTACCGCACCACGGGTTCCTGCGAACGGGACACGTTTCGCGGAGTCGCTGCCAACAACCTCTGCGTTGCCGCATGCTGCGGGCGCAACAGGATCCCTCCCGGGGTGCTTTGTTCGACGATTTTCCCTTTTTCCATCACCGCGATTTTGTCCGCGAGATGCAAAGCCATCGCTGGGTCATGGGTAATAAACATCATCGCCAGTTCTCTGCTTTCTCTTAAGTCAACCAGCAAATTGGCGATCTGGGCCTGTAGCGCCGGATCCAGAGAGGAGAGGGCCTCGTCGAGAATCAAAATCTTCGGCCCCGTCGCCAGCGCACGCGCAATCGCAAGCCTTTGCCTCTGCCCGCCGCTGAATTCCATCGGCCTTCTGTCCAACAGATCCGGCGGGAGGCCCGTAATTCTCATCAACTCACATGCTTGCGTTCTCCAATCGCTCCGCGCAAACGCACCTCCGATTCGCCATGGCTCGCTTAGCAAGTCCAAAGCGCTGAGCCTTGGATTCAACGACGAAGCAGGATCTTGAAAAACAAGCTGGATTTTCGGCCGTACCCTGCGTAGTTCCGCTTCTCCAACCGTCTGAAGGTCGCGTCCCTCGAACCACACGCTCCCGCTTGTCGGTTTCTCCAGGTATGCCAGGCAAAGTGCCAGCGTGCTCTTCCCGGAACCCGAAGCGCCCACGACGGCAAGCGTCTCGCGACGATCCAAGGTAAGGCTTACACCATCCAGCGCGAGGACACTTCCTCCACTGCTTCCGCCGCGGCGTGACGTGTACGTCTTGCTGAGATCTTCAACCCTCAGAAGTTTGGGCACGCTCGTCCGATTCCTCCTCCGATCCCCGAAACAGAAAACAGGACACTTCGTGCGCTTCCCCCTCTTTCCTTAGAGAGGGCGACTCTTGCTCGCAGATCTTCATTTTCTCTGGGCAGCGCGGAACAAAATTACAGCCCTGACTGAGGATGGAAAAGGAAATCGGCTCACCTGCAACAACAGGCAGCTTATGTGGCCTCTCTCGATCCGCCCGCGCCTCAAGTTCGGGTAAGCATTGCAGAAGCATCTTGGTGTATGGATGCCGGGGTGAGGCCAGCACTTCTTTCGTCTCTCCTTGTTCCGCTATTCTTCCGCCGTAGAAGACAAGAATCCTGTCCGCAAATTCCGCCAGCAGTATGGGATTATGCGTGATGAAAACAATCGCGACCCTTAACTTTTTTTGCAATTCGCGAAACAGCGACATAATTGCGTGCTGCGTGTCCGTGTCCAGGGATGCTGTCGGCTCGTCCGCTACGATCACCTCCGGTCCGCAAACGATGGCCTGGGCGATCGCTGCCCTCTGTTTTTGTCCTCCGCTAAGCTCATGTGGAAAGCTCGACGAGATTCGCTTTGCCTCGGCGCCAAAAACCGTGGTCAACGTTTCGTGCACGCGCTCCCAGGCCTCCCTCCGACTCAACCGGCAATGAGCTCTCAACACTTCCCAAACCTGAACCCCGATTGTTTTTGTCGGATGTAGTGCCAGGGATGGTTCCTGAAAAACGATCCCCACCCTTCCGCCACGCATTTCTCTCAATTCCCTGCTCGTCTTTTCCAGTACATTCTCGCTGCTCAGTAAGATCGACCCGCCGAGAATCCTTTCATTTTCTTGAAGCATCCCCAGAATTGCTGTCGCCAGCGTGCTTTTCCCGGACCCGGACTCACCGATAATTCCCAAAATTTCTCCGACACCCAAGGCGAAACTCACTCCCTGGAGAGCGCGGGTATTTTTCCCGCTTCGCTGCAGGTAGTCGACCTGTAATTCTCGGACCTCTAGGAGTGCATCCATAGGCAGCCGGGCACGACCCACCGTTTCATGTTCCCGCAGGGGGCGCGGAGCGGCAAGTCACCCATTCTGGTCCAGAGTTTAAGAGTAATAGTCCCTCTACACTGCCCGATTCACGTCCATTCTCGCGGGGCCCACAGATCTCGACGCGCCGCCCCTGCAAACACTTCCTTTGTTAATTCCGACTAGAAAAGATGTCAATTTCTTTCACCCGGCCTATCAAAAGCCCCTCTGACTCCCCTTATAGTAGAAAGCCGTTCAAGAGGGAGCGAGCATGAATCTGAAATCCGCGGTCACAGTGTTTACTTTTGGTCTGTTGTTATCGACTTCCTGCCAGGCCAAGAAACGCAATTATCAGCGGGGTAGCCTGCTGAAGATGCAGTCCACTTCTTGTGGGTATCAGGAAAAGGGCGGAAGAACCGTGGCAGGAGAACTCCTGGGCACAGATGGCCAGCACACCAAATCGCAACAACTTCTCTGCCAGGAATACACTCTGCAAACGGACCAACTGATCTATCGCCTTCGCCCAACGGATGAGAAGCATCCCGCACTGCTGCCCATCGGCGAGACGGCCGAGTTTCGCATTCACAAAGACAAGCTGATCCTTCGCGTTCCCGAAGGCGATGACAAGGAGCGTTCCTACTACGTCATTTCGATGACGCCCCGCGCCACAACCCAAGCCCGCGTAACCACAGATAACTAATTTCTATTTAGCGAAAATGTGGCGCGCCCGGTGAGATTCGAACTCACGACCCCATGCTCCGGAGGCATGTACTCTATCCATCTGAGCTACGGGCGCGCAGCGTAGTCCTTTGCTACCCCTCACGCAAATCCTATTCTACCTTGTTTTTCCTGATTTTTCGCCCGCATCCCCGGCGGCATTATCCTTTGGCTCGGTCCTTGATCTGTTTTGCCAACTTCTCGATCTCCTCGGCCTTCTTCACCAGTGCCAGGGAAAGCACCGTCGTCGAATCCGTTTTATCTACTTGATCCTTGAGCTCTGAGGCCAATTTGTACAGTTTCTCAGCGTCTTTTTTCAGATTCCTCTGATTTTCTTCCAGTATCGCCTTTGTCATCTTGCTGGCCTCTGCGGGGGAAGGCTGAACGATCGGTGCGCTCGGGCTCGACTGGCTGGCGTCTTGTCCTGAACCGGGATTCCCCGGCTCGGGGTTTGCCTTGGCCAGCTCAATTGGCTCAATCGCAATCGCTCCCGCGATGCATCCGAGCAACATCAGTACTTTCCGTCTCGACTCTCGCATTGTTGTAACCTCCCGGCCTGCAGGCGCATCCCCTTACACAATGCTATACTCCACTTCCATACAGCCCATGTCTACCCTGGTCTCGCTCTTATCCGGCTTTTCCCTTTCGACTGCCATTCATCTCCTCGCCATCCTGCTCATCGCGCTTTTGCTCAATCGCTTCCTTCACCTGATGACTCGATTCCTGATCAAACCCGCTTCTGCCTCGTCCCGCTCGTCTCAACTCCGCGAACAACAAGCCCGCACCCTTGCGGGCATTCTCTACGGCACCGGAAGCAAGATCATCTGGGTCATCGCGATCCTGACGGCACTCAGCGAGGTGGGCATCAATCCACTTCCCGCCCTCACCCTTGCTGGACTCGCCAGCGTCGCCATTGGTTTCGGCGCCCAGACCATCATCCGCGACGTGATTGCGGGTTTTTATATCGTTTTCGAAGATCAGTATGTTGTGGGCGATACCGTCCAGATCGCCGATACCGTTGGCCGCGTGGAACATATTACTCTTCGCCGTACCGTGATTCGTGATTCTCGCGGCGCTCTGATTACGGTCTCGAATGGGGAGATTCGTACCGTCGCAAATCTCAGCCGGGACTGGTCCCAATGTTTTGTGGACGTTTCGCTCGATCCCGATTCTTCGCTGGAAGTTCCGCTCGCGGCTCTCGAGGCCGCTGCTGCGACTCTTCGCTCGGACTCGGCGTGGTCGCAGGCTCTCGTGGACGGCCCTCGCGTCCTGGGCATCCATGCCTATAATCGCGACGCTTCCGTGGTCCGCTTGCAGGTCCGCACAGCTCCCACCCGGCAGGACGAGGTAGCTCGCGAATTGCGCCGCCGCATCCAACTCGAATTTCAGCGCCAGGGCATTCCACTCTCGAGCGTCCAGCGCGTTGAGCTTGCTTCGGCATCGTCCCCGGCATCGGAAACGACTCGTACGGCTTCCGCGGATTAGCGCGGCCTGAAGGAGATTGCCGCATGGCAGCCATCACATACGATGAAGTCAATCTCATGCTCCGTCTCTACGACATGCGTCGTGAAGCGCGACTGCGCCAGGCGCGCACCTGGTTTATTGACCAGTTTCATCCGGACACCTCCGAAGACATGACGGAAAAATTTCCTCCCGGCAGCGAGGAATACAACAACATCCGCATGGTTCTCAGTTATTGGGACATGGTTGCGAGTATCGTCAACCGCGGCCTCATTGACGATGAGCTTTTCTTTGAAAATAACGGTGAGATTTGGGTTGTTTGGGACCGCATCCGAAATGTCGTGCCCACTTGGCGCGCCGCGTTCCGCAACGCCACGATGTTTCTCAATATGGAAGAAGCCTGCAAGCGCTTGGAAGCCTGGCGTGAAAAGCGTGCGCCGGGTTCAAGCGTTGCCATGCGCCAAATGATGCAGCAATCGCGAGCCAAATCCTGATCCGGAAAGCTTCGCGCGTCGGCGAAGGGCCGCTTTCGCCCCTAAGTTCTCCTCCGTTGCACCATCTGTTCTGGCCCCTCCTTTGATTCCCGGACGCACGCGATGCCGCTGGGCCGCGCCACTCCTACCAGATTCCTTCCTTCCCCCTTCGCATGATACAGAGCCGCGTCCGCCTCCCGGATCAACCCGTCTCCATCCAGTCCTTCCCAATCGCCGCTCGCGGCCACCCCAAGGCTCATCGTGATCGCTACGTCCCCCTCTTGGGTTCTGGTTGGCTGGCCCTCGATGCGCTTTCTGATTTGCTCCGCCCTCGCTGTCGCGCACTCCAGGCCGCATCCGGCCATCACGATTAGAAATTCCTCCCCTCCGTACCGGCTCACGGCATCGTAGCTCCGCACCGAACCGACGAGCCGCGCCGCCACTTCTCTCAATACTTCGTCTCCTGCAGCATGCCCAAAGGTGTCGTTGACTTTCTTGAAGTAGTCCACATCTCCCAGGATCACCGAGATTTCTCCGTACTCCCTTCCTCTTTTGAATCTCTCAATCTCTCGGTGCAACAGCTCCAAAATCATTCCGCGGTTCCAAAGCGAGGTCAGCGAATCATGCGTTGCCTTAAAACGCATCTCTTCGCGCGCTTCCACGAGTTTGTCCTCGAGTTGCAAGATGCGTTCCCCCGTTCGTAAGCGAGCCTTCAATTCCGCAGGATGAAATGGCTTCGTCAGATAGTCATCCGCCCCGGAGTCCAGTCCCTCCACGATGTCTTCTTTCGATTGCTTCGACGTCAGCAGAATCATGTGTACGTATCTCTGCTCGCGCTTCTTTCTGACGGCCCGCACCACCGCGGGTCCATTCAGCCCCGGCATGACCCAGTCCAGCAGCGCGAGCCTTGGCCCCTCTGGTTCATCCAATGCTTCCAATGCGGCATTTCCGTCTTCCACAACAATCACTTCATAGCCCGCGCGTTCTAGCGTTCTGTTCAGCAGCCGCCGCGAGACTGCGTCGTCATCTGCGATCAGAACCTTCACCGGGGATTCTCCGCTGCAACCATTTCCAGTTCCGGCATCAATTCCGCTGTCTCCATTTCGAATCGTTCCATCGCCCTCGGCAATTCCTCTTTCCGCTCGCTCCGGCCCAGCTGCTCCAGCTTTCCGGCCGCTGCCTCGGCGCGCGTTGCAGCCAAATTTCCAAGCATCCCCTTTAGCGCGTGCGCGGTTCGCGCCACTTCCGCTGTTCCCCCCTTCTCGACCGCCGCTCGCAGCTCCCCTACATACCGTGGAAAGTCCACGCGAAAGAGCTCCACCATCTCCCGCAAAAGTTCGCGGTCGTTCTCCACCCGCGCCAATAGTTCTCGATGGTTGATTCCCCCTGCGCTTTCCTCCGGCGTTTTGTCCTCGGTCGGTCGCTCCGCAATTTGCCCTCTCTTTCCCGTCACGCGTTCGATTTCCGCCCGTAAGGATTCCGTGCGAATCGGCTTCGAGACGTACCCATCCATTCCGGCATCCAGGCATTTTTGACGGTCTCCCTTGATCGCGTGCGCCGTCGTTGCCACGATGGGTATCCTCCTGCCTGAACCCTTTTCTGCTTTCCGGATCATTTGTGTTGCCTCGATCCCCCCGATTACCGGCATTTGAAGATCCATCAGAATCAAATCGAACTTCCCCATCTTGTATTTCTCCAGTCCTTCCTTGCCGTTCTCTGCCAGCGTCACCTCATGACCCATTTTCTCCAGTAGTCGTATCGCCAGCTTCTGGTTCACCGCGTTATCCTCCGCAAGCAGAATTCGCATTCCGCTTCGCGCGGCAACACTGGCCCGTGGCTTCGTTCTTGGCGATCCGTGCTCTATTCGTGAAAGCGCTGAAATCATCGCCTGCCGTAATTCCGCTCTTTGCAATGGCTTTCCGAGGACTCGCGCAATTCCGAGGCGTTTTGTGATCAGCGCATCCTCTGCCGTCGGCGACGAGGTTAGAAGCAGCATTGCAGTCTGATCCTTTTTCGCCAATTTCCGGATTTCTCTGGCGGTTTCGTATCCGTTCATCCCCGGCATATTTTTGTCGAGTAATACTAGGCGGAATAGTTCGTGCTGCTCCATGCGGCGCTTAAATTCTTCCAGCGCTTTCTGGCCGTCGCTCGTCAGCACCACATCCATTCCCCAGTTTGCGAGCAATGCCCGTAGCAACAGCCGGTTGACTTCATTGTCGTCGGCCACCAGGACGTTCGCGCCTTCCAATTCGCTCTCCCCCTTTACTGTGCCTTCTTCCTTTACTGAGACCCCCTCCTCCAGGTTCAGGATGAAATGGAATTTCGTGCCCTTCCCCACTTCGCTTTCCAACTGCATTTCACCCCCCATCAGCTTCACCAGTCGCGTTGAGATGGAAAGCCCGAGTCCCGTTCCTCCAAACTCTCTCGTCGTCGAGGCATCCGCCTGCGAAAACGCCTCGAAGATTTTCTTGTGTTTCTCGCTCGGGATTCCTATTCCCGTGTCCTCCACGACGAACCGGATGCTATGCTTCCCCGGTGCGGACTTCGTCCTCTCCGCTCTGACGCTTACCACCCCCTCTTTCGTGAACTTCACGGCATTTCCCGCCAGGTTGATCAAGATTTGTCTCAGCCGCATCCCGTCCCCCATCAGTGTTTCTGGGATTCCTGGATCCACGGCCCACGTCAATTCCAGCCCCTTCTGCTGAGCGCGTACGGCCAGCGGTCGAAGTGCTTCTTCAATGCAGTCCATTGGCGAAAACGACGCGGTTTCCAGTTCCAGTTTGCCCGCCTCGATTTTCGAAAAATCCAGCAGGTCGTTGATGATGCCGAGAAGCGACTCCGCCGAGGACTTCACCATCCCCAGGTACTCCCGTTGTTCGGGCGCCAGCTCTGTGTCCAAGGTCAACTCTGTCATTCCCAATATCCCGTTCATTGGCGTCCGGATTTCGTGGCTCATATTCGCCAAGAACTCGCTTTTCGCTTGGTTGGCCGCCTCGGCCGCTTCCTTCGCTTGCCTCAGGCGCGCTTCCGCGTTCTGCCGATCGGTTACGTCCTGAATCACGACCACATAGCTTTCTTCGCTTCCTTCTCCGCGTGAAAATGCTCGTGCTACGGTGTCCACCCACACAACTCCCGTGTCCCTCCTCAGGTACCGGTAGCTCATCGCGTAGTTTTGCTTCAGCGCAATTGACGTGTTTCTCACCTCTGTTACGCGATGCAGGTCATCCGGGTGCAAAACTCGTTTCCACCCGCCCTCCTTTGCCTCCTGCAGCGTCAATCCTGTCATCTCCGTATAGTGCTCATTCACATAGGTGAGTTCCCCTTTTGCGTTGACCAGGGCAATCCCTACCGGCGCTACGGCGCTCAGTGTCCGGAACAATTCTTCGCTCTCGCGCAGTTCTTTCTGCGCTCTCACTCGGTCACTGATATCCTGGTACAAGCCAAACTGCCCGCGAAGCACTCCGTCCACCACAAACGGCACGCCATAGGCTTCTACATCAATCAGAAATCCGCTCTTGTGTCTTCTCCGGACGACCTTCCGAATGATGTGCCCGTTCATCACACTCCGCGTGAGCTTTTGGGCCTCTGCAAACTCATCGCCAATCACCAGCAGATCGTCTATGGATTTCCCCTCCATCTCCTCGGCGCCGTACCCGAACAGTTCCCGGAACGCTTGGTTGCTCATTTGAATTTTATTTTGCTCGTCTTCCGCCACGATCCCGATCGGGCAGCCCTCCACCAGGGTTTTTAAGTATGCGGATTGCCCCCGGAGCGCCCCCTCCGCCCTGCTTCTTTCTGCAACTTCGTTCTCCAACTCTTGCGTTCTCTCCGCAACCCGTTGCTCCAGCGTGTCGCGCGCTTCCACCAGTGCCGCATCTCTCCGCGCCAGCTCCTCCAGCATGTAATTGAAATCCGCTCCCAACTGGCTCAACTCTTTCCCCGCCAAAGCCGGTGCACGCAACGAATAAATCTTGTACTTGGCGATGGCCCGCGCTACGCCCGCAAGCGCTTTGATCGGTTTTGTGATTTGCCGGTGTAGTGCGCTTGTCAGCAGGTATACGAGAAGCAGGCTCACTCCTGAAATAACGATCGCTAGTTTGATCGAATGCCACAAGCGATCGTGCAAGCTCTGGAGATCCGATTCCAGGTACAGGTCGCCCATCCGTTGCGAACCCAGCCCGATCGGTGTCGTCAACTCTAGCCGGTTCCTTGCCCATTGGAGCCCCTCCCTCGGCCTTGCTGGCGCTTCCTCCTTCCCCGCCACGTCCGCTCGCGTGTACGATGCGAAATACCTTCCCGTTCGGTCGTAGAGAACCCCTTTTCGTATTTCCGCTTGCGTGCGTAGCGCTTCCAGCAGCTTCTCTCCGGAAACCGGGTCATCAAATGCCAGCGCCGCCACCGTGTTCGTTCCAATCAGCCTTGCCGAAGACTCAAGCTCCCCCACTTTGTCCTGTCGCGCAGTGTTCATGTCGTACGCGAGGAACAACCCGCTGCCGATCAGCAACCCCGCGCTGCTGGTCACCATCGTCAGCAAGAGCAGCACTTGCCGGAGCGGTCTCTCCCTTCTTCCTTTCGTCCCCATCTCAGCCTCTTGCTCCCGCCCCTCGGCCAATCACCCGTTGTGCCAATGCAAGCAAACGTGCGCTGATTTTCAGGCGCGCCCGCTGCGCCGCCTCCAAGTTCACACTGATCTCCAGGCCTCCTCCATGCGTCCCCAGGCTTACAATCCCCCCGGTCTCCACAAAGTCTGGTGTTTCCCCCACCGTCAGCGCGCTTGTATCCCGCATCGCTGCTAATACTCTTCCGTAGTGCCGGTCTTCTGACCGGCTCACGAACACGATCTGGCAGCTGCCCAGCTCTGATTCCTGATGCACCCACCTCACCTCCACTCGCTTCCCGTTCACCTCAGTCGTTCTCGTCAGCTCCGCGAGGGCCGTGCCGAAAGGAAATGACCCAAAAACACAAATCTGAAACGTCTTCGTCACTCTCCCCGATGTGTCCTTTGGCCATTCCACGAAGTTCGGTGCCATGGCGAGAAAATTTGCTTTCATCTGGTATTCCCCGCTCACCGAGTCGTCCGCCGCTCGCACTCCATTCAGCTCCGTGAGGCACCCCACAGCTACCGCCGCCGCGCAAGCGAGATTCCGCCATCCGCGCTTATGCCGTCGCTCGAACAAGGATTCCCCTGCTCCTCGCATCGCACGCGACGACCCACTTCTCACACCTTTTGCGGTCTATTTCCTGATGAAAATTAAGAACTTACGTGGTTTCAAGGTAGGATTTGACTGAATCTTCTTCCCAGTTTGAAACGGCTCTTCAACTCTGGTTCACCCCGGGACACCCTTGAATCTAATCTTTGAGTTCACCCAACTCGATTCACCATGGCGAGATTTCGAGGATTTTGGAGGCGCGGGTGAGAATCGAACTCACGCATAAAGGTTTTGCAGACCTCTCCCTTACCACTTGGGTACCGCGCCGCCTCTCAAAAAATTATAGCCAAATTGCGCTTGCCTGTCAGCTTGCTGCCACCTCCCGCCCTACTCTTTATTTCTTCGCCGGCGCGATTTTCGCTTCCCGTAAAAATCTCGCTGCCTCTTCCGGTGGCGTTGGGTTGATGTAAAAGCCCGTCCCCCATTCAAACCCCGCCACTTTCGTTAGCTTCGGAATGATCTCCATATGCCAGTGGTAATGATCGTTGATCTCTTCTCCCACGGGCGAAGTGTGAATCATGAAGTTATACGCCGGCTTATCCAGCACTGCGTCCAATCGCATCAGCGTGTCCTTCAGCATCCTCGCCAGGCTCGCGTACATCGAGCTCTGGTTATTTTCATACGCCGACCCGTGCACCTTCGGCAGCAGCCACATTTCAAACGGAAATCGCGAAGCGTAAGGCGCCAGCGTGATCAGATGATCGTTTTCCCCGATCACCCGCTCGCCTGTTTCCCGTTCCTGCCGCACGATGTCGCAAAAAATGCATCGTTCCTTCTCATCGTAGTAATGCCAGCTGTTGTCCACTTCCTCCCGCACGCGCCGCGGCACGATCGGCAGCGCAATCAATTGCGAGTGCGGATGCTCCACCGAGGCTCCCGCCGCCTCGCCATGATTCTTGAATATCAATACATAGCGGAATCTCTTGTCGTTCTTCAGGTCCAGCATCCGGTCCCGGTACGCCCAAAGCACGTCTTCCAGCGCCCGTTCGGAAAGAGACGCCAACGATGCAGTATGTTCCGGCGTTTCGATGATCACCTCGTGCGCCCCAATCCCGCTCATCTTGTCGAACAGCCCTTCTCCCTCGCGGTCCAGGTCGCCTTCGATTCCCAACGCTGGAAATTTATTGGGTACCACTCGGATGTTCCAACCCGGCGAATTCGCTCCTCCCCCATTCCTTCCATAAACCAGGATCTCCGGTGGCGTCTTTGATTCGCTCCCCGGACAGAAAGGGCAATTCAACCCGTTTTTTGACACCACGCTCTCGCGCAAAAAGTCCATCGGACGTTTCCCGCGCTCCGTGGAGATGATCACCCAGCGTCCGGTGATCGGGTCTTTCCTTAACTCCGGCAATTCTTCCTCCTAAAACGTTTTGTCGCTGACAGGGGTCTTCCCCCACTTTGCCCTAGATTGTACCGCGTCTCACCATGCTTGTGCTCTTCCGAGCAAGCTGAGCGTTTCGGGAGCACCTTCGTCGCCGAAACGCCAACAATTTCTCAGATTGGAGTCCCTGGCTGCGCAAGTTCCCGCAAATTCGCCGTGTGCGAGCAACTCTTCCTGGGGCTATGCTATCCACTGTTATTATTCCCAGCCCTGGAGGGGAGGTTTTCATGCCCTTGCGCCGCGCTTCCGTGTTCCTCTCGATCTTGCTCTTCCTGATCGCCGCAGACCCCGCTCGCCCGCAGGCCCCCTCCGGCCCGCTTCCCGGCGCCATCCCTCAACAGCAACCTGCCCTTCGATCCACCACTCGCCTCGTCCAGGTCAGTGTGGTCGTTCTCGACAAACATGGCAATCCCGTCACCGGCCTCAAGCCATCTGACTTCACCCTCTTCGACGACGGTTCGCGCCAGGACATTGCCTTTTTTTCTTCCGCATCGCCCGCTCCCACTCTCGAGGCTCATCTCCTCCCTCCAAACGTCTTCACCAACCGCTTCGATCTGAAAGGTCAGGAGCCCGGCACTGTCTCCATCGTGCTTTTCGACGCTCTAAATACCCCTTCCGAGGATCAATCCCGCGTTCGCCGCCAGGTTCTTGACTTCTTGCACAATTTAAAGCCCCAGGACCGCGTCGCCGCCTACGCACTCTCGACTCAACTCTTCGTCCTCCACGATTTTACTCAAGACTCTTCCGCTCTCGTCAATGCTGTAAACCATTTCACTCCGAAGGACTTGGCCGCTTTCGATGCCTCCCATCCCGCTGTCTTTGATGTGCCCGCCTTGGCCGACGATCCGATGTGGATGCGTTTTCAGGAGCGCGTGAATCAAGCCAGTGCCGAGATTGCCGACCAGGCCACGCTTGACCGTGCGGAGGCCACCAGTGCCGCAATCCAGGCCATTGCCAACCACGTCGCTTCGATTCCCGGACGCAAGAATCTGATCTGGGTCACAGGCGGATTTCCATTGGAGATCATCTCCGAGATCATCGCCCCCGACCGCACCACCACCCTCATGACCCTCCAGGCGCGCTTGGCCCTTCAAGCCCTCGATCGCGTGGACATGGCCATTTATCCCGTGGATGCTTCTGGCGTCGTCACCGCAAGCAATATGGATCCACAAAATGGCTACAACCGGGCCGCTCTCAACTGTGCGGATTGCATCAACGAAGCTCCAGGAGTTTCTCCCGGCATGTTTGCGCGTCAGAATCTCCGCGACTCCGAGCGCATGCTCGCCGACGCCACGGGCGGGCAGGCATTTTACGGCAACAACGACATTCGCGATGCCATGAATCGCGCCTTCGATGATGGCCGTTTCTCTTACGAACTTGGCTTCTATCCCACTCATGGCCAGTGGAACGGCAAATTTCGCAAGCTCAAGATTATGGTGGACGGTGAGGGCCTGAAGCTCCGCTACCGCAAGGGCTACTTCGCTGCCAATGACGATGCTACCGGCGAACCTCAGATTTTGGCATCGTTGCGGGAAGCCGCTCTCGGTCCAATCGAAGCCACGAATCTCGGGATGATCGTTAGCGCCAAGCCTGTCCAGCCGCTTTCTACCCGTGAACTCGAGCTGCATATCGGCATTGACCCCAAGCAATTGCTTCTTCAGGTTTCTCCGGGGTATCGCAAAGGAGCGGTGGATCTTTTCTGCCTCCAGCGTGACGCTTCCGGCAAAACGCTCACTGTCGATAAGCAGCACATTGATCTGAATCTCGGGGAAAAACAGTACCAATATATGACCAAGGCGGCTCTCGTGCTCGCGCGACATCTGCTCGTACAACCCCAAGCTTCAGAAATCCGCGTTGTCCTCCGCGACGCCGGCTCTGGCTCTCTCGGTTCCGTCTCGATCCCTGCTACTTCCTTCTTCCCCCTGGAAGCCGCTTCTTCGGCCCGGTCATCAAAACCAAATTGATCCTTCTTGCCGATTTTGCATTGAGGTCTGAATGCGTGTTCGCGTGGCCGCGTTTCCTGCCCGTTTCAGTGGCGGCTGCCGCCCGCAATGCGCTATTTCAACGCTTCTTCCACCGCATCGAAGAACGCCGTATCGTCCACCACCGTTGATCCCGTCGGCTTCGGCTTTGCGCTCAGCACCACGATCACCAGTTTTTCTCTCCGGTTGATATACATGTGTTGCCCGAATATCCCGATCGCTTCAAATGCGCCTGTATTCGCCGGGTCATCCTTCGGGTAGGTCCACCACAGGTAGCCGTATTGTACGGTCTTGCCGCCAATCTCTTTCGCGCTTCCTGCTTCGTCGAACCACCCCGGCGGCACCAATCGCTTTCCTCCGATTTCTCCGTCGTTCATCACCAGCAGCCCAAACCTTGCATAGTCTCGCAGCGTCGCCGCCAGCCCGCTCCCTCCACAACCCATTCCATCGGGTGATTCCAGCCACCACCTCGCATCCTCTTCCATTCCCCATGGTGCCCAGATTTTCTCCGATAAGTACGTCGCCAACGGCTTGTGCGTCGCCCCCTCCACGACCGCGCCCGCTACAAATGTCTCTCCTGTGTTGTAATTCCAGATCGTTCCGGGAGCTCCTGCTCTCGAAAGTGCGCTCATGAACGGCAGAATTGTGCCTGGCTTCTTTGCGAGCTGAACCTCCAAAAGCCCCCGCCGGTCCGACTTCGGATCCGTGTACGTTTCGTTCCATTTCACTCCGGAAGCCATTTGCATCACGTTCCGGACCGTTACGCCCTCATACACTCCGCCTCGCAGCGCCGGGACATACATTGTCACGGGATCGTCCAGGCTCTTGATTGATCCATCCTCGACCGCCGCCCCGATCAGCGTGGATACCACCGATTTCGCCATCGAAAACGAAGGCCATCTCGCCTCCGGTCCCGTTCCGAGCTCGTAATCCTCTAGTTTTACTTCCCCGTCCTTCAGGACCAGAAGTCCGGCCACGCGGTTCAATGCCAGGTAATCGTAGAGGTCGTACTTTTTTCCTTTTGAGGTAAATTGCACGTTTGCCAGTTGCGTCTTCGCTTCGATAAGCGGCCGGACCTTGTCCCCGCGCTTCACTTCGCGCACCGGGAACAGTTCGTCGCTGTGCTCGAATGTTTTCACTTCCACGTCGGGCCGCATCGCTCCATCAAACACCTGCCGCGCATTCACCACCCCCTGCGCGCGAATCCCTGTCGCCAGGAGAGCCGCAAGAATCATCATTCCCGCGGTTCTCTTAAACGCCCCCGCATTCTTCATCGGTTTTGCGCTCCTATTTCCCGCGAAGCCCATCTGCCGTTCCGCCTTCGCGATCGTCCGTCGCACTTCCAGGCAAACCGGCGCGATTATAGCGATACCATCGCGCATCCGAAACTCTCCCGTTGCCCTCTCAAGCGATGGCTGTGGTCTTGGATAGATTCGCTGACGGATCAATGAAGTTGTGGACTGAAAGCGTCCTTGTGCAGCCGCACTTCAGGCGGTTTTCCGGGGTAATTGTCAATCGCCAGCACATCGAACCGGCACGGGCAATCGCGCACGTGCCGTTCCGCAAGAAAATGTCTCGCCGTCCGCGCCACGATTCCCTGCTTCTCCGGCGTCACGCTCAACTCCGGCAGCGCCGTCATCTCTTCGCGCACCGTTCGTGTTCGAACCTCCACGAAAGCCAATGTTTCCCCGTCGTATCCCACCAGATCGAGCTCGCCTTTTGCCCTTCGCGGCACAAAATTCCGCGCGACGAAAATGTATCCCTGATTTCTCAAATACCAGTAGGCGTACGTCTCGCCATGCACTCCCGTCCTCCGCGCTTCCTCATTCGTCCGTTCGAGGTCGTTGCCGAAGTCGCGCAACCCATGCCGCGCTTTCCATCTCACGAACGCAAAAACGAGTTTCGAAACGAGGGGCATTTCTTTCCGCCTTCGTCTTCCGGTTTTCCTTGCAATGACTTTTACTCCTCGTCAATATACCCCATAAATAAGAATCCCGCGAAAGCCAAATCTCCATTTGGCCCCGCGGGACTCCCTGCTGTGATTCTTGGCGGACTCTGCGCCTTTGCGTTAGATTCTCTTCCCCGCTTCTTGCAGGCACTCTTCGAGCGTTCGTGCCGCGAACTCCACCTGCTCCTCGTCAATCAGCAGCGGCGGCGAAAGCCGGATCGTGTTTTCTCCCGCTCCGAGCACCAGTAGTCCTTTGTGGAACGCCATGTCCACGATCGCGTCCCGCAAATCCTTGCCGCGCTCTTTGGTTTTCTGATCGCGTACGATTTCCACGCCGATCATCAATCCTTTTCCGCGCACGTCGCCGACGATCTTGAACTTCTTCGTCCAATCCGCCGTGCGCTTGAAAAGGTATTCGCCCATCTTGCGTGCATTCTCGATGTACCCGCCTTCCAGCAAATCCATCGTCGCCAGCGCCGCCGCCAAGCACACCGGATTTCCTCCAAACGTTGTTCCGTGCGATCCGGGCTTCCAGTTCATCACGCTGGCCCGCGCGATGATCGCTCCGAGTGGCATTCCGCTCGCGATTCCTTTCGCCGAGCACAGAATATCCGGTTCGATTCCCGCGTGATCGCTGGCCCACCATTTCCCGGTGCGGCCCATTCCCGATTGCACTTCATCCATGATCAGCATGATTCCATGCTGACGGCAGATTCTTTGCAATTCCTGCAGGAAATATTTCGGCGCCGGAACGTAGCCGCCTTCGCCCTGAACCGGCTCGATGATAATCCCCGCCACCTCTGAAGGATCAAAGAGCCGCTTGAAAATTTGCTGTTCCAGCTGCTCCAGGATTTCCTCGCCGCAGGTTTCCGCGCTGTGGCCGTGCGTGCACCGGTATGCATTCGGATAAGGAATATGCTCCACTCCGCCGAGCAGCGCGCCGAAGCCTTTCCGTTGCGTGGCCTTCGAGGCGGTCAGCGAAAGCGATCCCATCGTGCGCCCATGGAAGCATCCGTAAAACGCGATCAGCTTGTCCCGCTTCGTCGTATAGCGGGCCAGTTTGATCGCGCCTTCCACTGCTTCCGTTCCCGAATTGCAGAAAAACACTTTCTTCTCTTCCGCACCGCCGACCGTTTTCCCCAGCCGTGCCGCCAGATTCGGCAGCCCTTCGTAATAAAAATCCGTTCCCGACATGTGAATCAATTCCGCGGCCTGCTTCTGAATGGCTTCGACAACTTTCGGATGGCAGTGCCCGGTCGAACAAACCGCGATGCCCGCCGCAAAATCCAGGAAGACGTTTCCGTCCACGTCCTCCACCATCGCTCCGTTCCCGCGCTTCGCGACCAACGGATAATCCCGCGTGAACGAAGGCGACATGTACTTCGCGTCCTGCTCAACCACACGCTTCGCCTTCGGTCCCGGCAATGCCGTAACCAGATGTGGCAGTTTCGTTTCTGTAGTCGTAATCATGAAATCCTCCGGATTTCCTGGCGCGCCACGGTAGGGTCGCGCGCATGCCAACGGTTCTTGTCGAAGGGTGGCGACGCCGCAGTTCTGCGCTTCCGGGAGGACGAACTCTCGGCGCGAACTGACTGAAAAGAGAGGACTTAATCTACACCGAAGAGGTTGGGACGCAGTTCAGCAGGCGAAAAATGCAGTGGGAAACGAAGATAAGTGGTGTTTTTCATTTGCGTTTCCAGCGGACGCTGCCGTCCTTCATATCTTCTATCATTATACCACGATCCGCCAGTTCGCGCCGAACACGGTCGGAAGTGGCAAAATCGCGCCGCTGCCGCGCCGCCTGGCGGTCTGAAACAAGTTTCTCAATCTCCGCATCGCTGGCGTCGGCTGAGGCTCCGTATCCGAGCAATTTCAGTTTCTCCGCATCATCGTCCACCATCACCGCAAAAATGCGGTCAATCGCCGCCAGAAAATCGGATACCGCCGCCGCATCTCCCTGGCGGAATTCGCCTTTATCCATGGCGATATTGGTTTCGCGCACCAGATCGAAAACGGCCGCCAGCGCCTGCGCCGTGTTCAGATCGTCCGAAAGTCCGGCGTCGAAATCCTCCATCGCTTTTGCAACGCGTCCGGCAAACTCGGCCTGGTTGGCCGCGGGAAATTTCTGCTGCTTGAGGCGATCGGAGAAATTGCGCAGCCGCTCCACGGCGCTGGCCGCTTGCTGCAATCCTTCGAAAGTGAAATTGAACTGCTTGCGATAGGGAACGCTGGCGAGCGCAAAGCGCACCGCCGAGGGCTTGTAGCCTTTGGCAAAGAGATCGCGCAGCGTAAAGAAATTGCCGAGCGATTTGGACATTTTCTCGCCCTCAACGAGCAGGTGCTCCGCGTGCAGCCAATAACGTACGAACTGTTTTCCGGTTGCCCCTTCGCTCTGCGCGATTTCGTTTTCGTGATGCGGAAACGTCAGGTCCACCCCGCCGGTGTGAATGTCCAGCGTCTCTCCCAGATATTTCATGGCCATCGCGGAACACTCGATATGCCACCCGGGGCGCCCCGGGCCGATTTCCGTTTCCCAGAAATACTCGCCTTCCTTCGGCGCCTTCCAGAGCGCAAAATCGCGCGCGCTTTCCTTTTCGTAGCGGTCCACGTCCACGCGCGCGCCCGCCTGGATGCCCGCCACGTCGAGCTTGGCGAGCTTCCCGTAGTCCGGGAATTTCGCGATGCGATAGTAGATCGAACCGTCGCTCGCATAGGTGTAAGTTTTGTCGCGAAGCCGCTCGATCAGCTTCACCATGTCGGGAATATGGTCGGTGGCGCGAATCCAGAATTCGGGCGTTTCGATATTCAGCGCCTTGCAGTCCTCGAAAAACGCCTGCGCGTACTTCTCGGTGTACTCGCGAATGCTCAATCCGGCCGCAGCGGCGTTGGCGATGATGCGGTCGTCCACGTCCGTCAGATTCATGACATGGGTGAGCTTGAAGCCGCGCGACTTGAGAAAACGCCGGAGAACGTCCTGAAAAACAAACGTGCGGTAATTTCCGATGTGCGCGTAGTCGTAGACTGTCGGCCCGCACGTGTACATCTTCACTTCGCCGGGTACCAGCGGAACGAACGTTTCCAGTTTATTGCTCAGCGTGTTGCGCAGCCGGATTTCGTGCATCGCGATATCGAGAAACTTCCTCCACTGAAAGCAAAACGTAGATTGTATCCGACGCGCGCAAACCGGAGCAACGCGAAGCGATCTCCCTTGTGCTTTGCATTGACGCTGGCGCAGCCCGCAGATTAAAGTCCTGTGTTTCGCTCTCCAGGAGGAATTTCCATGCATCGTTTGCCGCTTGCCGCGCTGGTTCTCAGCATTTCGATTGCGAGCTTCACTGCCGCAGCACAAAGTGCCGTTGCGCAGGAGAAGAAGCCGCTCACCGTGGAAGCCTCCCTGACGCTTCGGCAGATATCCGATCTGGAGTACTCGCCGGACGGAACCCGGCTGGCGTTCGCGGTTACGGAGCCGCCGAGAGGCGCGGAACGCCAAAAACACGTCTGGATTTACGATGCGAAGAGCGGCATGGTGCGGCAGTTCACATATTCGGAGAAATCGGAATCGCAGCCGCGCTGGTCGCCGGATGGAAAGCAGCTTGCATTCCTCTCGAACCGCGCGGGAGATGAGGAACAGATTTATGTGATGCGAGCGGACGGCGGCGAAGCCTGGGCGCTCACAAAAGGCAAGCGCAGCATTCACTCGTTCGAGTGGTCTCCGGATGGAAAAGAAATTGCGTTTCTTGCACCGGATGCGAAGAGCGAAGCCGAGCAGAAAAAGGAAAAGGACAAAGACGATGCTCGCGCCGTGGATCATGAAGACACGAACGCGCGCTTGTGGATTTTCGATCTTGCAGCGAAGCAGGAACGCGCTTTGACGCCAAAAACCTGGAAAGTAGATGAGTTGGCGTGGTTTCCTTCCGGAGAGTCGCTCGCAATCAGCGCGACGGACAAGCCGGAATCGGACGAAGAGACGAACCGGATTTTTGCAGTGAGTAGTGGCGATGGAGCAACGAAAGCGTTGCTCGCGCCGCGCGGCCCATTTGGTGAAATCAAAATTGCACCGGGCGGTAAAATCATCAGCTTTATCGGATGCCGCGAAGACGGGCCGGTGCCGCACGATTTGAAACTTCTGCCGGTGGGAGAGCCCGCGGCGAAAAACCTGACGGGAACGAGCCTCGATCGCGCGGTCTTCGCGTATCGCTGGCTGAAAAATGGCGGACTTCTGATGGATGTGGCCGAAGGTTTTCATTCCCGCTTTGTGCGCTTCTCCTCCGCGGGGACGAGGGAGGATTTGAAGGACCTGGCACTCAATCCGCACCAATTCGCAGTGAATAACGATGGGGAAATCGCGTACGTGAGCGAATCGGCGACCGCTCCGCCGGAAGTGTGGATCTGGAAACCCGACGGGACGCCGCAGCAGGTCTCGCACTTGAACGACTCGTGGAAATCGTACGCGCTCGCGAAACTCGAAACGTACAAATACAAATCGTTCGACGGAACGGAAATCGAAGCCGGACTCTTGATGCCCGAAAATTCCGCGGGAAAAACGAAGCTGCCGCTAATCTCGCTGATTCACGGCGGACCGACGGGCCGCTGGGGCGATCAGATCGAAACGTGGGGACAATTGCTGGCGGCGCATGGGTACGTCGTTTTCTATCCAAATCCCCGCGGGTCCGTGGGGTACGGAGAAAAATTCGTGGAGATGAACCGCGCGGACTGGGGCGGCGCGGATTTCAAAGACATCATGGCTGGAATTGACGATTTGATCGCCAAGGGCGTGGCCGATCCGGACCGGCTGGGAATTGGCGGGTGGTCATACGGCGGATACATGAGTGAATGGGCGGTGACGCAGACGGACCGGTTCAAGGCAGCGGTTTCCGGCGCGGGAATGGCGGATTTGATTTCCGAGTTCGGAACGGAAGAAGGTCCCGCGTATGACGAGTGGTTTTGGGGCGTCCC
>DATIXL010000048.1:0-13284 GCA_035518615.1 Terriglobales bacterium | reverse complement strand
GATCCGGCACGCGTGCATAGTCACTTCCGTTCCGCTCGATCCGAACCGAACCATCTCCACCGGATACCGCTTGCAAATTTCCTCGGCCAGTTCCCATTCCTGGTCGTGCGGCATCCCGAACGTGGTTCCTTCATCCAGCTTTTCCTTCACCGCCTTCACCACCGCCGGATGGCAATGCCCGGCCATCAATGCCCCGAAGCACAGGTTGTGATCCACATACTCGTTCCCGTCTTCATCGTGAATCCTGCTGCCTTTTCCGTCTTTCACGAACAGAGGGTACGGCTCGTAATGGCGGTAATTGCTTGCCACGCCCAACGGAATCCGCTCCAGCGCGCGCTTGTGTGCCGCAGCCGATTTCGGCGTTCTCTTCTCGTAATTCGCCAGTTCCTTTTCGAGTGCTTCGTACATCGTGGTTCTCCGAACCCGGCCGGCTCAGTCTGTATCCGGCCAATTGCAGGTCTCTTCCCTGCCGTCAGTTTGCTCCAGAAAATTTTCTCCCAGACGCGCGCAAGCGCGGGCCGCGCAGCCCGCGCTTGTCGCCCCTCTATTTTTTCCTTTCGCGCCCCTAGAAGGACAGCTTCAGCGCCAACTGAATGAGCCGCGGGTCGCGGACGTTCTGCACCTGGCCAAACGTGCTTCCTTGGTCGGAGACGTCACCATCCACATTATAGAACTGCGCGTGGTTCCACACGTTGAACAGTTCGGCGCGGAATTCCAGTTTGGTCCTCTCGCTGATCGAAAAGTCCTTCAGGAAGGCCATGTCCCAATTGTTGATACCCGGCCCGCAGCAGAGTGACCGCGGCGCGTTTCCGATCGTTCCCGGATCCACCGTGCTGTTCGTAAACTGGTTCGGATCGAAGACGAATCCGCCGCTCTGGCGGACGTTCAGCTTGTTCAGTTGCCCCGGGCTGTAGGCCCAGTTCGGTTCGCCCGGCGCTTCAAAGAAATAGCTTCCGTACTCTTCCACGTCATCCGCTGACGTGATTCGAATGGGAAACCCCGACTGGAACGTCACGATTCCAGAAGCTTGCCAGCCATCCAGCAGCGCTCCTTTGAATCCAGACATCTTCGGGACCGGAATTACCCACACGTAGTTGAAAACGAACCGGTGTCGTGCATCGTACAGCGACGGCCCATACGTCGCATTCGGATCGCCCGGTACCAGCGAGCTTTCAAAGCTCGAGGCGTTGTCCAGCGATTTGCTGTACGTATACGAAGCTTGGAACTGCAATCCGTGCGAAAACCGCTTCTCCAGCATGGCCTGCAGTGAGTTGTAGTTCGATTTCGCTACCGTGTTTTCCGTGAAAATGTTCGAGAAAACCGCCAGCCCGTCTGCCGGGCATCCCGCCGCGGTCATCGGATTGCAATTCGGCGAGGAGTACGGCCGGATTCCCGCAAGCATGATTCCGTTCGACCCTACGACCGTTCCGCTGGGAATCAGAGTCGGATTGCCCCCCGGGGTACCCGAGTAGGGGAGCAGCAGTCCACCGTTCGGGGTGTTGGGAATCACCGTGCCCCCCGGGATAAAATAGGAATTGTCTTCCGAATACGTGGAGCAACTCGTTTGGGGCCCGCCAGAGTACGACAAAACCGAAGTTGGATCGTTGCTGGCCATTGCCGCGAGGTCATTGCACGTGTTGGGATTCCCGGGGTTTAAATCATAAGACGCAAGCAACCGGTGCCCTTGCGACCCCACATAGCCGATCTGGAACAGAATATTCCCCGGTAGCTCCCGCTTGATCGTCAAATTGTATTGCGATGAGTATTGCGTCCGCATGTTCGGCTGGAACTGTCCGAACAGCAAGATAGACCGGAAGGATGCCCAGTCAATCGAGGTGCCCGGTGCGGGACTTAAAATCCCGTTGAAGGGGTTGGGATACACGTTCCCGGACTGGTCCACGTACGGAGTATTGAACAGCGGGCTGCTGATGTAGTTGCTTCCGCCGAACGGGGGCTCCGCGCTGAATTGTTCAAGGACAAGCTGCTCAATCGGATTGTAGAACAATCCCCAGCCCATGCTTACGCTCGTCTTGCTCGGGCCTCCGGTCAATGCTTTGCCGAGTCCTTCGTTCCAGCCGGGGCTCCAATTCAAGCCCAGCCGGGGCGCAAAGGCCTTGTAATATGTCGCGGTCATCCCCGGAGGAATGCCCTTGTCTCCCGGGAACACAAGACCCGTCGGCGTTACGCCGGCCGCGTTGCAGTCGTTACCATACGTCCCATATAGCGGATCGTCCGGCGTGATTGTGCAGGGGTATACGGTGGAATTCTGTCCCACGCGGTATGTTTGCACCTTGTGGCCGATATCCGTGAGCGGGGTGTTCAATTCCCAGCGCAGCCCGTAGTTCAGCGTCAGGTTCGACTTGATTTTCCAACTATCCTGCGCAAAGAGGTACACGGATTTGCTGCGCACCAACTCGGCCTGGGCGGACCCCTGCGAATAATCCGTCGGCAGACCCAAAAGATAATTCGCATACCCATCAGAGAATCCGACGTCGTTGCCCGTCGAGTACAAGGACTGCTGGGTACAAGTCGGATCCGTTGGATCGCAGAAATTCGCCGAAGAATTGAAGCTATAAAGCCCATTAATGTTGTAATAGAGCGTCTGATCGAACATTTGATACCGGATATCGCCGCCAAATTTGAACGAGTGTGCTCCCACGATCTTGCTGAAGTTGTCGCTCCACTGGAACGTGTTTCCCACTTGCGGCAGCTGCCCTTCGGAGTTGTTACCGATCGTGAATCCCCCGTTCACTGAGATGAATGGCACACCTTCAAATTGCGCGCCCAGCCCGGGATGAATTCCGTAATCCGGGCTGGCGCCGAGCGAATTTCCGCTGTCGTCAATCAGGTTCGGAACGTCGGACGTCCCCGTAAAGCAGTAGGCTGCCGCCGCGCTCGAGCAAGAGTCGGTCACCGCGTTGGTCACTGTTGGAGCGTCAAACTTCTTCTGCCCCTCGCGGAACCATGTGAACCGCGCCTCGTTCACCGATGTCGTACCGATCGTGGACGTATGGCTGATGTTGAATTGCTGCGACCGGGTTGCAAATTCTCCCGGAAAATTCCCCAGATTTGCGCCTGCCGCTTGGAAGGTCGCGAAAGGATTCAGGTTCGTTCCGTCATCAAAGTAGTAGTAAATCGAAAGCTTCTGATTGTCCGTAAAGTTGTGGTCCACGCGGATCTGGAATTGATTCCCGTTATCCGTCGAATTTGGAGTCACCTGCACCTGCCCGGACCCTCCCGCCCCCGGCACATACTGGTTCATCAGGCTTACGGCCACAGGATCGAAGCACGACGTCGGGATCTGCAGGTTGGGGAAAATGCTGCTGTACAGAACCGGCGATCCTGTTCCATTCGCCAGTGCGTTGAGGGCGGCGGCGCCGGACGGGGTGACTGAACTGATTGCCGACCCGCACCGTTGCTGCAAAATGCTGGCCACAGTCTGGTCGTTCACTACGCCAGCAAATTGGGAAACTCCATTGGCCGCCCCGACGGTCGAGAAGTCACCGTTGACCTCGCCCGAGTCCGGAACGCTCACCGGCGTGGACACAATTCCCTGTACGATGCGCCTTCCTTCATACGAGCCGAAGAAGAACGTCTTGTCCTTCTTGATTGGCCCGCCAAGCGTCCCACCGAACTGATTTTGATTGAATTTGGGCTTCGGCACTTCGCTGAAAGTGAACGGGTGCGCGTTGAGTACCGCGTTCCGGAAAAACTCGTACACGCTTCCGTGCAACTGGTTCGTGCCGGACTTTGTCACCACGTTGACCACGGAGCCCGAATTCCGCCCGTATTCGGCGTCAAAAGCGTTGGTGATGACTCGGAATTCCTCGATGCTGTCCGGCGATGGCTGAATCGCCGGCAGGTTCACGAAAAGATCGTTTCCGTCGCCTCCATTCACGGAATAATTGTTCGCCCGGCCGCGCCCGCCGTTCACCGTCACCACCCCCGCTTTGTCCGAGCCGTAAAACAGCGAATTGCCCAACTGCGATTGCACCCCTGGTTGCAGTTGCAGCAATTGATAGGCGTCTCTTTGGTTCAGCGGCAAATCCACCGCGCTTCTAGAATCGACTACCGCGCCGAGTTGCGTCGTCGTCGTGTCCACCACCGGAGGTTCGCCCGTAACTTCCACAACCTGCGTTGTTCCGCCAACCTGCAGACCGATGTCCACGCTCAGGACCTGGTTCAGGTTCAGCGCGATTCCCTTGTGCACGTACTTCTTGAAACCCTGTTGTTCCACATCAATTTCGTAGGTTCCTACCGGCACCTCGATGAAGACGTATTCCCCGGAGGTGCCCGTTGGCGCTTCACGCTTGCTCTGCGTCCCCTGGTTGATCAGTTGAACCGTTACGCCGGCAACCGCTCCTCCGCTCGGGTCAGTCACCGTTCCGCGGATTTGCCCGCCGGTGCTCTGCGCCCGCGCCACCGGCATTGTCGTGGCCAACACTCCGGCAAAAATGATGCATGAGAAAAAGACAAAGAATAATTGCTGGATTTTTCTCTCGAACTTCATGAACTCACCCCTGACCGCGAAGATTTTGGATTTTGCACCGTTCTTCGTGGTTGCTGTGCCCCGCAAACCTTACTATAATCCCGCAAACTTAGAGAATGCCGGCTGCCGTGTCAAGAAGAAAGAATTTATCCTCAGCATCAGCGCAGCGCTCTCCTGAGCGCCTCCTTCGCATCAGCGAAGTCGCTCGCCGCGTCGGCATTTCCTCCTCCGCGCTTCGCGCCTGGGAATCCCTTGGCCTCCTCTCTCCGCTCCGTTCCCGGAGCCGCTACCGCCTCTTTTCTGAGGACGACGTTCGCCTTCTTCAGCGTGCCATTTTTCTTCGCCGCGCCCGCGGGCTCAATCCCGCTGCCGTCGTTCACATCCTTAAGCGCCAGGGAGTCGTCTCCACGCCCGCGGAAAACGCCGTTTCGCATGGCCTGCGCTTTCGGCGGCTCCGCCAGCGCCGCGCGTTGTCTCTTGCGCAGGTCGCCAAAGCCTCCGGCGTCTCCATAGGATTCCTTAGCTCCCTCGAACGCGGCCAGATGCACGCATCGGTCGCCACGCTTCGTCGCATCGCGCGCTACTACCGCACCAACATTCTTTCGTTCTTCGAGCCCAGCAAGGAAAATTCCCGCCGCGTCCGCCCTTCCGAACGCAAAGTTCTTGAAACCACCAAAGGCGTTCGCATGGAGCTCCTCGCATGGGGCAACACCGTGATGGAGCCCCACCTTTTTCGCATCAAGCCCGGCGGCGGCAGCGGAGAATCCTACACGCATGAAGGCGAGGAATTTCTCCACATCCTCCGCGGCCAGTTTGAAATCTGGCTCGGCAACGAAGAGCGCTACCTTCTCGGACCGGGGGACAGTCTTTATTTCGAAAGCTCCACGCCGCACCGCTGGAAAAATCCCGGGAAAAAGGAAACTTCGCTGCTCTGGATCAACACGCCGCCCACGTTCTGATTTCGCGTCGCCCGGACTTCAGTCTGTGCTCGGTAGGCCTGGAGTTCCTGCTAGACTGCATCTTTCGGGAGGCCCCGTGAAGCGCCCGTTTTTTCTGCTTGTCGTTTGCCTGATCGCCGCTTTCTCCAATGCCTGCAAAAGAGAGCAAACTCTCAGCCTCCTTGTCTGGGAGGGCTACGCTGATCCTTCCTTTGTCAGCGCGTTTGAACAATCTCACCATTGCCGTGTGATTGCTTCCTACATGGGTTCCAGCGACGAGCTTGTCGCCAAACTCCGCGGCGGCAGCGCTTCGAACTACGACGTCATCTCGCCTTCAAGCGACGTCGCCGCCATGATCACTCGCGCCGGCCTCGCCGCTCCCCTCGATCTCTCGCAACTTCCCGCCGACTCGCAACTGAGCCAGAAGCTTCGCGATCTTCCGCTCGTCAAAGCCAACGGCAAGACCTATGGCGTTCCCTTCATGTGGGGTCCAAATCCATTGCTTTATGACACCACCGCGTTCTCCACTCCGCCCGATTCCTGGTCCGTCCTCTGGGATCCCCGGTACAAAGGAAAAGTCTCCGTCTGGGACGATCTCTCCACCGTCTACATGGCCGCTCAGGTTCTCGGCTTCGACAAGCCCGATCCTTCGCAGCTCTATAATCTTTCCGATGTTCAGCTCGAAGCCGTGAAGAAAAAGCTCATCGAGTTGAAGCCCAACATTCGAAAAATCTGGTCCACCGGAGGCGAACTCACCAATCTCTTCGAAAATCACGAAATCGTCCTGGCCATGGGCTGGCCTCTCAATACCAGCCAGCTCCGCAAGGAAAATTTCCCCATCGGCGAAATCATTCCGAAGGAAAACACTACCGGCTGGATTGACCATCTCATGATCACCGCCGCCAGCCCTCACAAGCAGCTTGCCACCGAGTTCCTCCAATACATGATCGAAGCCAAGACGCAGAAGCTTGTCACCGATGTTACTCACTACACTCCCGCGAATCCCTCGGCCGCGCAGTTCATGACCGCGGAACAAAAGAAGGGTCTCCATCTCGACGATCCGGACGCCTATATGCAGCGCATCTACTTCTGGCAGGATGTTCCCCGCCGCGCCAAGTACAACGAAATCTGGAATGAGGTCAAAGCCGCGCAGTGACTTCCGCTTCCACTTCGCCTGCCTCTTCGCTTCTTGCCGTGAATTCCGTCAGCAAGCGTTTTGGCGAAAAGGAGGTCTTGAAGACCCTATCGCTCGATATTCTTTCGGGCGAATTTCTCACTCTTCTGGGTGAAAGCGGCTCCGGAAAAACCACTCTTCTTCGCCTCGTCGCCGGATTCGAGCAGCCCACCTCCGGCGAGATCTGGATGAGCGGCGCGCGTCTCGACACGCTTCCTCCCTACCGCCGCCGCGTGAACACGGTCTTTCAGCATTACGCCTTGTTTCCCCATCTGAACGTCCGCGAAAACGTCGCTTATGGCCTGCGCGCAAACGGCGCTCCAAAAAGTGAAATCGCTTCGCGCGTCGCTGATACCCTGATGATGGTCCGCATGGAGGAATTCGCGGACGCCAAGCCCATGCGCCTTTCCGGCGGCCAGCAGCAGCGTGTCGCGCTGGCTCGCGCCCTCATCAATCGGCCGGAACTTCTTCTTCTCGATGAACCGCTCTCCGCCCTCGATGCCAATCTCCGCAAGGAAATGCAGCGCGAACTCAAATCCCTGCAGCGCGAAGTCGGCATCACCTTCCTCTTCGTCACTCACGATCAGGAAGAAGCCATGGCTCTCTCCGACCGCATCGCTCTCCTGCGTGACGGCGCTCTTGAACAAGTCGCCACGCCGCGCGAAATCTACGCCCATCCCGCCACCGCTTATTGCGCCCAATTTATCGGCCAGACCAATCTTCTTCGCGGAAGCATCTCTTCCGGCATCGCCGATATGGGTTCATTGACTTTCTCTTGCACCGGCCCCAGCGGCCCTGCCGTTTTTTCTCTCCGCCCGGAATCCATCCTTTTCGCCGCCAACGCGCCACAAATTTCGGGTCCCGTCCGTTTCCGCGGTGCCATTCGCCGGCAAATCTATACCGGGGCATCCGAGTTGCTCGAAGTCCAGTCGAACTTGGGCCTTCTTCTTCGTGTCCGCGTCCCTGCTTGCGGGCCGCTTTCCGGCGAGCACGAATTCGTTTTCTCGGCTTCCGACGCCATTTGCGTGAAGGAGTCTTTGTAGCGGTCGCCAGGCATTGGCCGGTTCAAAATGTATTCGAAGACCTACAAACTTTTCGTCTCGCTTCCCCCGATCCTCTGGGTCGCCCTCTTTCTTCTCGTACCCTATGCCCTGATGTTCGCGCACAGCCTCTGGTCCGTTCAAAATGGCAACATCGTCCACCACTGGAATCTTCAGAATTACTCCGAGCTTTTGAAGAATCCCATCTATCTCGAAGTCCTCTTTCGCACCATGCGCATCGCTGCGGGCGTTACGCTGCTCTCGCTTTTTCTCGGCTATCCGCTCGCCTACTATCTTTCCTTCCATGCCGGTCCGCGCAAGGAGCTTCTCTACCAGCTCGTCATCGTGCCGTTGTGGGTCAGCTATCTCGTCCGCGGCTACGCCTGGAAAACTATTCTCGGCTCCGACGGTGTGCTGAATGGATTTTTGCAATATCTGCACATCACCCGCGAGCCCGTCGGCTTTCTTCTCTATAGTCCTTTTGCCGTCGTCCTCATGCTCACGCACATTTACACGCCTTTCGTTTTTCTTCCCATTTACGCATCGCTCGAGCACATCCCTCGCGCGCTTGTCGAAGCCTCCCACGATCTCGGCGCTGGCCAGCGCACAACCTTTTTCCGCGTCATTCTTCCGCTCTCCATGCCCGGTCTTCTTGCCGGAGCCACTTTCGCCTTTGTCCTCTCTCTCGGCGACTTCCTCGCTCCTCTCCTCGTCGGTGGCCCGAGCGGCACCATGATCGCCAACATCGTCCAGTCGCTCTTTGGTGCAGCGTACGATTGGCCACTTGGTGCCGCGATTTCCGTCTGCATCCTCTGTTTCACCATCGGCTTGCTCTTCCTCGCCGAAATTCTCGAAAAGCGCTGGTCTTTCGAATGAGCGCCTCTGCAAACACGCGCCGCTCTCCATTCCTCGCCGTCTATTCCGCGCTCGTTTTTGCTTTCATCTATTTGCCCATCGTCGTTCTCGTCGTCTACTCGTTCAATCGCGATGGAGTCGGCGGCTTTCCGCCGCAGCATTTCACGTTCGATTGGTACAGCCGGCTTTTCGCGGATTCCTCCATCTGGGATTCCGTTCTCAACAGCCTCATCGTCGCTGCGGGCGCAGTGGGCCTTTCGCTCACGTTCGGACTCCTTGCGGCTCTCGCTCTCGATCGCACCGATTTTCCCGGCAAAGGAATTTTTCGCCGCCTCGTTCTCCTTCCCCTAATCCTTCCCGGCATCATCACCGGCCTTTCCTTGTTGATGTTCGTGGTTTTCGTGCGGCTTCAGCTCAGCCTGGTCACCGTTTTTCTCGGCCACGGCACCGCGCTGATTTCCGTCGCCACCATCGAACTCTTTGCCGGCCTGCAAAAAATGGATCGCCGCCAGGAAGAGGCTTCTCTCGATCTCGGCGCGACTCCCTGGCAAACCTTCTGGCGCGTTACGCTTCCGAATCTCAAACTTTCGCTCATCGCCGCGGGTCTTCTGATCTTTACCCTCTCCATGGACGAAATTGCCGTCACGTTTTTCCTGATCGGCCGCGACAACACGCTTCCTCTCGAAATCTGGGGGCGCTTGCGCCGCGGCATCACTCCGGAAATCAACGCCATTTCCACGCTCATTCTTCTCGTCTCGATTCTTCTCATCGTCATCTGGTATCGCCTGCGCATGCGTTCCGAAGCGCAATAGGGCGAGCGGTTTTTCCCCGCTTCTTCCTGCAAGCTTCTTTCATTGCTACTCTCTTTCTATCGGCGTACGATATTTCGCGGACCACGAAAAGTTTTATTGGAGGCTTTCATGAAGCGCATTCTCTCGCTCGCGGCAATTTTCCTTTCTTCTCCGCTCCTTCTTCTCGCGCAATCTCCTTCGGCCAATCCCGTGAGCGACGCGCTTCGCTCCGGCCTCGCCCGAGCCTCCAAAAACATGGTGGCGGCGGCGGAAGCGATGCCCGCGGACAAATTCGAGTACCACCCCACTCCCGCCCAGATGACTTTCGCCCACCTCACCATGCACATCGCCATGTCCAACAATTTCATGTGCTCCAAGATCTCCGGCACACCCATGCCCGAAGGCCCGAAACTCAGCGATACGGACGGCAAGGACAAGCTGGTGGCTGCGATCAAGTCGTCCTTCGAATACTGCTCCACGGCCCTTGCCAAGGTGGACGACAAGGGACTCGGCGATAGCATGGAACTCTTCGGCGGCCACTCCTTCACGAAGGCGGCGGCGATGATGATTCTGTCCGACGATTGGGCGGATCATTATTCCGCGCAGGCGATGTATCTTCGTCTCAACGACATTCTTCCGCCCACCGCGCAACACAAGATGTAGATTGTTTTTCTGAGCGTTCTGTTTTTTCTAGGTGCTTTCCGCGAGGCGCCGGAAACGCGCGGTGAAGTGGCGCAGGAACGGCGCTTGATGCGTCAGAGAGAGGCCGCGAATTTTTTCGCGCCGCCGCCATACTTCGAGAATCACCTCCACAACGTAATCCACGTGCGACTGCGTGTACACGCGCCGCGGAATCGCGAGCCGCAGCAAATCCATCGGGCCGGGATGCGCGACGCCGTTCTCATCGCACTTGCCGAACATGAGCGTGCCGATTTCCACCGAACGGATTCCGCCTTCCACGTACAATTCCGCGGCCAGCGCAACTCCCGGAAATTCGAGAGGCGGAACGTGCGGCAAAAATGCGCGCGCGTCAATATATATGGCGTGGCCGCCCGGCGGCAGCACGATCGGCACGCCCTCCGCGGAAATGTGGTTGCCAAGATACGCGGTCGAAGCGATGCGATATTGCAGGTAGTCCTCTTCCAGGGCTTCATTCAAACCGACGGCGATCGCTTCGAGATCGCGTCCCGCTAATCCTCCATAGGTGGGAAAACCTTCCGTGAGAATCAACAGGTCCTTTTCCTGCTGCGCCAGAATGTCATCGTTGGTGCAGAGGAAACCGCCGATATTGGCCATGCCGTCTTTTTTTGCCGACATGGTGCAGCCGTCCGCGGAACGAAACATTTCCTGGGCAATTTCGCGCGGCGTTTTCTGGGCGTAACCCGGTTCGCGCAGCTTGATGAAATAAGCGTTTTCGGCGAAGCGGCACGCGTCAATGTAAAGCGGAATCTTGTGCCGCGCGCAAATTTCCTTCACTGCTTTTATATTCGAAAGCGAAACGGGCTGCCCGCCTCCCGAATTGTTCGTGACCGTCAGCATCACGAGCGGAACGCGCTTGGGCCCGGCGCGGGCAATCAATTCTTCGAGCCGCGCCGTGTCCATGTTCCCCTTGAACGGATGGCGGTTCGCGGGCTCGAGCGCTTCGCGAACCGGCAGGTCCACCGCCTCGGCCCCCACGAATTCGCAGTTGGCGCGGGTGGTGTCGAAGTGCGTGTTGTTCGGGACCACGTCTCCCTTCTTGCACATGACGTTGAAGAGGATGCGCTCGGCGGCCCGGCCCTGGTGCGTGGGGATCACGTGGCGAAAGCCCATGATGGCCTGGACGGATTCGCGGAACCGCCGGAAGCTCGGCGAGCCGGCGTAGGATTCGTCGCCGCGCATCATGGCGGCCCACTGCTCGCTGGACATGGCGCCGGTGCCGGAATCGGTGAGCAGGTCAATCAAAATGTCTTCCGAAGCGATGAGAAACAGATTGTAGCCCGCGGCTTCGAGAAGTTTTTCGCGCTGTCCGCGCGTGGTCTGGCGGATGGGCTCGACGCTCTTGATGCGAAACGGCTCGATAATCGTTTTGATCGCCATTTTTCCTGCAGCCCGACGCAGCGGAGCTGATTTGCCGTTACGTTAGCACAGTTTGCGCAAGCCTTGAGAATCGCACTCTTTTTGCGGGATCATGCCGGAGTCTTCAACACCTCTTTCCTGGCGAACTTTTCCGACCAATTGATTTTTCCCGTCATTTGCATGACGACGAAGAGAGTGACGATGGCGCCGATGGTGACGGCCAATCCGGTGAAGCCTTCGAAGAAGAACGCGTAAGAAAAGAGCACGAGATAGATGAATTGCGTCAAGGCGGCTTCACGAAGCGCGAAGCGCAAATTTACGACGAGGCGCAGATAGCTGACGACCAGGAAGATGGAAACCGCGGAAGAAATGGCGAAGGCGGCGTGAATGGAAATGTGATCGCAGAGATAGGCAAGCAGCAGGTGAAAGGCGAAGAACGCGCAAGCGAGGAAGAAATAATTCATGGGATGGAGATCAATGCCGCGCAGCGTGGTCAAGACGAAGATGAGGAAGAAAAAGAAGAAGAGCGAGACGGGCGCGAAGTAGGAGATGCGGCCCGCGAGCGGCCCGGGCTGCAGCTTCTGCGGCATTTTCACCGCGATATTGAATCCGGAAACGAGATTCTGGTAATCCCACTTCAATTCCCAGCCGCTGGCGGTGGCGCGCTTTTCCGTGGGAGAAAGCGAATTTTCCGGAAAGTCGAAACCGCCGAAATCCGTCTTCACGAGCAGATGAAAATCCTTAATGCGGGAGACTTCATCGCCGCTCGAGAAGGTGTAACTCCAATTGTCCATTCCCTGCGAGCGATAGCTGACGCCAACCGTTCCTTGGGCATTCGGCGCAACCTGCCCGCGCGCGGAGACGTGCGTTCCGCCGAAGTCGAGCGGGAGCGCATTTCCATCCAGCGAGATTTCCAAGCCGTCATAGACGGCCTGCTTGGCGGGGAGCGGGAGCTGGATGGAGAAATTCTGCTGCTGACCAGTGGGATTGCGAAACGTGTAGGTCCCCGCGAAAGCGACCTTGTAGGTGCTGTACCAGAGCAGGCCTTTTTGGCGGTAGTCCACGTGCAGATCGGCGTTGATGCGGCTCGAATCCAGCGGGACGAAAACGGGGACATCCGTCCATTGTGTTTTGGCGACGCTCTTGCCGTTCTCTTCCACTTCCACGGTTTTTGGTTCCTGACGGGAGTAATTGACGGTGAGAGGCTTTTGTTCCTGCTGGGCGCCCCAGGTGGAGGCGACGCGGGAAGTGAGGACGGAGCCGGCATTGTTGGTGCGGATAAAGATGGAGGTGCCGAGAATCATCCAAGCGATGGTGGTGCACACAAAGATAAAGACGATGGCCACAATGCGTTTGATCATAGGTGAGACCTTGGATTTCTCCGCCGCGGAGGAAGGATAGGGTTATCCATTGGCATTGTCAAGTACTTTATACTATAGAGTTCCATGAGCGATTTTCCTCTGCTTCAGGTTCGTCAGCCTTGCTCTAGGCGGAAACCGGTTCCGAAGGCGACTCTTCCTCATCCGCAGAGGCAGACTCGTCATCGCGAGCCTCGAAGGCGGCGCGGAGGACCCGGTCCCAGGCGCCGTGGCCGAAGGCGAAATTGATCTCCTGCTTGGCGTCCGGCTGGGAATAGACGAGAAGCTGGGCGAGATAGGCGAGCAGGCGCGCGTTGTTGAGCGGAATGCGATTGCGCGCGACGAGCTTGAAGAGGCGGGAGACGGCGCGGCGGACTTCCGTCATGGTGTGGAATTCGGAAGAGAGCGAGGCGAGATCTTCGCCGATGCGATCGAGTTCGAGAAGCTGGCGCTCTTCGCGGGAGTGGAAAAAGCATAAAGAAGGATGGCCGGGATGGCGCAGCATGCGGCACTGGCGGCCATCGGCGTAAGGGTAGTTACAGAGTGCTTGAGGATCGAGAGAGACGCGGGAACGAGACGAT
>DATIXL010000047.1:0-9231 GCA_035518615.1 Terriglobales bacterium | reverse complement strand
CATCACATTGCTGAGGGACAGAGGTTCGCCTCTGCTACTCACAAGCTGGATTTCGATAGATTGGTCTGGCTCCATCGATTTTAGCCCTTCAGCTTTTTGATTTCTCTGTGCTTCACAAGTATCACATTGGTGCTTGCCGCTAGTGAACCTCCACCGGGCGGGGCACCCGCCGACGGTTTCCGTTTTACCTCGAGGGTGGGAGGGAGTCGAGAAAGAGGTAGCGGGAACGATGGGCGTCGGGGGCGGCGTGGGGATCGAAGCTAAGATGCATAACCTGATAGCCGTCGTTGGCGTTGTACGCGGGCCAGTGAGGTAAGGCCGCTTTGCCCGAGGCTTCGGAAGACGGGTTCGCATTGGCTGAAGTTTCGGCGGGCGGGCGCGCCTCCGTCGAGAGTGCGGCGGGCACGCCGGAATTATTGGGGTCGCCGGTCTTGGCGAAATTGGTCCAATAGGTGGAGATGAGATCGGAGAACTGGAAATCGCCGGGGCGCCAGGGAAGATTTTTGGAAGGAAGAGTTTCGAAAACGAATTCGATTTCGGCGGAGTGGTAAGCGCCGACGGGAGTTTCGAGTCCGGCGCCGGTGGAGCGGGGAGGAGCGTCGTCGAATTCGTAGCGATAGACGGAGGAGTGGCCGGTCAAGAGCTGCATTTCGAGCCACTTCCAGGTGGAATAGGCGATGAAATCGTCACCGGCGAGATCGTTGGCGGATTGGATGGCTTCCTCATCGGAGTTTGCGGGATAGAGCTTGAGAAATTCGTGGGCTCGATCGCCGAACGTGGACCTGGCGAAGGCAATGAAATTTTTCGCGGTGGGAGCCTGCTTGCCGAAAACGGCGCTGAAGTTATCTTCATCATGATTCCAGCCGGCGAGGAGAGGGACGCGGGCCTGCTTGCCCGCGGCGAAGATGGAGCGGACGTCATCGGGGAGAAAATAGCCGTCAATATCCTGGGGAAAAGCGAATTTTCCAGCCGCGAGGTATTCACCGAGGAGTTTTTCGGCGGGAATGGCGCGAAGATCGGCGAGGGACTTTGCGCCGATGGATTTGGCGAACTTTGCGCCGATTTGCTCGGCATCCGCGAGCGTTGCGAGAGGGAGGGAAGTGCCGAAGAAGGCGCCACTTTCTCCGATGGCGCGATGGAATAGGCCGCGGGAAAGAGGAGTGGCCATCAGGGCGCTGACGGAGAATGAGCCGGCGGACTCGCCGAAGATGGTGACGTTTTGCGGATCGCCGCCGAACGCAGCGATATTGTCCTTGACCCATTGGAGAGCGGCGACTTGATCGAGGAGGCCGTAGTTTCCGGCTGCGTGGTGAGCGGACTCTTTCGCGAGAGCGGAGTCGGCGAAAAAGCCGAAGATGTCCAAGCGATAGTTGAAGCTGACAACGACGACGCCCTTTTTGGCGAGGTTTTGGCCGTCCTGGCGCGGCTCGGAGGAGGAACCCGCGACGAAGCCGCCGCCGTGGATCCAGACCATGACGGGGAGATGGGCGGCGGCGGATTTTGCGGGAGTCCAAACGTTGAGATAGAGGCAGTCTTCACTGGGGCCGTTATCGCGAAAATTCATGTCGCCATAGATGGGACCTTGCATGCAACGAGCGCCAAATTCGGTGGCCTTTCGAACGCCTGGCCAGTTTGCCGGGGGCTGGGGAGCCTTCCAGCGGAGATCGCCGTCGGGAGGAGCGGCGTAGGGAATGCCTTCGAAGATGAGGATTTTTCCATCGGTGCTTGCGCGGCCTTCGACGATGCCGGCGGTGGTGCGAACCTGGTCTGAGCCGAAAGAGGGCGAGACGAATGCGGCGGAGAGGGCGAGGGCGAGCAAAGTGTTCCGGAACCGGAGATTGCGAAGATTCATTTCTCCTCCCGAGCAAGAGCATGAAGCGGTTGCGAGGCGAAGTTTAGAATGCGAGTTTCTTCATGTCGAGCATTGCTTCTCAAAATCCAGGCCAAGGAGTGCCCCTACGCGAAGAGGCGGAGAGTTGAGAAACGTGCAACTGCCGCGTACAATCAGGGTGTCGTTTGCTGGGCTGAGCGCCGAGATCAATCAAGCGAAGGGATGGCCGGAAGGAACGCTTTGAGGAGCGCCGCCGGCAGAGGTTCCGGACAAAGGAGACCGTGAATGGCTTATGTGATTGCCGAGCCGTGCATCGGCACGAAAGACACAGCGTGCGTGGACGTTTGCCCGGTGGATTGTATCCATCCGCGCAAGGACGAAGGGGAATTCGAGGGAGTAACGCAACTGTACATCAATCCTGTCGAATGCATCGATTGCGGCGCGTGCGTTCCGGTGTGTCCGGTGACGGCGATTTTTGCGCTGGAGGATTTGCCGGAGAAGTGGCAGAGCTTCACGGCTTTGAATTCGGAGTGGTACGCGAAGAAGTAAGGCAGTTTTGGAGCCACAAGTTTGATTTGGCGCCTCGGCGGAGAGCCGGGGCGCTTTTTATTTTTGTGGAGGCGATTCTCATGAGAATTCAAGCGTGAATGCGCGCGAGGGGCTGTTTGCGATCAGGCTTGTCGAGGCTGCGGCGGCGGAGATCGTCCAAGGAAGTTTCAAAGAGGATTTTTTCGACCGCGTCCTGGACGTCCTGCCAAAGCTGGCGAAGGCCGCAATTTTCTCCCTCGGCGCACTCGGAGCCGAGGCGCTCGCGCGCGTGAGTACAGCTGGACTCCGTGAAGGCGCCATCCACGATGCGAAGCACTTCGCCGACGGAAATTTTGTGAGGATTGCGCGCCAGAGTGTAACCGCCATGGACGCCGCGGCGGCTTTCGAGAATTCCGCCGCGCTTGAGCTCGAGAAGAATCTGCTCGAGATATTTCAGGGGAATGTGATGGCGAGCGGCGATCTCCTGGATGGTGACCACGGCAGGATACTGGCGGGCCAGATGCAGGGCGGCTTGCGTGGCGTATTCGCCTTTGGCGGTGACTCGCATGGACGAGATAAGCGTTCCACACGCAGGGGGAAGTGTCAATCGTCCGGAAATTTGAGGCCCGGGAAATCAGAGGTTGCGCGGCACGTGGGGTGCCAGAGCCGAAACGTGGTAGATTCGAGTGCGCCTTACGAGTGAGTCTCAGAATTTATTCCATTCACGGAGATCAGCCCGATGCCAAAGCCTATTTTGTGGATCGCCGGCTTCACGCTCGCAGCCATTGCGCTGCAGCCAACCGCCACTCCTGCACAGGCGAAAAGCGAGACACCAGCGAGCAAGGACAAAGCGGCAGAGAATGAGGGATTCAAACCGGAGCAACAGGAGAGCAAGGGCTCGGTCACAATCGGCGGAAAGCTGATCAATTATGACGCGTATGCCGGGACGCTGGTGGTGCATCCGAAGGGCTGGGACGACGTTGCCCAGGATGAAGGGAAAGACAAGAAGAGCGAGCCGGCGGAAGCGAGCATGTTCTACGTGGCTTACTTCAAGGCGGACAGCAAGGATGCGCAGCGTCCGCTAACTTTTCTTTATAACGGGGGGCCAGGCTCTTCGACGGTTTGGCTGCATATGGGAGCATTTGGTCCGAAACGGGTGGTCACGGCGGACAACTCGCACACGCCGGCCGCGCCTTATCCAGTAGTCAACAACAATTACAGCTTGCTGGATGTGAGCGATCTGGTGTTTGTGGACGCTCCCGGGACGGGGTTCAGCCGGATCAGCGGCAAGGACAAGGAGAAGGCATTTTACGGCGTGGATCAGGATGCGCATGCGTTCGCCGACTTCATCGTGCAGTTCCTGGCGAAGTACGGGCGCTGGAATTCGGCAAAGTATTTGTTCGGCGAGAGCTACGGCACCACACGATCAGCGGCGTTGGCGAATGTGCTGGAGACGGAGCACGACATTGACTTGAATGGCGTGATTCTACTTTCGCAAATCCTGAATTTCGATATGAGCGCGGACAACCCGCAATTCAACCCCGGCGTGGAATTGCCATACCAGCTGGCGCTGCCCACCTACGCCGCTTCCGCGTGGTACCACCACAAACTGCCGGAGGCGCATCCTGAATTGGCGGCGCTGTTGGCGGAGGTCGAGCATTTTGCGATGAATGAATATGCGCAAGCGCTCGCAGGGGGTGCGACGCTTCCCGAAGAGCAGCGAAAAGCGATCGCCGCGAAATTACACGCATACACGGGACTTCCTGTCGAATACATCGAGAAAGCGGACCTGCGCATCAACGCTGGGGAATTCGAAAAAACATTAGAGGATGACAGCGATCAAACGACCGGACGGTTGGACACGAGGTTTTCCGGACCGACGTTCGATCCGCTCAGCAAAGAGGCGGAGTACGATCCGCAGTCTGCGGCGATCAGCTCGGCGTATGTTTCGGCCTTCAACGACTACGTGCGGAAGGATCTCAAATACGGCGAAAACAAACAGTACAAGCCTGAGATCGAGATCTGGAAGAATTGGAACTATCTACATCAGCCGCCGGGCGCCCATTTTCCTTTGCCGCAGGCGACGAACGTCATGCCCGATCTGGCGATTGCCATGAAGTACAATCCTGATCTCAAGGTTTTGCTGAATGCGGGGTACTTCGACCTGGCTACGCCCTTTTTTGAGGGCATGTACGAGATGCAGCACTTGCAGATCCCGGCGAAGCTGGAGAAGAACATCGAATTCAAATTTTATGAGTCGGGGCACATGGTGTACGCCCACGAAGCTTCACTGAGAGCGCTGCACGACAACGTAGCGGCGTTCATCCTCAAGACAGGGAACTCCAAGAGCGAATAATGCCTTTAGTGAGTTGCGGCAGAGCAGAAACAGGCCAAGCTCGAAATACGACCATTTAAGTCCTATTTTGTACCATTCAATTGGAATAGGTGCCATCCGACGCAGGCCAGTTGACAGGAATTTGCAAGAACGGCAGAATGATTTCGCTAATTGCAAATGATCTGCAACTAGAGATTATTGATACTTAAGCCTATGTTTTCAGTGCGTTGCACGCGAAAAAAGGAGACAGAATGGCAGGAGATCACAATTGGATGGGTAACGCTCGCTCTTGGGCCAGGAGGGCCCTGAGGGAAGTCCTCACCTCGGGCCAAGCCCGCTCGGTGCGAGAAATTGGCAGAGTATCCCAAGGGCAGTGTGCCCGGGCTTTCCTTCTCAGTTTGTCCACATTAGCCCTCGGGTGCTGTGGTTTGTTCTGTCCCTCCTCTTTCGCGCAGGAGAGCCCTTACATCGTGACCTACGACCATTATCTCGAGGAACCGGGCAGCCTGGAGGTCGAGTATTTCTCCACCTTTGGGACGCAACGCGGCGGCAACGACTTTCATGCTTACTGGGTCGAGTTCGAGTACGGAGTAAAAGCGTGGTGGACGACCGAGATCTATCTCGACGGCCAAACCACTTTCAATGACAGCACACTTTTCACGGGATTCCGCTTCGAGAACCGCTTCCGTCCCCTCAAGCAGGAGCACTTCATCAACCCGGTCATTTACATCGAGTACGAACAGACCAGCGGGGCTGACAAAATCCTAAAGGAAGTCGAAGGCCACGACATCGAGTCCGACTTAGCCGAACCCAATGGAAGCTTGCGACAGGACCACGATCACGAGCTGGAATTCAAGCTGCTGCTCTCGAAATCGTTCAAAGGGTGGAATGTCGCGGTGAACCCATTGTTCACGAAGAACCTGTCCCCGAGCGAACCTTGGGAATTCGGCTACGCGGTGGGAGCAAGCCGGCCGCTGGCGCTGAAAGCGGTTCCCAACCGCTGCAATTTTTGCCGGGAGAACTTCATCGCCGGAGTCGAAATGTATGGAGGCCTCGGGGATGCGAAGAGTTTCGGTTTGCACGAAACGTCGCACTATCTCGCGCCGGTGGTGGCTTGGAATCTTCCCTCCGGATGGACGCTGCGCTTGTCGCCGGGGTTCGGTTTGAATGACAACAGTCACCGGTTTCTCTTGCGATGGGGGGTATCGCGAGAATTCTCCGGCTTCGGAGAGATGGTGAGCCGATTGTTCGGAGGGCGCCCATGAAGAACAGAACGATCGCCCTTTGCTCGGCCGCACTTTTGGCATTTATGGTGGCCGGCAATTTTGTGGGCACGCTTTTCCCGGCATACGCACAGATGAACGGCCCGGCCGCAGCGGAGAAGCATAAGTGGAGTTACGCGGCGCTGAAGAAGGCTCCAGACGAGGCGCGCGCCAGAGTCAATCCCCTGGAAAACGATCCAGACGCTCAAGCCGCGGGCGGAAAGCTTTTCGAGCAACACTGCGCGGAGTGCCACGGAAGGAAAGCCGAGGGCGGAAAGAGGGGGCCGAGCCTGCGGGCTCATGAAGTTGAGGAGGCCACACCGGGCGCGATTTTTTGGGTTCTGACGAATGGTATTGTCCGGCATGGGATGCCGGACTGGTCGAAGGTGCCGGAGCCGGAGCGTTGGCAAATTGTGAGATTTATCCAATCTTTCAAAATTTCTGGCGCGTTGCAATCGCCTGCTGGACAGCGCTGAAGCCATTCGGCGAAGTGCTCCACAGGCAGAACGCCCGGATATCGGCGGAGGACAGCTATTCTTGAACGAATGAGAGGCAAATTGCGGCAGCTCCCGGAATGCGGGATGGAGGGAAATTCCGGCTTTGCATGGTGACCAACCCTAAGCAGAGTGCAATCATCTACAATCTGGTCTGACTTTAGGGGAACGACCTTTGCACTCTGGAAAACGGAATACCTGCCTCGGCTCATTGTTGATCTTCTGTTGCTTGCTGGCGGTCCCTCGCGAGGCGCAGAGCCAGACTTCGCATCCAACAAGCCTTCCGGGAGCCGCGGAGATTGAAGGCGATTGGTCGGGCACGCTGCAGGCCGGCGATGCGCAGCTTCATTTGCTACTGCACATTTCGCGCGATACAAAGGGGAACCTACGCGGCACGCTCGATAGCCTGGACCAGGGCGTGTACGCAATGCAGCTCACATCTCTCTTCCATCAGGAGGCGACGGTCAGTTTCGAGCTTTCCAACGTGGGAGCGTCCTACCTCGGAAAAATCTCCGCTGACCGGCAATTCATTACCGGGATCTGGAAGCAAAGCGGGATGGGGCTGGCGCTGATTTTCCACAGGCAGCCTAGTGGATCAGGTGGCCGGCCTTCGGACGCAGTGTCCGCAGTCGAAGGGACGTGGCAGGGAGCTCTGCAGCAGGGCAATCTTCGGTTAAGGCTGCAATTGCATGTTTCGCATGATGCGGACAAGAAACTGGTGGCCGGCCTGGACAGCCTGGATGAAGGAGTCAGCGGTGTTCCCGCGACCCACGTTTCGGAGAAGAGTGGAGTGCTGCATTTTGAGGTGCCCGTTCTGGCGGGAACCTACGAGGGAACGCTGAATGCGGCGAAAAATATGCTGTCGGGACACTGGACGCAAGGCGGTGAAATGCGGGCGCTGAATTTCAAGCGGTCCAATGAAGTGTTGGAGGCGCGCCGGCCGCAGAACCCCGAGAAACCATATCCTTACGCCGAAGAAGAAGTAAAAATTGTAAACGCGAAAGCGGAGGTCACGCTTTCCGGAACACTCACGCTGCCGAGAGGTCCAGGGCCATTCGCCGCGGCCCTTCTGGTGGCTGGATCTGGACCGCATGATCGAGATGAAACGATTGCGGGGCACCGGCCCTTCCTGGTCTTGGCGGATTACCTGACGCGCCGGGGGATTGCCGTGCTTCGTTACGATAAGAGGGGTTTCGCGAAGTCCACAGGCAGCGAAGAGAATGCGACGACCGAAGATTTTGCGGCGGATGCGGATGCGGCGATTGCGTATTTGAAGACGAGGAAAGAGATTGATCCGGGAAGGATCGGAGTGATCGGTCACAGCGAAGGCGCCATCATCGCGCCGATGCTCGCCGCGAAACCGGGCGAAGTGGCGTGGATCGTGCTATTGGCCGCTCCCGCGACCACGGGTGAGCAAACGATGCTGCGGCAATCGGAGTTGATCGCGCGCGCCAGCGGGATGAGCGACGATCTCTTGAACCGCAGCCTGGCGTTCGACCGTCAGGCGTATGCGCTGGTGCGAGAAGAAAAGGACAGACAAGCACTGGAATCGAAACTGAGTGACCTAGTGCAGTCGAGCGGCTTGGGAGTGGCCATGCCACCGGCGGCGCTGCAAGCACAAATTCACATGTTGAGCTCGCCTTGGTTCCGCTACTTTTTGGATTATGACCCGGTCCCAGCGCTGCGGCGGGTGAAATGCCCGGTCCTGGCACTGAACGGCGAGAAGGATCTGCAGGTTTCCCCGGAAGACAATCTTCCGGTCTTGAAGAAGGCCTTAGCAGAGAACGCCAACCGGGATGTAACAGTGGAGGAATTGCCCGGGCTGAATCACCTCTTCCAGCATTGCGACACCGGATCGCCCACCGAATATGGGGCCATTGAGGAGACCATGGCGCCAGAGGTGCTCCAGACCATAGGGGATTGGGTCACAAAACACACGAGTTCCCCGAGCGTTGCGCAAACCGCAAATCCCCACTGGCGCTGATTCTTGGAATTTCCCGGGCCAAGGTATGATAATTCGAGGAGCCCAGACGAGTCGCCGTGCCGCAAAAATTCCATCTCTCCCTTCTTGTCCATGCGCACCAGCCGATTGGAAATTTTGAAGACGTTTTGGAGCGGTGCTACCAGCATTCCTATCTCCCCTTTATCGAGACCCTGGAGAAACATCCCACACTTCATGCCAGCCTGCACTATTCCGGTCCTCTCCTGATCTGGATCGAGAAGAATCACCCGGAATATTTCGCGCAGGTGCGCGCGATGGTGAAGAGCGGCCAAGCGGAGATGGTCGGCGGCGGGATGTATGAGCCAATTCTGGCGGTGATTCCGCCTGAGGATCAGCGTGAACAGATGAACCAGCTCGCCCGATATATTGAAAGTCATTTTGACAAGCGGCCTTCCGGAGCCTGGCTGGCGGAGCGGGTGTGGGAACCATGTCTGCCTTCGGTGCTGGCGGACGCACAGGTTTCCTATACGCTGGTGGATGACTTTCACTTTCTGGCGGCGGGATTCGAGCCGCAAGAGCTTTTCGGGGCCTACCTGGCCGAGGATCAAGGAAAAAGCGTGTGGTTATTTCCCGGTCAGAAGGCGCTGCGCTACCTGATTCCATTCGGCAAAGTGGAGGATGTAATCGCGTACCTCCGGGATGCCGCCGCCGTGCATCCAGGCGGGGTCGCTGTGCTTGGCGACGACATGGAGAAATTCGGAGTCTGGCCCGGAACGTACGATCATTGCTTCAAGGACCACTGGCTGGAAGATTTTTTCAAGGCGATCGAGGAAAATTCG
>DATIXL010000046.1:0-13342 GCA_035518615.1 Terriglobales bacterium | reverse complement strand
GGCGACCTTGCCCCCAAAGGGCCAGCAGGACAAGCCCTGGGCCCATACGCCGACTGGACCCGCTTCATGCCCGCCAATCATCCCCTTCCATCCCCCATTCGCGGACCGATCCCCGCTCCCGGCACTGTCCTCGACCCTTCCTTCCCGTTTCTTGAACGCGCCTTCATTCCTTAGCTCTCCGCATCCGGGCCATGCTCCTCGGCCCGCGTGCGGAGACTCCCCTTCCCCGCCTCAACAGAATTTCTCTTCTTCCCACTTCCCTCCCGCGTTACCATCGCCCTGTCATGCCCGTCCCCGCCAATGCCCACACCTGCTCCTCCGACGGCATCCGCGATTTCGGCTACAACCTCTTCGGCGAGCAAACTCAGGAACACAATTCCGGCGGTACCGGCTGCCGCCAGGAAATTTATGCCGGTGGGCGCCATCTCGCCACTTACGCCGGCGAAACGACCTTCACGCACGCCGATTGGCTCGGTACCGAGCGCTACCGCACCTATTACTACACTACGAACTACAACGAATCCTGCACCAGCCTGCCTTTCGGCGACGCCTTGTCCTGCTCCGGTGTCGGCTACGCCGACCGCAGCCCCATGCACTTCACCGGCAAACAACGCGACAGCGAGTCCGGGCTTGATAACTTTGGGGCTAGATACTTCGGGTCGAGCATGGGCCGCTTCATGTCCCCCGATCCAATCGGAGGGCAGAGGCTCGATCCGCAGACGTTGAATAAGTATAGCTATGTGCGGAACGACCCGATCAACCTCACGGACCCAACGGGGCTGTATACGTGTAAAGACGACAACAACAAATGCCAAACCAAAAGGGACATCGCCTTCGAGAAATCACGGCAGCACGACTTGAAGTCAAAGGACCCCGATGTTCTGCGAGCTGCCAAAGCCTACGGCGATCCAACCAAGGACAATCACGTCAGCGTCGGATTCGCCGATCTCGACAAAAAAGGCGAAGGCGGAGTTACAACTTCCACTCTTGGGGCAGACGACCAGGGAAAACTGTTTGCTCAATCCGATGTAACAATTAACTCGAAAATCTCCGGCGCCGCACTAGATGCAGCCGTTGGCCACGAGGGAAGCCACGTTGCAGACGCGCAAGATGTTGTCAGCTCAATCTCAATCACGAATGGAGGAGAAAACTTCAGGGTAGGTCAGGACATAACCCGATATCAGTCCGAGCAGCGGGCCTACGCAGTAACAGATTCGATCTTGAAATCAGAGAATGAAAATTGACACTTCGCCTGCGGGTTTAGCGATTGTGTTCTCGGCACAGGGCAGCAGATGCTTGCACTGCGCGCCGGAGTGATCGACCAGATTATGGCCCACTCGCCTTTGTACAGAAGCAATGGACAGCCGCTCTCTCCCAGCAATCAAGGCGGTTCTGTCGTGAATGGCTTGGTTGTCCCACACTAACTTAACTAGGGGGGAGACAAAATGCCGAAGACTTCTCGCCTCGGAGTCCTGCTAGCGATGTGCCTGATTGCTGCCCAATCTCTGGCTCAAACAGCAGGGCCACCCACGCGGACCCCAAAGACAGCGTCCCTGTGCATTCTGCAAAAGCAGGTAGGTGAAGGTCAGCACCAGAATGTTCGCGTCTCCGGCATCTATGGACCGGGCCTAGACCGTACTGTCCTAGAGGATGCCGCGTGCCCAAGCGAGACTACGTGGGTCGAACTTGCCTTGCGCTCGCTCGAGAACAAGGCAGAGTTGCGCAAAGCTATCGAACGTTCGCGACGAGCGTACGTGGTGGTTGAAGGTGAGTTTTATGGCCCACCGCTGCCCGATCCGAAGCTCCCGGAAGCCGTCAAAAAAGACTATCATCCGGGTTGGGGGCATCTAGCAGCATTCAAGACCAAGCTGGTCGTTCATGTCATCCGTGAAGTCAAGGCGGTGCCTGCCCCCAACCGGGCGGCGCACCCAAAACCCTGAACACCTCGTGACTGAACGAAGGCGTCAGCTCCTCGCTCCGAGTAAAATTGGTTGCGCTAACGACCGACGCTCGAAAAAAGAAGCCGAGCCTCCGCGCCCTAAATCCCCTCAACTCAACAACTCTCGCCCTCCCCGTTCGAACGATACCATAATATATATTGACATCCATGCTATAATACTCTATGTTGCTTTTGTCCCATCCTCACGCCGCCGCCGATCTCGCCTTCGGCAAGCCGCATTACCCTTGCGCTCCCCCCTCCGTGGTCTCTGCGGCCTCTGTGGTGAAATCCCCCAATCTCGGCTCTTTAGCCTGTTCATGCGGTCTGTGTCCACACCCTGCAATTCTTAACTCCTTTCCCGCCAACTACTTGCGCACTCTTGCAAACTGGAATTTTCCCCCAACCGCTTTTCTTTCAATCGCTTGCGCACTCCAGCGCCAAAACACCCGGGGTGGGGGGCCCACCATTCCCATTTCACAGCTTGCTCCTCCTCCCTTCCGTCTCTGCTCTCTCCCCCCGCAGATTCTGGCAGCTCCTCTTACCCCGCGCCGCATCACTTCCACCCTCGATATGGACACAGCCCCCCTCTCACGCCATAATCTATCCGGGGTTTGCCCGCGTCTTCCCGTGGGCCCGCTTTCCCAGGAGGGGGAATGAGCATTTCGCCGAATGTACCGAGTCCTCAGGAGTCGTACCAATACGAAAGCGCGGGCACTCCGCGCTGGATCACCATCCTGTTTATCATCTTGTTCCTCATCGTCGCCGGCCTCGGCGCCTACGGGTACATGACCGTCTCGCGCATGTCCCAGGATCTCGCCAAGCAACAGGAACAAAACAAAGTCCTCACTGCGGAGTTGGACCAGGCCAACAGCCGCCTCGCGGACATCAAGGGCCATCTCGACGTCACCGAACAGAAAATCGGCATGACCGAATCCGAATTGGCCAACGCCAAGAGCCGCGCTGAAGCCATCCGCAAGGATCAGCAGGCCTCGGATGCGAGGCTCACCGCCAAGCTCACTCAGGTCCAGAAGGAAAGCAGTGATCAGATCGGGGCAGTGGCCACTGAAGTCGGCGGCGCAAAGAAGGATATCGCCGACACCCGCAACGATCTCGAAGCCACAAAATCCAAGCTCGAACGCGCCACAGGAGATATGGGCGTCATGAGCGGCCTGATCGCCCGCAATCACGACGAAGTCGAGCAACTCAAACGCCTGGGCGAGCGCAATTATTACGAGTTCACCATTCCCAAGAGCAAGAGTCCGCAGCGCGTCGGCCCCATCCAGATCAAACTTAATAAAACCAACGAAAAGAAATCCATGTATACCATGACGGTCTACGCCGACGATCGCGAGATCGAGAAAAAAGACCGCACCATGGGCGAACCCGTGCAATTCTACGTTCGCGGCTCGCGAACTGCTCCTTACGAAATCGTTGTCTTCACCGTGCAGAAGAACAACATTTCCGGCTATCTTGCGACGCCCAAGGAAGGCGCCGCTGCTCCCGCGCCGGTTGCGGCCCCGGCCGCCGCACCCACGGCCTCCAAGCCTTCTTCTTAGTGATCGCGCTTAGTCCAATGACTTTGTTGCTTGGCTGAGGCGGCTGGCAGAATTTGCCGGGAAATTTTTCCGCTTCACTATTGAACAATTCGGCCGTCGAAATTCGGCCGGGCCCTTATCCGCATTCTGGAAACTTCCCCAGCAACGGGGCTTGGGCCTTTCCCGTCGTCACGTTACGCTATTTCTGGCCCGTTCCCGCGCGGTCCCCGGAGATTTCGATGCACGCCCAAACCTTCTTTCGTCAAACTGCCAGGCTGGCGTTCGCCTGCTTGATTCTGGTCGCTCCCGCGTGCGCGCAGGCGCCGCTCGAGCCGGCGCAGATGCCGCAGCGCACCGTTTTCTACCTTCTCTGGCGCGGCACTCCCGCTCCTTCCGTCCGTGCAGCAAATTCGCTTCTCTCTCTCTGGGACGATCCGGATTTTGCTCCGGTTCGTTCCGCGCTCGCGGAAAACCTTCTGAGCGATTCGAAAAAATCTCCGAACTTGAAACAGGAGCCAACGCGGGAAGAAATCGAAAAGTATGCATCCCTGCTGGAAAATCCCTTTGTGCTGGGCTATTTGCCGGAATCGCGGAGTGCGGCAGCTGCCACCGACACCGCGAAGAAAAAGTGGAACGGCATATTCTTTGTTTATGATCGCACCGGAAAAGAAGCGCTGCTTTCGAAAGCCGTCCTCCAATCGCGAGCTTCCGAAAAAGAAGCTCCGAAGGTTTCCGAGATGACGCTCGCCGGGATTCCCGTATTGAAAGTCGAACGCACTTCCGGAGTAACCTACTGGGCGGAGCACGGGAAATACGCGATCAGCGCCAGCGAGCCGGAAGTGTTCGAACAGATCGCCTCTATCCTTGCGGGCAAAACGCTTGCCGGAAATTCTCTCGCGGAGACTCCGGCATACCGCGAAGCGCGGCCGATGCTCCACGGCGGCATTTTCGAATTTTTTCTTCGCGTGCCCCGCCAGAGCGAACTTGCCGCCGCCGCGGACACGGCGAACAAAAAGTTGGCGCCGGTCCTCGACGCTCTCAAGCTCGATTCCGTGCATTCCATTTTCGGCCAGGTGACTCTGGAAGGATCGCGCACGCGGCTCACTGCCGCGGTACTTGGGGAGCCCGCGCCGGGCACTCCTTTTGATCTCTTCGGCGATGGCCAGGCGGCTCCCGCATCTCTCGCCTTTGTCCCTGCGGATGCCGTGTCCTACCAGGAATCGGAATTCAGTCTCGTTTCCCTTTACACCACGGCCAAGCGCGCTTTTCTCGCTTCACAGCCTCCGGAACAGCAGGGCGCCGCTGCTTTCATCGAAGCGATGGCGCAGGCCAAACTCGGCATGCCCTTGCCGGACGCGCTTGCTTTGCTCACCGGCGAATTTGCCTCATTGCAGACCGTTCCCGCATCGGACGATTCGAAGCGCACGATTTTTGTGGGCATTCGCGACAAAGGCGACACTTTAAAGCTTCTCCACTTCCTTCTGAAAGATCAAATCCTCTCCGAGCATGAGCAGGGCGATGCGACATTTCTTACCGTTTCTCTCACGGCCAACAAGCCCGGCGGCTCCGGCGCACCTCCGAAGCTGTATCATCTTGCCGTAACGCCGAGTCTGGTCCTTGCCGGAAGCAGCAGCCAGGCATTGCAGGAGGACCTCTCGCGCCGCGCTTCCTCGGCGAACGCTCTTCCTTCCGCTTTTCGAACCGTCCGTGCGCAATTCCCGGAAAAGCTGACCGGGATCAGTTATCTCGATTTTCAAAAGCTCGATTGGGAAGCCATCAAGGAAAAACTGATGGAATCACCGACTCGGTCGGCGACAAAATCCTTCGCGCAGGAGAAATCCGCGCCTGCACCCGCGATCCCTCCATCCTTGTGGCTGATGCGTGTAGATCCGAAAGTTTTCCCGCGCCATCTGCATGTTTCCACGAGCGCTTCCTGGAAAGACGCCAAAGGTCTTCACTTTGATGGGTGGATTGAGTAGCTCGCGCGCGCTGTTCGAACGTGCGGCCCCCGCGGCTCTCCTCGTTTTGCTCACCGCCTTGCGGGCCGTCCCGCAGGGATTGCCCCAAGATGCCCCGGAGCAAACTTCCCCGCCCCTGCGCGTGAGCGTGGACCGCGTCAATATCGGCGTCATCGTCACGAACTCCAAAGGCGACTTTATCGAAAACCTGGGCCGCGACCAGTTCGAGATTTTCGACGACGGCGTTCCGCAGCCGCTGACCGCGTTTCTTTCCGTGGACGATCCGGCGCAAATCGTGCTCATGCTCGAATGCGGACCCGCCGTCTATTTTTTTCGCGACGATCTTATTCGCGCCGCGGACACATTGCTTACCCGCCTAGCGCCAGCGGACCGCGTGGCCATCGTTTGCTACGACTCCTCGCCTGATCTGCGCCTCGATTTCACTCCCAACAAAGATGAAGCGCGCCTGGCGCTCCGCGACCTGAATTTCATGATGGGTTTTGGCGAAGTGAATCTCACTTCGAGCCTTTTTTCCGTCCTGCATTGGCTCCAAGCCGTTCCCGGCAAGAAAACCATCGTGCTGGTCACTTCCGGCGTGGACAGTTCTCCACCAAAAGACCCCACAACGCTGCGGCAGAAACTCGATGCCTCCGACGTTCGCATCCTTGCCGTTTCCACCGCCGAGCAAATGCAGAAGCCGCCGCATCAAGGCCGGTTCTGGCGGAGCAAGGTTCCTCCGGAACAAGTCAAGGCCCGGGCAGAAGTCAAACAGGTCCTGAGCCAGGCCAGCGGCTCTCTGCGCGAAATTTCCGAAATCACCGGCGGGCGCGTGTACACGCCGAAAACCTCAAAGGATTTTGACCGCGCTTACGGGGAGATCGCCGAATTCGTGCGCCATGAATACGACCTGGAATTTTCTCCGCCTGTTCACGATGGAAAGCTGCACACCATCGAAGTCCGCGTAAAGCATCATTCTTACCAGCTCATCCACCGCGAAGCCTATCTGGCGCCTCAACCTTCCAGCTGAGTTTTTCCGCGCGGTTTCCGCAATCGCGGCGCGAACGCATCGCTTGCTCCTCTTCTGACGGATTGCTAAACTGAGCTTCGCAAAACAGGTTGCGCCCCGTCCGCGGAAAGGGATCATCCCACCTGAGCTTCGCCTCTTTTTTGAGCATCGACCTCTCTTCTGCCCGCGGAAGCGGACCTCGGGCGCTAAAGAAGGAGGCATGATGTCCCGCGAACTTCCCGCACGTCCGAACCTCGATCACCTGAAGAAACAAGCCAAAGAGCTCTTGCAGAGATTTCGCGAAGGCGATTCCGCCGCCGTGGAACTCTTCCGCTCGTTTGGCTCTTCGAACGCTCCAAAACTCGCCGATGCGCAACACGCGGTCGCCCGGGAATACGGCTTCGAAACGTGGCCTCAGCTGAAGGAGCGCGTTCAATCGCTCTCCGCGGATCCCTATGACGCTTTTGTCGCGGCGATCAAATCGGACAATGTCGCTCGGGCCGCGACACTCCTGAGGGAAAACGCGGAATTGAAAGCAAGGATCAACGAGCCGTTGCAGGATCGCTTCGGCGCGACTCTCCTCATGGTCGCCGTACAGCATGCCAATCGCAACCTCATCGAGCTACTCCTCCGCCACGGCGCGGACATCAACCAGCGCTCCGACTGGTGGGCCGGCAGCTTCGGTGCGATGGACGACGCCTGGTGCGCGGATTGGCTCCCTGCATTTCTGATGGGCCACGGCGCAAAGCTCGACGTGCACGCCGCCGCGCGTCTTGGCATGTTGGACGAACTCAAAGCCATGATCTCCGCCGATCCCGCCCTGGTGCAGGCGCGCGGCGGAGATGGGCAAACCCCGCTGCACTTCGCGCAATCCATTGAGGCCGCGGAGTATCTTCTAGCCCACGGCGCGGACATTGACGCCCGCGACGTGGACCACGAATCCACTCCCGCGCAATACATGGTCCGCGGCCGGCAGGACGTTGCGCGTTACCTTGTGCAGCGCGGCTGCCGCGCGGACATTCTCATGGCCGCTGCTCTCGGCGACACCGATCTCGTCCGTAAATATCTTGATTCCGATCCGGCTTCGATCCGCACGAGCGTCTCGGACGAATTTTTTCCCAGGCAGTATGAACGCGCCGGAGGTACGATCTACATCTGGACTCTCGGCAAAAACAAAACCGCGCACATCATCGCGCGCGAGTTCCACCACGAAGAGATTTTCCGCTTGTTGATGGAACGCAGTCCCGATGAACTAAAGCTCGCGCAAGCGTGCGAACTTGGCGACGAGCCGACATTCAAGGCTCTCCTGGCGCGCAACCCAAATCTAGCGAAAACTCTGACCGAAGACGACCGCCGCAAGCTGGTGAACGCGGCCGAGGCCAATAATCTTGAAGCCGTGCGTCTGCTGCTTGAGGCCGGTTGGCCCGTTGACGCCCGCACCCAGGGCGGCATCACCGCCCTGCATTGGGCGGGCTTTCATGGAAACGTGGAACTGATCCGCGTGCTGCTCCACTGTCGTCCTCCCATCGACGCTACGGACCTTGCATACAAGGCCACCCCACTCGGCTGGGCCTTCTACGGTTCGGTGAACGGCTGGCGCCGCGACGCGGGGGATTTTGCCGCCTCCGTCGAAGCTCTCTTAAATGCAGGTGCCAAGCTCCCTCCCAAGGCAGGCGAGCATGCTTCGCCGGCCGTGCGCGAATTCCTGCGGCAACGTTCCCAGAGGAGCTGAGGGGTTCTGCTCCTGGCGGCGCGAGGGCACGCAGGCGTCACGTCGGCGGAGGTTCTTGCGAACTGGCTTTGTATCTTGCAGCCGTCTGGCTTCCCTGCCGATGGATCTATGGCACGGGACCGCTTCGCGCCCTGGGCAACTACCGCAAATTGCCAAAAAGGGATGCGCATGCTCAATAGGCTAAAGCGCGTAATCGTGGAAAGCTACGTTGGAGCTATCGCTCTCGGTTACTTACTCGCGCAAAGTCTTCTACACTTTGTGGGTATTTTTTCCTGGCCAGTTGCCCGTTGGATCTCTCGGGGAGAGTACCGTGAAATCGTTCCACATGCTTCGGCGGTGGTGGGCTTTTCGTTCCGCGACGCACTTCCAGAATTGGTGAATTTTCTCGTTTCTCTGATCGTTTGGTATGTGCTTCTGCGTTGGCTCTACTTCAAACCCCTCGAAGGAGAGAAGGCCGAACCACGTCTGAATACGGAGCAATCCGGCTGAAGCCGAAGGGCCAGGGTGACGTCGGAATAGGGCAGATCTCGCCTTTGCGGCTACTCAAATTCTTTGAGGGTCCTGGCCATGTCCTTGAGGCGGGCATCCACTTTGGCAAAAACGCTTGCGGCATCAAATGTTCCGTCGCCATTTTTTCTGCCCGCGGCGCTTCCCGATAGAATCTCGATTCCCTGTTCGATGCGGGCCACCGGCCAGATGTGGAATTTCTTTGTGGCAACGGCATCGAGCAAATCCTCGCGCAGCATGAGGTCTTCCACGTTGGAAGCTGGAATGAGCACGCCCTGCGTTCCCGTCAATCCCTGGATGCGGCAAACATCGTAGAATCCCTCGATCTTTTCATTCACGCCGCCGATGGCCTGAATGTCGCCCTGTTGATTCATCGAGCCGGTCACGGCGATATCCTGCCGCAGCGGCAGATTCGCGAGCGCGGACACCAGCGCATACACTTCGGTCGAGCTCGCGCTGTCGCCGTCCACGCCGGAGTACGATTGCTCGAAACAAATGCTCGCGGCCAGCGAAAGCGGCTTGTCCTGCGCAAACTGGCTGCGCAAAAATCCGGCAATGATCTGCATGCCTTTGTCGTGAAATCGTCCACTCAGGTGCGATTCGCGCTCGATATTGATGAGCCCGGCTTTGCCGAGCGCCGCCGTGGCCGTGATGCGCACCGGCTTGCCGAACGAGTAGCCGCCGATCTCGAGCACGCTCAATCCGTTCACCTGGCCCACGCGCGCGCCGCTCAAATCCACGAGCAGCGTGCCTTCTTCGATCATTTCGCGGATGCGCGTTTCGATCAGGTTGTGCCGCTCGACTTTGGACGCCAGCGCGCCCCGTACGTGTGCGGCGCGCACCACGTGCTCGCCGGCTGCCGCCGCTTCGTAGTTCGCTTCGCGCGCCAGGTCGGCAATGTCCACAAAGCGCGCCGTCACTTTTTTGCGCCGGCCCGCTCTGCGCACGCCGTACTCCAGCATCGCGGCAAAAGCTCCGCGATCGAACGGCGAAAGCCCTTCCTTTTCCGAAAGCGCGCGCAGCCGGCCCGCATACTCCGCGATGACCGTATCGCTCATGGGCATCTCTTCGTCAAATTCCACGCGCACCTTGAAAATTTTGCGAAAATCTTCCTCGTACGCGTAAAGCAATTCGTAGAGATCGCGGTCGCCGATCAGAATCACTTTCACGTTGATCTGGATGGGTTCCGGCTTCATGGCGCTGCCGCCGAAGGGATAAAACATTTCCGCGGGCTGAATTTCGAGGCGGCTGTGATTCAGCGTGCGCTTGAGCGCGCGCCACACGCCCGCCTCGGAGAGAGTTTCGAGCGAATACATGATCAGGAAACCGCCATCGGCGCGGAGCAGCGAGCCGCCGCGCAGGTCCATGAAGTCGCTGGTCCATCCGCCGCGCGCATCGTAGGCGCGCTGGATGGTGCCGAATAGATTCGCGTACGTCGGCGTCATCTCGAAGATCACCGGCGGGCCGTTGTCATCGTCGTGCGACAAAATCACGTTCACGCCATAGACGCGGAAGGGATCGCGCTCCGGACCCGGCGGCTTCGGCAGTCCATCGGGACTATCCGGCTGGTCCTCGGTCTCGCCTTCGCGTTCCTTGAAGGGATCGAGGTTATCGAGCAGGTGGTGGCGCACTTCCTCGAGAAATTCGGAGACGCTCGTGCCCGGATATTTTTCCTTCAACTCCTCGATCACGCCGTCCACGAGCACCGAGGCGCCTTCCTGCTCGAGGTAGCTCAGCTCGCTCGCGAGTTCGCGCGAAAGCGTCAGCGTCTTGCGGTAAACGACCGTGAATTCCTGGCGGAATTGCTCGTACTTGCGCTCGATTTCCTCGGCGACGGGCGCGTCCAGTTTTCCTTCGTGCACCATCTTCGACACGTCTTCGATGGGCACCATCTGCCCTTCGAGCACGGGGAAAATTTCGGGCAGCGCCACCGCGCCCACCTGCATGTGCCCCAGCGCAAACTGCTCGCGCGCGATTTTGCGCGTGAAATCGTCCATCAAATCCTTTTCGCGCACCGTGAATCGTTCGACGATTCGCCCCTTTTGCCTCTGGAACGGCTCGCCCTCAAAGACTTGCGGAATCCTTCGCCGCAGAAAATCAATGCCCGCCTGCATGTCCTTCCGGAAATTATTGGCCTGCCCGCGCGCGAGCGAGAGGAGGCGCGGGCGATCCGGGGTCTTGAAATTGTTGACGTAGCAGCGGTCGGGTGACTCTTTCGTGGCGGGCTTCAGCTCCTCGACCATGTGGGCGATGGTGCCGCCGCGGCTGGTTCCCGCGAGTCCACACACGAAGACGTTGTAGCCCGGCGCGGAGAGCTCGATGCCCATCTTCAGAGCGCGCAGCGCGCGATCCTGCCCCACGAAGCCTTCGCGAGGCTCCGCCTGGGCCGTCGTTTCGAACGGCAGGCGCTCCGGCTCGCAGCGCCAGCGGAGCATTTCCGGAGCCAGTTCCGAGTGCTGCGCCGATTTTTTCAGAGTCTCATTCATGAACAGTTCATTCCGGCGGGTACTCTAGCACAGGCGCAACAGCGCAAGCGCCTTTTCGCCGTTCACGGTTCGTAGTTTGCTACAAGTCTGCACCCTGCAGCTGGTCGCGCTTCTGCATGTACACGCGGAACACTCCCAGAGCCGCGGCCACGATGGTTGGCCCGATCACAAGCCCCAGCAGCCCGAATGCCTGGATGCCGCCAAGCACTGCAAGGAAGAGCAATAATTCGTTCAGCCGCGTGCGGTTCTTCAGCAAAACGGGGCGAATGATGTTATCCGCGACTCCGGCCACGCCGCCGCAGATGGCGAGCACCACGATGGCTTTGCCCCACGAACCTGTGAAGGCCAGCCACAGCGCCGCCGGAATCCAGATCAACGCAGAGCCCACCACGGGCACCAGGGAGAAAAAAGCGATCAACACGCCCCAAAAAACGGGAGTGCGAATGCCCGTCAACGCGAAAGCCGTGCCGCCGAGGGTGCCCTGAATCGCGGCGATCAGCAGCCCGACTGCCACGCTCGCAAAAATCAGGTCGCGAGATTCGCGCATCACGTCGTTTTGAAGTTCCCGGTCGAACGGCAGCAGATGCCGCACACCGCGCACGATGCCGTCGCCGTCGCGAAACATGAAAAACAGGGAAAACAGCAGGATGAACAGGTCCACGAGGAAGGCGAAAAGATTCTTCAGCAGCGCGGTGAATTTGGCCGCCAGGAATGTCGCAATTCTCTCCGCACCCTGGCGCAATGGCGCTGAGAAATCCGTTTGCTGTAGCGAGGCGGGGAGCAGACTTCGAAGTTTTTCCGCGACGTGGGATGGCACTGCCGATCCCGGCTGCAGCCACATGCTATGCGCGCGACCCGCAGCATCCAGAGCTTCCCGCGTGGTGTACCACAACACCACCAAGGCCGGGACGATCAGCAAAAATGTCACGAGCAGCGTGCTGACCAAAGCCGCGTGGGTAGGTTTCAGTTTTTTTAGCAGTTTCGCGTGCAGCGGGAAAAAGAAAATCGCGAACACCGCCGACCACGCCAGGGGCACGAGAAACGGCTCCAGAATCAGGTATGCCAGATACCCGAGGAGCAGCAGAGCGCCGTACGAGAGCACGGTGGTCAGTCGGTCACTGGTCGTCTTTGCGAAGGAGTCCGTCTTCATCTGCGGTATATAATCCAGTACAGGTTCTGCTGCAGTCGTAGTTTTCTTGCAATTCTTGACGGATGCCCATTTTGGGGTTTCGGAGAACAGGCCGCTGGCGAATCATTGAACCCGCACTCTATGGATTCGAAACCCACTTCGCTCACGTCCTTTCAATTCCGTCTTCTTGCTGTACTTGCTTTGATCAATTTTGTCAACTTTGCCGCACGCCAGGTCTTTGTTCCTCTCATTCCGCTTCTCCGCGGCCAGCTTGGGATCACTGACGAGCAGCTCGGTTCCCTGCAAACCGGACTGCTCATCGTTCTGGCGCTCGGCAGTATTCCCTTCGGATTTCTCGCGGACCGCTTCAGCCGAAAAGCAATCATCGCCTTCGGAATCATTTTCTGGAGCGTTTGCACTTTTGCCGCCGGGCTCGCCTCCGGTTTTTATTTTTTGCTGGTGGCGCGCTCGCTGGTCGGAATCGGCGAGGCCGCTTACGCTCCCGCCGCGCAATCCATGATTTCCGGCGCATTTCCTCATGAGCGCCGCGCGCTCGCTCAAGCGATCTTCGCAACGGGGATGCTGCTTGGCGGCGCGGGGGGACAGGCCCTCGGCGGCATACTGGGGCCGCGCTATGGCTGGCAATTTTCACTCTTCGTGGTGGCGCTTGCGGGCCTCGCGCCCGCGCTTGCGCTGATCCATCTCGAAGAACCGCCGCGCGGCCCGCGCTCCGAAGTCGTTCCGATTGGGCGCCTGCTCAGCGTTCCCGCGTTCGTTAGCATGATTGCCGCCGGAACCTGCATCACGTTCTCCAGTGTGTCGCTCCTGACTTGGGGCGTGGACTTTGCCGTGAACTACAAGGACTTCAGTTTGCGGCAGGCTTCGGTCATGCTGGCGTTCATTGCACTATTGTCCGTGGTGATCGGTGTGTTGATCGGGGGATATTTGGCAGACCGTCTGCAGCGCTTCTGGCCATTCGGCCGCATCATCGCCATCGCGGGCGCATTCCTCCTGGCCGCGCCGTTTCTGTTGCTCGCCATCCAATCCGAA